>NZ_JCBCUX010000009.1:0-255415 GCF_059862645.1 Pseudomonas sp. MF08831 | reverse complement strand
CGAACGCAGGCTTGAATCCGTGGGTAACCCGGCAGGACGCCGGGTTAGCCGTGTTGGGCCATGGATGGCCCGTCACGGCGGCCCACGGATTCAAGCCGGAGTGAGGGCACACCGAGCCTAAGCGAGGTGCCGAGTGGTGGGGCAAGAGCCCTTTGGTTACTTTGGGGCTTTTCCAAAGTGACCCGCCGTAAGGGCGGAACCCTAAGTGGCCATCACGCAAATACCGGATATGCCCCCCAAAACCCGACCCCAAAGCCCAGTCAGTTAGCCAACCGCGCCCCGCTAAGACTCCCACTCAACTCATACGCCACCAACTCCGCCTGATGCGCCGCCAAAATCTCGGGCAACGACCCGCGCAGGTATTCAACCCACGTCTTGATCTTCGCATCCAGGTACTGGCGCGACGGGTAGATCGCATACAAGTTCAGCTCTTGCGAACGGTAGTTAGGCATCACCCGCACCAGCGTGCCGTTACGCAACCCCTCGATAGCCGCATACACCGGCAACAACCCCACGCCCATGCCACTGGTGATCGCCGTTTTCATCGCGTCCGCCGAATTAACCAGAAACGGCGACGTATTGATCGCCACACTTTCCTGGCCTTCCGGCCCGTTGAAGGTCCATTTATCCAGCTGGATCACCGGGCTCACCAACCGCAGGCACGCATGGTTGAGCAAATCCTGCGGCCGTTGCGCACAGCCCTTGGCCTTGACGTAATCCGGCGACGCACACGCGATGCTGTAGGTAATGCCCAGTCGCTGGGACACAAACCCCGAGTCCGGCAATTCACTGGCCAGCACGATCGACACGTCGTAACCCTCATCGAGCAAGTCCGGTACGCGGTTGGCCAGGGTCAGGTCGAAGGTCACGTCGGGATGCGTACGGCGGTAGCGGGCAATGGCGTCAATCACGAAATGCTGGCCGATACCGGTCATGGTGTGCACTTTCAACTGCCCGGCCGGCCGCGCGTGCGCGTCGCTGGCTTCGGCTTCGGCTTCTTCCACGTAGGCCAGGATCTGCTCGCAACGCAGCAAATAGCGTTTACCGGCTTCGGTCAGCGCGATGCGGCGGGTGGTGCGGTTGAGCAAGCGGGTTTGCAGATGGGCTTCCAGGTTGGAGACCGCGCGCGAGACGTTGGCCGTGGTGGTGTCCAGTTGCACGGCGGCGGCGGTGAAGCTGCCGGCTTCGGCCACGCAACTGAAAGCGCGCATGTTTTGCAAAGTGTCCATGGAGTGTTCTCAGAGGAGATAGCAAATTGTGACAGAAAGTTACGCCGTCCAGTGATCCCTACCAACGGATTATCGCCTGAACGGTAACAAAGATTCACAGGAATGCCAGCTTATCGTTCCCCATGCCGCCCCCTAGAATTGCGCCACCTCTTGCGCAACACTACCTCAGGAATACGCTTGCCGTGCCGCGTCACATCATCAGAGAGCTGAAGACTCTCAGTGTTTGGGCCTTATCGTTAGCAATCAGCGGCTGCATCGGAACCGGAGGAATCGCCCCCCAAGGCCAGGCCCTCAACGCCAATAACCTGGCCACCGACCAAGCCATCCAGAGTGCCGCCCACGACGCCCACTGGCCCACCACGCAATGGTGGCAAGCCTATGGCGATCCGCAACTCAATCAGTGGGTGCAACGTGCCACGCAAAACAGCCCGAGCCTGGCCATGGCCGCCGCGCGGGTGCGTGAGGCGCGGGCCATGGCCGGCATTGCCGAGTCGGCTGAGTCGTTGCAGATCAACAGCGACACCACCCTCAAACGCCACAACTGGCCGAAGGATCAGTTCTATGGCCCCGGCGAGTTGAGCGGAACAACCACCTGGGACAACAATTCGTCCCTGGGCCTGAGCTATGCCCTTGACCTGTGGGGCCGCGAAAGCAACGCCAGCGAACGCGCCGTCGACCTGGCGCATATGAGCGCCGCCGAAGCGCGCCAGGCCCAGCTCGAATTGCAGAACAACGTGGTGCGCGCCTACATCCAGTTGTCGTTGCATTACGCCAACCGCGACATCGTCGCCGCCACCCTGGCCCAGCAACAGCAGATTCTCGACCTGGCCAATAAACGCCTGAACGCCGGGATCGGCACGCACTTCGACGTCAGCCAGGCCGAAACGCCGTTGCCGGAGACCCATCGCCAGCTCGACGCGCTGGACGAGGAAATCGCCCTGAGCCGTAACCAGTTGGCTGCCTTGGCGGGCAAAGGTCCGGGCGAGGGCGCGCAACTGCAACGCCCGAGTTTGTCCCTCGCCGCGCCGCTGAAATTACCGTCGAGCTTGCCGGCGCAATTGCTCGGTCAGCGCCCGGACGTGGTCGCCAGCCGCTGGCAAGTCGCCGCGCAAGCGCGTGGCATCGATGTGGCGCATGCCGGGTTCTATCCCAACGTCGACTTGGTCGGCAGCCTCGGCTACATGGCGACCGGCGGCGCCATGCTGGGGTTTCTCAGTGGCGAGAAACTCAACTACAACGTCGGCCCGGCGATCACCTTGCCGATCTTCGACGGCGGTCGTTTGCGTGGGCAACTGGGCGAAGCCAGCGCCGGTTATGACCTGGCCGTGGCCAAGTACAACCAGACGCTGGTCAACGCGCTCAAGGGCATCAGCGACCAGTTGATCCGCCGCGAATCGATGGACAAGCAGGCGTCCTTCGCTGCGCAGTCCGTGGCCTCTGCGCAGAAAACCTACGACATCGCGATGATCGCGTACCAGCGCGGCCTCACCGATTACCTCAACGTGCTGAACGCCCAGACCTTGCTGTTTCACCAGCAGCAAATCGAGCAACAGGTGCAAGCCGCACGCCTGAGTGCCCACGCCGAACTGGTCACCGCCCTGGGCGGCGGGCTCGGCGCCGGCAACGATGCGCCGCCAGACACCAAGACCCTCCCGAGCAAAACCCCGGCGGCACTTGCCGTGTTTGATCACTGAGTAGGATTTGATGACGCCCTTGCCTGCACCGCTGCGCTGGTTGCACTCCCTGGAGTGGCGCCGTGGTTTTTTCGACTGGGCACGCAGCGATGGCGTGACCTGGGTCTATATCTTCAAGGTGCTGATCGCCGCGTTCCTCACGCTGTGGCTGGCGATGCGCCTGGAACTGCCGCAACCGCGCACCGCGATGATCACTGTGTTTATCGTGATGCAACCGCAGAGCGGCCAGGTCTTCGCCAAGAGTTTTTACCGCTTCCTGGGCACCCTGACGGGGTCGGCGGTGATGGTCTTGTTGATCGCTTTGTTTGCGCAGAACACCGAATTGTTCCTCGGCGCGTTGGCGATCTGGGTGGGCATTTGCACGGCCGGTGCGACGCGTAATCGCAACTTTCGCGCCTATGGGTTTGTGCTGGCGGGTTACACCGCGGCGATGGTGGGTTTGCCCGCGCTGGCGCACCCGGACGGGGCCTTTATGGCGGCGGTGTGGCGGGTGCTGGAAATCTCTTTGGGAATACTGTGCTCGACGTTGGTCAGCGCCGCGATCCTGCCGCAAACCAGCAGCGCCGCGATGCGCAACGCCTTGTACCAGCGCTTCGGCGTGTTCGCGCTGTTTGTCACCGACGGCCTGCGTGGGCGCAGCCAGCGTGAAGGGTTCGAGGCCAGCAATGTGCGCTTTATCGCCGAGGCCGTGGGCCTGGAAGGGCTGCGCAGCGTTACCGTATTTGAAGACCCGCACATGCGGCGGCGCAATGGCCGGTTGAGTCGCCTCAACAGTGAATTCATGAGCATCACCACGCGCTTCAACGCCTTGCACCAGTTGCTTGAACGGCTGCGCACGGATGCAGCCGATCACGTTGCCGCGGCCATCAAGCCCGGCCTGCAAGACCTGGCCGAAGTCCTTGACGGTTTCTCCGGCCGTGCGCTCACCAGCCCCGACGCGGCGCGCCTGGTCAATCAATTGAGCGCCTATAAGGATGGACTGCCCGCCAAGGTGCGCAGCCTGCGTGCGAATTTTCAGCAGGGCAATCCGAGCGAAGCCGAGCAGCTGGATTTTCATACCGCCTACGAGTTGCTTTACCGCTTTGTCGATGACCTGCACAACTACGCGCAGACCCACGCATCGCTGGCCGATCACAGCCATGAGCGCGAGCGATGGAGCGAAGCCTACACGCCGAAAACCAACTGGCTGGCCTGCGCCGCTTCAGGGATTCGCGCGTCCTTTATCCTGATCGTGCTGGGCAGTTACTGGGTGGCCACCGCCTGGCCCAGCGGCGCGACCATGACCCTGATCGCCGCCGCCACCGTCGGCCTGTCTGCCGCCACGCCCAACCCGAAACGCATGGCCTTCCAGATGGCTTGCGGCACCTTGATCGGCGCGTTGGTGGGCTTCGTCGAAATGTTCTTTGTGTTCCCGTGGATCGATGGCTTCCCGCTGCTGTGCGTGATGCTTGCACCGGTGATTATCTTCGGCTCGTTCCTCGCCTCACGCCCGCGATACGCCGGCGTCGGCGTGGGCTTGCTGATCTTTTTCAGCACTGGCTCGGTGCCGGATAACCTGACGGTCTACAACCCTTACAGCTTTATCAATGACTACATCGCCATGGTCATTGGCATGCTGGTGTGCGCGGCAGCTGGCGCGATTATCCTGCCCCCGAACAGCCGCTGGCTATGGCGCCGCCTGGAACAGGATCTGCGTGAGCAGGTGGTGTACGCCATCAGCGGCAAACTCAAGGGCCTGGCGTCGAGCTTTGAAAGCCGCACCCGCGACCTGCTGCACCAGGCCTACGGCCTCGCCGTCGGCCAGCCGCACGTGCAACGCGACTTGCTGCGCTGGATGTTTGTGGTGCTGGAAGTCGGCCACGCGATCATCGAGTTGCGCAAGGAGCAGGCGATATTGCCGGTGCACCCGGCGTATGCCGAGTCGCAACCCTGGCGCCAGGCAATCCGCGTGATGGGCCGCTCGCTGGTGCGGCTGTTCCTGCAACCGAGCGCCAGCAACCTGGAGCGCGGGTTGATTGCCGTCGACCATGCGATCAGCCGCGTGCAGGCCACCGATGAACCCTTCGCCCCGCACTTCGACACCTCGGCGTTGCGCCGGGTGAAAAGCTACCTGCACTTTATCCGCACGTCGTTGCTGGACCCGCAATCGCCCCTGGCTGCCCTCAAAGGATCCCCGAATGCCTCGTGAAATCGCATTCCACGGCATCTACATGCCGACCATGACCCTGATGTTTTTTATCGCCGCAGGGCTGGCCTGGGCCTTGGACCGCTTCCTGGCCGGGTTCGACCTGTACCGTTTTTTCTGGCACCCGGCGTTGCTGCGCCTGAGCCTGTTCGTCTGCTTGTTCGGCGCCCTGGCGCTGACCGTCTACCGTTGAGAATGCCCCGATGAAAAAGTTTTTCAGCCTGCTCGCGACGTTGCTGGTACTGGCTTTGGCGATCTGGATTGGCCGCACGCTGTGGGTGCACTACATGGAGACCCCGTGGACCCGCGACGGTCGTGTGCGCGCCGACATCATCAACGTGGCGGCCGACGTCACCGGTGAAGTGGTGGAGGTGCCGGTGCGTGACAACCAGTTGGTGAAGAAGGGCGACCTGCTGATGCAGATCGACCCCGAGCACTACCGCATCGCGGTCAAGCAGGCGCAGTCGCTGGTCGCCTCGCGCAAGGCCACGTGGGAGATGCGCAAGGTCAACGCGCACCGCCGCGCCGACCTCGACGCCCTGGTGATTTCCAAGGAAAACCGCGACGACGCGAGCAACATCGCCGACTCGGCGTTGGCCGATTACCAACACGCGCTGGCGCAGTTGGAAGCGGCTGAGCTGAATTTGAAACGCACTCAAGTGGTGGCGGCGGTGGACGGCTACGTCACCAACCTCAACGTGCACCGGGGCGATTACGCGCGCATCGGCGAAGCAAAAATGGCCGTGGTCGATATGAATTCGTTCTGGGTGTATGGCTTCTTTGAAGAAACCAAGCTGCCCCACGTCAAAGTTGGTGATGAGGCCGATATGCAATTGATGAGTGGCGAGACGCTCAAGGGCCACGTGGAAAGCATCTCGCGTGGCATCTACGACCGCGATAACCCCGAGAGCCGCGAACTGATCGCCGATGTGAACCCGACCTTCAACTGGGTGCGCCTGGCCCAGCGCGTGCCGGTGCGCATTCACATTGATGAAGTGCCCGAAGGCGTGCTGTTGGCGGCAGGCATTACTTGCACCGTCATCGTCAACCCAACACAACACTAACGGCGGGAGCAGGCTTATGTGGGCGCGGGCTTGCTCGCGAAGACGGAGTGTCAGTTGAAGCAAGTGCTGACTGATCCGCCGCCTTCGCGAGCAAGCCCGCTCCCACAGTTTTGACCCTGTTAAGCCTTGATAAAGGTTTCGTGCAGATGGCGCCACAGCAAGGCGCCACTGGCCTGCTTCTCGAACACCACGGTGGCGCGTCGATCAGTCTGCGTGCCGCTGTCATCGATCTGGTGTTCGCGGTAGGTCACCGTGGCGCCGCGTGCATGGCGGTCGATCCCGGTCATTTCGCTCAAGGTGATTTTCAAGCCCGGGCGCATACCGCCAAGGCGGGTAAACAGTGCCTTCACCCCGGCCGCATTTACCCGCGTACCGGTGGCGGGCGCGATCATGCTGAAGTCGGGTGAGAAGCGCGCCAGCAACGTTTGCAGTGTGCCTTCAGGCGCAACGCCGGCAAACCATTGCTCGATCTCGACATGGGTCTGGATCACTTCTTCAAAAAAATCGCTGTAATCAATCATGGCTGGGCTCGTTGGCTGGGTGAAGCAGTGTCCGTACTCTGGAAGCGTCCAGGCGCAGCACTGCAAAAAGGGGCAGCAGTGTCAGGGCTGCCGCTATCGTGAAGGTTATGGCGAAGGAATCCAAGGCCGACAACAGCGCACTGAGCGCCGCCGCGCCGAGGCAAAAGCTCACTTGCCGATTGATATTCCACAGGGCGCTGGCATGGCCCATGCGTTCTGCGGGTATGTCGAGAAACGCCAGCGTCTGCGCGGTGCTGCTGCACAAGCTGCCACCCAGGCCCATCAAGGCATAGGCCGCAATCACCCAGGCGGGTTGGTTAAGCAACAGGATGCCGATGCATTGCAACGCCATGCCCGCCAGCAGCAAGGGTTTGGGGCCGCAGCGGTTAAACAGTGTCTTGCTCAGGAAAATCGCCAGCGCCGACGCCAGTGCCCACGGCAGCATCAGCGCGCCGGTCTGCGTGGCGTCATAGCCGAGGCCGCGCAGGTAGAGGATGGCGATCAGGCTGGTACCGATAAAGACGCCGGGGATGAACAGATAGACCAACATCGCCACGCGCAGCATCGGGCTACGGATCTGCTTGAAGATGCTGCCCACGTCCAGGGCCGGGCGCTCCGTGGCAGGCGCGTCAGGTTTTATCCACAGCAGTGCCAGCAGCAAAGTGATCAACGCCAGCGGCAGGTTGGCGTAGAAGATCCAGCGCCACGACAGGCTGTCGACAATCAACCCGCCCAGGGCCGGCGACAGCGCCGGCACCAGCAGCGCCACCGACATCACCCGCGCCGTCAACTGGCTGCGTTCTGCCGCTGGAAAATGCCGGTAGGCCATGGCCTGGCCCACGGGAATCAGCAGTCCGCCGCCCAAGCCTTGCAGCGCCCGCCAGCCAATCAGGGTTTGGATCGAACTCGCCTGGCCGACCATCAGCGAAGCCCCCGCGAACAACAGCAGACTCGCCGCGATCAGCGTTCGCTCGCCCATCAGTGCCGCCAGCCACACGCTCAGGGGAATGATCACGGTCAACCCAAGCATGTAGGCGTTGCTGATCCAGGCCAATTGCGTGACCGAGGCGTGCAGTTCGCGGGCGATGTCCGGGTAGGCGACCGTGGCGACGAACATGTTCACCAGGTCCAGGGCAAAGCCGAATAAAAAGATCCAGGCGACTTTCGAGCGGTAGGTCATGGACGCGATCCTGCGAATGAAGCGCGCAGGGTAGGCCGCCGGCAGGGTTTGGGCTACGCCGGTTTGCCTGTTAGTTTGTCAAAAATATTTTGACAAAGGAGGGCGTGGCCGATGGTCAGCCTGGACCGATTCGACACCTTCAAGGCTGTAGTAGAGGCCGGTTCGCTTACCGCAGCGGCCGATTTGCTGGGCCAGACCCGCGCCGTGGTCAGCTTCAACCTCAAGCGCCTGGAGGCGGAGCTGGGCGTGACCCTGCTGACCCGCAACACCCGCCAACTGGCGCTGACCGATGCCGGCGAGCGCTTTTACCTGCGCTGCACACGCATGCTTGAAGAAGCGCGCCTGGCGGTGGAGGAGGCGCGCTCCGAACATGCTCAGCTCAAAGGCATGTTGCGCATCACCACCACGGTGGAATATGCGCTGGCAGTGGTTGCTCCGGCGGTGGAAGCCTTTCGCCGCTTGCACCCGGACCTGAACATTCACTTATCCACTTCCTCGACCCACGCCGATTTGATCTCCGAACGCTTTGATGTGGCGATTCGACTGGGTCGCCTGCTCGACTCCAACCACCGTGCGGTGCAGTTGTCGACCTTTGAGGTGTTTGCAGTGGCGGCGCCCGAGTTTGCCGAGGTGCAAACGCTGGATGCGTTGGAACAGGTGCCCAAGCTGGGCCATGGCCGTTTGACCGAACTGAGCCTGACCGACCCGGCCGGCAGCGAGCATCAATACCGCGCCGGGCCGACTGCGCTGGTGGCCGACAGTGCGGCCGTGCTTCAGGCGTTTGCCGTGCGCGGCCACGGCGTGGCGGTGCTGCCGCAATGGTTGGTGCAGGATGACCTGGCGGCGGGGCGCTTGGTGCGCTTGTTGGCGGACCATCGCTTTGCGCCACAGGGGATCTACGCGATGTACCCGGACACCCGGCATTTGCCGCTCAAGGTGCGGGCGTTTATTGATTTCATGAAAGGCTAGAGCGAGCCCGACAGGCCGAAGCGCTTCTTCAACACTTTTTCCAACAGGGCCTTGGGCACCAGGGCCGCCATCAGTGGCAGCGCCCGACAGCCATTGCCCGCGCGCAGCAGCCTTGGCGGCGTTGACTGTTGCACCGCCTTTAACACCTGCGCCGCGAATTGCTCGGCTGAGGTCGGGTTGTTCTGCGAGGCCTGGGAGCGCGCACGAATGCCTTCGCGCAACGGCCACCATGGCGATTTTTCGTTGATCAACAGCTCGGCCTGGGCGCCGGCGTTTTTCGCAAAGTGCGTGTCGATAGCGCCCGGCTGCACTTCCATCACGCGCACACCAAAGGGCGCCAGCTCCATGCGCAGTGCGTCGCTCAGCGCGTGCACTGCCGCTTTCGAGGCGCAGTAGGCGCCGGCAAACGGTGTCACCAAGACGCCGGAGACACTGCCGATGTTCACCACCAGGCCTTTGGCGCGACGCAGCGCAGGAAACAGCGCCTGGGTCACGCCGACGATGGAAAACACATTGGTTTCGAACTGGCGTTGCATGGCCTCGGTGCCGCCGTCGAGCAGCGGGCCCATGGCGCCATAACCGGCGTTGTTGATCAGCACGTCCAGCCCGCCGATCTGTTCGGCGAGCGCCTTGAGCGCCATGGCGTCGTTGACGTCCAGTTGCACGGCCTTGAAACCGGCGGCAGCCAGGGCGCTGACATCATCAGGCTGGCGGGCGCTGGCCCACACTTCATAGCCTGCGGTTTTGAAGGCATCGGCCAGGGCGCGGCCGATGCCGCTGGAGCAGCCGGTGATCAGTACAGTGGGCATGAATCAATCCTTTGTCAGTCCGAGAAACTGCCTTGCAGGTGCTCGGCGCGAAATTCCAGGGTTTGTGGGCGGTAGCCGGGGCGCAGCGGTGGTGTGGGCAGGCAGTCGTCCCAGGTGGCGCCGGCCTGCAGCTCGCCGGGGCCGCGATAGCGTGGGGCGGCGTAGACATTGTCGGCCAGGTTGACGGAGTCGCCCGGCGCATAGGCTGCAACGCGCCAGCGCAGTTCGGTCAGCGGTACGTCGTTGCCGTTGCTCAGGACCAGTTTGAGCGGCCGGTCTGGCGGGCATTCCTGCGGCGCATAGCTGATGCGCAGTTCCAGGCGCGACAGTTGCGAGGCTTCGCGGTTGTCCAGCCACACCACCCAAATCGCCACAAAGCCCAGGCCGACGGCGGCCGCCAGCGACACCGGCAACGCCTTGGCCGGGTAGCGCAGCAGCAGGATCAGCCAGGTGATGATCAGGAGAACGCCGAAGAACATGGAGACCACCTCGAATAGGGAACGAGCATCCTAACTTAAGCGTAGGTGGGATTGGCGAGCTTGAGCGGTGTGTTGGCTGGGCGGCCGCCATCGCAGGCAAGCCAGCGCCCACCTTGGACTGCATTCACCAATCAAAAGGTGGGAGGGGGCTCGCCCCCGATGACTGACTGAGCAGAAGAGTCCGCCTGCAACCCTTCGATGCACGCCTGAACCAAGACCAAACCGGTTTCGGCCAATTGCAGGCTGGTCCCGTTCAGGTAGCTCGGGTGTTCAGTGCATAAGTGTTTTTGTGCTTTCGGACGCCATCGCAGGCAAGCCATCTCCCACAGTTGACCGGGTACATCCGTTGGAATGCGGTTAACTGTGGGCGCTGGCTTGCCTGCGATGAGGCCTGCACATTCCCCCCAAAACCCAAAAAAAAGCCCCCACCCAACCCACTGCGGATAGGGGACGCAATGGGCTGGATGAGGGCTTCTTTCTACGACTGTTTTACTGCGCGATAGTTTTCACCGACACGCCACGTTCTACCGGGGTGGAGCGTCCGTAGATATCTTCGAACCGCTCGATATCGTCTTCGCCCAGGTAGCTGCCCGATTGCACTTCGATGATTTCCAACGGGATCTTGCCCGGGTTGCGCAGGCGGTGCACCGAGGCGATCGGGATGTAGGTGGACTGGTTCTCGCAGAGCAGGAACACGTTCTCGTCACACGTGACTTCGGCCGTGCCGCTGACCACGATCCAGTGCTCGGCGCGGTGGTGGTGCATTTGCAGGGACAGGCACGCGCCCGGCTTGACCGAGATGTGCTTGACCTGGAAGCGGCCGCCCATGTCCACCGAGTCGTAAGAGCCCCACGGACGATAGACTTCGCAGTGGTTCTGGGTTTCGCTGCGGCCCTGGTCGTTCAGGGTGCTGACCATCTGCTTGACGCCCTGGACCTTGTCCTTGTGGGCAATCATCATCGCGTCCTTGGTTTCCACCACCACGATGTTGTCCAGGCCGATCACCGACACCAGCTTGCCGTTGCCGTGAATCATGCAATTGCGGCTGTCCTGGATCACCACGTCGCCTTTGCTGACGTTACCGTGGACGTCTTTGTCGTTGACCGCCCACAGCGAGGCCCAGCAACCTACATCGCTCCATCCGGCGCTCAGCGGTACCACGCAGGCGCGCTGGGTTTTTTCCATCACGGCGTAGTCGATGGAATTGTCCGGGCAGCAGGCGAAGGTGGCTTCGTCGAAGGTCACGGTGTCGGCGGTCTGCTCGCTGCGTTCCAGGGTCAACAGGCAGGTGTCGTAGATGTCCGGATCGTGTTTTTTCAGCTCTTCGAGGAAGCGGCTGGCGCGGAACAGGAACATGCCGCTGTTCCAGAAGTAACCGCCGCTTTTGACAAACTCGACGGCGCGTTTTTCATTGGGTTTTTCGACAAACTGTTCAACGCGGCTCACGCCTTCGGGCAGCAGCGAATCGTTGGTGGACTTGATGTAGCCATAACCGGTTTCCGGACGGGTGGCCGGTACGCCGAACAGCACCATCTCGCCACGCTCGGCGGCCACGGTGGCCAGGGCCAGGGCGCGTTGCAGGGCTTTCTGGTCGTCGATCACGTGGTCGGCCGGCAGCACCAGCATCAGCTCGTCGCGGCCTTCGTTGACCAGCATCATCGCTGTCAGGGCCACGGCCGGCGCAGTGTTGCGACCGAACGGCTCCATCAGGATGCGCTGGCATTCGAGCTTACGCGTGCTCAGTTGCTCGTTGACGATGAAACGGTGGTCCTTGTTGCAGACCACGATAGGGGAGTCCATGCCTTCGAACACCAGACGCTCCAGGGTTTGCTGGAACAGGGTGTGCTCGCCGGTCAGGGCCAGGAATTGCTTAGGGAACTGTTTACGCGAAAGCGGCCAAAGACGTGAGCCGCTACCACCGGAAAGGATTACTGGAATCATGGGGGTTTCTCCTTGAATCGATTTGGGTCAGAGCTACGAAGGTTTGTCGTTCCACTCTTGTTTTTGTCTCGGTCTCTGTGGGAGCTGGCTTGCCTGCGATGCAGGCAACTCGGTCTGTCAGTGACACCGAGGTGATGCCATCGCGGGCAAGTCCGGCTCCCACAGAGAAATCATTAGCGGGTCGAAACTGGGCGTTTCACCCAGACTGGCGAAATGCTCGAACCCGAGCCGGTGACATACAGCACCGCCGCTTCACCACGTTCCAACGCCACCGGCTTCACATCGCCGACTTTCTTGTCACCGTCATACAACGCCAGGCTCACCTTCACCGGGTTGATTTCGCGCTCGCCACGGCCCTTGGCGGCCACCGACTTGACCACATCGGTCTTGCCGTCGGCAGTTTTCAGGGTCAGGGCCTTGTCGCTGAGGTTCTGCACGCGTACCAGGGATTTCTGCTTGTTCTTGAACGGCGGTTCTTCGATCAGTTGGGGCTGGCCGCTGCCGCTGTTGACCAGGGTGTAGTAGTGGTCGGCGGCGAGTTTGACCGGCACGGTCTGGCTGCCGACCTTGGCGCTGTAGTCACCGCCGGGCATGAAGCTGAAATCGCTGCTGGCCAGTGGCGCAACGTCGCTCAGGTTGGTGGCGCCGACGGTGGCGCTGACTTCCTGGTTGCTGGCGTTGTACACACGTACAAAGCTTGAGCCTTTCGGCGCGGTTGGGCCGTAAAGGGCGGCGTCGCCCCCGGCGAAGGCGGACATCGATACGAAGCTCAAGCCGGCAGCAATGGCCAGGGTCTTGGCGAGACGACGCGGAGTAGTAGTGAAAGTCATGTGAGTTACCTCTCTTTCAGTTTTGCGCCCGGTCGGGCGTCTCGGATTTTTGGGTTTTAGCTGGGGTGTTCAGTGCCATGTTCTGTAGGCGCGAACCGGCTTGTTTAAGCTGCGCAACCCACTGCGGGTCGGCATCACCGATTTCGTTGTTGACGGGCAGATAACGTTCAGGGAACTCCCAGATCAGCACCTGTGGCGGGCTGTTCTTGAAGTCGTCGCTTTTGAGGTAGCTGAGCATCGGCAGAATCGGGCCGTGGCCGTCTTCGGAGTAGTTGATGACGTCGCTGTGCAAGGCTTGCTTGAGGGCGCCGACGAAGTTCCAGTTAGGGTTGGCGCTGTAGCTGGTGCCGACCAGTGCCACCGGGGTTTCGCTGTCGCTGAACAGGCCATCGTCGCCTTTGTTTTCAGCCAGGTGGGTGACGCGTTTTTGCAGCGGCTCTTTGGGCGGCATCAGGTTTTCGAACAGCGGGTCCAGCGGCAGGAACAGACGCAGGTCGCCTTTATGCGGCTCGGTTTTTTCGGCTTCGGTGACAAAGCGCTGCGGCTCACCGCTGAGCGGGGCCTTTTCAGTGATCACCTTGGCCAGTTGCTTGGCGGCAATTTCGGCGCCGTCCGGGGTCCAGTGGGTGTCGGTGCGCAGGAACACTTGCGTGCCGCCCAGCTTGGCCTGTTGCAGCGGGCCAAGCAGGTCGGGCGCGATGATCTTGTCGGCGGCGACACGGGCGTGGAAGTCCTCATACAGGTTGGCGTGGATGCTCGCCGGTTTCACTTCGCCCAGGTGTTCCGGGTACAGGCGCACCTTGGCCGGCACAATCGCCATGACCAACTCAATGCCCTGAGCCTTGAGCTTCTGGCGCACGCCTTCGACCAGCGCGTAGTTGCCTTGCAGGTTCTGGTCTTCGTTGACGATCGGGTTGAATTCCTCGTCGCTGTACAACCAGTGATCGCGGCCCAGCACCACGCCAGGGCGGCCTTCGTTGAACAGCTTGTAGTCCAGCGCGGCCCACAGGTTGGTGCCGATGCGCTTGATCGGGAACTGGTCGTCGTAGTGCGTCTCGACGGCTTTGGTCCAGCGGCCGTTAAGCACGGTCGCGTCGGCATTGGTGCTGAAGCCGAAGAAACTGCGCATCGACCAGGCGCCCAGGGCCAGCAGCACCAGCAGGAACAGCGCGATATAGAGGACGCGGAATGAACGGGTCATGGTCGGCTCCCCTCAGAATTGGAAGTAAAGGAACGGCGAGAAACTCTGCGCCGACAGTTTCAGAATCGACGCCACGAACAGCAGCAGTACAGCGCCGCGCATGGCGTAGCGTGGCCAGTCAGCGGTCCAGTAGGCTGGCTGCACGGCGGCGTCCTGGCCGACGGTGAAACCTGGCTGGTGGATGCTGTCCGGGTTGTCGCCCGGCACGGCCTTGATCAGGCTCGGGTCGGCCGGCTTGGCTTTCTCGGCAGGGCGGTTGGTGTAGAAATCGCGCAGACCGAAGAACGCCAACGTTGCGTATGCCACCACCAGGGTTGCCACTTGCAGGCCGGTGAGGCTGGCGCGGTTGAGTTCCGACAGCGACCATTCGCCAAAGCTGAACATTGCGCCGTACATACGGCCGGCGACGTGCAGGTTCTCGGAGCGGAAGATCACCCAGCCCATCACCACCAGCAGGAAAGTGAAGGCCCAGCGCACCACGTTGAAGCTGCGCGGCGCGGTGTTGAGGCCGATGGCTTTTTCAATCGCCAGCCACATGCCGTGCCAGGCGCCCCACACGATGTAGGTGATGTTCGCACCGTGCCACAGACCACCGAGCAGCATGGTCAGGAACAGGTTGCGGTAGGTGATCAGCGTGCCTTTGCGGTTGCCGCCCAGCGTGATGTACAGGTAGTCACGCAGCCAGGTGGACAGGCTGATGTGCCAGCGACGCCAGAACTCGGTGATCGACTGGCTGATGTACGGTTGCTTGAAGTTTTCCATGAAGCGAAAACCCATCATCAAGCCCAGGCCGATGGCCATGTCGCTGTAGCCGGAGAAGTCGAAGTACAGCTGCGCGGTGTACGCCAGCGCACCCAGCCAGGCATCGCCCGTGGTGGGGTTTTGCAGGGCGAAGCAATGGTCGGCGACCACCGCCAGGGTGTCGGCGATGAACACCTTCTTGATGAAACCCTGCATGAACCGCGTGCAGCCCTCGGAGAACTTGTCGAGGGTGTGCGTGCGGTTGTTGAACTGGTCGGCCAGGTCGCGAAAGCGCAACACGGGGCCGGCAATCAAGTGCGGGAAGATCGCCACGAACGCCGCAAAGTCGATGAGGTTGCGCGTGGCCGGGGTGTCGCCGCGGTACACGTCGATGATGTAGCTGATGGACTCGAAGATGTAGAACGAGATCCCGATCGGCAACAACACGTGGGTGAGGATGAACGGCTCCAGACCCACCGACTTCATCATCACGTTGATGCTGTCGACGCCGAAGTTGGCGTACTTGAAGTAGCCGAGGATGCACAGGTCGACCGCCACGCCCAACAGCAGCCAGCGCTGGGCCGGCTTGGTGCGCACGCCTGCTGCACCGACCTTGAGGCCGATCCAGTAATTCCACAGCGTTACAGCGGCGAACAGCGCCAGGAAGTCCACTCGCCACCAGGCGTAGAACACGTAGCTGGCAATCAGCAGCAGCAGGTTGCGATAGCGTTGCCCGCTCAAGTAGTACAAGCCGAGAAAGATCGGCAAGAACAGAAACAGGAACACATTGGACGAGAAAACCATCCCGATCTCTCCATGTTTAACAGACAGTCAAGGGCCAGAGCCCCCCCAAACCCCCCCACGATTTCGGGGGAGGCCGTACAACATTGCTACTGACGAAACCGGCTCAAACGGTGGGAGGGGGCTTGTCCCCGATGGCGGTCTAACAGCCGCCATCTGTGTTCAATGACACACTGCTATCGGGGGCAAGCCCCCTCCCACATTTGTAACCGTGTTCCGTCAGATTCCTTTGTTGCCCTTTTCATGCGTCGGGTCGTAGACCTTGGTCAGGTCACCGCCGAGGCGGAAGGTCTTGAACGGCTGCATGCCATGCTTGCGTTCGAGCACATCCGGGGCGCAGGTGTAGAGGGTGCAGAAGGGTTCAAGCCAGGCAAATTTCATGTCTTCCTTGAGGTCCTTCATGTCCTGCTCTTTGCCGTTCTTCTTCTCGAAGATCTCCGGGTCTTTGACCCCGGCCAGCACTTTGTCGCCCAGGCGTTTGAGCGCGCCGTTGTTTTCCTGGCGCAAGTCCACGCCGTTGACCAAGGCAAAGCTTGCGATCATCGACAGCGGCGGCAATGCGTAGTTGTGATACGACAACGCCCGTTGCTGACGCTTCAATTCGTTAGGCAGGAAGCCTTGGTCATCGACCTGATTGGCGCCGACCTTGTATTCCTTCACGGCCCAATCAAACAGGTCGCGACGGTTGACGGCGACGGACGTCGCCATCACCGACCAGGCGGCCCAGTAGGAGTGGTTGTTGGTTTTTTCCAGCGGCAGGTTGTCCCAATCGCTGACGACCTGGTCGGCCATTTTGCTGAACCAGGCTTCGATCACCTGCGACTCCTGCTGGTGGTTGGCCAACGGGTGCGAGTCGGAGAACTTCAGGCGCACATAGGCCGAGGCCATGCTGCCCAGCGCCCATTTGCGCATGGACTTGCCGGTGTGGTTGAAGTCCTTGGACATCAACGCATCTGCCTTGGCCCAGCTAGTCAGCCAGTTGAGCGTGCATTCGAGCTGCTGCGGACGGCCGTCGCGCATGAACTGCATCACGCGCTTGCTGGTGTCTTTTTCCAGCTTGGTGATGTCGGCAGTGCTGTCGCGAAAGGCTTTTTCGGATTGCACATTCAGTGTGGAACGGGCTTTGTCCGAACCCTCGTACTTGCTGCGAAATTGCAGCGAGCCGGTGTACGGCGCCGGCATGGCGTCGCAGTCATTCTTGAAGTCGCCGGTCTTGAACGCTTCCACCGGGGCGAAATAGCCCTGAGGTGGACGCAGTGGCGCGGCGGCGTTGACTGAACCGGCGAACATCGCCAGGCCCAGCAGCGTTGGAATCAATAACTTCTGCATAGGTAACCTCATTGCCCGGCCGATGCGGTCTGTTGACCACCGGCAGGGAATACGTTGCGTGTGCAAATTTTCGCTTCGACTTTCTGCGCGGCAGCGCCCGCTTCGGGACCCTGCACTTCCACGGCCAGCAAGTTCTGCGAGGCCCAGTCTTCATCGGTGCGCAGTTCAAAGGCGAAACGCCCGTCTGTATCGGATGTTTCGGGTTTCTCGATCTTGATGTCCTCGTGGCGCCCGTTCATGTACCAGAGGGTGGCTTGCAGGGTTTTCACCGACGGGTCGGCGAAGCGGATGTCGACCTGGTGACTGCTGTTACGCAGGTCTTTGTTCGAACTGTTGACCAGCAATTCGTTCTTGCCGGGTTTGAGCGTGGTGCTGGCGCTCATCTGCGCGGTCTTGCCTTCGCAGCCGTTGTCGAGCAGCGACATCATCTGGCGGTAGATGGTCTCCTGGTCGAGGCGGTACAGCGGCGAGAATTCCCAGATCAGAATTTTCGGCGGGGTTTTCTGGAATTCGTCGCTGCCCAGGTACTGGATCATCGAGCCTTCGAGGCCACCGCCGGGGAAGGCGACGTTGAGGATGTCGGCGCCGATTTCCTGTTCCAGGAAGCCGGCGAAGTTGTAGTTCTTGCCGCTGTGGCTGGTGCCGACCAGGGTGATCTGCGGGTTGCCCGAATCGCTGAACAAGTCGCCGTCGCCCGCTTCGCCCTTGGGCTCGGTGGTGAACTGGTCCATGTACTGGATCGCGTAGCTGGTGCCGCACAGTTGCCCGGCCATGTTGTGCAGGGTGCCGGTCTTGCCCATGCGTCCGGAGCGCTTGGTTTCGAATTCGCGCTTGGGAATGTCCGCAAACTCAGGCATCGCACGCACTTTGGCACCGACGATTTTCGCGGTGCGCTGGGCACCGTAGGGCGTCCAGTGTTGGTCGCCGCGGAAATAGAAATCGTGGGCCGGCAGTTCATCCGGGAGTTGCTCGTTGGTCAGCGGCGACAAGTCCGGCACCACGTAACCCATCTTGGCGAAACGACCCAGCATGGTTTTGTAGTTACCCAGTGCCTTGTCGAAATCGAACTTGGCTTTCTCTTCGGGGTTGAGCTTGTTGCGGTTCACCAGGCCACGGGTCGGCTGGTAAACCACCACCAGCTCCACGCCCTTGGCCTTGAACGCATCGTGCAGCTGTTGCATGCGTTTGTAGCCGGCGGGGCTGGTGTCAAATTCGGTGCGCAGGTCTTCCTGGGTACGGAACAGCCAGTCGCCCTGGGCTTGCACCAGGGTGGTGAAGTTCTGCTGATAACGCGTGGTGTAGTTCTTCGCGTCGTGGGCCGCGGGGCACAGGCTGCAGCACGGTTCGGCGGTAAAGGTCGGCGCTTTGACGTCATCGGCGCGCACGCCTTGGCTGGCCGCCAGCAGGCCGAGGGTCAGACCCGAGAGGCTCAGCAATTTGATCATGTGTGGGTGCATAAGGGTCATCCTCAGTCCTGCATTTCGGTCTGGCGTTCGACAGGGTCGATCAGCACGGCTTTCTGTTGGCGCACCAACAGGTCGAGAATTTCTTCCTGCCGATCACCCAGCACGCCGTTGAAGCTGATGCCGCTGGATTTGGTCGGCGCCAGCATCGACACGCGGTACAGCTCGACACTCAAGGGCGAGTCGATCGACAGCGGCCCGCTGCCGTTACCGGCCAGTTCACCGCCGACCACGATCAGCGAAACCTTGGCGTCGAACGGGTCGAGCGCGATGTCGCGGTCGGTGTCGGTCAAATCCTTGATGTGGCCGTACACGCCGGTCAGGCCGTTGGCCATCGAGGTGTTTTCGTACAGGCGAATGTTCACGCTGTTACGGATGCGAATGCCGTGGCGACGATTGCTGATCACCTTGTTGCCCCACAGCAGGTTGTCGCCGCTCTCATAGAGCGTGATGCCGTCGGTGTGGTTGCGGTAGATCTCGTTGTCGGCAATCAGGTTGTTCACGCTGTTACGGTCGATCACCAGGCCCGACAACTTGTTGTCGTAGCTGCGGTTGTTGAAGATGAAGCTGTCGTTCACTTCCCGGGAAATGATGATGCCGTGCTTCTTCTTGGTGCCGTAGACGGTGTTGTCCGCAATGATCAGGCCGTGGGAACGGTCGTGCGGGTCAATGCCGTAGACGATGTTGTCTTTGTAGGTATTGCCCTTGAGCACGAAGCCTGTGGTTTCGTAGCAGTAGAAGCCGTACCACATGTCCGAGAACTCGGAATCGACGATCCAGCCGGTCGGCTCAGGGCGCTTGAGCACCTTGGCCATGTTCGGCGTGTACTGGGAAATACTCACCCCGTACGACTTACTGTTGGCGTAGCCGAAGCTCGCCATTTTGCTGTTGGCGACGTAAGTCTCGGTGCCGCCCCAGGCCAGCAGGAACGGGCGAAACTCCTTGGGCGACTGAAACAGCGCCGGGCCATTGGTCTTTTCATTCCAGCCGGTGATCTTTGTGTCACGCACAAACAACTGGCCGTCGTTGATCAGGAACGAACCGGCTTGCTGGGACAGGCGCAGCTCCTGGGTCTTCTTGTCGATTTCCAGAATGCCCTTGCGCCCGACCACGATCGGCAGCTTGGCCAGAAACACACCCGGTGAGGTTTCGCTCAGGTATTGCTTGGGCACTTTGCCGAGCAGGTCCTTGAGGTTCAGGTAGCCGTCGTCGACAAAGATCGCCTGAGGAATGCCGTGCTGGCGCACCACCCATTCGGCCATCTTGTTATCGCCGCCGATAAAGTCCTTCAGCGCGTCTTCCTGCATCATGCGGCGGATGCTGACTTTGCCGGGTTTGCTTCTGACGATCTTCTTTTCCATCGCCGCGGCGGTGTAGCCCGACAGGTCCGGCAGCGCAGGCTTGGCCATTTCCAGCGGCGCGGTCGGCGGGCTGGAGATGGTGTAGGTCTTGGCCTGTTGCAGTTCTTTGGCGATGGTCGGCGCCTTGCCCTGCTGCGGGGTGTCGGCGAAGGCTGTGGCACTGGCCATCAGCATCGCGGCAACCAGCATTTTTTGAGGAATCATTGCGCAGGCTCCCATCAGAACTTCCAGATCACGTCGACAAAGGCGCGATGCATGTACGAGTCGACCTGGCTGCCATACGCGTCACCTGGCTTGAACACACCGGCACGCAAGCGCACCAGGGCCGACGGTTCGTCGATCGACTGGCTCAGCGCAGCCGGCAACAGGCCTTTCTTGAAGTACTTGGTGACCACCAGGTCCATCTCCTGGCCCAGGTCTTTCTTGCCGTCTTCAAGCGGCAGGGAAGTGCTGGACAGGATCGCGCCGGTCACGTCATCGGTGTTGTTCTGCACGGCATCGATGCCGTTGCTGCCCACCGGTTTGTTGCCGTCGACACGCCAGAATTTGTGATAGACCAGGCTGGCGTCATAGTCCTCGCGCAGCTGCCAGGAACCGAACAGGCTCATGGACTGCATGTTGTTCATCTCGCCACGAAACGCCTCGCCGAAGCGGTGCACGCGCGACTGGGTGCCGGTCCAGTTCGAGCGGTTGCTTTGCAGGCCGTTCTGCTCGTAGTTGGCACTTGCGCGGGAGTACGCCGCGCCGACTTGCCATTGCGGGTCCAGGCGCAGGCGCACGCCCAGGTCAGTCGCCCAGCCACTCACGTCATCGCTGCGCTTGGCCTGGGTGGGGCGGGTGCCGTCGGCGTTGAGTGCGTTGACCGTGTCGCGGTCACCTTTCATGCCGGTGACGCTGGCCCAGTAGTTGACGGTGTTGGTGTTGCGCCAGTTGTAGGCGTCGCTGTTGGCTTCGATGCCGAGCCAGGTCAGGTCGCCGTTTTCGCGCTTGTCCAACGGGTCGGTGGCTACGCCCGGTTCGGCGTAATCGAGCTTGCCGTCATCATGGGTGTGATGACCGCGCAGGCCGATCCACTGCCCCGGCGTCCACTGGTAGGCGGCGTCAGCGTAGAAGTGCTGGCGGTCCTTGTCCTTGGGCGACAGTTCCTTGAGGTCGGTGCGGTATTCGCTGAAGCGTTCGGCAGCGCCGACGTTAGCCTTGAGCAAGGTGGTGTCGAAGGTCCAGTTCAGCGCCTCGATGTTGGTATCGCGCCATTGGCCGTCGTCATTGCGCAGGCGCTGGCGGCCGAACTTGAGGATCTCGCCAGGGTAGGGCGTAAAGCCGCTGTAGCCGACCCAGAACTCGCGCAGCGCCAGGTAGTTCTTTTTGGCTTTGCGGTCGTCGTTGCTCGATTGTTCGGTGGTGTCATCGGAGGACTGTTGCAGCGTGTCGGTTTCGATGATGTCGCTCGACACGACCGCCTGGCCCATGGCGTAGGCGCTCCACGCGCCGCTTTCGCCGTAGACCCACGGGCGCAGGTCAAGGCCGATGCCGTTGACGTCGCCGCCTTTCTGCGTGCCGAGGTCGCGGTCATCTTCCGATTGCGCGGTGGCTTTGACTTCCAGGCCGAAGTTCTTGGCTTCGGTCAGCGCGGCCAGGGTCGGGCACGACCACAGCAGGGCGAAGGTCAGGCCGATGCCGGCCTTGACGAATGGGTTGAGCTTCATAGGGATTCCTCGCCGTCTTCTTCTTGCAGGGCGTGCAGTTGCAGCGTGCTCTGGGCCAGGGTGCCGCGCGCGGCCAGTTCCTGTTGCACCAGGCGTTGGCCTTCGGCGCGTTGCTCTGGCGTGAGCGGGGCTTCGAGCTGCGTGGCCAAGTCATTGGCCTCTGGCGTGTCCTGGGCTTTAGCCAACTGGCTGAAGACGTAGGCGTTCAATGGGTCGGGCTTGGTGCCCTTGCCTTGGGAAAACAATTGCGCGATGGCGAAGTCGGCGCTGTTCTGGCCGTTGCGCGCAGCAGTGAGCAAATGGTCGAGGGCTTTTTGCGAATAGACCTTGCCCAGGTAGCCACGGCGGTAGATCTGGCCGAGGTAGTAATCGGCGGCCACTTCCTTGCCCACGGCTTTCTCGAAATGTGCTTCGGCGGCCTTGGCATCTGCCGGGACCCACTTGCCTTCGTAATAGAGCTTGCCCAGCAACAGCTCGGCGCGCGGCTGGTCGGCGGCGCGGCCGTTGTCCAGGTACTTCATCATTTGATCGACGTCGCCCAGTTCCGGGAAGTCGTAGAGCAGTTGCGCCAGGCTGACCCAGGAAGCGGGGTAGCCGGGGGCGATTTTTTCCAGCAGGGCTTGCGCGGTTTTCTCGTCGGTCTTGCCCAGGGTTGCATCGCCCAACACGCGGGCCACGCTGTCGACACGCTGTGCGGTGACGGTGCCACGGCTGTAGCCGGCTTCCATTTGCTTGAGCAGCTCGGCCTGTTTTTCCGGCTCGGCTTTTTTCTGGTAGACCGTGGCCAGCTCGACGTAGCAGATGTCGGTGGTGTTCAGCGCGGCCTTGCAGATGCGCTCCACGTCATCCAGATGCTGGTCGTAGGTGTCCTGGGTGCGGTACAGCAGCACCTGAGCCAAACCTGCTTCCGGGTAACCCGCCGCCTGCCACTTGCTGATCTTTTGCTGGGCATTCACGTTGGGGAAGCTGTGCGGGTATTGCAGGTACAGCATCGCCAGCGGAATCAGGGTATTGCCTTCGCCATTGGCGAAGGCTTTTTTCAGCAGGCCTTCAGCCTCGTGCTGCTCGGCCTCGGTGGCACCGGGCTTGGCGACCAGCAGGCGACCCAGACGGGCCTGGGCGCGTGGCGAGGTATCGGCGGCCGCGCGGTAGGTGGCTTCGGCCTGGCGGATTTGCTCGGGGTCACGGGTGGTCACCTGGATATCGGCCAGGCCCACTTGGGCCTCGCTGTAACCCAGGTCTGCCAGCTGCTGGTAATTTTGCTGGGCGGTGACCGTGTCGCCGCGCTTGAGGGCTTCGTTGGCCAGGCGCTGGTCGGGCAGGCCGGCGCAACCAGTCAAAGAGATCGCCAATGCCAGTGTGCACAGAGATCCAATGTGGGAGCGGGCTTGCTCGCGAAGCAGGCGACGCGGTACATCAGGCATACCGCGCTGATCCCTTCGCGAGCAAGCCCGCTCCCACAAGGATTGTGGAGTAGTCGGAATAGGAGTCGTCACAGGCATGTCCTCGCTTACAGACCGTGAGCCGTGGCTTTATCGATCAACCAGTTCAGCGATGGGCCGCGGTCGCTGGTCACTTCTACCGGGCGACCGGCGTAGGTGCTGTCCAGCGGCGCATCCGGCTTGATCTGCACGCGGATGTCGGAAGACAGGTCGGCGCTGTTCAGGCTGGTGCTGCTGACGATGGTGCCGGTGCGGATCTGTTCTTCGTCGGCAACCTGGAAGCTCACCGGTGTGCCTGGGCGAACGTCGGCGAACTGGCGGTAGGTGAAGCGCGCTTCCACATTGGCCAGGCTGCCGCGTGGCACCAGTTGGAAGATCACATCGCCTTTGCTGGCGTACTGACCGTCGGCGACCAGTTGCTGGGCAACCACGCAATCGCAAGGCGAGGTCAGGGTGCCGGTCATTTGCTTGCCGAACAGCTCCTCAACCTTGGCCGGTTGCAGTTGGTCTTCGTCCAGATGGCCCTTGAGCACATCGAGCATGCTGGTGCTGAAGGTCGCCAGTGGCGCGCCTTTGGCGGCGACCGCGTCACCTTTGAGCAGGCTTTGCACGGTGCCGTCACGCGGCATGGTCACGTTCATGCCCGGCACGCTGACGAGGCCAGCCTGAGCGTGGCTGACGAAGTACATGCCGTACACCGATTTAAAGATGAAACCGAACGCTGCCAGGCCGACGATGAAGATACCTGCGCTGAACACCACGGCGCGCAGGCGGCCCGCGGCGCTCATGTTGCTGCCGCCGTCCTTGACCTTGCGCGCCTTGGTGAAGTTGTCGCGCTGCAGGGTCGCCAGCACGTCGCCCATGGTCACGATATCACCGGACAAGTGCGAGGTGATCAGGTGGCGCAGGGTGGAAATATCCTGGGCGTCCAGGTTCTGGAACTGGCAACCGGTGCGGCCGGTCTGGCGGTCATAGGAGCGAATCTGCAGCTCTACGTCCATCGCCAGGCCGAGGTTATCGATGACAAATTGCAGGCGGCCCTTGTGCACTTCACCGACGGTCAACGGCTGAGTGGCGGTGAACGCCAGGCCGCCGGCGGACAGGTCGATCACCCGTGCTTCGGTCTGGGTGCGGTCGGTGTTGAAGAAGCGCAGCTTGGCCGGAATTTTCACCCGGGCATGTTGGCGCTGGGCTTCGGATTCGTGGACAACGTTGGCGTTTACTTGGCTATTCATGGTGTGTAGTTCCTAGTTAATTCAGGCTTGGCAGGGTCAGACCATCATCAGCAACACGGCGACGAAAATGCTGCCGGCGGAGAAGGTCATGGTCCGAGACGACCAGGTGTTGAACCAACGTTGAAAGCTGGCCAAATCGCGGGTCAGTTTGGTGTCCTGGCGGGTCCAGGACTGTTGATCAAGGCGGAAGAACACGTAGATCTTCACCAGCGCGCCCATGATCTGGTTGTAATAGAGAATCACCGGGTAGGCCGGGCCGATCTTGTGGCCGGAGCACGACAGCAGCAGGGTCAGGATCAGGCGAGTGATGCCGATCCACAGCAGGTACGCGAGGATGAATGCGCCGCCGTATTTGAAGGTGGCGATAAAGGCCACCGTCAGGCCAAGCAGGGAGGTCCACATCGACACACGCTGGTCGAACAGCACCACGCTGGTGAACAGGCCGAGTCGGCGTACACCCAGGCCCAGGGCACGGGAGTTCTGGCGCAGGTTGTTGCCGTACCAGCGGAACATCAGCTTGCGGCTGGCTTTGATAAAGCTCTTTTCCGGCGGGTGTTCCACGGTGTTGATCGCGGCGTCCGGCACGTAGAACGTGTCGTAGCCCAGGCGCATCAGGCTGAACCAGCTGGACTTGTCATCGCCGGTCAAAAACTTGAAACGGCCCAGGCGCCAGTGTTGCAGCGAGTCGCTTTCAACGTCGGCGATAAAGCCCGGGTCGGTGACCACGCTGGCACGGAACACCGACATGCGCCCGGTCATGGTCAGCACGCGCTTGGACAGGGCCATGGAGCACATGTTGATGTGGCGTTGGGCGAAGCGCAGCTTGTGCCATTCGCTCATGATGTAGCCGCCGCGCACTTCGCAGAACTCGTTGGTGGTCAGGCCGCCGACATTGCCGAACAGCTGGAACCACGGCACGGTCTTGCGAACCACACCTTCGGCGAGCACGGTGTCGCCATCGATCACCGCAACCACGGCGCGGTCATCCGGCAGGTGGCGGGAGATGGCGCGAAAGCCAAAGGCCAGACCGTCGCGCTTGCCGGTGCCGGCGATGCGCACAAAATCAAGCTTCACGTGGTCCGGCGGGTTCATGCGTTCCCACAGGCTTTTCACCAGCAGCTCATCGCTCATTTCCACCAACGAGCAGACCACGGTGGTCGGGAAGCCGCATTCGATGGCCTCGCGAATCACCGAGCTGTACACCTGGGCGGTGGTCAGCGCGTCGATACGAAAGCTTGTGACCATCAGGAATACATGGGAGGGGTCGGCGGCTTTGCCCAGCTTGCGCACTTTGCGGCGCAGGTGTGGGTAGACCACGTACAGGAACAGCATGCCGCGAAAGAAATGCGTAGCACCCATCGAGTAGCGCCAGATGCCGACGGCGCCAATCAGGAAAATAAAATTCTTCGACTCGGAGTCGAACGTACTCGCCGGTAACAGCAGGGCGAGTCCCATCAGCAGGCTCAAAAACAACAGCCAGCCGGCGGATTGGAGCAGTACGTGTTTTAACTTGGACATAAGCGTCATCCGAAGGTGAAGAAGGCTCCAGGCTGCAAGCGCTGGGGATTGGTACGCTTGCAGCCCGGAACTTGCTGTTGCTGTTACCAGCAAATGCCTTCGGTGCGGCCGCTCACGCTGGTGGCCTTGGACATGAAGCCCACCAGGTCGACCACTTGCTTGCCGTGTGGTGCGTTATGCGCCAGGGCACGGAATTTCTCGTCGCGGTTGCCAAGGATGATCACGTCGGAGTTGTTGATCACCGCGTCGAAGTCCGAGTTGAGCAGGGACGACACGTGCGGGATCTTGCCTTCGATGTAGTCTTTGTTCGCGCCGTGAACACGGGCGTATTCGACGTTGCTGTCGTAGATGCTCAGGTCGTAGCCCTTGCCGATCAGCATTTCCGCCAGTTCCACCAGTGGGCTTTCACGCAGGTCATCGGTGCCGGCCTTGAAGCTCAGGCCCAGCAGGGCGACTTTGCGCTTGTCGTGGCTTTCGACGATGTCGAAGGCGTTCTGCACCTGGGATTCGTTGCTGCGCATCAGCGAGTTGAGCAGCGGCGCTTCCACGTCCAGGGAGCCTGCGCGGTAGGTCAGGGCGCGTACGTCCTTGGGCAGGCACGAACCGCCGAACGCGAAGCCCGGGCGCATGTAGTACTGGGACAGGTTGAGGGTTTTGTCCTGGCAGACCACTTCCATCACTTCGCGACCATCGACGCCGACGGCCTTGGCGATGTTGCCGATTTCGTTGGCGAAGGTCACCTTGGTGGCGTGCCACACGTTGCAGGTGTACTTGATCATTTCGGCAACGGCGATGTCCTTGCGGATGATCGGCGCGTCAAGTTCCTCGTACAGCGACTGCAGGACATCGCCGGAGGCTTTGTCGAACTCGCCGATGACGGTCATCGGTGGCAGGTCGTAGTCGGCGATGGCGGTGGATTCACGCAGGAATTCCGGGTTGACCGCAACACCGAAGTCGACGCCGGCTTTCTTGCCGGAGCAGTCTTCGAGGATCGGGATCACCACATTGGCCACGGTGCCCGGCAATACGGTGCTGCGGACCACGATGGTGTGGCGGGTGGTTTTGTCACGCAGGACAAAACCGATCTCGCGGCATACCGATTCGATGTAGTTGAGTTCCAGGTCGCCGTTTTTCTTGCTGGGCGTGCCCACGCAGATCATCGACAAGTCGGTATCGCGGATGGCCTCGGCGAAATTGGTCGTGCCGCGCAGCCGCCCGGTCTCGATACCCTGGCTCAGCAGTTCGCCCAGACCCGGTTCAACGATTGGCGATTTGCCCGCATTGATCAGGTCAATCTTTTCCTTGGAGATGTCCACGCCGACCACTTCGTGGCCACGGGCAGACAGGCAACCGGCACACACTGCGCCAACGTAACCCAAACCAAATATGCTGATGCGCATCGCATTTACCTCTTTGTCATTGAAGACGATATTAATCATGCCAATTAGATGGCCGGAGTTCATGTTTGCAAGCGTCACTGATGCCGCGAAAGTTGGGCGAATAGACGCCGACTTGCCGCGTACAGGCATGTTGAATAACGAGTGACTAACTATTGCACTCAAGTTGTGCGAAACGTGGCCTTGTTATTGGGGCTTGCCCTATAATGCAGCCGGCCTTCCTGGGAGAAGGGCCTGGCGCCAGTGCCGCAGAGCCTTGATAGAGGCTGTAAGCCTTTAAGTATCAATGGCTTGGGTTGTCTCACTGACCCATTAGGGGAAGCTGAGCCTTGGCCTTATAGTGGGTGGCAATGCATCCTTATCGCCGCGCTTAACTAATCGGTTTGTAATATGACCCCTGAGTCAAAGTTAAATGTGACAACTTTGCTACTTCCGTTGGTCGCCATGTAAGTCATCTCTTACAGCAACAGAGAATTTCGTTACCGGTGGTATGAGCGGTGCTTTAGGGTGAAGTTCCTGGCCACTCATCCTGTTTTCGGAAATTTCTTGAAATATTAGAAAAGATGGCACTGGTACTATATTGATAGCACTTGCTATTTGGGCCAGTAGTTACAGGTAGTTGGCACGAAGGGATAGTTTTGTGCCACTAGTGTTTTAAAAAAGTGGTGCCACTACGAAAAAAATTCAGAAATGTCGAGTGAAAAATTCGTTAGGAATGCGACAGGATATTTTTTGGCGCCATATTAATGACGATTGTGGGCCTGAAATGCGCGCAAAAAAATGTGGGAGCGGGCTTGCTCGCGAAGGCGGTCTGTCAGTAACCGATGTTCTGACTCGACCAGCCTTCGCGAGCGAGCCCGCTCCCACAGTTGGATTTCAGTGTTTTTTAGAGCGGGTACGGCTTTATTCCGGTGCGTGATCGCGCAGGAACACCAGGTTGTCCGGCTTGGACTGCTCGGCGTTGAAGCGATAGCCCTGCAGATCGAACTGCTTCAGCTTGGCCGGATCGTTGATGCGCTCTTGGATCACAAAGCGGCTCATCATGCCGCGGGCTTTTTTGGCATAGAAGCTGATGATCTTGTACTGGCCGTTTTTCAGGTCCTTGAACTCAGTGTTGATGATCCGCGCGTTCAGGGCCGTGCGTTTGACCGCCGAGAAGTACTCGTTGGAGGCCAGGTTGAGCAGCACGTCATCGCCTTGATCGGCAAGCGCTTCGTTGAGCCACTCGCTGATGCGGGTGCCCCAGAAGGCGTAGAGGTCCTTGCCGCGGGCGTTGGCCAGCTTGGTGCCCATCTCGAGGCGGTACGGCATCATCAGGTCCAGCGGGCGCAGCAGGCCGTACAGGCCCGAGAGCATGCGCAGGTGGTCCTGGGCGTAGGTGAAATCGGCGTCGCTGAAGGTCTCGGCGTTGAGGCCGGTGTAGACGTCGCCCTTGAAGGCCAGCAAGGCCTGCTTGGCGTTTTCCGGCGTGAAGGCTGGGGTCCAGCTGCCGAAACGCGCGGCGTTGAGGCCGCCGATCTTGTCGGAGACGTGCATCAGGTCGCTGATTTGGGCAGGGCTCAGTTCACGCAGTTGTTCGATCAGCGCCTGGGAGTGGTCCAGGTATTGCGGCTGGGTGAAGCGCGGGGTGACCGGCTTGGACTCGAAGTCGAGGGTTTTGGCGGGGGAAATCACCATCAGCATGAAGTTGGCTCCTGTAATCGTGGGGGGGATTCTAGGGGGTCGCGGGGTTTGACTCCACCTATGATGGTGATAGGGGGCTGCTGTGGGTGTGCGTATATCCATTGCCGCGGTAACGGCGGCTGGTGGTTGCGCGCTTACGGCGGGTCGCTTTTGGCAAACGCCCGGAATGCCGGCCCAGCCAAAAGTAACCACTCACCACCCGGCGCCTCGCCTGCGTTCGGCCAGCGTGGTTGACGGGGCCTGTCAGATCAAAAGCAGAGCACGGCGACTTGGTAGCCGACCTGAGTGGTAGAAGCGGATCAAGCGCACAGCAACACACCTCTATCTGATGCGCTGGGCTCCAAATGTGGGAGCGGGCTTGCTCGCGAAGGCAGTGTGCCAGCTACCCATGAGCTGACGGATCCACCCCCTTCGCGAGCAAGCCCGCTCCCACACGTTGACCGAGTTCAACTGCCAGCACCGCAGTGCTTGGCTTTTCTGTGGGAGCTGGCTTGCCTGCGATGCAGGCAACTCGGTCAGCCAGGTACGCCGGGTTGATGCCCTCGCAGGCAAGCCCGCTCCCACATTCGATTGAGTTCGGCTTCCATCTCGGCCATCACCCACATAACGGATATCCCCACCAACCCAATAACCCAGCCCGGACGATCGGCTATAGTGCCCGACAACTCTGGAAAGGGAGACCCCGTGTGCGAATTGCGTTTTTACTGTCAGCTTGTTTGCTGTGCCTGGGCGCCCAGGCGGCGCCGGTTGACGTAGCCAGTCTGGACCGCACCACCTGGCCCGAAAAGCTCAGCAGCCCCGCGCTGTTCGATGTCGCTTCTCGCGCCGAGATCCTGATGTTCGCCCACAGCTTAATCGCCAGCGAAGCCCAGGACGAAGCCGCGCTCAAACAACGCCTGGGGCTGAAGATCATCAACCTGGCCGCCATCGACGACCTGCGCCGCCAGCTCTGGCAGCGCCTGTTGGAAAACTACACCTTCGCCCAACAAAGCTGCGAAGAAGACGCCTCATTCTGCTACCTGGTCGAAAGCATGGACGACCTGCGCGAGCAAGCCGGCAAATTCCAGGTCAGCGACAACTCCTTCTATATAGGCTGGGCCAACCCCAGCCATAATTTCCACGAACGCTACCTCGACGAACTGCTGCGCAAAGCCGCACTGTTCCCACAAATCAGCAGTGAAGTCCTGCGTTTCGGCGACCACGAACGCAATGGCGATGAACTCAACGACCGCTTGTTCCTGCTGACCTTCGACGGCGGCCCTGCGCCGCTCAGCGGCAATACCGACTGGCTCACCGACTACCTGCGCAAGCAAAAGATGAACGCCACCTTCTTCGCCCTCGGCAGCAGCCTGCAAACCCGTGTGGAGCGCAGTTCCGCCGCCGATGTGCAGGCGCTGTACCAAGGCCAGTGCGTAGGCACCCAGGGTTGGCAGTACCGGTCCCACAGCCATTGGGTCGACTGGCAAAGCTCGATCACCCGCAGTGCTGCGCTGGCGCAGAACCTGATGCCGGAAAACTACGTGCCGCTGTTTCGCCCGCCCTATGGCCAGCGTCGCGCCGACAGCCAGGGCTTCTTCCAGGCGCAAGGTTTACAGGTGGCGTTGTGGGACATCGATTCACAGGACGAACCGGGCAAACTCAAGGCTGATGAGTCCGCGCAGCGGGTGCTGACATTGATGTTGCTGTGGCGCAAAGGCGTGATTGTGTTTCACGACACCCAGGACAAGGCACGGGTCGCGTTGCCGATGTTGCTGCAGGCAACGGCGCAAAGTGGGCTGGGTTGGCAGGACTGCCGGGAGGCGTTTCGCTGAAAAAGCGCAAGTGCCCGGCCCTGTTGGGGATGAGGCGTTTTCGGGGTGATTTTGTGCGACATTTCGATGCAGGCGGACTTCCGACTTTAACGGGGTGGCTGGCACTCGGCTAGTGCTATTCGTCATCCTGAAAAATAAACTTCAAAAAAGCGTCAAAGTGCTTTTTCCTGTCATCGCTTTTGCGGTATTACGAAGTCAGATCGCCGAAACCTGCAACACAGGTGGCGTCTTCCAAGACTCCTCATGTGGGCACTGCACTTGACGTCACTACGGTGCAGTCGGTGGTCGAATCGAGGCGCAGCACCGCCCAGGTATTGCGTCGACTGGCTCCCACAAAGGTGACCGAGTATGGATGATCATGGACGTAACCCTTCTTCCGACCAGCCAATCCTTTATGTGCTTGATACCAACGTATTGATTCACGATCCAAACGCACTGCTCAACTTCGAAGAACACCACGTCGCCATCCCCATGATCGTGCTTGAGGAGCTCGACAAACTCAAAAGTGGCCACCACAGCGTTGCCGCCGAATGCCGCCAGGCCATCCGCCTGATCGACAAGACCCTGGGCGAAGCCTCGCCCGAGGACGTTGAAGTCGGCGTGCCGATCCAGCGTGGCAAAAGCGGGCCCAAGGGCTTGTTGTCGATCCTGATGAACAAGCGCAGCGAGCCCAACAGCCTGCTGCCGGAAAACCTGAACGACAATAAAATCATCAACCAATTGATCGACCTGCACGCGCGTGACAAGGACTTGCGCCTGGTGCTGGTGACCAAAGACATCAATATGCGCCTCAAGGCACGAGCGTGTGGGATCGCTGCCGAGGACTACAGTACCGACCAACTCGTTGACGACGTGTCGATGTTGTCGCGCGGTTATCACACCATGACCGGCTCGTTCTGGGACCGCGTCAGCAAAGTTGAAACCCGTCAGGACCACGGCCGCACCTGGCACCAGGTACAGCTGACCGACAACCTGCCGGCCGTGCATATCAATGAATTCATCATCGACGAACAGGGGTTTGTGGGCTGGATCAAAGAAATCCAGGTCGACAAACTGCTGATCCTCGACCTGCATCAGGAACCCCTGTTGCACCAGGAAGCCTGGGGCCTGAAACCGCGTGACATCTACCAGAGCCTGGCGCTGTACGCGCTGCTCGACCCGGACATCCACCTGGTCAACCTGACCGGCGCCGCAGGTTCGGGGAAAACCATCCTCGCCCTGGCCGCGGCCATCGAGCAGACCATGGTGACCAAGCGTTATCGCCGCATCATCGCCACCCGCAGTGTGCAGGGCCTGGACCAGGAAATTGGCTTCCTGCCCGGCACCGAAGCAGAAAAAATGGAGCCGTGGCTGGGCGCGATCACCGACAACCTCGAAGCCTTGCACATGGATGACGAAAACACCCATGGCAGCGTCGATTACATCCTCAGCAAAGTGCCGTTGCAGTTCAAATCCCTCAACTACATCCGAGGTCGCAGCTTCCAGCAAAGCCTGATTTTGATCGATGAATGCCAGAACCTTACGCCGCACCAGATGAAAACCATCATCACGCGCGCCGGCGCCGGTTCCAAAGTGGTGTGCCTGGGCAACCTGGCACAGATCGACACGCCTTACCTGTCCGCGACCAGCTCCGGGCTGACTTACCTGACGGAACGCTTCAAGGACTTCCCGAACGGCGTGCATATCGCGCTGCAAGGGGTGCCTCGTTCGATCCTGGCCGAGTACGCCGAGTCCCACCTGTAAAAACATGACCCTGTCGTAGTTGGTGGCTAAATGCCACGAACCACCCCGGATTTCTCACGAAATCCGGGGTTTTTGTTATGTGCGACATTTGCCTGCGATTTAGCGCCGTGGGTGCTTGTGGACTTTGTAATTATTTTGTTACATTTTTTCTCGCCGCAAAAACCATAAGAACAATGCGTGACCCCCGTCGGAAATCCAGCTCATTGATTCGACGACGTTTCGAAGACCCGTGTGGGTTTTCTGCGTGACCCTGCCTATTACAAAAAGCCCGATACATCGCTCATTGACGACGCACATATCCAAAGGGAAAGGAACATGGAAGTAGCAGGTAATGGCTCCACTTTGTCTCAACGTAAGCGCGCCTCAGGTTTCAGGTCGATACCTCTCACGCCCATCGCACTCGGCCTGGCCTTATGGCTGGGTCAGGGCCCAATGGCCTGGGCAGATGACAGCAACCCCTACACCGCCCAGGTGTTGGAGTCGGCCTTCAGGAAAGCCGTGGCATCGTTTGGCCCCAACACCGATGTCTACAAAAACCTGCGCTTTGGTTACGCGGACATCGTCGATCTGGCCGCCAAGGACTTCGCCGCACAGTCCGGCAAGTTCGATTCAGCCCTCAAGCAAAACTACGAGCTGCAACCCGAAAACCTGACCATCGGCGCCATGCTCGGCGACACCAAGCGCCCGCTGGACTACGCCTCGCGGTTGGATTACTACCGCAGCCGGCTCTTCAGCAACAGCGGACGTTACACCACCAATATTCTCGATTTTTCCAAGGCCATCCTCGCCAACCTGCCGGCTGCCAAGCCCTACACCTACGTAGAGCCGGGCGTCAGCAGCAACCTCAGCGCGCAGCTGAACGCCGGCCAATCCTGGGCCGCCGCTACCCGTGACTGGAGCGCCAACGCGCAAACCTGGAAAACCCCCGAGGCCCAGGTCAACTCCGGCCTGGACCGCACCAACGCGTACTACGCCTATGCCTTGGGCATGACCGGCAAAGGTGTGAATGTGGGCGTGCTGGACTCGGGCATTCTCACCGAGCACTTCGAGTTCCAGGGCAAGAATGCCCAGGGCCAGGACCGCGTGCAGGCGGTGACGTCCACCGGCGAGTACTACGCCACCCACCCGCGCTATCTCCACGACACCCCGGACGGCGAGTTTCAAAAAGGCGAGCACTTCAGTATTTCCGGTGAGTACGACCCCACCATCAACGACGGCCACGGTACGGAAATGTCCGGTGTACTTGGCGCCAGCCGCAATGGCACCGGCATGCACGGCATCGCGTTTGACGCGAATATTTTTGTCGCCAATACCGGCGGCACCGACGACAACCGCTTCCAGGGTTCCAACGATCTGGACTACAACGCGTTCATGGCCAGCTACAACGCGCTGGCCGCGAAGAATGTGTCGATCGTCAACCAGAGCTGGGGGCAGAACTCGCGCAACGACGTAGAAAACCACTTCGGCGATGTCGGCGACAGTGCGGCGGACAACTTGCGCGACATGAAGGCTGCCTATCGCCCGTTCTGGGACAAGGCCCACGCCGGGCAGAAAACCTGGATGGACGCCATGGCCGACGCGGCGCGGCAAAACACCTTTATCCAGATCATCTCGGCGGGTAACGACAGCCACGGTGCAAACCCGGACACCAACGCCAACCTGCCGTTTTTCAAGCCGGACATCGAAGGCAAATTCCTCTCGATCACCGGTTACGACGAGACCAGCGCGCAGGTCTACAACCGTTGCGGCACCTCCAAGTGGTGGTGCGTGATGGGCGTCTCGGGGATTCCGTCCACCGGGCCAGAAGGTGAAATCATCCCGAATGCCAACGGTACATCGGCCGCAGCACCGAGCGTCTCCGGGGCGTTGGCGCTGGTGATCCAGCGCTTCCCTTACATGACCGCCAGCCAAGCCCGTGATGTGTTGCTGACCACTTCCAGCCTGCAAGCGCCGGACGGTCCGGACATGCCCGTGGGCACCCTGACTGGCGGCCGTACCTACGACAACCTGCAACCGGTGCACGATGCCGCGCCAGGCACCCCGCAAGTGCCCGGCGTGGTCAGCGGTTGGGGCTTGCCCAACCTGCAAAAAGCCATGCAGGGGCCGGGGCAGTTCCTGGGGTCGGTGGCTGTGGCATTGCCTACCGGCACACGCGATATCTGGGCTAACCCGATTTCCGATGAAGCGATCCGCGCCCGCCGTGTAGAGGACGCCACCGAGCAGGCGACCTGGGCGGCCACCCAGCAACAAAAAGGTTGGCTCAACGGTTTGCCGGCGAATGCCTCTGACGATGATCAGTTTGAATACGAAATCGGCCATGCGCGCGAACAGGCAACGCTGGCCCGTGGCAAAGACTTGCTCACCGGCACGACCTATGTCGGCAGTCTGGCCAAGTCCGGCGATGGCGAACTGGTGCTGGAAGGCCAGAACACCTACTCCGGCAGCACGTGGGTGCGCGGCGGCAAGCTGTCGGTGGACGGTTCATTGACGTCCGCCGTAACCGTGGATGGCAGCGCTGTGGGCACGCGCAATGCCGATAACGGCGTGATGACCACGCTGGGCGGCACACTGGCCGGCAACGGCTCGGTGGGTGCCTTGACCGTCAACAGCGGAGGCCGTGTGGCACCGGGTCACTCGATTGGCACGCTGCACACGGGCGACGTGACCTTCAACCCGGGCTCGGTGTATGCCGTCGAAGTCGGCCCCAACGGGCGAAGCGACCAGATCCAGAGCAGCGGCGTCGCCACCCTCAATGGCGGTGTGGTGACCGTGTCTCTGGAGAACAGCCCTAACCTGTTGTCCGCCACCGAGGCGCGTAGCCTGTTGGGCCAGCCGTTCAACATCCTCACCGCCACCCAGGGTATCAACGGACAGTTTGCGGCGATCTCGCCTAATTATCTGTTCATCGGGACTCAACTCAATTACCAGCCTAACGCGCTGACCCTGGCCGTAGAACGCAACCAGGCGACCTTTGCCAGCGTTGCGCAAACCCGTAACGAGCGCGCCGTGGCGACGGCGGCCGAGGCATTGGGCGCGGGTAGCCCAGTGTATGAAAGCCTGCTCGCTTCAGACTCGGCAGCCCAGGCGCAGGCGGCGTTCAAGCAGCTGTCAGGGCAACTGCATTCGGATGTGGCGGCAGCGCAAATGGTTGACAGCCGCTACCTTCGTGAGGCGGTCAACGGCCGGCTGCAACAGGCTCAGTCACTGGACTCCAGCGCGCAGATCGACGCCCGCGACAACGGCGGCTGGGTGCAACTGTTGGGTGGTCGCAACAACGTCAGCGGCGACAACAATGCCAGCGGTTATTCCTCGTCCACCAGTGGTGTGCTGCTGGGGCTGGACACCGAGGTTGGCGACGGCTGGCGTGTGGGCGCTGCGACCGGCTACACCCAGAGCCATCTCAATGGTGAGTCGGCTTCGGCGGACAGCGACAACTATCACCTGTCGGTCTATGGCGGCAAACGCTTCGAGGCGATCGCCCTGCGCTTGGGCGGAGCCACCACCTGGCATCGCCTGGACACTTCGCGCCGCGTGGCTTACGCCAATCAGTCGGACTACGACAAGGCCGACTACAACGCGCGGACCGACCAGGTGTTTGCCGAGATCGGCTACACCCAATGGAACCTGTTCGAACCCTTCGCCAACCTGACGTACCTGAACTACCAGAGTGATTCGTTCAAAGAGAAGGGCGGCGCCGCCGCTTTGCATGCCAGCAAGCAAAGCCAGGACGCCACGCTGTCCACCCTGGGCCTGCGCGCGCATACCCAATTGCCGGTCAGCTCGACCTCGGCCGTCACCTTGCGCGGCGAGCTGGGTTGGGAGCATCAGTTTGGCGACACCGATCGTGACGCCTCGCTGAAGTTTGCCGGCAGCAACACAGCCTTCGCTGTCAACAGCGTGCCCGTGGCGCGTGATGGCGCGGTGATCAAGGCCAGCGCGGAAATGGCCTTGACCAAGGACACGCTGGTGTCCTTGAACTACAGCGGTTTGCTGTCCAACCGCGGTAACAACAACGGGATCAATGCCGGATTCACCTTCCGCTTCTAACCTGGTGTTGTCCTGCATAAAGGGGCGCATTGCGCCCCTTTATTCATGGGATAAACAGCCCTGCGCAAATTTGACTCACGGGTTTACAATTGCCGCTTCTGATCAGGAGTATCCCTGTGCTGACTCATCTCGATTCCCAAGGTCGCGCCCACATGGTCGACGTCACTGACAAAGCCGTGACGTTCCGCGAGGCCGTGGCCGAAGCGCGGGTGCGCATGCTGCCCGACACCCTGAAAATGATTGTCGACGGCGTTCACCCCAAGGGCGACGTGTTTGCCGTGGCCCGTATTGCCGGGATTCAGGCGGCGAAAAAAACCAGTGATCTGATTCCGCTGTGCCACCCGCTGATGTTGACCGGTGTAAAGGTTGAGCTGCGCGCCGACGGCGTGGACGCCGTGCATATCCTTGCGCGCTGCAAGCTCAGCGGCCAGACCGGCGTGGAGATGGAGGCGCTGACCGCCGCCAGCGTCGCGGCGCTGACGATCTACGACATGTGCAAGGCCGTGGACCGCGGCATGACCATCGAAAGTATTCGCCTGCTGGAAAAGCTTGGCGGCAAAAGCGGGCATTTCAAGGCGGACCAGGCATGAGCATCAACGTATTGTTTTTTGCCCGCTACGCCGAAGCGGTGGGCTTTGATTCACTGGAGATGGAAGGCGATTTCGCCACCGTCGATGCGGTGCGCCTCGCGTTGGCCAATGACCCGGAGTTTGCCGTGCTCAATGAGTCCAGCTTGATGTGCGCGCGTAACGAAGAACTGTGCGGCCTTGATGAGCCGGTGCAGGCCGGCGACGAAGTGGCGTTTTTCCCGCCCGTGACGGGAGGCTGAGCATGGCTATTCGCGTACAGGCCGAGGCGTTTGATCCGGGCTTCGAAGTCAATGCGATGCACGCAGCCAATGTCGGCGTCGGCGCGGTGGTGAGTTTTGTCGGCTATGTGCGCGACTTCAATGATGGTCGCGACGTGTCGGGGATGTTTCTTGAGCACTATCCGGGCATGACCGAAAAAGCCTTGGCCAAGATAACGGTCGAGGCCGAACAGCGTTGGCCATTGCTCAAGCTGGAAGTGCTGCACCGGATCGGCGCGCTTGAACCGGGCGAGCCGATTGTGTTTGTGGCTGCCGCCAGCGCGCATCGCCAGGCCGCGTTTGAGGCCTGTGCGTTTGTGATGGACTACCTGAAGACGCGGGCGCCGTTCTGGAAAAAGGAAAACACGCCTGAAGGGCCGCGTTGGGTGGAAGGGCGGGGCAGCGATCACGCGGCGGCGGATCGTTGGAAGTAAGGTTGATGCAAAACCCAATGTGGGAGCTGGCTTGCCTGCGAAAGCATCACCGCGGTGGGACTGACTCACCGAGGTGTCTGCATCGCAGGCAAGCCAGCTCCCACATGTTTAATCGCATTCGGCTTACGGGCGTTTACGCTCCACAGCGCGCAGCAAATGCGTTGGCGGCGTCTCGCAGCTGATCTTGCGGCCCAGCAACGTCTCGATCGAAGGCAACTGATACGAGTCATCCTCGCCTGCAAAACTGATCGACACGCCCGCAGCGCCGGCACGCCCGGTACGGCCAATGCGGTGGACGTAGTCGTCCGGCACTTCCGGCAGGGTGAAGTTGATCACGTGGCTGATGCCGTCGATGTGAATCCCGCGCCCGGCCACGTCGGTGGCCACCAGCACGCGAATCTTGCCTTCGCGAAAGCCTTCCAGGGTCTTGATGCGCTTGTGCTGCGGCACGTCGCCCGACAGTTGCGCGGCGTTGACGCCATCGCGCACCAGACGTTCTTCGATGCGGCGCACCTCGTCCTTGCGGTTGGCAAACACCATCACGCGCTCCCAACCGTTGTCATTGACCAGGTTGTAAAGCAGCTTGTACTTGTCGGCGCCGGCCACGGCGTAGATGTGCTGTTCGACGTTTTCGCTGGCAACGTTCAGCGCCTCGATCTCGACGATGGACGGGTCGGTGGTCCACTGCTTGGCGAGGTTCATCACGTCTTCGGTGAAGGTCGCGGAGAACAGCAGCGTCTGGCGCTCGTTTTTCGGCGGGGTCTGGCGAATGATCTGACGCACTTGCGGGATGAAGCCCATGTCGAGCATGCGGTCGGCTTCGTCCAGCACCATCACTTCGACCATGTCCAGGTGCACATCGCCACGCTGGTTGAAGTCGAGCAGGCGGCCCGGGGTGGCAACCAGGATGTCGCAATGGCGAGCTTCGAGGTGCTTGAGCTGCTTGTCGAAGTCCATGCCGCCCACGAACGTCATGACGTTGAGGCCGGTGTACTTGGTCAGGTCGGCGGCGTCCTTGGCGATCTGTACCACCAGCTCGCGGGTCGGCGCGATGATCAGTGCGCGCGGCTCACCCATGTAGCGTTCTTTGGGCGGCGGCGTTTGCAGCAGCTGGGTGATGATCGAGATCAGGAACGCGGCGGTCTTGCCGGTGCCGGTCTGCGCGCGGCCGATGGCGTCTTTGCCGGCGAGGGTGAAACCCAGCACCTGCGCCTGGATCGGCGTGCAGTACGGGAACCCCAGGTCCTGAATGGCGTGCATCAGTTCCGGTGCCAGTTTGAAATCGTGGAAGCGGGTTTTGCCTTCCTGTGGCTCGACGACGAAGTCTTCGAGTTTCCACGCAATCACGGGCGCTTTGGGCGCGCGTTCGCGGCGGGGTGCCTTGGGCGCAGGTGCAGGCTCGGCCTCGGCGGATTTTGCCGGTTCAGGCGCGATCACCGGTGGCTTCTTCGGTGAGGCAGCAGGTGCGGTCCGGTCTGGCTGTTTACCGTCATTGCGGCTGCCGGATGAGGGGACAGGAGCACTGGGAACAGGCGCGAGCGGCTCAGCCTCGCTTTTGCCGAACATCTTCTTAAGTGCTTTGAGCACGGTCATCTCATTAATTGGTTAAGGAATGTACGCCGGCCAGTGTAATGCAAGAATCGGGCGCGGCGTAGTGCGTTGGTCACACGGCTACATAATGTGCGGTTTTCAGCCCAGGCGAGCGGTCAGCCAGGTTCCGATGTCGTGTATCTCCTGGGGTAACACTTCGTGCCCCATTGGGTATTCCTGCCATGTCACGGTGACACCACGGCTCTTCAAATGCTCGTAGGCGCTGCGGCCCATGGCGTTCTGCACCACATCATCGTACTGGCCGTGCAGGCACAGCGCGGGAGTGCGTTGTTGGCTGGCGGACAATTGCAGCTCATCGCCAAAGGTGGGGGCGTAGGTGGAGAGGGCAATGACGCCGCCCAGCGGGCCCTGCCATTTAAGGAAAGCGGTGTGGAATACCACGGCGCCACCCTGGGAAAAACCGGCAAGGAAAATACGCGAGGCGTCTATTCCGGTTCTCTTCTGCTCCTCGATCAAGTCCGTGACCATGGTGGTGGAGGCTTCCAGCTCTTCCAGGCTGATCGAACGGGCCGGGCTCATGGCCTTGATGTCGTACCAACTGGGCATCTCGTAGCCGCCATTGATGGTCACCGCACGCGTCGGCGCCTGAGGCAACACAAAGCGGGTGGTCAACAATTTTTCCTGCAGCGCCTCGGCCACCGGCAGGAAGTCGTAGCGATCGGCACCCAGGCCATGCAACCAGATTACGCAGGCGTCTGCGGGCTTGGCGGGCTGAAGAATCAAGGGTTCGGTCATGTCTGCTCCATTAATGTGCGTGCGCTCCGATTGGGTGCGTCGGAACGGTGCGTGACGGGTTGATCTGTTAAGAGAATGTCGCAAGGTTGAATCTTTTCCTATTGACCATGGGCTGAAACGACTCAGCCATCACTCTGGTACGGGCCTTGCTATGTGTAGGTCGATGTCAGGACTAACTCACGACGGTAACACTATCAGTGACTGCCGCTTGTGGGATAGCAACTGGAATTACTGCGACAACTTCATGCCGCTTGACCCTAAAAAAAGCCAACACGGGTCGATATCGCCTCATAAGGGTGCGCTGAGGTTCGAGCTCCGACACAACAAGAGCAAAACTGGAGGTTTGAATGAAGGTATTGAAATCCACCCTGGCCATCGTGTGCGCGGCCGCCGTATTGGGTGTCAGTGGTTTCGCCCAAGCCGGCGCAACCCTGGACGCTGTGCAGAAGAAAGGCTTCGTGCAATGTGGCGTGAGTGACGGCCTGCCGGGTTTCTCGGTGCCGGATGCCAGCGGCAAGATCCTGGGGATCGACGCTGACGTTTGCCGCGCTGTGGCCGCTGCCGTTTTCGGTGATGCGACCAAGGTCAAATTCAGCCAGTTGAACGCCAAGGAGCGTTTCACCGCGCTTCAATCCGGCGAAGTCGACATCCTGTCGCGCAACACCACCATGACCAGCTCTCGCGATGCCGGCATGGGCCTGAAATTCCCGGGCTTCATCACCTACTACGACGGTGTTGGCTTCCTGGTTAACAACAAGCTCGGCGTGAAAAGTGCCAAGGAACTGGACGGTGCAACCATCTGCATCCAGGCCGGTACCACCACTGAGCTGAACGTGTCGGACTACTTCCGCGCCAACAACCTCAAATACACCCCGATCACCTTCGACACCTCCGATGAAAGCGCCAAGTCGCTGGAATCCGGTCGTTGCGACGTGCTGACCTCCGACAAGTCCCAGCTCTACGCACAGCGCAGCAAACTGGCCTCGCCGAAAGACTACGTGGTGCTGCCGGAAACCATTTCCAAAGAACCTCTGGGCCCGGTCGTGCGTAACGGCGACGACGAGTGGCTGGCCATCGTGCGCTGGGTTGGCTACGCCATGCTCAACGCTGAAGAAGCCGGTATCACTTCGAAAAACGTCGAAGCTGAAGCCAAGTCCACCAAGAACCCGGACGTTGCGCGTCTGCTGGGTGCTGACGGCGAATACGGCAAAGACCTGAAAGTGAAGAAAGATTGGGTTGTCCAGATCGTCAAGCAGGTCGGTAACTACGGTGAAGTGTTCGAGAAAAACCTCGGCAAAAGCACACCACTGGAAATCGACCGTGGCTTGAACGCACTGTGGACCAACGGTGGCATTCAATACGCACCCCCTGTGCGCTGATCGCTGATGGTTCTATCACCCGGTGGGCCAACCACCGGGTGATGTTCTGTTCCATTATTTGCGGGGCACTTCATGCAAAATCAAATCGGCGCACCCAAGCAGAAGCTCAGCTTCAGCGACCCTAAAGTGCGTGCGTGGCTCTTCCAGATCATCACGATTGTGGCGGTCGTCGCGCTGGGCTGGTACCTCTTCAACAATACACAGACCAACCTTCAACACCGGGGCATTACCTCGGGGTTCGACTTTCTTGAGCGCAGTGCCGGCTTCGGCATCGCTCAGCACCTGATCGACTACACCGAATCGGACAGCTATGCCCGCGTCTTTGTGATCGGTCTGCTCAACACCTTGCTGGTGACCGTGATCGGTGTGGTCCTGGCGACCCTGCTCGGCTTTATCATCGGCGTGGCGCGTTTGTCGCCCAACTGGATGATCAACAAACTGGCGACGGTGTATGTGGAAGTCTTCCGCAACATCCCACCGCTGTTGCAGATCCTGTTCTGGTACTTCGCGGTGTTCCTGACCATGCCGGGGCCGCGCAACAGCCATAACTTTGGTGACACGTTTTTTGTCAGCAGCCGTGGCCTGAACATGCCGGCAGCGATTGCCGCCGACGGTTTCTGGCCGTTTGTGGTCAGCGTCGTGGTCGCCATCGTGGCAATCGTGCTGATGGCTCGCTGGGCCAACAAGCGCTTTGAAGCCACCGGCGTACCCTTCCATAAGTTCTGGGCGGGTCTGGCGTTGTTCATTCTGATCCCGGCGCTGTGCGCCCTGATCTTCGGCGCGCCACTGCATTGGGAAATGCCCAAGCTGCAAGGCTTCAACTTCGTGGGCGGCTGGGTACTGATCCCCGAACTGCTGGCATTGACCCTGGCGCTTACCGTCTACACGGCGGCGTTTATTGCCGAGATCGTGCGTTCGGGCATCAAGTCCGTCAGCCACGGCCAGACCGAAGCCGCGCGCTCCCTGGGCCTGCGCCCTGGGCCGACGCTGCGCAAGGTCATCATTCCGCAAGCCCTGCGGGTGATCATTCCGCCGCTGACCAGCCAATACCTGAACCTGGCGAAGAACTCGTCGTTGGCCGCCGGTATCGGCTACCCGGAAATGGTGTCGCTGTTTGCCGGTACGGTGCTCAACCAGACCGGCCAGGCCATCGAGGTTATTGCCATCACCATGAGCGTGTACCTGGCGATCAGCATCAGCATTTCCCTGCTGATGAACTGGTACAACAAGCGCATTGCGCTGATCGAGCGGTGAGGAAACGCACATGACTTCGCATACTTTCAAACCTGATATGCCGCCGCCGAACAAAGTCTTCGGGCCGATGGCATGGATGCGCGCCAACCTGTTTTCCAGCTGGCTGAATACCTTGCTGACCTTGTTGGCGTTTTATCTGATCTACCTGATCGTGCCGCCAATCCTGCACTGGGCGATTCTGGACGCGAACTGGGTCGGGACCACGCGCGCAGACTGCACCAAAGAGGGCGCCTGCTGGGTGTTTATCCAACAGCGTTTCGGGCAGTTCATGTACGGCTACTACCCCGGCGACCTGCGCTGGCGTGTGGACCTGACCGTGTGGCTGGCCATCGTCGGCGTCGCGCCGTTGTTCATCTCGCGTTTTCAACGCAAGGCGGTCTACGGCCTGAGCTTTCTGGTGCTGTACCCGATCATTGCGTACTTCCTGCTGCACGGTGGCATCTTTGGCCTGACCAACGTAGCCACCAGCCAGTGGGGCGGCCTGATGCTGACCCTGGTCATCGCCACCGTCGGTATTGCCGGTGCGTTGCCGCTGGGCATTGTGCTGGCGTTGGGGCGGCGTTCGAACATGCCGGCGATTCGAGTGGTGTGCGTGACCTTCATCGAGTTCTGGCGCGGCGTGCCGTTGATCACCGTGCTGTTCATGTCCTCGGTGATGCTGCCGCTGTTCCTGCCCGAGGGCATGGGCATCGACAAACTGCTGCGGGCGCTGATCGGCGTGATCCTGTTCCAGTCGGCCTACGTGGCGGAAGTGGTGCGTGGTGGTTTGCAGGCGATTCCCAAGGGGCAGTACGAAGCCGCTGCGGCGATGGGCCTGGGTTACTGGCGCAGCATGGGCCTGGTGATTCTGCCGCAAGCCCTGAAGCTGGTGATTCCCGGCATCGTCAACACGTTTATTGCGCTGTTCAAGGACACCAGCCTGGTGATCATCATCGGCCTGTTCGACCTGCTCAACAGCGTCAAGCAAGCCGCCGCCGACCCGAAATGGTTGGGCATGGCCACTGAAGGCTACGTGTTCGCGGCCCTGGTGTTCTGGATTTTCTGTTTTGGTATGTCGCGCTATTCCATTCATTTGGAACACAAGCTCGACACAGGCCACAAGCGTTAGGAGTTGTTGTTATGAGCGAAGCGATCAAACAGCCTGTGAGCCCTGAAGGCATTATCCAGATGCAGGGCGTCAACAAGTGGTACGGCCAGTTCCACGTGTTGAAAGACATCAACCTCAACGTCAAGCAGGGCGAGCGTATTGTGCTGTGCGGCCCGTCGGGTTCGGGCAAGTCCACCACCATCCGCTGCCTCAACCGTCTGGAAGAGCATCAGCAAGGCCGCATCGTGGTCGATGGTGTGGAACTGACCAACGACCTCAAGCAGATCGAAGCGATCCGCCGCGAAGTTGGCATGGTGTTCCAGCACTTCAACCTGTTCCCGCACCTGACCATCCTGCAGAACTGCACGCTGGCGCCGATGTGGGTGCGCAAGATGCCCAAGCGCAAGGCTGAAGAAATTGCCATGCATTACCTGGAGCGGGTGCGTATTCCGGAGCAGGCCCACAAGTTTCCGGGCCAACTCTCCGGCGGCCAGCAACAGCGCGTGGCGATTGCCCGTGCGCTGTGCATGAAGCCCAAGATCATGCTGTTCGATGAGCCGACGTCGGCACTCGATCCGGAAATGGTGAAAGAGGTGCTGGACACCATGATCGGCCTGGCCGAAGACGGCATGACCATGTTGTGCGTGACCCACGAAATGGGCTTTGCCCGCACCGTGGCCAACCGCGTGATCTTCATGGACAAGGGCGAGATCGTCGAACAGGCGGCGCCGAATGACTTCTTCGACAACCCGCAGAATGATCGGACCAAGTTGTTCTTGAGCCAGATTTTGCATTGATCGATGTTTGAAACGATAAACCCGGCCTGGTGCCGGGTTTATTTTTGCCTTTCAGGAGGCCTTGAGGGCTTCCTGCGTTTCGTTGTCGAGGCTGTAGGTGAAGGCGTTGCGCAGGTCCGCGCCTTCGGCCAGTTCGGTGGCGTCGGTGAGCAAGTGGGGGTAACGATCCAGCAGGCGCATCAGAACCATCAACGGTTTTGGCGGCGTTATTTCACCGCGTTCGTAGCGTGAGAGTGCGTTGTGCCCTCCACCGGAAAGCAATGCTACGGTTTGTTTTTGCGTGAGGTGCAGCTTGCGGCGGATACGCTTCAATTCGGCGCCCATCATCCGCCGGGCGGCGTGGAGCAGATCATCACCGGCCTTGGCATGGTGTTCGCAGCTATCGGGGTCATACATGCCGTCCTCGCACACCTGGCATTCCCAGCCCGAGAGATCATCAATGCGCCGCTCCATACCTTTTATGCACAGGGTTTCGCTGCGGCCTTCAAAGCGTGTCATGGCGTCGGGTGCGCCACAGATATAGCAATGCTGGGTTTTCATGGATTCATCCCTTTGAAGGAGATCACCGGCGGGTTACTGCCGGAGCAGTAAGTGACCTTGATGTAAATCTCCAGACCATGTGAATGGATGTGGTAGACGTCATGCCAGACGCGGTGATCGGCATAGGTGGTCATCGATTTGTACAACAGCCTGTTTTGCAGCTTGAAAACGATCGCTTGCATCTCAGTGAGATCAAGGTCGAGAGCCTGTGCGGTTCTCTTTGCCGCCCGTGTGAAAGCCTTGGCACCAAGCCGCCTGACATCCGCCTTTATCACCGCCAGATCGTAATGAGGTGTGTACTTTTCCATAAGACACCCAAGTTCAATAATTACCCTCTAAGGGTAATTTTACCAATCGAAAATTCAGTTCCTTCTGCTGCCTCAAAACCCTAGTGCGTTGCCTTTGTAGGCAAGTCCGAATAGGCTGTAGGAAAATTCATCCTATGATTGGACGAAAGCGCAAAATCCATGACAGACATCGCCCCCTTGATCAAACGCTCGCTGGTCGATCAGGCCCTGGAGCAGTTGCGTCGGCGCATCACTGAAGGCAAATGGGCCATCGGCGAGCGCCTGCCCACCGAGCCCGAGCTGTCTGCCGAGCTGGGCATCAGCCGCAATACTGTGCGCGAGGCCATGCGCGTATTGGCGTTTTCCGGCTTGATCGACATTCGTCAGGGCGACGGCAGTTATTTGCGCTCGATGACCGATCCGTTGGGCGCAATGCGGGCGTTGTCCCATTGCGCCCTGGAGCAGGCGCAGGAGACCCGGCAGATTCTCGAAGTGGAGGCCATCGGGCTTGCGGCGGTGCGCCGTACCGAGGCTGATCTGAGTGCGATGCGTGACGCACTCAAGGCCAGCGCCGAGCTGTATCACGGCGACCTGGAGGCTTATATCAGCGCCGACCTGGTGTTCCACAAGCACTTGGTGGACGCGGCGCACAACCCGGCATTGAGCGAGCTGTACCAGTACTTCTCTGCCATCGTCGCCGCCCAGTTGCGCCAGACCCTGAATATTTCACCGCGTCGCCAGGCCGTGTTTGATCTGCACATCGCCCTGCTCGACGCGGTGGAACAGCAAGATCCGGAACGCGCCAAATCCCTCTGCCGGCAGTTGATCAATGAACCTTGAAACCAAACGCCCCACTGAACTCGAAGAGTTATTAATCGACGCCGAAGCCGATGACGACCTGGTGCAGCACACCCCGCCGGTCGTTGCGCGGCCTTGGCTGTTACTGCTGGGCCTGATTCTGGTGGCGCTGAACCTGCGCCCGGCATTGTCGAGCATGTCGCCGCTGCTGGCTGAAGTCTCCCAGAGCCTGGGGTTGTCGGCAGCCAAGGCCGGTTTGCTGACCACCTTGCCGGTGCTGTGCCTGGGCCTGTTCGCACCGATGGCGCCGATCCTGGCGCGGCGCTTCGGTGCTGAGCGCGTGGTGCTGGGGATTCTGTTGACGTTGGCTGCCGGGATCATTTTGCGCAGTGCTTTCGGCGAGGTCGGGCTGTTCGCCGGTAGCCTGATTGCCGGTGCAAGTATCGGCATCATCGGCGTGTTGCTGCCGGGCATCGTCAAGCGTGATTTCGCCAAACAGGCCGGCACCATGACCGGCGTGTACACCATGGCGCTGTGCCTGGGCGCCGCCTTGGCTGCCGGCTCGACGGTGCCGCTGAGCAAGCATTTCGGGGATAGCTGGAGCATCGGCCTGGGCTTCTGGATTCTGCCAGCGCTGGTGGCGGCGGCGTTCTGGTTGCCACAGGTGGGGCAAAAACACGGCGCCCATCAAGTTGCGTATCGCGTGAGGGGGTTGCTGCGTGATCCGCTGGCCTGGCAGGTAACGCTGTACATGGGCCTGCAATCGTCGCTGGCCTATATCGTGTTCGGTTGGTTGCCGTCGATTCTGATCGGTCGCGGCCTTACGGCGACCCAGGCGGGCCTGGTGCTGTCCGGCTCGGTCATCGTGCAGTTGGCCAGTTCCCTCGCCGCACCTTGGCTGGCCACGCGCGGCAAGGACCAGCGCCTGGCGATTGTGGTGGTGATGGTGTTGACCCTCGGCGGCTTGTTCGGCTGCCTGTACGCGCCCCTTGATGGCCTGTGGGGCTGGGCGATCCTACTGGGCCTAGGCCAGGGCGGCACTTTCAGCCTGGCGCTGACCTTGATCGTGCTGCGCTCGCGCGACTCACATGTCGCGGCCAACCTGTCGAGCATGGCCCAGGGCTTTGGCTACACCCTGGCATCCCTCGGGCCGTTTGCGGTCGGGCTGGTGCATGACTGGACGGGCGGCTGGACGGCCGTAGGCTGGATTTTTGCCGTGATCGGCCTGGGCGCCATCGTCGCCGGGTTGGGCGCGGGCCGTGCGTTGTACGTGGGCGTGCGCAGCGAGAAGGTATAGCGAGATAGCCTGTGAGGGGCAGTAAACCTGCTCCCGTGCCAGGCAAGCTTGGGCGTCACCCCAAGCCCTGCGCTTTTCAGGCGTTACAGGTAGCGCATTTCCAGGGTGGCCGAACCGTCGATGAGCACTTCGTTACTCAGGTCCATCCCGTCGGTGCGGTTGATGAGGGTTTGCACCTCCAGGTCGGCGACCAGGTCTTTGGTTGGCAGCGGTTGGCTGGCGTCGCTCATGGCGGCGATGGACATGTACAGACCCGGATCGAGGAACCTTTCCTTGTTCCACGAACTTCCCTGGTCAGTGGAGCCGATAGTCTGCACCGGCACATTGTCGGCGAGCGGGTTACTCAGCATCAAAACGTAATACCCAAGCTTCTGATCGCCATTGATCAACCCCAGGCCGTAGTCGCTGGGGTTGTCGGTCGAGCCGACGCGGTTATCCACGCCATACAGGGCGAATGCCGTTGCGGCCTCACAGGTAACGGTCAGGCTCAGCGTATGGTTGCCGATGATGGTGTATTGGGTCGGGTTCAGGTCCTTGGCGGAAATCTTGCCGTGGTCGATCACCCCACCATTGGACAGGCTCGGCGTACACGCGCTGGGCGTGATCAGGCCTTTGACGGTCAACTCGGCAGTGGATGCCGCCCAGGCACCTGTGGAGGCGGCCAGTAATAGCGCGGTGGTCAAGACAGGGAAAAGCTTGTTCATTTAGCGGGTACTCCTTGGGTTGGAAAACGTCGGTGCTACAGATAAGTCACTTCCAGGGTGGCGGAGCCATCCATGCGAATGTCGCTGCTCAAGTCCAGGTTCTGCTTGGCGTTGATCACCGCTTCCAGGGTCAGTGTGCTGTTCAGGGTCTGGATGCCGGAGGGGCCCGCGGTGCTGCCTTCCAGATCGGTAAAGCCCAACAGGCTGTTGGCGCCGATGTCGATTGGGTTGCGGTTGGAGGTGCGCCAGGCCACGCCGCCGGTGGTGGACTCGGTGCCGTACAGATAAGGCACGGCATCGGCCACGGTCTGCTTGGGGTCGAACTTGACCGAATACACACCGACCTTGTTGCCGCTGCCGTCCAGGCCCAACCCGTAGTAAATCTCGCTGTTGACGTGCGCCGTGCCGTCGCGGTTGTCGCGCATGCGCAAGGCGTAGCGCGCGGCGCCGTTGCACGTGACGGTCAGGTTCAGGGACTTGAGCGGCAGCCGTGTGCCGGTTGTGAGGTTAAGGTCTTGCTGGGAGATTTTGCCGAAGTCGACCAACCCTGCGGCTGACAGGGTTGGCGTGCAGGCCATCGGCGTAATCAGCCCATCGACGCTCAGCTCTACGCTGGAACCGGCGAGGCTCAGCGGGTTGAAGAAGATCAAGGGCGCGAGAATCAGATATCGAAGGGTCATGAGGGCTCCGGGAGCGCTTACAGGTAGGTAATTTCGAGCGTGGCCGAACCGTCGAGCCGAACCTCAGTGCTCAGGTCCAGGCTGTCGAGTGGTGCAATAAATGCCTTCAGGCTCAGTAAAGCGCTGAGGTTTTGCAGGGCCTCGGGGCCCTGGGTGCTGCCGGCCGCCGGGGTAAACCCCAGAAGGCTGCGCGCGCCGACGTCGATGGGGCTGCTGTTGGCAATGCTCCAGGCCGAGCCGCCCGTGGTGGAGTCGGTGCGATACACCCGGGAGAAGTTGTCGGCGCTGATCTGGGCAGGGTCGACCGTCAGGTAGTAGCGCCCGATTTTCTGCCCGCGTGCATCCACGCCCAAGCCATAGGCGGTTTCATCCAGGCCGCCGGTGGCGGAGCCGTCGCGGTTGTCCTTCATGACCAGGGCAAACGGCGTCGGCCCGTCACAGGCCACCGTGAGCGTCAGCGGCCGGGCCGGCAGGCGTGTGTCCTGATCGCGGCTCAAGTCGTTGATCGACAGCTTGCCAAAGCTCACCGTCCCGCCGTTGGACAGCCCGGGCGTGCAGGCCGCCGGCGCAAAATGCGCCTGCAGGCGCAGCGCCCGCGAGCGCCCGGAGCCGGCAGCCTCGATTCGCCCGGTGGTGTCCCAGGTAACGGCATCGCGCACAGGCGTGGCGCGCTCCTCGGCATAGGCACTGACTGCCAGTTGCAGGGAGAAACTGCGGCCATGCGCGGGCAGGCCGTTGAGCATCGGTACGATGCCATGCTCGGGGCGCCAGTCCAGGGCCTGGGCGCTGGCAATCGGCGGCTGGCCGCTGGCCGCCAGCAACCCCAGCGCTACAGCGCGGCCGTCCAGCAGGCCAGCGTGTACGTGCACGCGGTAGCTGCCGCCCTGGGTGAAGCGCAAACGCTCGGCGCTGGCGGCCAGGCCGCGGTAGAACACGCTCAGGTCGCTGCTCTGCGGGCAGTCCAAGGTCATGCTCAGGCGCCGTTCACCCAGCAGTCGTTCAGGGCCGGGTGCCGGGTCAATGGCGCGGCGGATCGAGCCAAAATCCAGCAGCGACTCACTCACGTCCAGTCGGCAATCGTCCTGGGCGTGGGCGTGGGCGGCGCCCGTCAGTAGCAGGGCGGCGAGGCAGTAATGACGTTTCAAGAGAGTCCTCACAGAGTCACGCAACGGGCGGGTGCGGTTTCGAAATACACGTCGGGGTCGGCCTTTTGCGGCAGGTCAAAGCGCAGGGCGCAACGCGGCTGCCCGGGGCCCTGGATCCAGAGCGGCCGAGGGTCGAGCACATTGGGCAGGAATACCTGGTTGCCTTCCTGCACCAGCGTGACGAACTCGCCGTCGTCGGTGGTGACCGTCGCGCCGCGCGGCACCGGCCGGTCAAGGGTCAGCAAGGCCCGACGCGTCAGGGCCACGCCGAACGCCAGCCGGTCGACGGCGCCGCGCCCTGCCGAAACCACGGCCAGGCCATTGCTGATGTCGGCATTGCGCGGCAACGAGCGCGTCTGCACTTCTACCGGGCTACGGCCATAGGCGCTGATCTGCGGCACCACGGCCTGGCCTTGCCAGTCGGTCCACACCGGGCCGCTTGGCGTACTGACCTTGACGCCGGGCATCTGGCCCACCGACAGCAGCGCAAAGGTGTCGCGCACCGGGTAGGGCGACAAGGTCACACCGTCGCCATGCACCACCACACCGCCGCGCGCGCCGCCCTGGTAGCTGGAACGCGCGTCGCTGGAGCGGCTGTAGTTGAAGTCCAGCTGACTGTAGAACGGCAGGGCCGAAACCCCGAGGGATGACTCCACCTCGCGGTCGCGGCTGTCATGTTCAACGCCCACCCGATAGGCCAGTTGATCGTTGAGCGGTTCGTTGACGCCGATGCCGATGCGGTGCTCGCCCCCGGAGTTTCGTACCCAGGCGCGGCCTCGACGGTTTTCGCCCAAGGGCAGGCTGAGGTTCAGGTACAGGCTGTCATCGTTGTAACGGCGGCCGCCCATTTGCCATTCGGCGGTGGCGGACAGCGATACCCCGCCCACTTGCGTGCCCCACGACGCCAGTGCGCGACTGCTGCTGTCGCCGGCAAAGGAGGCGACGCGCGACACGCCGGCGCTGAAGGCTCCCAGCCATGGATGCGCCCAGGAGACCGTGGCGCTTTGCTGGTCGCGGTAGCGTGAGCGCTGCTGCTCGCGGGTATGGGCGGCGTAGGTCGATTCGGTGAGGTCGCGATAGCCTTCGCTGCGCCACGTGTTGGCGGCGCTGATGGCCCAGCGTTCACCTATTTGCTGGGACCACGAGAGGTCCACCTGCACGCCGCGCGCTTGCGCCTGGCGAGTTGCCTCGGCGGCGACCACCGCCCATTGCAGCTGGCTGTCCTGCCAGGGCAGCACACCCAGGTTGGCCCCGACCGAGCGATAGTCTTGGGCCACCAGCAGGCCGCTGCCCAGCGTGATCAGTGGGTGGACTGCAGCCGTCCACCCGGCACTGACCACCCAGGGGGCGGCGCCATCGCTGTCGCCGATGTTGCGCACTGTGCCGGCTGCCACGGCGTAACCCGGTGCCGGCAGACCCAGCCCCAGCATCGCCGCCGGCACGCTGAAGCGCCGTTCTTCGCCGGACGCTTCCTTGACCGTCACTTCGACATCGGAGCGCCCGTTCAAGCGCGGCACTTGGCTGAGGGAAAACGGCCCCGCGGGGACCACTGTGGAGTGAACCAACGCACCGTTTTGCCGCACCTCCACCTTGGCCGGGCCGTTGGCGATGCCATCGATCGTCGCGCCCTGATCCTGGTCTTGCAGCGCCTGCTCGGTGAGCACTTGCACGCCGGTGATCGGGGCTCCCGCCAGCACCGGGTTGTAGAGGTTGATCTGCCCGGCCTGCAACACCGCCTGCTGGCTGGCAAAGGTCCGTTGGGCGTAGGCATCCAGGTGGTTGCTGCGCGAGACGCCGTCCTGCCAGGTCTGTACCTGGCGGCTGCGCACGATCCAGTCGCCGGCGTTAAAGCCGACTTCGGTGTTGGCCGAGCCGAACCGGCTGCTGCTGTCGCCGTATTCGTTGTGCAGGCCGGTCACATCGTAGTTGAGCAAGGCTGCGAAACCGCCGGTGCTGTAGCCGGAAACGTCCTGCGGCGCAATGCGCAGCGCCTGCGTAGGCACTACCAGTGACAGGGCCAGGCCGGCCGGGTCGGGTTCGATCACCGTTTGCGGGTAGTGCTCGACAAAGGCGTGGCAGGCGTCGACGCGGCGTGGCGGTGCGACCAACTGACCGGCTTGCAATAAAGCAGCGTCAAAGCACACCGCGCCGTGGTCATCGAAGCTGACGTCGACCCGACCGCGCCGTTGGCCGTTGACCTCCAGGTTGACGGCGTGGCGGCCGCGGGTAAAGCGTGGCGTTTCCAGCAGCAGGCTGGCCAGTTGCGGGTCGATGCCACGCTGGTGCAGGGTCTGGTGGTCGAACGAACCGGTTGACGGCGCGTCGTCTGCCCAGGCCTTTTCGGCCAGCAGCAGATGGCTGAGCGCCCAGGCGATGCCGCCCAGTTGCACGAGTGACGGGCGCGGCATAACGCCGGACAGGGCTTCGCCGTCACGGTAATTCATGATTGTGTTCACACAATTACACTCTTTTGAGGGAAGCCCGAGGCAAGGTTTGCGGACGCGCCAGGCGGTCTTCCCGGTGACCTTCGCAGGGGTCACTTCGTTTTATAGAGGCGTCGGCAGGGTTCGACGCGGTTGGATCAAGGCGTGATGGGGGCCTCGTAGGGCGCGACAGCAAAGCCATACACCGTGGCCGGCTGCAGGCGCACTGACGTCGCCCCCGTCCCCTGGGCCGCGACCGTCAGGGTTTCTCCCGGCAACACATACGTGCGCGGCAGCAAGGTCGAGCCGTTGCCGGGCAACAGCCGCAATGCCTGCGCAAGGCGCACCACGTACGGTGTGGGGTTGCGCACGCTGAGCCGGTCGCCGTCCAGGTGCCAGGTCAGGCCCAGCCACGGCTCACGGTTGGGTGCCAGACCCTTGGGGTGCAGGATCACCGGCAGGTTCTGGCGCACCGTGACGCCCACTTGGGCACGCCCGGCTTCGGCGCCGGTGCGTTGCTGGGGCATGCCTTCGAAGACCACCCGTTTGAGCCGTTGGGTTTTAAGCGGCTCGTCCGATTGCAGGATGAACCGCACCAGCTGACGCTTGCCGGGCTCCACCCGTGACAGCGGCGGAGTGACGAACAGCAAGGTGGACCGGTCTTCGGGAACGTCTTCGAGGGTCACGTGCAACAGGGCCAGCTTGCTGTCGGTATTGGTCACAGACACGGCCGCTTCGCCGTCCGCCTCGTGCACGATCACCACCGAGGTGTCTGGCACCATTCCATCGGCCAGCGCCGCGGCGGAGCACCATACAGCGAGGCCGGCACAACCGGCGCGTATCCAGGAAACATGCATCGTCATCTGAGGACTCATTCACTAAGGGTTACAGGTACTTGAGGTCCAGGGTGATCGAACCTTGCAAAGGCACTTCTTGCTTCAGCGTCAGGCTATTGGCCGGGCTGATGGCGGTGTCCACCCGCAGGCTGGCAACCAGTTGCCTGATGGGGATGGGCACCAGCGTGTCGAGGCGGGCGAAACCCATGTAGTGCCTGGGATGTGCATTGGGCTCTGGGTGCCAGGTGCTCCCGCCGTCCGCGGAGCTGATCACCTGCTGGGCGCTGCCGTCGCCCACCGGCCCGCGCAATGACAAACCTACCGAGCCCAGGCGTTCGCTCGGCGCGTGAATGTTCATGCCCAAGCCGTACAGAACCTCGGGGTTCACAGAGGAATCCGGCTGATTGTCGATACCCACCAGTGCAAACAGCGTCGGCCCCTCACAGTTGATGCCCAGGCCCATTTGCCGGCTGGGCAGTGGCGTGAACTCACTCGGTCTCAAAGTGCGCGCCGGGATCTTGCCGTAATCGATCAGGCCGCTGTCGGACAGCGACACAGTGCAGGCCTGGGGCGTGATCCGGCCGGTAACGCTCAGGTCCACGGTTGACGCGGCGAAGGCCGGCGTCAGGTGCAAGGCGAACAGCGTGAGCGCCCGGGTGATGGTCGATGGGTTCATTGCGTCGTTATCACCGTGGGGGTTGGGTGGCGCCAGTTACAGGTACAGCACTTCAACGGTGGCATTGCCATCGATGACCACTTCGCGGGTTAACGTCATGCTGCTGGTGGGCGCAATGACGCCGCCCACTTGCAGTTCAGTGGCGAAGTGCTTGATGGCGATCGGCACGCTGAAATCGGCGGCAGCGCTGGGGGCATACAGGCCTCGCGTATCCAGGTTGATGGCCCTGATCCAGCTGCTGCCATTGGTGAGCGAAACGCTCACGTCGGCGGGGGTGCCGTCGGCCACCGGGTTGTGGAAGTAAAGCCAGGCAGAGCCGATCTTTTCCCCCGCGTCCGTCAGGCCAAGCCCCATGTTGGCGCCGATGGTATTGGTGCCAGGGCGGTTATCGATGAGTTTGAAGGCCATTGGCGTGGTGGCTTCGCAGGCAATCTGCAGGTTGAGGGTGACCTGCGGCAGGTCAGTGCTGTAGGTCGGGTGCAGATCGTTGACCGAGAGTTTTCCGTAATCGACGGTTCCTGCGGCCGACAGAGTGGGTGTGCAGGCGCTGGGGGTGATCAGGCCCTTGACCGTCAGGTCGATTGTGGAGACGGCGAAGGTACTGGTGCTGGTGCCCAGCAGCAGGGCGGTAGCAAGGGCATTGCGCAGGCTGTTCATCGTGCGGGCCACTCCTGATTTGGCAGGTAAAAGAGCAAGGTCGGGCTTACCAGTACTTCACTTGCAGCGTGGCATGACCATCGATGGGCATTTCATCCACCAGGGTCAGGTCGGTGGCTTTTACCAGGGTGGTGAAGGCGCTGAGTCGGGCCGTCAACACCTTCACCGCAATCGGGACGTTGAGGTTGTCGGCGGCGGCGAAAGCGGTCAGCCCGGCATGGCCCAGGTACGTCGAAGGACGCCAGTCGGCACCGCCGTTGCTGGATAAGAGGGTGCGCACCGGCACATTGTCGGCAACCGCATCCAGTACGTTGAACGCCACGCTGCCCAGCATCTGGTCGTCATTGACCCGGCCCAGGCCATGGCTCGCCGGGTGGATGGCCGAGGTGCCGGAGCGGTTGTCGACGGTGGTCAGGGTGAACAGGGTTTCTGCCTCGCAGGTGACCTCCAATTGCAGGTTGACGGTCTCCAGGCGAGTAGGCAGTTGGGGATCGAGGTCCTTCACCGTCAACTTGCCATGATCGACCACACCGCCACTGGACAGGTTGGGCATGCAGGCGCTGGGCGTGATCAGGCCGGTGATCCTAAGGTCAGTGGCGCTGGAGGCAAATGCCTGGGGAATGACGGCCATCAGCGCCATGAACACTGGGGCGAGGGTGCGATGGATCATGTAAAACCTCCAAGTAGGGCGATACGCGCGAGGCTGATCCGATGCGTCGTGGCACCGGGTCAGCGAGCCTTGTTTACAGGTACTTCACTTCGATCGTGGCGGAGCCGTCGAGGGACACTTCATTGCTCAGGTTCAAGTCTTGCGCAGGCGCGATCTGGGTCATCACGGCCAAGTCAGTGGTCAGGTCCTGAATCGGCACGGGTACATACAGGCCACCGGAAACACCGCCGAAACCGGCCAGGTTGCCGCTGTACCAATATTCACCATCAATCGCGCTCCAGGTTTGCCCACCGTTGTTGGACTCCAGGGGTATGACGGCGACGTTGTCCGCAACCGGGTTCACAAGCTCAAGGTGGTAGGTGCCGATTTTTTGCGTGTTATCGATCAAGCCCAGCCCATAGCCCGTCGCGACGATGGCTGAGGACGCCCGGTTGTCGTTGCCGTTCAAGCCAAACAAGGTCTGGGCATCGCAGTTCACATTCATCTGCAAGGTCACGGCTGGCAGATCAGTGGGGGTGCCTTGATTGAGGTCCTTGGCGGAAAGCTTGCCGTGATCGACGATGCCGTTGGCGGACAAGGTCGGTGTGCAGGCACTCGGGGTGATCAGGCCTTTGACGATCAACTCCACCGAGCTTGCGGCAACAGCCTGGCCTTGATGAGCGGCCACTAAAAAGAGGGCGAGTGCTGCTAGGGACTTATTCATGTCGTGAGGTTCCGGTGCAAGGATTGCTGACTGTGCCTTGGGGCAAACAGCAATGTGTGTTGCGACCCATGGAGAGGACAGGCCGCGCCCCTTGTTGGGGTGCGGCGAATTTATAGAGGGGGGCGAGTTGGGGAAATACAACAAATACGAGAGTAAGCGGATAGGGCAAAGGAGTATTCGCTCATGTCAGAACCAGCTTTTGTTTACGTAGGAATTGTGAAGTTTCGTAGTTTTTGTATCGTCCAGGCGCAGTCATTCGAATACGTTTTGCGCCGCTGAACCGTCATAAAAACATCAAAAAGATGCTTCAGAATGCCGCGCCCGATCGGCCAGAGCGCGGCCGTTTCCTGCACGCATGGCGTGCATCATCGTCCGTCGATACGGTAAGTTGAGGTAGTCATGTCATCAGGCACTCCCCCAGGCAGCATGGGTGGGGATGAGCCGCGGGCGTTGACCGCCGCGCCTGCCTGCTGGCAACGGCTCAAGGTGTTGGTGGTTGACGACCATCCGGCCTACTGCCTGCTGATGAGCGGAATTCTCGACCGCCTCGGCCTGGGCCACAAAGCGTGCAGGGATGGGCGTGCCGCACTGGCTGCGATGGACGTGCAGCACTTTGATCTGATCCTGACCGACTGCCAGATGCCGCTCATGGACGGCTATGCCATGACGCGCGAAATCCGCCGCCGCGAACGTGAGGCGCTGTCGACGCGACTGCCCATCATCGGCCTGACCTCAAACCTGGGCCCTGGCGAAGTCCGCCTATGCCTGGAAGCCGGCATGGACGCGTGGCTGATCAAACCGCTGACTTTTTTGCAGCTGCACCACGTCCTGGTCTATTGGCTGGACCAAGCCCACGTGGGCGCATTCGAGCAGGGCACGAAGGCACAGGCATTGGTCGGGCAAAAAGGCTGGCCAACCCGTACGACGCTGGTGCAGATGTTTGGCCGCAGCGAAGTGGTGGACAGCATGCTTGGCAGCCTGATCCATGAAGCCCGCCAAGACCTGCGCGCGCTCTCGGGCGCGGTGGTGCGCCTCGATGGCGCCGACACCGTTCAACACCTGCACCGGTTGATTGGCAGCGTGGCCTTTCTGGGCGTCACCTCGCTGGAAAAACGCGGCCTGCAACTGATGACACGGGTAAGTGGCGACGGCGTAGCCACGCATGCGCGCGACTTGATCCGGTTGCGCCAGGACCTGATGCGTTACCTGGCGTACTTGTCGGCACTGTGAAGACGCAGGCTTTCATCTGGGGTGAAGGAAGATTTCGCCCTGAGCTGTAGCTCCTTTCTGACGGCCTGCTCTGTTTGTTTTGTAGGTATAAATCTCGGTAGCCAAGAATGCTGCACGGGCCGCCCTGGCTGCTTTTCTTGGCGGTTGTTGCCGGCCACATCCGGCGCTATTTTGCGTAGGTCAAGTTGCCATCATGGTGGGTCTCATGCTTCGCGTAATAATTGCTGACGATCATCCGATTGTGCGTATCGGCCAAAAAGTCGTGATCGAGGCCAGTGGAAAGTGCAAGGTGGTCGGCGAGGCCGATGGCCCCGATCAACTGCTGGCGGTGCTCGACAGCACGCCGTGTGACCTGCTGGTGACCGACTTTGCCATGCCGGGCAATCAGCAGGCTGATGGGTACGGCCTGTTGAGCCTGATGCAACGTCAATACCCGCGATTGCCTGTGATTCTGGTGACCATGTTCGCCAACATCGCCACGCTGCGCGCTTCCTTCGCACAAGGCGCGCGGGCCATCGTGGCCAAGAGTGCCTCGGCCAGGGAGTTGCCCCAGGCCATCAAGGCGGTGAGCGAAGGCCATACCTTTGTCAGCGAAAGCCTGCGGGTGCAGTTGGTGGAAGCTGGCCCCGGCGACCAGCAAGCCGTACCGCAGTTGTCCGGCAAAGAACGCGAGGTGGTGCGCATGCTCGCCAGCGGTATGACCGTCAGCCAGATTGCCGCCCGGGTCAATCGCAGCATCTCGACCATCAGCAAACAAAAAAGCACGGCCATGAGCCGGTTGTGCATCTCCACCGACGTGGATTTGTTCGCCTATGCCCGCAGCAGTGGCATGGTGCCGTAAGCGTGGTCATTTGCGCGGCGAATGTCGGTAGCCTTACCGGCGCTGGCGGCTTATCGTGCGCCTACCTTTTCGACGCCTGCGGAGCCTGCCCATGAGTGATGCCCACAACGCCCTGATCACCGAGTTCTACAGTGCCTTCCAGCGCCTGGATGCCGAAGCCATGGCCGCCTGCTACACCGACGATGTGGTGTTCAGCGACCCCGCGTTCGGCGAACTGCGCGGGCGTGACGCAGGTGACATGTGGCGCATGCTCACCACCCGCGCGAAGAATTTTTCCCTGACCTTCGACCATGTGCGCAGCGATGAAACCACCGGCAGCGCGCATTGGGTGGCGACGTACCTGTTCAGCGCCACCGGCAACACGGTAGTCAACGATATTGGCGCGCGGTTTGTGTTTCGCGATGGCAGGATCTGCGAGCACCACGATCACTTCGACCTGTGGCGCTGGTCGCGCCAGGCACTGGGCCTCAAGGGGTTGTTGCTGGGTTGGTCGCCTGCGTTGAAAAACGCCGTGCGCGCCCAGGCGCTTAAAGGCCTCAAGGCATTTCAGGCCGGTCGTTGATAAGATTGGCGCTCCTCTGGTTTGCCGAAACGACCTGTGACTGATCTTCCTGAACCCAAACCCTGGTTTGTCTACCTGGTGCGCGCCGCCAATGGCTCGCTGTATTGCGGCATCAGCAATGACCCGGTGCGCCGCTTTGCTTCTCACCAAAGCGGCAAGGGCGCGCGGTTCTTTTTGTCCAGCCCCGCGGTGGCTTTGGTGTACACCGAGCAATGCGCGAGCAAGGGCGAGGCGCTGCGCCAGGAGCGGCTGATCAAAAAGCTCAAAAAGAGTGCCAAGGAGTGCCTGGCGGCGAGCGGTTCATTGATTTGACTGATGGGTTCCCATCGTCCGCACGTGGGGTGTTGCAGGCTAAGCTAGCGGCTCACTTACTTGAGCGGAGCCTGGCATGTTTGAGTTGATCCTGCACCACTACCCGCAATCCCCCTTTGCTGAAAAAGCCCGCCTGATGCTGGGCTTCAAGGGCTTGTCCTGGCGCTCGGTGTTTATCTCGCCGGTGATGCCCAAGCCTGACCTCACGGCCCTCACCGGCGGTTATCGCAAGACGCCGGTGCTGCAAGTCGGCGCCGATATCTACTGCGACACTGCCTTGATCGCCCACCGCCTGGAGCAGGAAAAGTCCGCGCCGGCGCTGTTTCCCCAAGGCCTGGAGCTGGTCACGCAAAGCTTCGCCGCGTGGGCCGATTCGTTGGTGTTCTCGCATGCCGTTGCGCTGGTGTTCCAGCCCGAATCCCTGGCCGTCAAGTTCGCCAAGGTACCGCCGCAGATGCTTGACGTGCTGGTGGCGGACCGCGCAAAACTGTTCAGCGGCGGCACTGCGACCCGCGTGCAATTGGATCGGGCCAAGCACCAATGGCCGACGATTATCAGCCGCATCGATCAGCAATTGCAGCACCAGGCAGGGGATTTCCTGTTCGGCGAGCCGTCGATTGCAGACTTTGCCCTGGCGCATCCGTTGTGGTTCCTCAAGGGCTCCACGGTGACGGCGCCGCTGGTGGATGCCTATCCCGCCGTCGCTGCCTGGCTGGACCGTGTACTGAGCTTTGGCCATGGCACCGCCAGCGAGATGAGCGCCGAACAGGCCTTGGACGTGGCGCGTAACGCGACGCCTGCGGCCTTGCCGGATGAACTGTTCGAGGACTTGAACGGCTTCAAGCCTGGCCAGCAGGTGACCATTTGCGCCACCGATTACGGCACCGACCTGGTGGCCGGCGAGTTGCTGTTCGCCGGGCGTGAGGAATTGATCCTGCGGCGTACCGACGAACGCGGCGGCACCGTGCATGTGCATTTCCCACGGTTGGGTTTTCGCATTCAGGCGCAGTAAATCAAATTATTTTCAAAACAACGTGAGGTAAATCCACCGCCCATCCGTGTAGTGCTTGAAACTGCGATCTATTCGCATTAACAGCGTTTTCTACACGGGTTCTCAGAGCATGAAATCGACGGCGGGCGGTTGGGTAAAACAGTGGCTGGGAGCCTCGGTACTGGCGGTGTCGGGGCTGGCGTTGCTGCCCCTGGCCGTTGCGCAGGCGCAGGAGCAGCAAAGCGCCCAGTTCAATTTTGCGCTGGCAGCCAAGCCGCTGCCTCAGGCCCTGAGTGATTTCAGCCGCGTCACCGGGATCAGCGTGATCTATACCGATGAAGCACCCTACGGTCTCAGCGCCCCTGCCGTCAGCGGGCAGATGAGCGCGACCCAGGCCCTGCAACGCCTGCTCGGCCACTCAGGCTTTACCTTCCGCCAGATCGACGCCCGCACCTTGGCCCTTGAACCTGTGCCCACCGACGGCGCGGTCAACCTCGGCGCCACCACCATCAGCGGCGCCGGCCAGGCCCAGGACAGCACCAGTTACCAGCCGCCACCCACCAGTTCGGTGATGCGCTCCCATGGCCTGTTGCTGGAAACCCCGCAAACCGTCAACGTGGTGCCCGCCCAGGTGCTGCGCGACCAGACCCCGCGTAACCTGGACGACGCTCTGGCCAATATCAGCGGCATCACCCAGGCCAACACCTTGGCCAGTACCCAGGACGCGGTGATGCTGCGCGGGTTTGGCGATAACCGTAATGGCTCGATCATGCAAGACGGCATGCCCGTGGTGCAGGGGCGTGCGCTGAACTCCACCGCTGAGCGCGTTGAAGTGCTCAAGGGGCCATCTTCATTGTTGTACGGTATTCAGGACCCGGGCGGCGTGGTCAATATCGTCAGCAAAAAGCCGGAACTGACCCAATCCACCTCCCTGACCGCCCGTGGCTCGACCTTCGGCGATGGCAAGAACGGCAGTGGCGGTAACCTCGATACCACCGGCCCGATTGGCGACAGTGGCCTGGCGTACCGACTGATCGTCGACCATGAAGACGAAGATTACTGGCGCAATTTCGGCACCCACCGCGAGACGCTGGTGGCACCGTCCCTGGCCTGGTACGGCGACACCACCAAAGTGGTCTTTGCCTACGAGCACCGCGAATTCCTCTCGCCGTTCGACCGGGGCACCGCCATCGACCCCAAGACCAATCACCCGCTGAACATCCCCACGACCCGTCGCCTGGATGAGCCGTTCAACAACATGGAAGGCCGCTCCGACCTGTACCGCCTGGAAGTCGACCACGACTTGAACGACGACTGGAAGGCGCACTTCGGCTACAGCTGGAACCGCGAGACCTATGATGCCAGCCAGGTGCGCACGGTTTCGGTCAATCCCAATGGCACCCTGACCCGCAGCATGGACGGCACACGGGGTGCGCTGACCACCGATCGCTTCGCCACGATGAGCCTGGAAGGCAGCGTCAACGTCGGTGGCATGCAGCATGACCTGGTGTTCGGCCTGGACGATGAGTACCGCAAGATCTACCGCGCCGACTTGATCCGCCAGGCGCAACGCAGCGCCTTCAGCTACCTCGATCCGGTCTACGGCAAGGACGTGCAAGGCACCACCGTCAGTGCCAAGGACAGCGCTCAGACGGACCTGCTGCGCAGCGACTCACTATTTTTCCAGGACGCCATTCACCTGACCGATCAGTGGATCCTGGTGGGCGGTGTGCGCTATCAGATGTACGACCAGTACGCCGGCAAGGGTGTGCCGTTCACGGCCAACACCAACGGCAATGGCCAGGCGTGGGTGCCGCGCGCCGGCCTGGTGTACCGCTACACGGATGAGTTGTCGTTCTACGGCAGCTACACCGAGTCGTTCAAACCCAACTCCACCATCGCCGCCTTGGCTGACGGCAGCACGTTGACCGGCGACCTCACGCCTGAGGAATCCAAGTCGTGGGAATTGGGGGCCAAGCTCGACATCCCAGGGCGTATCACCGCCAGCGCGGCGTTGTTCAATATCGATAAACGCAACGTGCTGGTCTCGGTGGGATCAGGGGCCAACACCGTTTACAGCATTGCCGGGCAAGTGCGCTCCCGTGGCCTGGAACTGGACGCCACCGGCCAGTTGACCGACCAATGGAGCGTGATCGGCAGCTACGCCTACACCGATGCACTCGACACCAAGGACAAAGACCCGACGCTTGAGGGCAACCGCCTGCAAAACGTGGCCAAGCACACGGGCTCGCTGTCGGCGGTCTACGATTTCGGCACTATTTTTGGTGGTGATCAGCTGCGGATGGGCGCAGGTGCCCGCTATGTCGGCGAGCGCGCAGGCGATGCCGCCAACGATTTCAACCTGCCGGGCTACACCGTTGCCGACGCGTTTGCCACCTACGACACCAAGATCGAAGGCCAGAAGGTCAAGTTCCAGCTCAATGTGAAGAACCTGTTCGACCGCACGTACTACACCTCGGCCGCGAGCCGGGTGTTTGTGTCGCTCGGCGATGCGCGGCAGGTGTCGGTGTCCAGCACGCTTCAGTTTTAACGTGCCTGGTGGGCATTCAGTCGCGGGCGGGCTGCTGTGGCGAGCGGGCTTGCCCCGCGTAGGGCTGCGAAGCAGCCCCAAAACCAAGCACTGCGGTGGGCCAGGAAATACGCGGTGGCCTTGCCAGGGGCCGCTTCGCAGCCCAGCGCGGGGCAAGCCCGCTCGCCACAACAAACCCGGTGGCCACAACAAACCCGGTGGCCACAACAAGCCCGCTCGCCACAACAAGCCCGGTGGCCGCAACAAGCCCACTGGCCACGACAGCCCCGCTCGCCACAACGGCATTGAGCTGGTAGCGTTGCCGCCACTGAAGACTTCGCGGGAAAACGCTACTGATGCACTTGGGCAGATGGATACACACCAGCGCAATGCTGGTTGGCTTGAGCTTCTTGCTGGGCGGCTGCGCGAGCGTTTCGCAGACCTCCACCCAGGCGACCCTGAACCAGCTGCTGGCCGACCCGGCGCTGCACGGCGCCACGGTTTCACTGACGGTGCGTGACGCGCGCAGTGGCGCCACGCTTTATCAGCACAACCCGCGCACGCGTCTGGTCCCCGCGTCCAATCTCAAGCTGCTGACCACGGCGGCGGCGATGGACGTGCTGGGCCCGCAATACCGGTTTTCCACGCAACTGCTGAGCAACGGCATACGCCAGGGCGATCGCCTGACTGGCAATCTGTACCTGCGTGGCCTCGGCGACCCGACGATCCAATTCGCCGACTACCAGGCCCTGGCCGCGCAGTTGGCCAGCCAGGGCGTGCGTCAGGTCCAGGGCGATCTGGTGTTTGACGACACCTGGTTTGACGCCGAGCGGCTCGGTGTCGATTGGTCCCACGATGATGAGACCACCTACTATGGCGCGCAGATTTCGGCGCTGACCGTGTCACCCAATGCGGATTTTGATGCGGGCAGCGTGCTGGTCACGGCCAAGGCGCCGGCGCGTGTCGGCCAACCGGTGAGTGTCGAGATCTTTCCGCCCACCGACTACCTGCAATTGAGCAACCGCGCCGTCAGTGGGCCGGGCAATACGTATGGCATCAACCGCCGCCATGGCACCAATCTTCTGCAGCTCAGCGGCGCGGTGGCGCCGGGCAGGCAGAGCCCGCAGCTGGTCAGTGTCTGGGAGCCGACGCAACTGGTGGCCAACCTGTTTGAACACGCATTGGCGCAGCAGGGCATCACGGTGCTCGGGCGGCGGGTGATGGGCGGCGCAAGCCCGGTTGCGGCGACCGTGCTGGCCGAGCATCAATCGGCGCCGTTACAGGAATTGATCACGCCGCTGCTCAAACTCTCGAACAACAACATGTCCGAAGCCTTGCTCAAGGCCATGGGCCGTCAGACCGCCAATAGCGGCACGGCGGCGGCGGGTGTGGTGGCCGTCGCCGGTTTCCTCAAGCGCCAGGGCCTTGACACCACGGCGCTGCGCCAGGTCGACGGCTCCGGGCTGTCACGGCAGAACCTGGTGTCGTCGCAAACCCTCACCGACCTGCTGCTGGCCGCGCGCAAGCAGCCGTGGTTCAACGCCTGGTACAACGCGCTGCCGATTGCCGGCAACACTGACCGCATGACCGGCGGCAGCCTGAGCTATCGCCTGCGCGGCACGCCGGCTGAAAACAACCTGCATGCCAAAACCGGCTCCATGGGCGGCGTCTCGTCATTAAGCGGCTACCTCAACGACGCCCATGGGCGCACGTTGGTGTTCTCGATGCTGAGCAATAACTACGTGGTGGCCGGTGCGCAGGTCAAGGCGCTGGAGAACCGCGTGGCCGTGGCCCTGTCACGCTGGGACGATTGATTCAGGGCTGATAGCCCATCCGCCAACTCACGGCCCGGGTCGCCGCCAGCAAGCGCTGCGCCGCCGGGCCATCTTCATCGGCGTGGAACAGTGAGGTCGGGCCGACCACGGTCATCACGGCTGCCACCTGGCCGACCGCGTTGAACACCGGTGCCGACAACGCGTCGACGCCGGGCATCAGCAAACCGTGCACAAAGTGCAGGCCACGGCTGCGGATCTGCTCGCACGCGGTGGCGTAAGCCTGATCGTCCGCCAACGCATGGGCGATACCCGCCTGGATCTCGCGTTCGCGCAATTCCACGGTTTCCCGCGATGGCAGGTAAGCGCTGAACACCAGCCCGGTGGACGAGCTGAGCAGCGGCAACACCGAACCCAGCTGCGTCACCACCGTGATCGCGCGCACCGCCGGCTCGATGTGCACGACAGTCGCGCCCTGGTTGCCCCACACCGCCAGAAAGCAGGTTTCATTCAATTCATCGCGCAGTTCCGCCAGGGGCACGGCGCCGACTTTCAGCACATCCATGCTGCCCAGCGCGGCCAGCCCCACGCGCAACGCCTCGCGACCCAGGCCGTAATGGTTGGTGGCGGTGTTCTGTTCAGCAAAACCCGAGGCGATCAGCGCCTGTAAATAACGGTGAACCTTGCTCGCCGGCATCTGCACATGCTCGGCCAGGCGCGACAGCGACGTGGCCGGCGACAGTTCGGCGAGGGCCTTGAGAATATCGGTGCCCACTTCGGCCGAGCGGACTTTCTGTTTACCGGTGTCGCGGGGCTTTTCCATGGAGGAGCGAGAATCCGAGAGGGGGAATGGGCGTCTTTATAGCTTGACGGTCGACAGTGATCAAATTACGTTATGCGTAAATGGATTACGATAAAAACAACTTCCGCTCAGAGGATGCTCCATGAACCTCGAATACCAATCGGGCTTTGGCAATCAATTCGCCAGCGAAGCCCTGCCTGGCGCGCTGCCCGTCGGCCAGAACTCCCCGCAAAAAGCCCCGTACGGCCTGTACACCGAACTGTTCTCCGGCACAGCCTTTACCATGGCGCGCAGCGAAGCCCGCCGCACCTGGCTGTACCGCATTCAGCCGTCGGCCAATCACCCGGCGTTCGTCAAGCTTGAGCGGCAGTTGGCCGGTGGGCCGTTGGGCGCAGTGACGCCCAACCGCTTGCGCTGGAACCCTCTGGATATTCCGAGTGAGCCCACCGATTTCATCGACGGCCTGGTGGGCATGGTCGCCAACGCCGGGTCGCAGCAGCCGTCTGGCATCAGCATCTACACCTACCGCGCCAATCGCTCGATGGAGCGCGTGTTCTTCAACGCCGACGGCGAACTGTTGATCGTCCCCGAGCAGGGTCGCCTGCGCATCGCCACCGAATTGGGCATGCTGGACGTGGAGCCGTTGGAAATTGTCGTACTGCCGCGGGGCCTGAAATTTCGCGTCGAACTGCTGGACGCGCATGCACGCGGCTACATCGCGGAAAACCATGGCGCGCCGCTGCGCCTGCCCGACCTTGGCCCGATTGGCAGCAACGGCCTGGCCAACCCGCGTGACTTCCTCACACCAGTTGCCCACTACGAAGACCTCAAAAAGCCGACAGCGCTGGTGCAGAAATTTCTCGGCGAGCTGTGGGGCTGCGAACTCGATCACTCACCGCTCAACGTGGTCGCCTGGCACGGCAATAACGTGCCGTACAAATACGACCTGCGCCGTTTCAACACCATTGGTACCGTGAGCTTCGATCATCCGGACCCGTCGATTTTTACCGTATTGACCTCGCCCACCAGCGTGCACGGCCTGGCCAACCTCGACTTCGTCATCTTCCCGCCGCGCTGGATGGTGGCCGAGAACACCTTCCGGCCGCCGTGGTTCCACCGCAACCTGATGAACGAATACATGGGCCTGATCCAGGGCGCCTACGACGCCAAGGCCGAAGGCTTCCTGCCCGGCGGCGCCTCGCTGCACAGCTGCATGAGCGCGCACGGCCCGGACGGTGAAACCTGCACCAAGGCGATCAATGTCGAGCTGGCGCCGCACAAGATTGATAACACCATGGCCTTCATGTTCGAGACCAGCCAAGTGCTGCGCCCCACACAGTTCGCCCTGGAATGCCCGCAACTGCAACCCGCTTACGACGCGTGCTGGGCCTCACTGCCTGCCACCTTCAACCCGAACCGGAGATAACCCATGACTCAACCAACCCTAGCCCGCAGTTGGGTGGCCTCCGCCAACGGTCACCAGGACTTTCCCCTGCAGAACCTGCCGCTGGGCGTGTTCAGTATCAATGGCTCGGCACCGCGCAGCGGCGTGGCGATTGGCGACTGCATTCTCGACCTGCACGCGGCCCTGGATGAGTTTGACGGCGAAGCCCGCCGCGCGGTCGAGGCGACTGTCGGCGGCCAGTTGAATGCGTTCTTCGAGCTTGGCCGTGGCCCGCGTTTGGCCTTGCGCGAACGCCTGCTGGAGCTGCTTGCCGAAGGCAGCAAACTGCAAACCCGTGAGGCGCAGGTGCTGCACTTCGCCGCCGATTGCCAGATGCACTTGCCGGCAAAAATCAATGACTACACCGACTTTTACGTCGGCATCGAACACGCGCAGAACGTTGGCAAATTGTTCCGCCCCGACAACCCTCTGCTGCCCAACTACAAATACGTGCCGATCGGTTATCACGGCCGTGCCTCCACCATTCGCCCGTCGGGCACCGAGGTGCGTCGGCCTAAAGGCCAGACGCTGCCGGCCGGCCAAACCGAGCCAACGTTTGGTCCTTGCGCGCGCCTGGATTACGAACTGGAACTGGGCATCTGGATCGGCCAGGGCAATGCCATGGGCGACGCGATCGCGATTGGCGATGCGGCCGAGCACATCGCTGGTTTCTGCCTGCTCAATGACTGGTCGGCGCGCGATATCCAGGCCTGGGAATACCAGCCACTGGGGCCTTTCCTGTCGAAAAGTTTCATCACCAGCATTTCGCCCTGGGTGGTGACGGCCGAAGCCTTGGAGCCGTTCCGCAAAGCCCAACCGGCACGCCCCGAGGGCGATCCGCAACCGCTGCCGTACCTGCTGGATAAGCGTGACCAGGCCGCAGGCGGTTTCGACATCGAACTGGAAGTGCTGCTGACCACCGCCGCGATGCGCGAGCAAAACCTGCCGGCCCATCGTCTGACCCTGAGCAACACCCAGCACATGTACTGGACTGTGGCGCAAATGGTTGCGCACCACAGCGTCAACGGCTGCCAATTGCAGGCCGGTGATCTGTTTGGTTCGGGCACATTGTCTGGGCCGCAGCCGGGGCAGTTCGGCAGCCTGCTGGAGATTACCGAAGGCGGTAAAAAGCCGATTGAACTGGCCTCGGGCGAGGTCCGTAAGTTTCTCGAAGACGGCGACGAAATCATCCTGCGCGCGCGTTGCAGCCGCGAAGGGTTTGCCTCCATCGGGTTCGGCGAGTGCCGTGGCACCGTCGTCGCGGCGCGTTAAGAGGGCAGGGCGATGGAACTCTACACTTATTACCGCTCCACTTCGTCATACCGCGTGCGGATCGCCCTGGCGCTCAAGGGGCTGGACGTCACCGCGGTGCCGGTCAATTTGCTGGTGCCGCCGGGCGGTGCCAATCGCCAGCCGGACTACCTGGCGATCAACCCGCAGGGCCGCGTGCCGGCGTTGCGCACGGACGAAGGCGAACTGTTGATTCAGTCGCCGGCAATCATCGAGTACCTGGAGGAGCGTTATCCACAGGCGCCGCTGCTTTCCAAAGACCTGGCGACGCGCGCCCATGAGCGCGCAGTGGCGTCTATCATCGGCTGTGATATTCACCCGCTGCACAACTCCAGTACCCAGAACCTATTGCGCAAGTGGGGGCACGATGAAGCGCAATTGCTGGAGTGGATCGGGCATTGGATCAGCCAGGGCCTGGGCGCGGTGGAGCAGTTGATTGGGGATAAAGGGTTTTGTTTTGGCGAGCAGCCGGGGATGGCGGATGCATTTTTGATTCCGCAGTTGTATGCGGCGGAGCGCTTCAAAGTGCCGCTGGCGGCGTACCCACGCATTGCGCGCGTGGCGGCGTTGGCGGCGCAGCATCCGGCATTTGTGCAGGCGCACCCGGCTAACCAACCCGATACCCCGGACACACCCTAAATCAATGGGGGAGCGGGCTTGCCTGCGATAGCGCAGTGTCAGCCAGTGATGGCGCACATGACAGGCCGTCATCGCAGGCAAGCCAGCGCCCCCAGTTGATCAGCGTCACCCTTATAAAAATAATAGGTACCTTGCGATGCACAATCAGATTGCCAGCTTTCGTGCGGCACTCGACGCCCGTCCGGTGTCGCGCTATCAGTGGTTGATCCTCGTGTTGCTGGCGTTGCTGCTGGTCACCGATGGCTACGATGCCCAGGTACTGGGTTATGTGGTGCCGGCATTGGCCAAGGATTGGGGCCTGGAAAAAGCCGCGTTCGGCCCGGTGTTCAGCGCCAACCTGCTGGGCCTGACGCTCGGCTCGCTGCTGGTGACGCCATTGGCCGACCGCTTCGGCGTGCGCCGCATCCTGCTCGGCTGCGTGCTGATCTACGCCACTCTCACGGTGCTGATGGTGTTTGCCAATTCCCTGACCACGTTGATGGCCGCGCGGTTTATCTGCGGCATCGGCATGGGCGGCGCGATGCCGAGTGCCATGGCGCTGATGTCGGACTATTCGCCCCCGCGGATGCGCACCTTGATGGTGACGCTGGCCGCGTGTGGCTTTTCGTTTGGCGGCGCAGCCGGCGGTTTTGTCGCCGCCGGGTTTATCGAAGGCTACGGCTGGCAGGCGGTGTTCCTGGCGGGCGGCGTGACGCCGTTGCTGCTGTTTCCTTTCCTGATGTGGCTGTTGCCGGAATCCCTGCCGCGGCTGTTACGCGATGTACCGCCGTATGCGCGCTTGCGTACAGTCACCGCGCGCATGCTGCCGGGTTGGCAACCGCCGCTGGCGAGTGAAGCTGAAAACCTTCAGGAGCAGGGCAGCAAACTGACGGTGGTGGAGCTGTTTCGCAAGGGTTACGCGCGCCCGACCGTGCTGATCTGGGCAACCTTTTTCGTCAGCCTGATCCTGCTGTATTTCATGATCAGTTGGCTGCCGTCGTTGTTGCTGGAAAGCGGCCTGCCATTGAAGGAAGCCAATCTGGTGACCTCGATGTTCCTGTTTGCCGGCACCTTGGGTGCCATCGGCATGGCCTGGTTTGCCGATCGCTTGCAAAGCAAAGTGCGGCTGTTGTCCGGTGTGTTGGCCGCCGCTGCGGTGTGCACCATCCTGCTCGGCTTGAATCACGATAACCCGCGTTATCTGGTGGCCTGTGTGTTTGCGGCCGGGTTCTGCATCATCGGTGGGCAACTGACCCTCAATGCCTTCGCCAGCAATTTCTACCCGGCACATGTGCGCGCCACGGGCACCGGCTGGGCTTTGGGCGTGGGGCGATTCGGGTCAATCCTGGGACCGCTGTTTGGCAGCATGCTGTTGGCCATGCATATCCCGGTGCAGCAGATTTTCTTCTTCTGCGCGATTCCGGCGGTGATCGCAGCGCTGTTGATCATTCAGGTGCGTTCGCCTGGATCAGTTGCGGCGAAGGGGCCGTTCCACAGCGATATTCTCAAAGCACCGGCCAAGCACTGATGGTGTTGGCTGGGTAGATGTTGTGATGGCGTGTTGTGGCGAGCGGGCTTGCCCCGCGTTGGGCTGCAAAGCGGCCCCAAAAACCTGCCACCGCGGTTTGTCTGGAGAGATGCGGTGACTATTTTGATTGGGGATTGGGGATTGGGGCTGCTGCGCAGCCCAACGCGGGGCAAGCCCGCTCGCCACGACCAGCCATATAAGCCGCAATCACCAGTTCAATGCACCACTGAATTGGGCGGCAAGTGCCCCAGCCGCTCGGTCAGGCGCAGGCGCTGGATCGGGTCGTCGCTGAGCAACAACGCGTGCTCCAGGTCGAAGCGCTCGGCGCTGGGGCAATCCAGGCGCTGGTACAGGCTGGCCCGAGCCAGGTAATCGGCGGCGCTGGCGTTGCCCAATTCCAGCACGCGCTCGGCGTCGATCAAGGCAGCCAGCGGGTTGTCGTTGGAGAGGTGCAGTTGGCGCAGGTTGCGTGACAACCGTTGCAGGATCGAGCGCGGCTCGGCGGAGAGCAAGTGGTCGGCCTGTAACTTGAGGTTCGGGCCGTACTGGCGGTGCAGCAACTCACGGCAATCATTGGGGTACAGACGCCGCCCGCCGCAGGGGTCCAGCAGGTGATCGGCACCGGGCACGCGCAGCAGGAAATGCCCCGGAAAATTCACACCGACCATCGGAATGTCCAGGCGCCGGGCCATCTCCAGCGCAATCAGGCCCATCGCCAACGGCTGCCCGCGTTTACGTTGCAGCACCTTGTCGAGAAGGGCCGCGGCGGGGCGCAGTGGGGTGAAGTCATCCTGAGCGAAGCCCAGGTCATTCAGGCGCCGCAGCAGCGGCTGGCCGAGTTCATCCGACGGCAACAGGGGCATGCCCACGCTGACCTGTTGTTGCAGCAGGGTCAGCTCTTGCAGGATCAACAGCGGCTGTACGGCCGGGTCGTGTTCGGCAGCAATCCACAGCGCGGCTTCAAACAGCGCTGGGGGTGAACGGTCCAGGCAGGCGAAAAAGGCTGTGCGGGGATTCATTGCGTTCTCCGGCGGATGCCCCGTTTTAGCCTTGCTGTGAATTTTCGTCCAGTGATTAAGAAATATCCGGCCTGCTTATGTCGCGGGGTCTGTGAATTGGCTCGGCTTATTCCAGCGCACTTCGGCAGTTTCCTACCGTCAGCCTATACTTGGGCCTCTACCAGAAGTGATTCGGGAGCTTGACGATGTTTGCTCTCATGCACAGCACCCGCCTTGAATCGCTGCACCTGAGCGTCGATCCGGTGACCGGGCTGAAGGCGGTCATAGCCATTCACAACAGCCGCCTGGGCCCCGCTTTGGGCGGTTGTCGCTACCTTTCTTACCCCGACGATGAAAGTGCCGTGGCCGATGCCGCGCGCCTGGCTCAAGGCATGAGCTACAAGGCTGCCCTGGCCGGTTTGCCGGTGGGCGGCGGCACGGCGGTCATCATCCGCCCCGTACACGTGGAAAGCCGCGCAGCGCTGTTCGAAGCGTTTGGCCGTTGCATCGAAAAGCTCGACGGCCGCTTCATCACCTCCATCGACAGCGGCACCTCGGTGGCAGACATGGATTGCATCGCCCAGCACACCCGCTTCGTCACCAGCACCACTGCCGCGGGCGATCCGGCGCCGCATGCGGCCATGGGCGTGTTCACCGGCATCCGCGCTGCCGCCATGGCCCGGCTGGGCAGCGACAACCTTGAAGGTTTGCGCGTGGCCGTCCAGGGCCTGGGCAATGTGGGTTATGCACTGGCCGAGCAACTGCATGCGGCCGGCGCCGAACTGCTGGTCAGCGACATCGATAATGGCAAGGTGCAACTGGCCATGGAGCAGCTCGGCGCGCACCCCATCGCCAATGACGCCTTGCTGAGCACGCCCTGCGACATTCTTGCGCCTTGCGGCGTCGGCGCCGTGTTCAATCGACACAGTGTCGGCCAGTTACGCTGCGCCGCCGTGGCGGGTTCGGCCAGCGCGCAACTCACCACCCTGGACATCGCCGACCAGTTGGAAGGGCGCGGCATCCTTTACGCGCCGGACTATGTGATCAATTCCGGCGGCCTGATCTACGTCGCCCTTAAACATAGCGGCGCCGAGCTGCCGAGCATCACCGCGCACTTGGCGAACATCGGCACGCGCCTGACGGAAATCTTCGCCCACGCCCAAGCCGAAAAACGCTCGCCCGCCCGGGTGGCAGATGATCTGGCCGAACGCTTGCTCTACCCATAATCGGGCATTAAAAAGGCCCTGAATCAAGGATTCAGGGCCTGTTCAATTCGGGCTTTATTCCGCCGTTGGGTTCAGCAACTCGGACAATGCGTCCGGTTGGCTCTTGAACGCCTTGGCAAATACATCGCGATTCTTCGCCATGTAGATCCCGGCTTCTTCCACCTGCTGCTCGCTCAGGGACGGCACGGCTTTTTGCAACACTTCTGCCAGCAACTCAGCGAGTTCAAGCATTTTGTCATGACGGTCAGCTTCGGCTTTATCCATGAACAAACGCTCCAGATCTCGGCTGCTGCGGTATACCACTTCGACGGCCATTCACCACCTCACATGCCTTCACGATAGTTGTCTTTTGCGACTACTGTATTTATATACAGCGAAAAGGGTAAGCCAAACCACGGGGTTTGGGTAGCAGTTTTTTAATGTAGTCGGGAAATAGGCATTGAGCACTGCCGCGAGGCGCACGTAGTCGAGGCTGGCGCCTTACCTGTGACGACCTTGTGTCTCATATCACGCGGCCACCATCTCAACTTCTACTGTCTGGCCTTTTTTCTGCATGCAGAACAACCGTCACGTCCAAATCGCATTATCCGGTCGAGCCGACCTAAGGAAGCATTATCGTGAAAATCAACTGGGCCGAAAAACTGCGCCAGAACGTCCATGGGCTGGCTGAGTCGCTGGGTAATTTGTTTGTCGAGACATTCCACTACCTGGCGCTGTTCGCCATTGGTGCGGTGACCGCGTGGGCGGCGGTGATGGAATTTCTGGGGATGCTGGAAACCGGGCACATCAAGATCGATGACATTTTGCTGCTGTTCATCTACCTGGAATTGGGTGCGATGGTCGGGATTTATTTCAAGACCAACCACATGCCGGTGCGCTTCCTGATCTACGTGGCAATCACCGCGCTGACGCGTCTGCTGATCTCCAACGTCTCCCACCACAACCCGCCGGACATCGGCATCATCTACCTGTGCGGCGGGATTCTGCTGTTGGCGTTCTCGATCCTGGTGGTGCGCTACGCCTCGTCGGCATTTCCTTCGGTGAAAGTCGAAGGCCCGCGTCGCAAAGGCGAGGCGAGCCTGGAAACCGAGAAGGGCGAGCTTTAAAGCCCGACGCTGAAGGGCAGGGCGCGAGCGGGCGGTTGCTGCAGTAGTTTGTGGTCGCCGTCCGTCATCACCGTCAGAATCTCCATGGCGCTGTGGCCCTGCTCGATGGCGATGCCGAACTGAATGCTTTGCACCAGCCGTTTGAGCCGTTGCGGGTCGTTGCGCTGTTCGGCGCTGATCATGCGTTTGGCGACCACGCCATCTTCGTTCGAGAGGGTGAGCATGATGCTGCCATCCAGCCGTTGGATGCTCAGGTTGACGCGGTATTTGGGCGTAAAGGTGTCGGTGATGATCTGAAAAGGATTGTCCATGGTGCGTTACCGCCTGATAAGAACATGCAGTCATTGACGACCGGTGTCTGGATTAGTTCGCGTTGCCTGACCACCGGCCACTCCGTCGCTGAGGTTTTCACAAGGTCCGTTTTCCTCAAGAGCTGTACAGCAAGGGCCGTGCCGTATAGCGCCCAGAGCCAGTGAAATCTCAATGTGGGAGCGGGCTTGCTCGCGAATGCGGTCCTCCCGCCAAGTATCTATTGGCTGATACACCGCATTCGCGAGCAAGCCCGCTCCCACATTTGTTTTGCGTGGTTCTTGAGGTCAGTGCTTTGTTTCAGGGCAACACAGAGAAAACGATCGCAGACAGCGCAATCAGCCCGATCACCACTACAAACACATTCGACACTTGGCCCGAATACTGGCGCAGAGCAGGCACGCGGCGGATCGCATACATCGGCATCAGGAACAGCAGGCACGCGATGATTGGCCCGCCCAGGGTTTCGATCATGCCCAAAATGCTCGGGTTGAACGTGGCCACGGCCCAGCAGGTGAGCACCATGAACAGCGCGGTGCAGCGTTCCAGCCCTTTGGACGACAGCGTACGGTTACGCCCGCGCAGGGATTTGACGATCAAGCCCTGGAAGCCTTCGCTGGCACCGATGTAATGGCCGAGGAATGATTTGGTGATCGCCACCAGCGCGATCAACGGCGCGGCGTAGGCGATCACCGGCGTCTGGAAATGGTTTGCCAGGTACGACAGGATCGAGATGTTCTGCGCTTTGGCAGCCGCCAGGTCAGCGGGCGACAAGGCCAGCACGCAACTGAAGCAGAAAAACATTACGGTCAGCACCATCATGCCGTGCGCAGTGGCGAGGATGCCGCTGCTCTTGCGCTCGGCCTGGGCGCCGTACACACGTTTCTGGTCGACAGCGAAGGCGGAAATGATCGGCGAATGGTTGAAAGAAAATACCATCACCGGGATCGCCAGCCATAGGGTCTTGAAAAATATCGGCAGCGGCATGCCTTCGCTGGCGGAGGCGAAGAATGCGCCGTTCCAGTTGGGGATCAGGCTCACGGCCAGCAACAGCAGGGCAGCGACGAAGGGGTACACCAGCACGCTCATGGCTTTGACGATCACGCCTTGGCCGCAGCGCACAATGGCCATCAGGCCGAGGATCAGCACCAGCGAGAGGATCGCCCGAGGCGGCGGGGCCATGTGCAGCTGGTGCTCCATGAAGCTGCTCAGGGTGTTGGTCAGCGCCACGCTGTACACCAGCAAAATCGGGAAGATGGCGAAGAAGTACAGCAAGGTGATCAGCTTGCCGGCGCCGACGCCGAAGTGTTCCTCGACTACGTCGGTGATGTCGCCGGATTTGCCTGACAGCACAAAGCGCGTCAGCCCACGGTGAGCGAAGAAGGTCATCGGGAAAGCCAGCAGCGCCAGCACGATCAGCGGCCAGAAGCCGCCGACGCCAGCATTGATCGGCAGAAACAAGGTGCCCGCGCCGATGGCGGTGCCGTAGAGACCCAGCATCCAGGTGGTGTCGTGTTTGGTCCAGCCTTTGGTAACGGTGGTCTCTATTGCGACAGCGGGATTTTCAGCAGCAGGTGTACGTACATCGGTCATCGATATTGCCTCGTTATTATTTTTGCGCGGGCTCACGTTTAGGACGGGTTGCAGTGCTCCGATCAGCACTCCACCCAGCTGACCGCCAGGCCGCCCCGTGAAGTTTCTTTGTATTTGTCATGCATGTCGGCGCCGGTGTCGCGCATGGTGCGGATCACCCGGTCGAGGGAAATGAAGTGTTTGCCGTCACCGCGCAGGGCCATTTGCGTGGCATTGATTGCCTTGACCGCGGCGATGGCGTTGCGCTCGATGCACGGCACTTGCACCAGCCCGCCGACCGGGTCGCAGGTCAGGCCGAGGTTGTGTTCCAGGCCGATTTCGGCGGCGTTTTCCAGCTGCTCCGGGGTGGCGCCGAGGATATCGGCCAAACCTGCAGCGGCCATCGCGCAGGCGGAACCCACTTCGCCCTGGCAGCCGACTTCGGCGCCGGAGATCGAAGCGTTTTTCTTGCAGAGGATGCCGACGGCGGCGGCAGCCAGGAAGAAATTGACTACATCGTCATCAGACGCGTCGGCGTTGAACTTCATGTAGTAATGCAGCACCGCCGGGATGATCCCCGCCGCGCCATTGGTTGGCGCAGTGACCATGCGCCCGCCAGCGGCGTTTTCTTCGTTGACGGCGAGGGCAAACAGGTTGACCCATTCCATCGCCGACAATGTTGAAGTGATGACATTCGGCTTGCCGATTTCCAACAGGCTGCGGTGCAATTTCGCCGCGCGGCGTGGCACGTCCAGGCCACCCGGCAAGATGCCCTCATCGCGCAGGCCTTGCTCCACGCATTCGCGCATGACTGACCAGATGTGCAGCAGGCCGCTGCGGATGTCCTCATCGCTGCGCCACGCGCGTTCGTTGGCCATCATCAGTTCGGAAACCCGCAGACCGTGCTTGTTGCACAAGGCCAGCAGTTCGACGGCGCTGGAAAAGTCGTAGGGCAATTCAACATCGCTGGTCGGCGCAATGCCGGAAGCGGCTTCGGCCGCTTCGATGATGAAACCACCGCCCACCGAGTAATAGGTCTGTTCGCTCAGTAGGCCGTTGTCGCCATAGGCGTGCAGGGACATGGCGTTGGGGTGGTAGGGCAGGCTTTCTTCCAGCAGCAGCAGGTCGGTGTGCCAGTTGAAGGCGATGGCCTGCTTACCTGCGAGCAGCAGTTGGCCGGTTTCGCGCAATTGCTGGATACGTGCATTGATCGAGGTGGGATCGACTTTGTCTGGCCATTCGCCCATCAGCCCCATCACGCAGGCGCGGTCGGTGGCGTGGCCGACACCGGTGGCAGACAGCGAACCGTACAGGCGCACCTCGACACGGCGTGTTTGGCTCAACAATTGTTGGTCGGTGAGGGCCTGGGCAAAGGTCGCCGCCGCCCGCATCGGGCCGACGGTATGGGAGCTGGAGGGGCCGATGCCCACCTTGAATAGATCGAAAACGCTGATAGCCATGCTAAAGCCTTACAAGCAATGGAGTAGGAATCGCTGCCATGTTTTGTAGGACGAGCGGAATTGGCGCGATACTGAGCCTCTGGAACGGCACTGACCAACGAATTATCCTAAGACACCCTTTAGCAGGACTAAACCCTATGACCCGGCCCCTTCATGGCCAGACGTATGTCTGGTTGCACGTTTTTTCCTGTGCGGCGCGGCATTTGTCGTTCACCCGATGCGCCGAAGAACTGCACATCACACCGGGGGCGGTGAGCCAACAGATCCGCCAGTTGGAAGAGCGTTTGGGGTTTCGTCTGTTTCACCGACGCGCGCGCGGCGTAGAGCTGAGCGCCGAGGGGCAGCGGCTGGCGGCGACGGTGGGCGAGGCCTACGGCAGCATTGATGCCGAGTTGCAGCGGTTGGACGCGGGAATGATCAGCGGCACCTTGCGCTTGCGGTCCATCCCGTCGTTTCTCGGTAAGTGGCTGACCCCGCGTTTGCCGCGTCTGCAGCAACGGTTTCCGGATATTCAACTGCGCATGGTCGCGGAAGACAGCAGCGTCGCCCTGCATGAGGGCGATTTCGACTTGGCCATCGACTTGAACGACGGCAGCTATCCCGGGCTGTTATCCACAGCCTTGCTCGATGAGCAGATTTTCCCGGTGTGCGCACCCAGCTTGCTGCGTGGGCGTCCGCCACTGCATGGCCCGGCCGACCTGGTGCATTTTCCGCTGTTGCACGACATCACCGCCTGGCGTGGGAGTTATGAATACGCTGAGTGGGAGTTTTACTTGAATGCCATCGGTTACCACCACGCCGATGTACGGCGTGGGCACACGTTCAACCGCAATCACCTGACCATCGAGGCCGCCATTGCCGGCATGGGCGTGGCGATTGCACGGCGAACCTTGCTCAATGACGAACTGGAGCGTGGCACTTTGATCGTACCGTTCGGCCTCGCGGTGCCGAACCACAAACGCTACGTGCTGCTGTATGCGCCGGGCGCGCTGAGCCATCCGGGCGTACGCGCGGTGCATGACTGGCTGGTGGAGGAAGCGGGGATTTTTCGCGGATTGCACCCGTTGGGAGAGGGGCAATTATAAGGTTGGCTAAGCGTAAGAAGATGTAACTAACTCCCCACCCTAACAGCGTTTTTGCTCGTCGTCAGGCTTAATTCGTAATATGGAATTTATCTTTGCAAAGGGGTTGAATTGTTCTTCTGAGTGCTCAATTGTGTAAACAAGAGGTCATGGTTTCACCACCCCGGTGTTGCAGTTTGTGACCTCCTGCGAGCTAGCTGAAATAAGGGAAGAACTATGCAAATCCAAGTCAATAGCGATAACCATATTGAAAGCAGCATCCGACTGGAGGAGTGGGTACGTACTACCATTGAGAGCACGCTCGAACGTTACGAAGAAGACCTGACCCGCGTCGAGGTCTACCTGAAAGACGAAAATGGCGACAAGCCTGGTCCCCACGATTTGAGTTGCCGCCTGGAAGCACGGCCAAAGGGCCATCAACCACTGTCGGTATTGCACAAGGCCGACACCCTGGAACAGGCAATTGATGGCGCAGCCACCAAGCTTGAGCATGCGCTGGAGCATCTGTACGGAAAGTTACGCGGCAAACCACGCGCCGCTGGGCAAGCTCTGCCTGATACCAAGGCCGATGAGGCCGAACTCGAAGAGGAATTTCTGGAAAACGAACAGGCTGCGCTTAACGGCTGATAGCTGAGTGTTTTTTCAATCCAATCAAACGGGCCTGCATCTGCAGGCCCGTTTTTGTTTAGCTGCCGCGTCGAAAGAAATACCTGCTCAACAACGCCAACCCACAAGCGCCTATGCCGGCAAAAAGCATCGCCCAACCGGCGCCATGGCGCAGGGCCGCCTGGGCATCTGCGGGTGCGAGCATCGGCGTGTCCAACTTGCCTGCAGCGATGTTCTGGCTGATCGCGGGCCAATCCAGGGCCGTGGTATTGGGCAACAGGCCAGAGAGGTGATGACCGATGCCGAGCAACAGCACCAGGCCCATCAGCGCGATAGTAAGTGCCAGCGTGATCAGTCGCGCACTCAGGTCAATGCCCGAGGCCATGCCCGCGCGGTCGGCCGAGACGGAGCCGGTGGTGGTGTTGGTGGTCGGTGAATTGGTCAGTGCCAGCCCCACGCCAGCCGTCACGCAGCTGAAAAGCACGAGTACGACGCTCGGATGTTCGGCGCCATTGGCCGCCGCCATGGCCATAAAACCCGCACTCATCATGCCCAGGCCCAACGGGATGATGCGGTCGGCGCCATAGCGCAGGGCCAGGCGTTCAGCCAGCGGCGGCACCAGCAAGGTGGGCAAGGTGTAGGCGAGCAGGGCGCCGCCGGTGGTCATCGTGTCGTAGCCCAGGCCCGCCTGGAAGTAGAGCGGCAGGTAGATCATGAACGGCCAGAAGCTGAAGTTCATGCCAATCGAACCCATCAAGGCGCCGTTGAAGCGCTGAATACGAAACACCGAGAAATCGAACATCGGGTGAGCGCTGCGGCGCTCGACAGCGATGAACAGCAGCAGCGCCATCAGCGACAAGCCCGCCCAGCCCAGCATGGCCGGTGAGCCGAAACCATGCTCGCTGCCCTGAGTGATGAAGTAGACCAGGGCGAACACCGACAGTGTCAGGGTCAGCATGCCCGCAATATCCAGACGATGGCCGGCCGGGTCGCGCGACTCCTGCACGCTGATGCGCAGCAGTACCAAGGTCAACAATGTCAGCGGCGCATGTACCAGGAACACCCAGCGCCAGTCCGCGATTGCCAGAATCAACGCCCCTACCATCGGCCCGAAGCCAAGGCCCACGCCCGCGATCACGCCCCAAATCGCGAAGGCACGCGCACGCGTCGTGGGTTCACGGAACTGGTGCGAAAGAATCGCGAACTGGCAGATCATCATCGCGCCCGCACCCACGCCCTGAACAGAACGCGCTGCGATCAGCGTGGATGCATTGTTTGCCAGGCCACATGCCAGCGAGGCCAGGCCAAACAGCCATAAGCACAGCACCAGCATGCGTCGCCGGCCAAAGCGATCAGCCAGTGTGCCGGCTGCCATCAATACGCTGGTGCAGGCCAGGGTGTAAGCATTCATGATCCATTGGGCATCCTGAAAACCTGTGCCCAGTTGCTGTTCCAGGGTTGGAAGGATGACCGGCACGCTGGAGATTTCCAGGCCGAACATCAGGGCGACGAGGCAGACGGCGGTGAGGGCAAGGCTATCTCTGGCGGTGCGCGGAGCGCTGACGGCCGATACAGCGGCGGCGGGCGGCATGGGGGTGTTCCTTACGGTTGAGTGAAACCCTATTCTCGCGGGAACAGATTTCCTTATTCGTGATAAGTTTTCCTTTGATAAGGGAATCAAGAGCGACAATAGAATCATGGCTACTCCGCGTTTTGATGGCGTTGAACTCTTTCTGCAGATCGTCGAAAGCGGCAACCTGACCGAGGCCGCCGAGCGGCTCAACCTCACGCGCTCTGCGGTGGGTAAAGGTTTGGCGCGACTGGAAGCCCGCCTGGGCACCTGCCTGTTGCAGCGTTCCACCCGCCGCCAGCGTCTGACCGAAGACGGGCAGGCGTACTACGAGCATTGCTTGCGCGCACTGGCCGAGTTGGAAGCCGCTGAGTCGGTGCTGGAGAGTGGCCGGCAACAGCCGCGTGGGCGGTTAAGGGCGAGCCTGCCGCTGGCGTTTGGTCACCACTACGCGGCGCCTGCTTTGTGGGGCTTGATGGACCGTTATTTACAATTAGAGATCGAGATCTCGTTCTCTGACCGGCTGATAGACCTGGCACAGGAAGGCTTCGACGTGGCCGTGCGCATTGGCCCGCTGCCGGACACCGACCGCCTGAGCGCACGCCGTTTGGGCGAGCAGTCCGTGGGGTTGGCCGCCTCACCGGCGTACTTGCAACGTGTCGGGCCAATTGAGTGTATTGATGACCTCGCCAGCCACCGAGGCATTGCCTACCGTTGCAACAATTTGTATCGCTCGGGGATGACATCGCCGTTGGTGCTGGACGACCTCCAGGCCGTGGCCGATGCCGCTATCGCCGGCGTGGGCCTGGCCTGGCTGCCGAGTTGGTTGATTGCGCACTATGTGCTGCGCGGCCAACTGCAAGCGGTCCTGCCGAGCCACCGCGACCAGCCTGCGCCGATCCATGTGATTTGGCCCACGGCCGCACACATGCCGGCGAAGACGCGTTGCGCAATCGATGCCTTGGTCGCCGGCACCCCAAGTTGCCTGGCGGGTAGCTGACCCTGACCAACAACCCCGATCCCCTGTGGGAGCTGTCGAGCTTTAGCGAGGCTGCGAAAGCGGTGGGTCAGGCACCTTGGATAGCGCCTGTGCCGCCGCCTTCGCAGCCTCGCCGGGGCTCGACAGCTCCCACAGTTGATCTCTATTGCGGGCGAGATGTGTACGCGTCGCGATGCTTTTGTGAACCGGGGTTTGACTGACAAACCCGATCCCCTGTGGGAGCTGTCGAGCTTTAGCGAGGCTGCGAAAGCGGTGGGTCAGGCAACTTGGATAGCGCCTGTGCCGCCGCCTTCGCAGCCTCGCCGGGGCTCGACAGCTCCCACAGTTGGTCTCTATTGCGGGCAATATTTGTACGTGCGAGATGCTTTTGTGAACCGAGGTTTGACTGACAAAAACCAATCCCCTGTGGGAGCTGTCGAGCTTTAGCGAGGCTGCGAAAGCGGTGGGTCAGGCACCTTATATAGCGCCTGTGCCGCCGCCTTCGCAGCCTCGCCGGGCTCGACAGCTCCCACAGGAGGTTGCGTCGTTTGTAAGATCCCAGTCCTTGGCCGGTGCTTTTATGACTCAGGCAATCAGAACGCGATGGACGTCTGCACATACACCGTGCGCGGCTCACCGACGTATTTGCCTTTGTTGTTATCGTCGAACGAGCGGGTGTAGTACTGCTTGTTGAGGATATTTTTCACACCGACTGCCACGTTCAAATCCGACAGCTGTGGGCCGAAGTCATATGCCGCGCGGCTGCTGAACAGCATGTAGCCTGGGATGCGTCCGGTACTGCCGTCGGCACTTTCCGCCTGGGTGTTGGCGTTGTCGGCGAACTGGCTGCTCTGGTAGCTGCTGTCCAGGTTGAGTTTCCAGCGACCTTCGGTGTAACCGACGCCCACGGTGCCTTTGTGCTTGGAGGAGAAGGGTACGCGATTACCCTTGTTCGGGCCGTCTTCGCGGATGGTCGCGTCGACGTAGGCGTAGGTGGCATACACGTCAAAACCGGCCAGCGCCGGGCTTAGCCCGTCGAGGGCGTAGTTGAGGCTCGACTCGATGCCTTGATGGCGCGTTTCGCCGCGGGCGATCACCGAGTCGTTGGTCTGGTTGCTGTCGTACTGGTTGTCGAAGTTGATCAGGAACGCGCCGATTTCCGCACGCAGGGTGCCGTTGTCATAACGCGTGCCGAGTTCCCAGGTGCGGGCTTTTTCCGGCTTCACTTCGCCGCTGGTCACGCGGTTCGGCATCTGGCTGTACTGCACGCTGCCGAACGAGCCTTCAGTGTTGGCGTAGAGGTTCCAGTCTTCGGTCAGGTGGTAAAGCACGTTCAACGCCGGCAGCGCGGTGTTGTAGTCGCCCTTGTACTTGACGTTGGTCAGGTTGTTGGTCTGCTGGGACTCGATCATCTCGTAGCGGATGCCTGGGGTGATGGTCCACTTGCCGATATCGATGCGGTCATCGACGAAAAACGCGTTGGCCTCGGTGGCGCCACGCGTGTCGCGGTCGTTGCGGCTGTTGGTGTCGGGCAGTTGCTGGTTGGCTCTGATCGGCGTGCGGTAGCGCAACTCGTGCCCGGCTTCGTTGATGTAGCGGTAGCCGATGCCCACTTCGTGGCTGGTGGGGCCAAGGTCGAAGCCTTGGGCGAAGCGGGTTTCGAGGCCGCGTACCCAATATTCGCGCGGCGACAGCGAAAGGAAGTTGCCCTGATCCAGATAGCCGTTGCGCAAGGTGGTGGTGAAGAAGGTGTTGGCGGTGAATTCGCGGCGATCTTCCTGGTAGCGGTAACCGGCGTTGAACATCGTACGGCGGCCCCAGAATTTGTCGTAGGGGCGGGTGGACTGGTATGGGTCGGCCTTGTAGTCCTTGACGTTCAAACCACCGGGCATATCGGCCTGGCCTTCGTAGTACTGCGCCATGGCGTTGAAGCTGTTGGCGTCGTCCAACTGGTATTTGCCTTTGAGGATCAAGTCGTCAATGCGCGTGTTGCTGTTTTCGCGCCAGTCGCCGCCACGGGTGCCGGAATACAAAATGGCGCCGCCCAGGCCATTGTCAGCCGTCCCGCCTGCCAGCAGGTTGCCGGTGGTCTTGAAACCATCATGGCTGGAGGACGGGCTGGTCTCGGTCTGCAAGCCGCCTTTGACGGTGGGGGCGTCCGGGATTGCGCGAGTCACGAAGTTGACGATGCCACCGACGTTTTGCGGGCCATAACGTACCGCGCCTCCGCCGCGTACCACGTCCACGGCGTCCATGTTGCCCATGCTGATTGGGGCAAAGGACAGCTGCGGTTGGCCATACGGCGCGAAGGGCACAGGGATGCCATCCATCAAGACGGTGGAGCGCGAGGCGAGGCGTGGGTTGAGCCCACGGATGCCGAAGTTCAGCGCCATGTCATGGCTGCCGGTGCCGTTGTTTTCCGGGGCGTTGACGCCGGGGATGCGGTTGAGCACGTCACGGGCCTGGGTCGCGCCCTGGCGCTCGAATTCGTCGCGGCGGATCACATCACGCGCGCCAGGGTGTTCGAACACGTTGGTTTGCGCCGCATCGCCGAGCCAGTCGCCGACCACGTTTGACGTTTGCAATTGGACAGTGGCCGGGGCGCTGGCTGGTTGCAGGCTGTAGGCGTTATCGCCCTCGGCGCGCGCTTGCAGGCCGGTGCCTTCCAAGAGTTTTTGCAAGCCTTCGTCGGCGCTGTAATTGCCCGACAAACCCCGACTCTGCATACCCGCTGTGACCTGGGAGCCGAACGAAATCAGCACGCCGGCCTCGCGACCAAATTGGTTCAGCGCGGCTTCCAGGGTTGCTGGGGCGATGTGGTAAGGCTTGGCATCCGCGGCCATTACAGAGGGCAGTGCGGTAAGACTCAGGCTGGCGCCCAGTAGGAGTTGGCGCAAGGTGCGGGCAAGAAGCGTCGGTTGCTGGGGCATGAAGGGCGGTCCTGAGAAGGTAGGATCAAGGTGGCTTTCCTTCTCTGTCACGCGAGGTGTGGAAAACGGCTCATATTTTTTAAAATAATTTACGCGCGTGCCTGGACGGTCACCCAGTAGCGGGTAAAACGCCGTACTTTCACCGGCAGGCTGACCTCCAACAGGTCGAGGATGCGTTCGCTGTCATCCAGCGGGTAACTGCCGGACAGCAGCAGGTTGGCCACTTGCGGGTCGCAATTGATCTGGCCTCGGCGATAGCGACCCAACTCGGCGAGGAAATCGTCCAGGCGCATGTGCGCGGCCACCAGCATGCCGTCGGCCCAGGCGCCGCTGTTGGCGTCGGTCGGGCGCGGGGTGTCCCAGCCTTTGCGGGTGAAATTGACTTGGCGTGAGGCCTCGACGGTCAGCGGCAGGCCGCTGTAGTGGTTGGGCATTACCTCGACATGGCCATCGAAAACTGCCAGTTGCGTATGGTCGTTGAACTGACGCACGTTCAGCCGCGCCGCCTGGCTGCTGAGCAGGCCTTGGCCGGTCAGCACGTGCAGCGGCTTATCGCCGGGGCGTGCGGTCAGCAAGATCTCGCCTTCGAGCAAGCGCACCAACCGTTGACTGCCGTCAAAATGCACATCCACAGCGCTGCCGGTGTTGAGCTGCAACTGGCTGCCATCGGCCAGCTGCACCTTGCGTCGTTGGCCCACGGGGCTGCGGTAGTCGGCGCTCAGCGGCGGCAGAATATGTTGCTGGCGCAGGCTCCAGGCCGCGGCCGAACCGGCGCCGAGGATCAGCAGCAGTTTGAGGGCCTGGCGCCGGCTGCTGGTTTTCGGCGCGTTCAAGGCGGCGTGCGCCAAGGGTGAGGGCATGCCGCGCAGGCGTTGGTTGACGCGCTGGATGTGGTCCCACGCGCGTTGATGTTCGCTGTGGGCGTCCAGCCATTGCTGCCAGGCCGCTTGCTGGCGCGGGTTGAGTGCGCCTTGCTGCATTTCCATCAGCCAGTGCACGGCTTGTTCGGCGACTTGCGTGGAGAAGTTCATAGGGCGAAGTAGCAGCGCATGGCGGCTTTATTCAGGTGGCGTTTGACGGTGGCGATGGAGATACCCAGCTCGGCGCCGATTTGCGCGTAGGTCAGGCCGTCGAGCTGGGCTAGCAGGAAGGCGCGTTTGACCTGAACGGGCAGGCCGTCGAGCAGTTGGTCGAGCTCCAGCAAGGTCTGCAGGATGATTGCGCGTTCTTCTTCCGACGGCGCTACGTGTTCGGGCATCTGCGCCAGTGCGTCGAGGTAGGCGCGTTCCAGGTCCTGACGGCGATAGAAGTTGAACAGCACGCGCTTGGCCACGGTGGTGAGGAACGCGCGGGGTTCGATCAGCGTTGGTGCGTCCCGCGCGGTAAGCACACGGATGAAAGTGTCCTGGGCCAGGTCGGCCGCGCTTTCCGGGCAGCCGAGTTTGCGTCGCAACCAGCCGGTAAGCCAGTGGTGATGGTCGTTGTACAGAACTTCAACGAGGGTGGACGGCTGCAACGCAATCACTCCGTAAGCATCGGCATGCTTTAGAGAACAAGAATTGTTCGCATTGTAGGGCGCGTGACGAGGTTCGGCAATCCGCCAGTACCGGTGATTCATCCGTTCTCTTTTGCTTATGAGAATATTTATCATTAATATTGCGCGCTGATGACCCTGGCGCCTCCCGCATGAAAAGCAAACCCTCACTTCCCGTTGTCTATCGCCTCGCCGTAACTTCGCGCGTGCTGGCTGCCGTGGTCGGTGGTTACCTGATGGCGTCCCTGGCAGCCGTCTGCCTGGCGTTGTGGATGCCTGCGTCCCGCGCCGACGCGGTGATCACGGGGATGATGAGTTCGTTTGTGTTCTACCTGTTGGCGGTAATCTGGTGTTTTGCCTGTCGCACGGCAGGGCGAGCCTGGTTTGGCGTGATGTTGCCGAGTGCGATGTTTGCCACGCTGGCGGGCATCGGTTTGTGGATGACGCGCACATGAAAGAGGGCTTTCGCCAGGCGATGGCCTGGTTGCACACCTGGGCTGGACTGATCTTTGGCTGGCTGCTGTTTGCGATTTTCCTGACAGGGACCTTGTCCTATTTCAAGGACGAAATTACCCATTGGATGCAGCCCGAAGTGCAGGCTTATCCGTTGGATGACGCGCGTAGCCTCGCCGCCGCCCAAACCTATCTGCAGCAACAGGCGCCCAATGCCGCGCGCTGGTTTATCACCCTGCCGGACAGCCGCGATCCCGGCCTGTCGGTGATGTGGCAAGACAAGGTCGACCCCGGCAAACGCGGCAACTTCATCCAGAAAGTCCTCGATCCCGTCACCAGCCAGCCCGTGCAGGCGCGTGAAAGCATGGGCGGCGAGTTCTTCTATCGCTTCCACTTTCAGCTGCAGATGCCTTACCCGTGGGGGCGCTGGCTGTCGACCATCGCCGCGATGGTGATGTTTGTCGCACTGATCACCGGCATCATCACCCACAAGAAAATCTTCAAGGACTTCTTCACCTTCCGCCCACGCAAAGGCCAGCGCTCCTGGCTCGACGGGCATAACGCGGTGGGCGTGCTGGTGCTGCCGTTTCACTTGATGATCACCTACAGCAGTCTGGTGATCTTCATGAGCATGGTGATGCCCGCGCCGATCGTGGCTTCCTACGGCGACGACAGCCGTGCGTTTTTCAATGAAGTGTTCCCCAATACCAACAACGCGCCGGCGCTCGGCCAGCCGGGTGTATTGCTGCCGTTAGGGCCGATGTACGAGCAGGCGCGCCAGCAATGGGCGGGTGGGCATGTTGGTCGTTTGGTGGTCAACAACCCTGGCGATGTGAACGCCTCGGTCAATGTGGTCCGCGCAGGTGCCGACCGTGTGGTGCACGATTTCGGCAGCAGCGTGTCGTTCAACGGCACCACCGGCGAGTTGTTGCGGGTCAGCGGTGAACAGTCGTTGCCGGCGGCAATTGGCGGCAGTTTCTACGGCTTGCACATGGGCCATTTCGCCGGCCCGGTGCTGCGTTGGTTGTACTTTATCTGCGGGCTGGCGGGCACGGCGATGATCGGCACGGGCCTTGTGATTTGGCTCGGCAAGCGCCAGCTCAAGCACGCCAAAACTGCTGCGATGCCGTTTGAACTGCGGCTGGTTGAAGTGCTGAACATGGCCAGTATGGCCGGGCTGATGATCGCCATCGCGGCGTTTTTCTGGGCCAACCGGTTGTTGCCGATGAGCTTCGCCGAGCGGTCCGACTGGGAAGTGCAAACCTTCTTTATTGCCTGGGGCCTGAGCCTGTTGCATGCCGTGCTGCGGCGAGGCCGCCAGGGCTGGGTTGAGCAACTGAGCCTTGGCGCCTTGCTGTTTGTGGCCATTCCACTGCTCAACGCATTGACCACGTCGCAGCACTTGGGCGTGTCACTGGCCAGCGGTGATTGGGCCATGGCCGGTTTCGACCTGACGTGCCTGGCCAGCGGCCTGTTCCTGACCTGGGCGGCCTGGAAGATGCAGCGCCGCGCGGCGCCGCAGCTCAAGGCCGAACGCGCACGTGGACTGACGCTCAAGCAGGAGGCGAACTGAATGCTGCTCGCCCTGTTGATGTGCTACGCCGGGTTTACCGCGCTGTGCCTGTCCACCGACCGCCATCACGGTGAATTGCTGCACAGCAAACCCTCACCACCCCGACGCCTCACGTTGCGTGTGGCCGGTTGGCTGCTGCTGGCGCTGTCGATGTGGCCGGCCGTGGCGGCCTCGAATTGGGCGCAGGGGTTGGTGGAGTGGTGCGCCGTTTTGATGCTCAGCGCACTGTTGCTGGTGTTGCTGTTGCCGTATCGGCCAAGGCTGGCCTTGATTCTGGCGGGCGTCGGCCTGCTGGCCAGCCCTGTTGCGGCGTTCGCCTTACTCTGAGCTTCCCATGATGATCAGCCCCCCACCGGAATCCCAGGACAGCCAGCACACCGATGCGGCCGGTGGGCGTGCGCATTTCCTGCAGGTGTTTTTGTCGCAGCGCTCGCAGATGGAAGCGCTGGTCAGCCGACGCGTAGGCTGCCGGGCGACGGCGGCCGACCTGGTGCAGGACCTGTTCCTGCGCTTCTGGCGCCGGCCGCTGGTGCAGGTCGAAGAACTCAGCACCTACTTGTTGCGCTGCGCCGGCAACATCGCCATTGATCACTTGCGCAGCGAAGGCGCCCGGGTGCGCAGCAGTGAGGGCTGGTTGCCAGAGCAGCAAGACAACCAGGGTTCCGAGCCCCAGGCGGCGTTTGAAGCGGGCAATGACCTGCGCCATGTAGAAGCCGCCCTGCGCAGCCTGCCGGAGCGCACTCGGCAGATTTTCCTGCTCAACCGCATCCACGGCCGCAAATATGCGCAAATTGCCCAGGCCATGGGGCTGTCCCAAAGTGCCGTGGAAAAACATATGATGCGTGCCCTCGAAGCCTGCAAAGCCAGCCTTCGCGAACCCTCGTCCCCACGCACGCCAGGGAAAGCACCGTGAACGTCACCCCCACGCCCGCCCAGGAGCAGGCCGCACTCGAATGGTTGAGCTTGTTGCATGACCAGCCCAGCAGCGGTGACCAGGCCACGTTCAGCCGCTGGTTGCGTGCCGACCCCGCGCATGTCGAGGCCTATGCTCAGGCCCAGGTGGTGTGGGAATTGAGCGAGGTGCCGGCACGCAAACTGGCGGACGAAGAGGCCTTGGCCTTGCAGGGCTACCTCAACGCGATGAACCCCTCGAAGCGCTCGCGTGCGGTGCGTTGGTCCGGCGCCCTGGCCGCGGCCGCGGCCGCGTGCCTGCTGGTGATGGTGTCGATGGGCGCCGGCTGGCAGCCGTCGCGCTGGGTCGATGACTTCGGTGCTGATTACGTGACGGCGCCGGGGCAGGTGCAGACCGTGACCCTGGCCGATCAATCCCAAGTTACTCTGGATGCCGACAGCGCCATTGCCGTCGACTTCAGCCACGGCGAGCGCCACATTCAGTTGCGCCGCGGGGCGGGGTTTTTCAGCGTGACCCACACCGGCCAGCCCTTTGTGGTGGCGGCTGGCAGTGGCGAAGCGCGAGTGCTCGGCACGCAGTTTGAAGTGCGCCTGCAACCGGCCGGCGCTCAGGTGACGGTGCTGTCCGGCCGCGTGGGTGTCACACCGTCACGCCAGGGCCAACAGCAAATTCTTACGGCAGGCCAGCAAGTGGCCTACGCCGACGGTGTGGCCGATCCCCTGCACACGGTCGACAGCGAATCACGTCTGGCATGGCGCGATGGCTGGCTCAACTACTACAAGGTGCCGTTGGCGGATGTGGTCAAGGACCTTGGCCGTTACTACCCGGGCCGGATCCTTCTGCTCAACGACGAGATGGGCGCCAAGCGCGTCAGTGGCAGTTTCCCAAGCAAGGACCCCTTGGCAGTTTTGAGTGCCTTGCAGGCCGTTCTGGGTTTTGAACAACACGCTGTGCTGGGTCGCATGATTGTATTGCGCTAGACACGAATGCTTCGATCGTCACTTTCAGCGTGACGATTTTTTCAAAAAATTCCTCTTGCCGGTTTTTTACAGGGCGCTGTAGGCCAGGTATTCCGGTGCCTGTAGATCGTTCATTTAACCTTCATCCCAATTGCCAAAACTTGTCACCAAACCGTTACACGGGCCGAGGATGATCCCCGGATTCCTGAGCAGGTGGTCAGGAAGATTGGCGTCGCCGTTCACCCGGTTCTGACAGCCAGTACCTCCCTCCATAACAACAGATAGATGCACGTAAGGGATCTACTCGTGACGATCAACACACTCTCTGCCCTGCTTTTAGCATCGGGCCTAGGTAGCTTTGCGCCGCTGGTTTTGGCAGACACCACTCAGGATGTCGGTTCGGTGAATGTTGCCGGCAAACAAACCCTGGGCAATGGGCACATGATTCGCGAAGAAAGTGCCAAGGCGCGGTCGACGGTAACCAAGGAAGCCATGGACGAAATGTCCGCGACCGCCAACGCCATCGACAAGCTTAAATACACGCCGGGCATCAACGTATCCAGCGACGACGCCAGCGGCACCAGCGGCACCAACTTCACCATGCGGGGCATGAGCTCGGACCAGGTCGGGGTGTCCGTCGACGGCGTGCCGATCAACGACTCAGGCAACTACAGCGTGTATTCAAACCAACTCGGCGACCCGGAAAACCTCGCCGAAGTATTTGCCACCCAGGGCTCCTCCGAGGCGGATGGCCCGCATATCGGCTCCAGTGGCGGCAACATCGGCATGATCACGATTCGCCCGACCAAAGAGTCCGGGCTGTTCGCCAAACAGATCGTCGGTGCCAATGACCTGCGCAAGACGTTCGTGCGGGTGAACACGGGCGATTTTGGCGGCCTCAAGAGCTGGGTGTCGGCCTCTCACCTGGAGGGTGACAAGTGGCGCGGCAAAGGCACGCTGCGCAGTGACAAAGTCGAGTGGAGCAGCCTGTTCGAAGACGGCAATGGCAACTCGACCCTGGCGACAGTGAAGTACAACAACCAGGAAAACTACAACTACAACACCTTGAGCAAGTCGCAGTTCGAGACTGACGGACGCCGCAAGGACTACTCGCAAACGCCGGTGTACAAGTCGGGCTTGCTGTCGTCGTCCTACAAGCTCAATCGCAACCCGTTCGAAAGCGTCAACGCCACGCTCACCCAGCGCTGGCAGTTGCAGGACAACCTGGCGCTGACGGTCACACCCTATTACTACTGGGCCAACGGTGGCAGCTTCAGCGGCCAGACCGCATCGAACCTGGGGCCGAAGTCTGATAAAGCCGGCAACTACAACCTGAGCAACCTGCAATCGGCCAACTATTACCGGCCATCGTGGACCGAAACCTGGCGCCCTGGCGTCACCGCGAAAATGAAATGGGACATCAACGAAGAACACAGCCTGGACTATGGCTACTGGTATGAACGCGCACGCCAGCGCCAGACCCAGCCGTTTATCGGCATCAACCGCGAAGGCGCGCCCGATGATGTGTGGGGCGATTACAACAGCGGCGGGCAGGTCGTCGACAAGAACGGCGCGACTGTCCAGGGCCGCCACTATTACACCGTCACCCCGTCGCAGAAACTCTGGGTGCAGGACAGCTGGCAGGCCACGCCGGACCTGAGCTTTGTCGGCGGCGTGGCATACCAATACGTCGAGCGTGACGGTAACAACTTGGGCAGCCTGTACGACAAGCCAGAAAAACGTAACACCCGTTATCACCAGTTCCTGCCGAGTTTCAGCGCCAAGTACCAGGTCGACGAAAGCAACCAGACCTTCTACAACGTCACCCGCAACATGCGCACGCCGCCCAACTACGTGCTGTACAACAAGGGCGACTCGGTCAGCCTCAAGTCTGAGTTGAGCTGGAACCAGGAACTGGGCTGGCGCTACACCGAAGATGACATGGCGTTGAGCGCGACTCTGTTCTACATCAGCTTCAAGGATCGCCAGGTATCGACCACCGACTCTGCCGGCGACTACATGGTGCTCAACGTCGGCAGCGTGGATAACAAAGGCCTGGAACTGGAGTGGGGCGGTTTGTTGCCGCATAACTTCAACTACTACGCCTCGTACACCTACACAAAGTCCGAGCAGCAAGACGATTTGCTCAGCAAGAATGTGCTGTTGCCGACCTCGGGCAAGCAATTGGCCAACGTGCCGGAAAACATGTTCAACCTGGTGTTCGGTTATGACGACTCGCGTTTCTACGCCAACGCGGCAGGCAAATACGTCGGCAGTTTTTATGGCGATTTGACCAACAAGGAAAAAATTGAAGGCCGCACCGTGTTTGACCTGAACGCCGGTATTTACTTGCCGGTGGACAAGAAAGTCATCAAGTCGGCGACCCTGCGGTTTTCGATGCTCAACGTATTCGACAAGGAATACCTGAGCTCGGCGCGCACTGTGGCGTTCAACTCGGTACCGGTTAACGGCCTGGCGCCGAGTACGGCGTTTTACAACGTGGGGGAAGAGCGCACGGCGATGGTGTCGCTGGAAGCCAACTTCTAACTCAGGCTGGCGCAGAGCAAAATGTGGGAGCGGGCTTGCCCGCGAAGGCGGTGGATCAGTCAATACAGGTAACAACTGACACTCCGCTTTCGCGAGCAAGCCCGTCCCCACATTAGTTCTGCAGTGTTTTGCAGATCAGCTATTTCAACGCGGCCATGATCGCTTCAGGGTTGAACTCGCGAATCAGCGTGCCGTTCACGTCCACAAACGGAATCCCGCCACCGCCCAATGCCTCATAGGTTGTGCGCGCCTGGGCATCCTTCTCAATGTCCAGCGCCTGGTACGGAATGCCTTTCTGGTCCAGAAAACGTCGGATCTGCTTGCAGTAGCCACACCACTCGGTGGAATAGAGCACCACATGCGCCGATGTGCGCACTTGCTCTGAAACCACCTGCGAGGGGTTGAACAGCCGCTCGATCTTGCCCCAGTTCTGGATCACTACCACGACCAGCAACACCAACAGGACTTTCTTGAAGACCCCGCCGAGCATCAGTTACGGCGCTTGAGCTGGTCAGTCAGTTGGGTCGGCAGGCCTTTGATGATCAAAGTGCCGGCGGCTTCGTCGTACTCGATCTTGTCGCCCAACAGGTGCGCTTCAAAACTGATGGACAAGCCTTCGGCGCGACCGGTGAAGCGGCGGAACTGGTTGAGGGTGCGTTTGTCGGCCGGGATTTCCGGCGACAGGCCGTAATCCTTGTTGCGGATATGGTCGTAGAACGCTTTTGGCCGATCTTCATCGATCAATCCCGAAAGTTCTTCCAGCCCCATGGGCTCGCCGAGTTTGGCCTGGCTGCTGGCGTAGTCCACCAGGGTTTTGGTCTTTTCGCGGGCAGATTCGTCGGGCAGGTCTTCGCTCTCGACAAAGTCGCTGAACGCCTTGAGCAGGGTACGGGTTTCGCCCGGGCCGTCGACGCCTTCCTGGCAGCCGATAAAGTCGCGGAAGTATTCCGAGACCTTCTTGCCGTTTTTGCCCTTGATAAACGAGATGTACTGCTTGGATTGCTTGTTGTTCTGCCACTCGGACACGTTGATCCGCGCTGCCAGGTGCAGTTGGCCCAGGTCCAGGTGACGCGAGGGGGTCACGTCCAGCTCATCGGTCACCGCCACGCCTTCGCTGTGGTGCAGCAGGGCGATCGCCAGGTAGTCGGTCATGCCTTGCTGGTAGTGGGCAAACAACACGTGGCCGCCGGTGGACAGGTTGGACTCCTCCATCAGCTTTTGCAGGTGCTCGACCGCCGTGCGGCTGAAACGGGTGAAATCCTGACTACCGTCGAAATATTCCTTCAACCAGCCGCTGAACGGGTGCGCGCCGGACTCGGCGTGGAAGAAACCCCAGGCCTTGCCTTGTTTGGCGTTGTAGCTCTCGTTGAGGTCGGCAAGCATGTTCTCGATGGCGGCCGACTCGGCAAGCTCCGAATCGCGGGCATGCAGAACTGCGGGTGTGCCGTCGGGTTTTTTGTCGATCAGGTGGACGATGCAGTGACGGATCGGCATAGGCTTCTCGGCTGGTTGAAGGGGAGCGGTAGGCCTCCCCAAAAAGTCGCCAGTGTACCGCACCCATTGGCCATGACGCGCTTGGAAGGCTGTTTTGGGCGACCTCCCACGGGCTATATGCCTTTTTTTCACGGTTTAGAGCGATAAAGCTGACCAAATGGGTATGTTGAGGCGGATATTTCCCCGTCTCTGTGCTAGTTTTGCCCCGTCTTACGCCAAGACTCGGCGTTAAGCGTGCATTCAGCATCTGTCAGGTCGAACCAATCCCCGTTTCAAGCATCTATAACCCCGATCCCGTGGTTATGGCCGGGGGTGCCAGGCCTTGACGGTCAGGCTCGACGGCTGACACTGCACTCTGCAATCCATATGAATTTGATAGGGAAGGAACACCACAATGGCTATTACTAAAGACCAACTGATCGCTGACCTGGCTGAAGCAGTAGACGCACCGAAAACTACCGTGCGCGCTCTGCTGGACCAACTGAGCCAAGTTGTTGCTGATCAGCTGGAAAACGGCGGCGAAATCACTCTGCCAGGCGTTGGCAAACTGAAAGTGACTGAGCGTCCAGCCCGTACTGGCCGTAACCCTTCGACTGGCGCTGCCATCGAAATCGCTGCCAAGAAAGTTATCAAGCTGGTTGTGGCCAAAGGCCTGACCGACGCTGTTAACAAGTAAGACGCAGCAAAAAAAACCGTGCTCCGGAGCAATCCGGGCACGGTTTTTTGTTGCCTGCGATTTGACTGCAGTGGCGGTTCAGCCGGGGCGAGGGAGCAAGCGCCCTCGCCACTGGTTCAGTCGCGCACCCAGCGCTGACGCCAGATCTGCTGCTCGTTCTTGGTCTGGAAGGTCCAGGCCACGAAGCGGCTTTGCTTCTGGCCCTGGGACATTTCCACCACCTGGCTTTCAAGGACGCCGGCTTTTTTGAGGGCTGTCTGGATCGCGGGCAAGTTCGACGCTTTTGACACCAGGGTGCTGAACCACAGCACCTTGTGGGCAAAGTGCGCACTTTCGGCGATAAGCTGCGTGACGAAGCGCGCTTCACCGCCCTCACACCACAGCTCCGCCGACTGGCCACCGAAGTTCAGGACCGGCAACTTGCGCTTGGGGTCGGCCTTGCCCAGGGCGCGCCACTTACGCTCGCTGCCTTTGGTAGCCTCTTCCATGGACGCGTGGAATGGCGGGTTGCACATGGTCAGGTCAAAGCGTTCGCCCGGCTCCAGCAGGCCCAGCAGGATCTGCTTGGGGTTGGGTTGCTGACGCAGTTGGATAACTTTGCTCAGGTCATTGGACTGTACGATGGCCTTGGCGGCGGACACCGCAATAGGGTCGACTTCGGAGCCGAGGAAGTTCCAGCGGTACTCCATATACCCAATCAACGGGTAGACGCAGTTGGCGCCCATGCCGATGTCCAGCACCTTGACGATTGAACCGCGCGGGATCTTGCCGTCGTTGACGCTGGCCAGCAGGTCGGCCAGGAAGTGCACGTAATCGGCGCGCCCCGGCACCGGCGGGCACAGGTAGTCCGCCGGAATGTCCCAATGCTGGATGCCATAGAACGCCTTCAACAGCGCCCGGTTGAACACCCGCACTGCGTCCGGGCTGGCAAAGTCGATGCTCTCTTTGCCGTACGGGTTGATGATCACAAATTGCGCCAGTTCCGGCGTGGTCTTGATCAGTGCCGGGAAGTCGTAACGGCCTGTGTGGCGGTTGCGCGGGTGCAGGGTTGCCTCTTTGCGCGGTGCCACGGGTTTGGCCGGGGCGGCGGATTTAGGCTTCTTGCGCGGGGGTTTAGGTGTGCTGGGGGCGGTCATGTTGATTCTGGTGTTGGCTCAAAGTGGTGGGCATTGTCACACATCCTGAGACCCTCTCGGGCAAATGTGGGAGGGGGCTTGCCCCCGATTGCGGTGTGAGAGTCAAAAATATTCAGACTGATACACCGCCATCGGGGGCAAGCCCTCTCCCACATTGACTGGATCGCCAGCAAGGATTGGAAAATTCCCGGCAAAAAAAAGAGGCCCGAAGGCCTCTTTTTTACACGGGGTTCACCTTACAGGCTGGAAATCCGCGCATGTTGCTCCGCCAGCTTGCCCAAGGCCTGTTCAGCCTCGGCCAGCTTGGCGCGTTCTTTGTCGATCACTTCAGCCGGCGCCTTGTCGACGAACGCCGCGTTGGACAGCTTGCCGCCCACTCGCTGCACTTCGCCTTGCAGGCGGCCAATTTCCTTGTCGAGACGGGCCAGTTCCGCGCCCTTGTCGATCAGGCCAGCCATCGGCACCAGCACTTCCATGTCGCCGACCAACGCAGTCGCGGACAGCGGTGCTTCGGCGCCATCAGCCAATACGGTGATCGACTCCAGTTTTGCAAGTTTCTTGAGCAGCGCATCGTTCTCGGTGAGGCGACGCTGATCTTCGGCGCTGGCATTCTTCACGAACACCGCCAATGGCTTGCCCGGCCCGATGTTCATCTCGGCGCGGATGTTGCGCGTGCCGAGCATCAAGGTCTTGAGCCATTCGATATCGCTTTCGGCCGCCTCATCAATGCGCGCTTCGTTGGCCACCGGCCAAGGCTGCAACATGATGGTCTTGCCTTCGATACCGGCCAGCGGCGCGAGGCGCTGCCAGATTTCTTCGGTGATGAACGGCATGAACGGGTGCGCCAGGCGCAGGGCCACTTCAAGCACGCGCACCAGGGTGCGACGGGTGCCACGCTGGCGTTCGATCGGCGCGTTTTCGTCCCATAGCACAGGCTTGGACAGTTCCAGGTACCAGTCGCAATACTGGTTCCAGATGAACTCGTACAAGGCTTGTGCGGCCAGGTCGAAACGGAACTGGTCGAGTTGGCGGGTCACTTCGGCTTCAGTGCGCTGCAACTGTGAGATGATCCAGCGATCAGCCAGGCTCAGCTCATAGGCTTCGCCGTTCTGGCCGCAGTCTTCGCCTTTATCCAGCACGTAGCGCGCGGCGTTCCAGATCTTGTTGCAGAAGTTGCGATAGCCTTCGACGCGGCCCATGTCGAACTTGATGTCGCGACCGGTGGACGCCAGCGAGCAGAAGGTGAAGCGCAGGGCGTCAGTGCCGTAGCTGGCAATGCCGTCGGCGAACTCGTCGCGGGTCTGCTTCTCGATCTTCTTCGCCAGTTTCGGCTGCATCAGGCCCGAGGTGCGTTTCTGCACCAGGGTTTCCAGGTCGATGCCGTCGATGATGTCCAGCGGGTCCAGGACGTTGCCCTTGGACTTGGACATCTTCTGGCCCTGGCCATCACGCACCAGGCCGTGCACGTACACGGTCTTGAACGGCACTTGCGGCGTGCCGTCTTCGTTCTTCACCAAATGCATGGTGAGCATGATCATCCGGGCAACCCAGAAGAAAATGATGTCGAAGCCGGTGACCAGCACGTCGGTGGAGTGGAATTTTTTCAGGAACTCGGTCTGTTGCGGCCAGCCGAGTGTGGAGAATGTCCACAGGCCCGAGCTGAACCAGGTGTCCAGTACGTCGTTGTCCTGTTGCAGCGCCACGTCCGGGCCGAGGTTGTGCTTGGCGCGTACTTCGGCTTCGTCGCGGCCAACGTAGACCTTGCCCGACTCGTCGTACCAGGCCGGAATCCGGTGGCCCCACCACAGCTGACGGCTGATGCACCAATCCTGGATGTCACGCATCCACGAGAAGTACATGTTTTCGTACTGCTTAGGCACGAACTGGATACGGCCGTCTTCCACGGCGGCAATCGCAGGTTCAGCCAAAGGCTTGGTGGATACGTACCACTGGTCGGTCAGCCACGGCTCGATGACGGTGCCGGAGCGGTCGCCTTTCGGCACTTTCAGTGCGTGGTCGTCAACGCTCACCAACAAACCGGCAGCGTCGAAGGCCGCAACGATCTGCTTGCGCGCTTCAAAACGGTCGAGACCGGCGTATTCGGCCGGGATCTTGCCGTCGATGCTCTCGTTCAGCGTGCCGTCGAGGTTGAATACCTGGCAGACCGGCAGGACAGCGGCGTTTTTATCGAAGATGTTCAGCAGCGGCAGGTTGTGGCGCTTGCCGACTTCGTAGTCGTTGAAATCGTGGGCCGGGGTGATTTTCACGCAGCCGGTGCCGAATTCAGGGTCGCAGTAATCATCCGCGATGATCGGGATGCGACGACCCACCAGCGGCAGTTCGACGAACTTGCCGATCAGCGCCTGGTAGCGCTCGTCGTTCGGGTTAACCGCGACGGCGGCGTCGCCCAGCATGGTTTCCGGACGAGTGGTGGCGACGATCAGGTAGTCGTTGCCTTCGGCGGTCTTGGCGCCATCGGCCAGCGGGTACTTGAGGTTCCACAGGAAGCCTTTCTCGTCGTGGTTTTCCACTTCGAGGTCGGAAATCGCCGTGTGCAGCTTGGTGTCCCAGTTGACCAGACGCTTGCCGCGGTAGATCAGGCCGTCTTCGTGCAGGCGCACGAAGGCTTCTTTCACGGCTTCCGACAGGCCGTCGTCCATGGTGAAGCGCTCACGGCTCCAGTCTACGGACGAGCCCAGGCGACGGATCTGACGGCTGATGTTGCCGCCGGACTGGTCTTTCCATTCCCAGATTTTTTCCAGGAATTTCTCGCGACCCAGGTCATGACGGTTCTGGCCGGTGGCTTCGAGTTGGCGTTCCACCAGCATCTGGGTGGCGATACCGGCGTGGTCGGTGCCCGGTTGCCACAGGGTGTTGCGGCCCTGCATGCGGCGGAAACGGATCAACGCATCCATGATCGCATTGTTGAAGCCATGGCCCATGTGCAGGCTGCCAGTAACGTTCGGTGGCGGAATCATGATGGTGTAGGAATCACCCGCGCCTTGCGGAGCGAAATAATTCTCGGACTCCCAGGTCTCGTACCAGGAAGTTTCAATAGCGTGCGGCTGGTAGGTCTTATCCATGCGCGGCGGGACCCTAGTTGGCATTAATTCAGGAAAGCCGGCAAGTATAACGGGGGATAGGGCGCAGGGCGAGGCGAAGACAGGCTTGAGGCGTACGCCAAGCAAATGTGAGAGGGGGCTTGCCCCGATAGCAGTGGGTCAGTGGCGGATAAGCTGGCTGACCCGGCGCTATCGGGGGCAAGCCCCCTCCCACGGTAGAGCCAGGTGTGGCTCAGGACTGATATTGGCTGAGCAACCGCTCCATGCGCGCATCCAGGCGGCGTTTGATCTCGGTTTCGATATGCGGAGCAAAGTCGTCGATCACATCCTGCATGATCAACTGCGCAGCGGCGCGCAACTCATTGTCCAGATGCAGCAGCAAGGCGTCGGGCGCTTTTTCTGCGGCGGGTGCGGGCTGTGCCACGGGAGCAGGCTCAGGCGCAACGGGCTTGCCGCTGACCATGTCGAACAACAGCGGAATCTGTACCTCGGCGTCGACCGTTTCGGTCAGCAGCGGCGGTTGCAAGCCATCATCACCGAGCAACTGACGGATCGACTCGAGGTCGTCCAGCAGGTGGTCGTCTTTTTTTATAGGGTTTGGCGTGTCCATCATGTACTCAAAGTCGTTGTAGCCGGTGATCCTGCAGAGAATAGCCCTGTTCGCGGTAGAAACGGAAACTCTCCCGCGCGGCCTGACGAATAGCCGGATCTTCCACCACCACTTCTGCCACACGGGCAAATGCCTTGGCAAAGGCGGGTACTTTCAGGTCCAGGTTGACCAACAGGTCTTTGTGATCGCCGCAGCTGTCACCCAGGCCCAGCACAACCAGGCCTTCGGGTTCGGACTCGGCAGGGCCGTGCGGCACGAAGCTTTCACCCTTGAAGCGCCATAAGCGCGCATCGAGGTCGTCACGTTGGGCGCCATCGCTGCAATGCAGGTAGATGCGGTGGCCCATGCGCCAGGCTTTTTCGGTGAGCTTGCAGGCAAAGTCCAGGCGCGCGGAAGGATCGGCGCTGGGCAATATATAGAAGTCGACTTGGGTCATTGCGGTTCCTGAGACCGGAGCGGCGTGAGGGCCGCCCCGGAATCTTCAGTTTCAGGCTTTGGCGCGGTCCAGCAGGTATTGGGTCAGCAGTGGCACCGGACGGCCAGTGGCGCCCTTGTCCTTGCCGCCGCTGGTCCACGCCGTGCCGGCGATGTCCAGGTGAGCCCAGTTGAGGTTTTTGGCAAAGCGCGACAGGAAGCAGGCCGCGGTGATGGTGCCGGCTTTCGGGCCGCCGATATTGGCGATGTCGGCGAACGGGCTGTCCAGCTGCTCTTGATATTCATCGAACAGCGGCAATTGCCAGGCGCGGTCGTCGGCAGCCTTGCCGGCGCTGAGCAGTTGCTCGATCAACTCGTCGTTGTTGCCCAGCAGGCCCGAAGTGTGGGCGCCCAGGGCAACCACGCAGGCACCGGTCAGGGTGGCGATGTCGATCACGGCCTGGGGCTTGAAGCGTTCGGCGTAGGTCAGCGCATCGCACAGCACCAGACGGCCTTCGGCGTCGGTGTTGAGAATTTCGACGGTCTGGCCGCTCAGGGTGGTGACGATATCGCCAGGACGGGTCGCGCCGCCGCTCGGCATGTTCTCGGCACACGCCAGGATGCACACCAGGTTGATCGGCAGCTTGAGCTCGAGCACGGCACGCAGGGTGCCGAACACGCTGGCGGCGCCGCCCATGTCGTACTTCATCTCATCCATGCCTGCGCCCGGCTTGAGGCTGATGCCGCCGGTGTCGAAGGTGATGCCTTTGCCGACCAGCGCGTAAGGCTTCTCGGACTTCTTGCCGCCGTTGTATTGCATCACGATCAGGCGTGGCGGCTGGTCGCTGCCCTGGCCCACGGCATAGAAGGAGCCCATGCCCAGGTCCTTGATTTTTTTCTCGTCCAGCACCTCAACCTTCAGGCTCTTGAATTCTTTGCCCAGTGCCTTGGCTTGTTCGCCCAGGTAAGTCGGGTGGCAGATATTCGGCGGCAGGTTACCCAGGTCGCGGGTGAACGACATGCCGGCGGCGATGGCCTGGGCGTGGGTCACGGCGCGTTCGACTTCAGCCTGGGCGGCCTTGATGGTCAGCAGGGTGATTTTTTTCAGGGCGCGCGGTTCGGCTTTCTGGCTCTTGAACTGGTCGAAGACGTAGCTGCCATCCACCAGGCTCTCGGCCAGCAGGCGGGTCTTGCCGTAGCTGTCACGGCCTTTCACGACGATTTCATCCAGAGCCAGGGCTGCATCGCTGCCGCCCAGGCCCTTGAGGGTGTTGAGAATGCCGCTGATGATCTTGCGGAACGGACGGTCGCCCAGTTCGGCGTCCTTGCCAACGCCCACCAGCAATACGCGGTCGGCTTTAAGGTTGGGCAGGCTCTGCAGCAGCAGGCTTTGGCCGACTTTGCCGGCCAGGTCGCCGCGCTTGAGCACGGCGCTGATCGCGCCACCGCTGAGTTCATCCAGTTGCTTGGCGGCGACGCCGAGCTTGCGGCCTTCGCCGACAGCGACCACGAGGGTGGCGGTTTTCAACGTTTCGGGGCTAACGCTTTTTACAACCAATTCCATTTTCGGGTCCCTTATAAAGGTCTGTGAGCCTGAGTCTGTACCCAGGCTTTAAAGCGTGGCAGCTCTGTAAACCGCCAGCGACAAAGGCCGCAGTTTGAACCTCGCCGGCGGAGCCTGACAACCCTTGCCGCGTGCTTTGTGCACGCGTATGAGCAAGCACCGTGACAGGCGCGGTCAATCACAGGATAATGCGCCATCTTTTTAGCCGGCCCGTGCAAACGGGTCGACTCGGTATGCTTGCTTGTTTGGCCGCCTTAGCCTGACAACCCTGGAGTGTCTGGTTTGATCGTCTTCCGTTATCTGTCCCGCGAAGTCCTGTTGACCCTGAGTGCCGTGAGTGCGGTATTGCTGGTCATCACCATGAGTGGTCGTTTCGTCAAATTCCTGGCCCAGGCCGCTTCGGGTGCTCTGGATCCGGGCTCGCTGTTCCTGATCATGGGCTTTCGCCTGCCGGGCTTTTTGCAACTGATCCTGCCACTTGGCCTGTTTCTCGGCATTTTGCTGGCCTATGGCCGGCTGTACCTTGAGAGTGAAATGACTGTGCTGTCGGCCACCGGCATGAGCCAGCAGCGTCTGCTGGCCATGACCATGGTGCCGGCCACCGGCGTTGCCCTGGTGGTGGCATGGCTGAGCATGAGCCTGGCGCCTCAGGGCGCCATGCAGTTCCAGCTGCTGCTGAACAAGCAGGATGCGATGACTGAGTTCGACACCCTTGAGCCTGGGCGCTTTCAAGCGCTGAACGATGGCACGCGGGTGACCTACACCGAGACCATGACGGATGACCGTGCCAACCTGGGCGGCGTGTTTATTTCGCAGAAAAATCTCGGGCAGAACCAGAAAGACCGTGGCATTTCGATTCTGGTGGCCAACAGCGGGCGCCAGGAAGTACGACCTGATGGCAGCCGTTACCTGATCCTGGAAAATGGCTACCGTTACGACGGCAGCCCTGGCCTCGCCGATTATCGGGCGATCAAGTACGACACTTATGGCGTCATGCTTGCCAGGCCAGACATCAGCGAAGAGGTCACTGACCGCGATGCGCTGCCGACATCGTCGCTGTTCAACAATAAGGAACTGCGTTCCATCGCCGAGCTGCAATGGCGGCTGTCGCTGCCGCTGCTGGTATTTATCGTGACGTTGATGGCCGTGCCGCTGTCGCGCGTCAACCCGCGTCAGGGTCGCTTCCTCAAGCTGTTGCCGGCAATTTTGTTGTACATGGCCTACCTGACCCTGCTGATTTCCGCCCGTGGTTCCATGGAAAAAGGCAAGTTGTCGCCGGCCCTCGGCCTGTGGGGCGTGCACGGGATCTTCCTGTTGATCGGCCTGGGGCTGCTCTACTGGGAACCTATCCGTTTGAAAATGAAGAGCCGTCGTGGCCTGAAGGAGTTGGCTCGTGGCTAAGCTCGATCGCTACATTGGTAGCAGCGTACTGATCGCCATTCTGGCGGTATTGGGCATTATTCTCGGCCTGGCCTCGTTGTTCGCCTTTATTGACGAAGTGGGCAACGTCACCGACACCTACACCGTCATGGATGTGTTGAGTTACGTGGCGCTGACTGCGCCGCGCCGGCTCTACGACATGATGCCGATGGCCGCGCTGATCGGTTGCCTGATCGGGCTGGGCAGCCTGGCCAGCAGCAGCGAACTGACCATCATGCGCGCCGCCGGTGTCTCGATCGGGCGTATTGTCTGGGCGGTAATGAAGCCCATGCTCCTGCTGATGGCGTGCAGCGTGCTGATCGGCGAGTACGTGGCGCCGCCGGCCGAAGCCACCGCTCAGGCCAATCGCGCCTTGGCCCAGGGCTCGGGGGATGCGCAAAGCGCCAAGCACGGCCTCTGGCACCGTCAGGGGGATGAGTTCATCCACATCAACGCCGTGCAGCCGGGCGGCTTGTTGGTGGGCGTGACGCGTTATACGTTCGACAAGGAACGGCACATGCTGACCTCCAGTTTCGCCAGGCGCGCGCAATACGACGCCGAGAAATGGACGCTGAGTGACGTCACCACCACGTACTTCCGCAATGTCGGCCAGGGCACCAAGGCCAGCACCGAAGTGATCAATGTGCCGAGCGAGCAATGGGATATCGCCCTGAAGCCGGAACTGCTCAACACGGTGGTGATGATCCCGGAGAGCCTGCCGATTACCGGTTTGTGGAGCTATATCCACTACCTCAAGGATCAGGGCCTGAATAATGGCCGCTACTGGCTGGCGTTCTGGGTCAAGGTGCTGCAGCCGGTGGTCACCGCCGCGCTGGTATTGATGGCGATCTCGTTCATCTTCGGCCCGTTGCGTTCCGTGACCCTCGGTCAGCGGGTGTTCACCGGCGTACTGGTGGGCTTTACCTTCCGTATCGCGCAGGACTTGCTCGGTCCGTCGAGCCTGGTGTTCGGTTTCTCGCCGCTGTTTGCGGTGCTGGTGCCGACAGCGATTTGCGCCCTGGCCGGGTTCTGGCTGTTGCGCCGCGCGGGTTGATACTGCGCTTATGAACAAAAAATGCCCCGTTCGAGAGATCGGGGCATTTTTGTTCTGGTCAGCAAAGATGACGTCTGGCCTGAGCATCAGGTACAATTCCCGGCTATTTTTCAGCGGGCAATCTGCCTGCAGCCTTTTTGAGTGTTGATCCGTGAGTGATTTGAGTCATATCCGCAATTTCTCCATCATCGCCCACATTGACCATGGTAAGTCGACGCTGGCCGATCGATTCATCCAGATGTGCGGCGGCCTTGCCGAGCGTGAAATGGAGGCCCAGGTACTGGACTCCATGGACCTCGAGCGCGAGCGCGGGATCACCATCAAGGCGCACAGCGTTACCCTGTACTACACCGCCAAAGACGGTATCAAGTACCAGCTCAACTTCATTGACACCCCGGGCCACGTTGACTTCACCTATGAAGTCAGCCGTTCCCTGGCGGCCTGTGAAGGTGCGTTGCTGGTAGTGGACGCGGGCCAGGGCGTCGAAGCCCAGTCCGTGGCCAACTGCTACACCGCCATCGAGCAAGGCCTTGAGGTCATGCCGGTGCTGAACAAGATCGACCTGCCTCAGGCCGATCCGGACCGGGTCAAAGAAGAGATCGAGAAGATCATCGGCATTGACGCCACCGACGCCGTCGAATGCAGCGCCAAGACCGGCCTGGGCGTCGACGAAGTGCTCGAGCGCCTGGTCAAGACCATCCCCGCACCTACCGGCAACTACGAAGATCCGCTGCAAGCGTTGATCATCGACTCCTGGTTCGACAACTACCTGGGCGTTGTTTCCCTGGTACGTGTACGCCACGGCCGTGTGAAGAAGGGCGACAAGATCCTGGTCAAGTCCACCGGCAAGATCCACCTGGTAGACAGCGTCGGCGTGTTCAACCCGAAACACACCGCCACCACCGACCTGAAAGCCGGTGAAGTGGGCTTCATCATCGCCGGCATCAAAGACATTCACGGTGCACCGGTCGGTGACACCCTGACCTTGAGCTCCACCCCTGATGTAGACGTGCTGCCGGGTTTCAAACGCATCCAGCCGCAGGTTTACGCCGGCCTGTTCCCGGTCAGCTCCGACGACTTCGAAGACTTCCGCGAAGCCCTGCAGAAGCTGACGCTCAACGACTCGTCGTTGCAGTACACCCCGGAAAGCTCCGACGCGCTGGGCTTTGGCTTCCGCTGCGGGTTCCTGGGCATGCTGCACATGGAGATCATCCAGGAGCGCCTTGAGCGCGAATACGATCTGGACCTGATCACCACCGCGCCAACGGTTATTTTTGAGCTGGCGCTGAAAACCGGTGAAACGATTTACGTCGACAACCCGTCCAAGCTTCCGGATCTGTCCTCCATCGAGGACATGCGCGAGCCGATCGTGCGGGCCAATATTCTTGTGCCGCAGGAACACCTGGGCAACGTCATTACCCTGTGTATCGAAAAACGTGGCGTACAACACGACATGTTGTTCCTCGGTACCCAGGTGCAAGTGACCTACGATTTGCCGATGAACGAAGTGGTCCTGGACTTCTTCGACCGTCTCAAATCCACCAGTCGCGGCTATGCTTCGCTGGATTACCATTTCGATCGTTACCAATCGGCTAATCTGGTGAAACTGGATGTGCTGATCAACGGCGACAAGGTAGATGCACTGGCACTGATCGTGCACAAGGACAACGCGCACTACAAAGGTCGGCAGTTGACCGAAAAGATGAAAGAACTGATTCCGCGCCAGATGTTCGACGTCGCGATCCAGGCCGCCATTGGCGGGCAGATCATTGCACGGACCTCCGTCAAGGCTCTCAGAAAGAACGTACTGGCCAAATGCTACGGCGGTGACGTAAGCCGTAAGCGCAAGCTGCTTGAGAAGCAAAAGGCCGGTAAAAAACGCATGAAGCAAGTGGGCAACGTGGAAATTCCACAAGAAGCCTTCCTTGCGGTGCTCAGGTTGGATAGTTAGGTCCTATGTCACTAAATTTCCCGCTGTTGCTGGTCATCGCCGTTGCCGTTTGCGGCCTCCTGGCGTTGCTCGATCTGGTGTTCTTCGCCCCGCGTCGGCGGGCGGCTATCGCTTCCTATCAGGGCAGCGTCAGCCAGCCCGATGCGGTGGTGGTCGAGAAGCTGAACAAAGAGCCTCTGCTGGTTGAATACGGCAAGTCGTTCTTCCCGGTGTTGTTCATCGTGCTGGTGCTGCGTTCGTTCCTGGTGGAGCCGTTTCAAATCCCTTCGGGGTCGATGAAACCGACCCTGGACGTGGGCGACTTCATCCTGGTGAACAAGTTTTCCTACGGGATCCGCCTGCCGGTGCTCGACAAGAAAGTCATCCCGGTCGGTGACCCGCAGCGCGGCGATGTGATGGTGTTTCGCTACCCAAGCGACCCGAACGTCAACTACATCAAGCGTGTCGTCGGGCTGCCGGGCGACGTGATTCGCTACACCAGTGACAAGCGTCTGTTCATCAATGGTGAGTCGGTGGCCGAGAAACTGATCGGCGCCGAACCGAACACCTTGGGCAGCGCCGAGCTGTACCAGGAAAAACTCGGTGCGGTAGAGCACGAAATCCGTAAGGAAATGAGCCGCTACCGTGCGATGCCTGATGGCGAGTGGAAAGTGCCTGCCGGGCACTACTTCATGATGGGCGACAACCGCGACAACTCCAACGACAGCCGTTACTGGGATGACCCCAATATTCCCAAGGACCTGCTGGGCATGGTTCCCGACGAGAACATTGTCGGCAAGGCCTTTGCGGTCTGGATGAGTTGGCCGGAACCCAAACTCAGCCACCTGCCGAACTTCTCGCGGGTCGGGCTGATCAAGTAATACAGGCGGCGCTGTGAACACAGCGCCGAATGCTTTTCTGGGGTTCGGACAATGCGTCGTCCGGCCTCAAGCGGCACCAACCAGGATTTGAATTTGAACACTGCGTCAATCGTCGATGGCCGCCGGTGCCACCAACTAGATATGGATAAACCGTGACCGTTTCTCTAAGTCGTCTCGAGCGTCAGCTCGGCTACACCTTCAAGGACCAGGAATTGATGGTCCTTGCCCTCACACACCGAAGTTTTGCAGGGCGTAATAACGAGCGCCTGGAATTTCTCGGTGATGCCATCCTCAACTTCGCCGCCGGTGAGGCGCTGTTCGAGCGTTTCCCGCAAGCGCGCGAAGGCCAGCTGTCACGCCTGCGTGCGCGGCTGGTGAAAGGCGAGACCCTGGCCGTGCTGGCCCGTGGTTTCGGCCTGGGCGAATACTTGCGCCTGGGTTCCGGTGAACTGAAAAGCGGTGGCTTTCGTCGCGAGTCGATCCTGGCTGATGCCCTCGAAGCGTTGATCGGTGCGATCTACCTGGATGCAGGCATGGAGACGGCCAAGGAGCGCGTGGTGGCCTGGCTGGCTTCGGAGATCGAGAGCCTGACGCTGGTCGACACCAACAAAGATCCCAAGACCCGCTTGCAGGAATTCCTGCAGTCGCGCGGTTGTGAACTGCCACGCTACGAAGTGGTGGATATCCAGGGTGAGCCGCATTGCCGCGTATTCTTCGTGGAATGTGAAATCACCTTATTGAATGAAAAAAGCCGAGGTCAGGGTGTGAGCCGTCGTATTGCCGAACAGGTAGCGGCCGCTGCAGCACTGATTGCCCTGGGCGTGGAGAATGGCCATGACTGATTCAACCGCAACACGCTGTGGCTATGTTGCCATCGTCGGCCGTCCGAACGTGGGCAAGTCCACGCTGCTGAACCACATCCTGGGCCAGAAGCTTGCGATCACCTCGCGCAAGCCGCAGACCACCCGTCACAACATGCTGGGCATCAAGACCGAAGGCAGCGTCCAAGCCGTTTACGTCGACACCCCGGGCATGCACAAAGGTGGCGAGAAAGCCCTGAACCGCTACATGAACAAGACCGCTTCGGCGGCGTTGAAAGACGTCGACGTGGTGATCTTCGTGGTTGACCGCACCAAGTGGACCGACGAAGACCAGATGGTTCTTGAGCGCGTGCAGTACGTCACCGGCCCGTTGATCGTCGCGCTGAACAAGACCGACCGCATCGAAGACAAAGCCGAGCTGATGCCGCACCTGACCTGGCTGCAAGAGCAACTGCCGAACGCCCAGATCATGCCGATCTCGGCCCAGCACGGTCACAACCTTGAGGCCCTGGAGCGCATGATCGCGGGTTACCTGCCCGAAAACGAGCACTTCTTCCCGGAAGATCAGATCACCGACCGCAGCAGCCGTTTCCTCGCCGCTGAACTGGTGCGCGAGAAAATCATGCGCCAGATGGGCGCCGAGCTGCCGTACCAGATCACCGTCGAAATCGAAGAGTTCAAGCAGCAGGGCAAAACCCTGCATATTCATGCGCTGATCCTCGTCGAGCGTGACGGCCAGAAGAAAATCATCATTGGCGACAAGGGCGAGCGCATCAAGCGCATCGGCACCGAAGCGCGCAAGGACATGGAATTGCTGTTTGATTCCAAGATCATGCTCAACCTGTGGGTGAAGGTTAAGGGTGGTTGGTCCGATGACGAGCGCGCGCTGCGCTCCCTGGGCTACGGCGACCTGTAGGGTCTTGAATACACCACAGGGCTGAAAATGTGGGAGGGGGCTCGCCCCCGATAGCGGTGGGTCAGTTAACAAAAAGTGACTGACACACCGCCATCGGGGGCAAGCCCCCTCCCACATTAGGTTTGTGTAGTTTTCAAAAATGTATTGCAGCAGTGAGCATCCATGTCCCAACCCACCAGCCAACTCGCCTACGTCCTGCACAGCCGCGCCTACCGCGAGACCAGCGCGTTGGTGGACTTCCTCACGCCCCAAGGCCGCCTGCGCGCAGTCTTGCGCAGCGCGCGGGGCAAGGCGGGTACGCTGGCACGGCCGTTCGTGGCCCTGGACGTGGAGTTTCGTGGCAAGGGCGAGCTGAAAAACGTCGGCCGCCTGGAAAGCGTCGGCAACTCCGCCTGGCTCAATGGTGAAGCCCTGTTCAGCGGCCTGTACCTCAACGAGCTGCTGATCCGCCTGCTGCCCGCCGAAGACCCACACCCTGGGGTCTTCGATCACTACGCCGCGACGCTCATTGCGCTGGCCGAAGGCCGCCCGCTGGAACCGCTGCTGCGCGCCTTCGAATGGCGCCTGCTCGACGACCTGGGCTACGGCTTTGAACTGAGCAACGACCTGCACGGCGACCCCATCGCCGCAGACGGCATGTACCGCCTGCAAGTCGACGCAGGCCTGGAACGTGTTTACCTGCTGCAACCCGGCCTGTTCCAGGGCACCGAGTTGCTGGCCATGAGCGAAGCCGACTGGACTGCCCCTGGCGCCTTGTCTGCGGCCAAGCGCTTGATGCGCCAGGCGCTCGCCGTGCACTTGGGCGGGCGGCCGCTGGTCAGTCGCGAGTTGTTTCGAAAGCCCTGACAACCCCGTGTATGCTGTGCGGCGTTTCTATCCCTTTTCAGGAGCGCTTCCGTGAGCACCAGCAATCGCATTCTTCTTGGCGTCAACATCGACCACGTCGCTACCCTGCGCCAGGCCCGGGGCACCCGTTACCCTGATCCGGTCAAGGCTGCGCTGGACGCCGAGGAAGCGGGCGCCGACGGCATCACCGTGCACCTGCGCGAGGACCGCCGCCACATCCAGGAGCGCGATGTGTTGCTGCTCAAGGACGTGCTGCAAACCCGCATGAACTTCGAAATGGGCGTCACCGAAGAAATGATGGCGTTCGCTGAACGCATCCGCCCGGCGCATATCTGCCTGGTGCCCGAAACGCGCCAGGAGCTCACCACCGAAGGCGGCCTCGATGTCGCCGGCCAGGAAGCGCGGATCAAGGCTGCGGTGGAGCGCCTGTCGAAGATCGGCAGCGAAGTCTCGCTGTTCATCGACGCCGACGAGCGTCAGATAGAAGCCTCGCGCCGTGTTGGCGCGCCGGCCATCGAACTGCACACAGGCCGCTATGCCGATGCCACCACACCCACCGAAGTCGCTGACGAACTGCAGCGCATTATCGACGGCGTAACGTGCGGCCTCAATGAAGGCCTGATCGTCAACGCCGGCCATGGTTTGCACTACCACAACGTCGAAGCCGTGGCTGCGATCAAGGGCATCAACGAACTCAACATCGGCCACGCGCTGGTGGCGCACGCGCTGTTCGTCGGTTTCAAAGGCGCGGTGGCCGAGATGAAAGCGCTGATTCTGGCTGCTGCCAGCTCCAAGTGAGCACAGTCTAAAAATCACTGAAGATCAAAATGTGGGAGGGGGCTTGCCCCCGATAGCGGTGTGTCAGTCAGCCTATCTGTGCTGACCCTCTGCAATCGGGGGCAAGCCCCCTCCCACAGTGATTTTCGGTGTGTCCAGAGTTGTGGTTACCCAGCTAAACCTTTTGAATTCAGCCATGCGGCAATGCGAAGCCTTACTGTTTAGCCGGGTCAGGTGTATCGTATCTGCCCTTTGCGGGCCTCTGGCCTGCGGCAGATACGTGAGGTTGTTGTGTCCCGATCCTTTTCCCGTCGACAAATCCTGGGTGGTCTCGCGGGCCTGGCCGTAGTGGGCGTCGGTGCCGGTGGCGGCTATCGCTACTGGCTGGGGAAAGTTGCCGAGGCTGAAGCCGGGCACGATTACGAACTGATCGCCGCGCCGCTGGACGTGGAACTGGTGCCAGGCCACAAAACCGAAGCCTGGGCATTTGGCCCCTCGGCGCCGGGCACCGAGTTGCGTGTGCGCCAGGGTGAGTGGCTGCGGGTGCGCTTTATCAACCACTTGCCGGTCGCCACCACCATTCACTGGCACGGCATCCGCTTGCCGCTGGAAATGGACGGCGTCCCTTACGTCTCGCAGTTGCCGGTATTGCCCGGCGAATACTTCGATTACAAATTCCGCGTGCCGGACGCCGGCAGCTACTGGTATCACCCGCACGTAAACAGCAGCGAAGAACTCGGCCGTGGCCTGGTGGGCCCGCTGATCATCGAAGAGCGCGAGCCCACCGGTTTCAAACACGAACGCACCTTGAGCCTGAAAAGCTGGCACGTGGACGAAGAGGGCGCCTTCGTGGCGTTCAGCGTACCCCGTGAAGCCGCGCGTGGCGGCACCGCCGGGCGCCTGTCGACGATCAACGGCGTGCCCCAGGCGGTGATCGATTTGCCGGCCGGGCAAATCACCCGCGTGCGCCTGCTCAATCTCGACAACACGCTGACCTATCGCATCAACATTCCCGACGTCGACGCGCAGATCTACGCGCTGGACGGCAACCCCGTCGAGCCGCGCCCATTGGGCAAGGAATACTGGCTGGGCCCGGGCATGCGTATTTGTCTGGCGATCAAGGCACCGCCTGCCGGTGAAGAACTCTCCATCCGCAACGGTCCGGTGCGCCTGGGCACTTTTCGCTCCGTCGCCAATACCGATGCGCCCACCGAATGGCCGCCGGCGCTGCCCGCCAACCCGATCGCCGAGCCGGACCTGGCGAATGCCGAGAAACTCAACTTCAATTTCGAATGGGTCGGTACGGTGTCGGTCGATGACGGCAAACCGCCGAGCTTGTGGCAAATCAACGGCAAGGCCTGGGACATCACCGACAAGACCTGTGCCGACCGCCCGATTGCCAAGCTTGAGAAGGGCAAGAGCTACATTTTCGAATTGAAGAACATGACCCAGTACCAGCACCCGATCCACCTGCACGGCATGAGTTTCAAGGTGATCGCCTCGAACCGCCACAAGGTGATCCCGTACTTCACCGACACTTACTTGCTGGGCAAAAACGAACGCGCGCGCGTGGCGTTGGTGGCGGATAACCCGGGGGTGTGGATGTTCCATTGCCACGTGATCGATCACATGGAAACCGGCCTCATGGCCGCCATCGAGGTGGCGTGATGCGCCAGATTCGCCCAACGGCGATTATCGACCGCAGCCGCGATCAGCACTTCATGCGCGAAGCCCTGGCCCTCGCCGCTCAAGGCGCCGCCCTTGGCGAAGTGCCCGTGGGCGCGGTGCTGGTGCAGGACGGTGAAATCATCGGTCGGGGGTTCAATTGCCCGATCAGCGGCAATGACCCCAGCGCCCACGCCGAAATGGTCGCCATCCGCGCCGCCGCGCAGGCGATCAGCAACTATCGCCTGGTCGGCAGCACGCTGTATGTAACGCTGGAACCGTGCAGCATGTGCGCGGGCCTGATCGTGCATTCGCGCATCGCGCGGGTGGTGTACGGCGCGCTGGAGCCCAAGGCTGGGATCGTGCAAAGCCAGGGGCAGTTTTTTACCCAGGGGTTTCTCAACCATCGGGTGCTGTTTGAAGGCGGGGTGTTGGCTGAGGAATGCGGGACGGTGTTGAGTGAGTTCTTCAAGGCCAGAAGAGCCAAGCCCATACTCTAACGAACACTGAAAACCAATGTGGGAGCAGGCAATCCAGCTCCCACATTTTGATCTCTGTTTAAGCAGGGAAATCAGAGCTCACTTCTTCGCGATAATCACCGCCCGCATCGGCGCCGGCAGCCCTTCAATCGTCTTGCTGTGATCCTCGGGATCGAGGAAATCACTCAACGACTGATACTTCATCCACTCCGTCCCGCGCTGTTCTTCAACCGTGGTCACGCTCACATCCACACAACGCACCTCACTGAAGCCCGCACGCCGTAGCCACAGCATCAACGCCGGCACCGACGGCAGGAACCACACGTTACGCATCTGAGCGTAGCGGTCTTCCGGCACCAGCACTTGCTGCTGATCGCCTTCCACCACCAGGGTTTCCAGCACCAGTTCGCCGCCTTTGACCAGGCAATCTTTCAACGCCAGCAAATGCTCGATCGGCGAGCGCCGGTGATAGAACACGCCCATGGAAAATACCGTGTCGAAGCCTTCCAGGTTCGGCGGCAGGTCCTCAAACGGGAACGGCAAGTGCCAGGCCTTCGGCTCGTTCAGGTAGCGTTGTACAGCCTGGAACTGGCAGAAAAACAGCCAGTTCGGGTCCACGCCAATCACGCTGTCGGCACCCGCGCCGAGCATGCGCCACATGTAGTAGCCGTTGCCGCAACCCACATCGAGGATGCGCTTGCCGTTCAAATTCAGGTGCGGGGCAACCCGCGTCCACTTCCAGTCCGAACGCCATTCGGTGTCCACATGCACGCCAAACAGGTTGAACGGGCCTTTGCGCCACGGGCTCAGGCCCATCAGCGCAGTGCGCATCTGTGCGCGGGTGGCGTCGTCGCAATCGGTATCAAGGGTCAGGCCGTTGAGCAAATCGACTTCGCTGGGCTGGATCTGCGGCAGCGCATCCAGCGCACTCTGCCAACGCTCCAGGTCGCCATGACCCTTTTCCATCTTGCTATCGAGTTGCGCTTGCAGGCCTTGGGCCCACACGGCCAACGGAGTGCCGACCAGATGGCGGGCGAGGGGGGACAGATCAATCATGGCAAGGCAATCAACGAGGCAAAGTTAAGACACTGGAACCACGGCACGACTTTCGAGAACCCGGCCGCCAACAGGCGTTCGCGGTGTTCTTCGAGGCTGTCAGGCTTCATGACGTTTTCGATGGCGCTGCGCTTCTGGGCGATTTCCAGTTCGCTGTAGCCGTTGGCGCGTTTGAACGCGATGTGCAGGTCGGTGAGCAATGCGTGCTCTTGCGGGTCGTTGAACCGCAGTTTTTCCGAGAGGATCAACGCGCCGCCGGGCAGCAGCGACTGGCGGATACGCCCCAGCAATGCCAGGCGTTCATCAGGGGCGATAAATTGCAGGGTGAAATTCAGCGCCACCACCGAGGCCGGTTGGAACTGCAGCGCGAGGATATCGCCCTCGATCACCTCAACCGGCAGCAACTCCTGGAACATCGAGTCCTGACCATTGAGGTATTCGCGGCAGCGCTCGACCATCGCCGCCGAGTTATCCACGGCGATTACCCGGCATCCGTCGGTGCGCACATGGCGGCGCAGCGCCTGGGTGACCGCGCCGAGGGACGAGCCCAGGTCGTAGAGCACGCTGTTGGGTTGCGCAAACTGCGCGGCGAGCACGCCGAGGTTCTCGACGATGGTCGGGTAACCGGGCACCGAGCGCTTGATCATGTCCGGGAACACCCGCACCACGTCCTCGTTAAAGGCGAAGTCCGGCACCTGGGGCAGGGGCTGGGCGAATAGGCGATCGGGTTCTTTGCTCACGGTTGTTCCGGCGACGAGGGGGGAAAGGCCGGCATTTTAGCCAAATTGGCCCTCGTGTGCGCGGGTTGTCTGATGGAAAGCCGAGGCGGTGATGCCCCACTGTCCCAGCCAATACGTGCTGATCAACAAATAGGGCGCCGCCTCAAAGGCGACCACGAACCGATTGATACCAATCAGCGTGTCGGAAAACACAAACGACACCGCGCCCGCCGCCGCCAGCAGGGCCGAGCGCTTGGGCACCTCACTGCCCAGTCGCGCCAACGCACGCCAGAGCATGGCGCTGATCACCAGCGCATACACCACCACCGGAATCAGCAACTCGCCCAGGCCATGGGCAATCAGAACGCTCAGCAGAATCGCGCCCACGCCCAGTGCCAATACCAGCGGCAACAACGCCAGGCGCCGGCAATCGCTGAAATAGGCTTTCAAATACGCCAGGTGCGCAAACAGGAAGGCGCCCAGGCCGAAGATAAACAGGTCGCCCGGCCACGCGAGCAACACGTCGCCCACCAGGGAAAAAATCAGCCCCAGGCTGATCCAGCGTCGATAGTCGGTGGGCGGCGCGTCATGCAGCCAGCCCAGCAACGCCAGCACCGGCAACGGTTTGACCAGCAGGCACAATAGCGCCGCGTGGGTGCTCAAACCGTAGACAAAGGTGCCGGCGCCCATCAACGCAAGAATCAGCCAAGGCATATCAGTTCACCGTGATGGCGCAGTCGAAGGTTTCGGCAGGCTCGGATTCCGGTTCCCAAGGTTGCTGAGAGGTCAGCCGCAAACGGCCCTGGCCGGCCGCGAAGGCCTGGAAACGCCAAGTGGATTGGCCGCCACCGCCGATCACACCGGACTCGGTGCTGCTGTAAACCTCAGGGCTGAGTGCACGCAGCACGCCGCCGGCGGAATCCTGGATGGCCCAGCGATAGCCGGTGGTGGGGTTGCTCGGCAAGGTGAGGATCAGGTTTTGCCCGGTTTTAAGCTGGAGCGGGCAGGCGCTCTGGTTTTCCACTGTGACGTTTTGCTTGGGGGCACTGGCGCAGGCGGCCAGCAGGGCAAGGCTCAAGGGGAGAAGCAGGCGGGCAGCAGTCATGAGGGCTCCGTTGGATGGCGACGAAGGGCGAGCATAACCGAAGATGAGACAAGGTGTGACAAGGCGGGCTTTTGTGTTGGCAGGTCTGGCCTAATCGGCGGCAAGCCCACTCCCACAGTTGACCGAGTACATCCTTTGGAATGCAGTCAAATTGTGGGAGGGGGCTTGCCCCCGATGAGGCCAGTTCAGGCACTACACAATGGTCAGAACAACACCTTCGCCACATCCGCAAAGCGCTTGGCGAAGTGCACCGTCATCCCTTCTTTCAGGTACTCCGGCAGCTCTTCAAAACTGCCACGGTTGGGCTCCGGCAAAATCAGCTCATGGATCTTCTGGCGCCGCGCCGCAATCACCTTCTCACGTACACCGCCAATCGGCAGTACATGCCCGGTCAGCGTCAGCTCGCCGGTCATGGCCACGCCTTTTTTCGGCGGCTGATTACGCGCCAGCGACAGCAAGGCACTGGCCATGGTCACGCCCGCACTCGGGCCATCTTTGGGCGTAGCGCCTTCCGGCACGTGCAAGTGCACGAAGGCTTCGTCGAAGAACTTCGGATCGCCGCCAAACGACTTGAGGTTGGAGCTGATGTAGCTGTAGGCAATCTCGGCGGACTCTTTCATCACCTCACCCAGTTGCCCGGTGAGCTTGAAGCCACGATTGAGCGTGTGGATGCGCGTCGCCTCGATCGGCAGGGTCGCGCCGCCCATGCTGGTCCAGGCCAGGCCAGTGATCACGCCGGTACCGGACAGCACTTGCTCATTGCGAAACACCGGCATGCCCAAGGAGCTTTCCAGATCCTTGTTGCCGATCTTGATCACCGAGTCCGGCTCGTCCAGCAGCTTGACCACGGCCTTGCGCACCAGTTTGCCCAGCTGTTTTTCCAGCTGGCGCACCCCGGCTTCGCGTGCGTAGCCGTCGATCAGCGCGCGCAGGGCGCCGTCGCTGATGGACAGGCTGTTTTTCGACACACCGGCCTTTTCCAACTGTTTTGGCCACAGGTGGCGCTTGGCGATGGCGACCTTTTCTTCGGTGATATAGCCCGACAGGCGAATCACTTCCATCCGGTCCAGCAGTGGGCCCGGGATCGAATCAAGCGTGTTCGCCGTGCAGACGAACAACACCTTGGACAGGTCCAGGCGCAGGTCGAGGTAGTGATCGAGGAATTCGACGTTCTGTTCCGGGTCGAGGGTTTCCAGCAATGCCGATGCCGGGTCGCCCTGGAAGCTCTGGCCCATCTTGTCGATCTCATCGAGCATGATCACCGGGTTCATCACCTCCACGTCTTTGAGCGCCTGCACCAGCTTGCCCGGCAGGGCGCCGATGTAGGTACGGCGATGGCCCTTGATCTCGGCCTCGTCGCGCATGCCGCCGACGCTGAAGCGATAGAACGGCCGGCCCAGGGACTCGGCGATGGATTTACCCACGCTGGTCTTGCCCACGCCCGGCGGGCCGACCAGCAGCACGATGGAACCGGCGACTTCGCCTTTATAGGCGCCCACCGCAAGAAACTCGAGGATGCGGCTCTTGATGTCATCCAGGCCCGCATGGTGCTTGTCCAGCACCTTGCGTGCGTGTTTCAGGTCGAGCTTGTCTTCGCCGTACACGCCCCACGGCACTGAGGTGGCCCAGTCCAGGTAGTTGCGCGTGACGGCGTATTCCGGCGAACCCGTTTCCAGGATCGACAGTTTGTTCATTTCTTCGCTGATGCGTTTTTGCGCCTGGGTCGGCAGTACTTTGCCCACCAGGCGTTGTTCGAACTGCTCGACGTCCGCGCTGCGGTCGTCCTTGGTCAGGCCCAGCTCCTGCTGGATGACCTTGAGCTGTTCCTTGAGGAAGAACTCGCGCTGGTGCTCACCGATCTTGCGGTTCACTTCGGCAGAGATTTCTTTTTGCAGGCGCGCAACTTCGACTTCCTTGCGCAGCATCGGCAGGACTTTTTCCATGCGCTTGAGCATGGGCACACAGTCCAGCACTTCCTGCAGCTCGTTGCCGGTGGCCGAGGTCAACGCGGCGGCGAAGTCGGTGAGTGGCGACGGGTCGTTGGGGCTGAAGCGGTTGAGGTAGTTCTTCAACTCTTCGCTGTACAGCGGGTTGAGCGGCAGCAGTTCCTTGATCGCATTGATCAGCGCCATGCCGTAGGCCTTGACCTCGTCGGTCGGCTCGGTCGGCTGGTGCGGGTATTCGACTTCCACCAGGTACGGTGGGCGGTGGTGCTTGAGCCAGGTTTTGATGCGCACGCGGGTCAGGCCCTGGGCGACGAATTGCAATTTGCCGTTCTCGCGGCTGGCGTGGTGCACCTTCACCAGCGTGCCGTACAGCGGCAGGCTGGAGGTATCGAAATGGCGCGGATCTTCTGGCGGGGTGTCCATGAAAAACAGCGCAAGGGAGTGGTGGTCGGATTTGCTCACCAGCTCCAGGGTCTCGGCCCACGGTTCTTCATTGACGATGACCGGCAGCACTTGCGCCGGGAAGAACGGCCGATTGTGGATCGGGATGATGTAGACCTTGTCCGGCAGGTTTTGCCCAGGCAGGGCCAGGCCGGTGTTGGACGAAGCCTGGTGTTCAGCGTTTTCGGGGTCGGCGTAATCGTTCAGGTCGATGTCCGGGAATTCTTGCTGGTCGCTCATGGGGCACCTGCATAAGGAAGTATGCAGGTTAGATGGGGCGGGGCAGCGGTGGTTTCAATGGCGGGGCGCAGTTAGCAACAAATTGCATAATATTTTCGAAACACCGCCTTCCCCTGTGGGCGCAGGCAAGCCAGCTCCCACCTTGTGTACCGAGCGCTGTCAGCTGATTTTGTGCAGATAAGCCGGCAATGGCTGTTCCGGCAGCACCGACAACACCTTCAAGCGTTGCAGCATGCGCTGGCGTGCCCGCTGCAAATGCTCACGCAAATTCAGCGCCGCCGCGTCATATGCACCGTGCAGCAGCAGCTCCAGAATCAAGCGGTGCTCGGCGAGCATGGCGGGATCGGCGCCGATCCCCAGTAACCGGTAGAAAATCCGGCTGATGATCATCGGGCTCTGGCCCTGGCGAATCAGCGCGGCGATCTTGCGGTTTTGCAGGCCGGCGAGGCAGCGCTGGTGCAAGTCCTCTTCGATCTGCTCAATGGCTTGCAGGCTGCACTGCGGGCTTTGCTGAGCATCCAGCACGCGCTGCAACATGGCTTCGAGCATGTCTCGGTCGAGGTTCGGCGCGCTCTGGCGCAGGGCTTCGGGTTCCAGGCAGGCTCGCAGTTCGTAGTCCTCGGTGACCTCGCGCGCGGTCAGCGGCCCCGCCAGCCATTGGGAGTAGGGTTCTTTTTCCACCAGGCCACGGTCGCGCAAGCGCATCAGTGCTTCACGCACCACGGCGCGGCTGACGCCGTAATGGTCGGCGGCGGCTTGCTCATCCAGGCGGTAATGACCGAAGGCAATGCAGGTGGACAACGCCGCGCCGATTTCCTCGACGATCCGTTCGCCGAGCGGCCGGGTGTCTACCAACTCGTCATCGCCGTTGAGGCCCAGGTGCGCATGGCTCAAGGGCAGGCGCAGCGGCTCCATGGCCAGGCCTTCGGGGTTGATCAGGTAGCCGCGGCCATTGAAGCGGCAGATCAGGCCTTCGTCGTGCAGCAGGTCCAGCGCCTTGCGCACCGGTACGCGGCTGGTGCCGAACAACTCGGCCAGCGGCGCTTCCAGCAAGACCAGCCCGTGGCGGGCGGTGCCGTTGACGATCGCATCCCGCAACAGCGTGTGAATCATCGCGTAACGGGAGGCCGAGGCGGACACTGCTTTCATCTGCTTCTCTAGGTAAAGAGTTGAAGGGCTTGTAGGAAAGTGGCCGGGGATTCTCTCATAGTTACCCCTGTCACTCTGCGCCACGGTGCTGGCACTTTTTTGGGGCCTTGGCCGTAACCTGTTACTTTTCTGCACCAAAATGTACTTATTAATAAAAGATACATTATTCAATTCAAGGCCTGTGCCCACGCCTTTGCCACTCTTTTTGGTTCCTACAAAACCATCTAGCCCGTAGCTAAAGGCCCGAAACTCGCTTGTGCACAAATGCCGGCAGCAAAGACTGGCACGAAAGCTGCCTTTGTAAAACGTACATTTTATTAATATGTACGTTTTGTGAGGTGCAGCTTGATGTCAGACGCCACATCAATGGCCGAAGCGTTCGCCAGCGGTCGCAGCGACCCGGTGCAAGTCCTCGAACAGGCGCTGCTGCACGCGAGCATGGCGCCCACAGTGTTTATTTCCCTGACGGCCGAGCGCGCCCGTCGCGAAGCTGAAGCTGCCGCCGCCCGTTGGCGTGCCGGGCAACCGTTGAGCGTGTTCGACGGTGTGCCGCTGGCCTGGAAGGACCTGTTTGATGTCGCCGGCAGCATCACGACCGCCGGCGCCGCTTACCGTCGCGAGGCGCCAGCGGCGTTGCTCGATGCGCCGAGTGTGGGCCTGTTGTGCCGCGCCGGGATGGTCAGTCTCGGCAAGACCAACCTCAGCGAACTGGCTTATTCCGGCTTGGGCCTGAACCCGCATTTCGGCACGCCGTATAACCCGAACGGCAGCGATCAACCGCGTATTCCCGGTGGCTCGTCATCCGGCTCGGCCGTCGCCGTGGCCGGCGGCATTGTGCCGATCGCCATGGGCACCGACACCGCCGGCTCGATCCGCATTCCGGCCGCGCTCAACGGCGTGGTGGGCTACCGCAGCAGCAGCCGACGCTACAGCCGCGACGGGGTATTCCCGCTGGCGCACACCCTCGACAGCCTCGGCCCGCTGACCCGCAGCGTGCGCGATGCACTGGTGATCGACGACCTGCTCAATGGCCGCGCGCAAACCCATGTTGCCCGCAGCCTCAAGGGGCAACGCTTTGTGCTGGAGCAAGGCGCACTGGAAGACATCGAACCGGCCGTACGCAATAACCTGCTGCGCGCCGTGGACCTCATCAAGGCCGCTGGCGCGCTGATCGAGGTGCGCCCGTCTGCCACCTTCCAGGCCACGCTCAACCTGATCAAGCAGGACGGCTGGCTCGGCTCATTCGAAGCCTTCGCGCTGCACGAGGCCTTGCTCGACAGCCGCGACGCCGACCTGCTCGACCCGCGCGTACGCCGCCGCCTCGAAGCTGCGCGTTCACTGCCCGCCAGTCAGTTGCTGCACCTGATCGACGCGCGCCGTCGCCTGCAGTACCAACTGGTCGACGAGCTCGACGGCGCCGTGCTGATTACCCCGACCGTTGCCCATGTCGCCCCCCCGTTGGCCCCGCTGGAAGCCGACGACGAACTGTTCGTGAAAACCAACCTCGCCACCCTGCGCCTGACCATGCCCGGCAGTCTGCTCGACATGCCTGGCGTGAGCCTGCCCAGCGGCCGCGATGCCCTGGGCCTGCCCACCGGGCTGCTGCTCAGTGCCCCGTCGGGAGAAGACGCACGCCTGTTGCGCGTGGCGTTGTCCGTCGAATCCGTAATGACTATTTAAGGAGACACATCATGGCTAAAGACATTCTCTGTGCATTTGGCGTCGACGTTGACGCCGTCGCCGGCTGGCTCGGTTCCTACGGCGGTGAAGACTCGCCGGACGACATCTCGCGCGGCCTTTTCGCCGGTGAAGTCGGCGCGCCGCGCTTGCTCAAATTGTTCGAACGCTATGGCCTGCGCACCACCTGGTTTATTCCCGGCCACTCGATGGAAACCTTCCCCGAGCAGATGAAGGCGGTGGCCGACGCCGGTCACGAAATCGGCGTGCATGGCTACAGCCATGAAAACCCGATTGCGATGACGGCCGAGCAGGAAGAAATCGTCCTGGATAAATCCATCGAGCTGATCACTCAGGTCACCGGCAAACGCCCCACCGGCTATGTCGCGCCGTGGTGGGAATTCAGCAAGGTCACCAACGAACTGCTGCTGAAAAAAGGCATCAAGTACGACCACAGCCTGATGCACAACGACTTCCACCCCTACTACGTGCGCAAGGGCGACAGCTGGACCAAGATCGACTACAGCCAGCACCCCGACACCTGGATGAAACCGCTGGTGCGCGGCGAAGAGACCGACCTGGTGGAGATCCCGGCCAACTGGTACCTCGACGACCTGCCGCCAATGATGTTCATCAAGAAAGCCCCCAACAGCCACGGCTTCGTCAACCCGCGCCACCTGGAAGAAATGTGGCGCGACCAGTTCGACTGGGTCTACCGCGAGCACGAACACGCCGTGTTCACCATGACCATTCACCCCGACGTGTCCGGTCGCCCACAGGTGCTGCTGATGCTCGAGCGCTTGATCGAACACATCCAGAGCCATGCCGGCGTGCGCTTCGTCACTTTCGACGAAATCGCCGACGACTTTATCCGCCGCCAACCGCGTTCCTGACCCTTAGCCCACACCCCCGAGGCGCGATTTATGTCCATCTACAACAAGCTTGACCTGACTGGCTGGAAACCCCGGCAACTGACGTCCCAGGAAGTGCGCTTCGCCACCTGGATCGCGTTTTTCGCCTGGGTGTTTGCGGTGTATGACTTCATCCTCTTCGGCACCTTGTTGCCGGAGATCGGCCGGCATTTCGGCTGGGGTGAGGTGGAGCAAGCTGAAATCGCGACCTGGGTGGCGGTGGGCACAGCGGTGGTTGCCTTTGCCATTGGCCCCGTCGTCGATAAGTTGGGGCGACGCAAAGGCATTATTTTCACCGTGGCCGGTTCCGCACTGTGCTCGGCACTCACCGCGATCGGTGGGGCGTGGGGCAAGTCGCCGCTGATTCTGATCCGCTCGTTGGGTGGCCTGGGCTATGCCGAGGAAACCGTCAACGCCACGTATTTGAGCGAGCTGTATGGCGCCTCTGAAGACCCGCGCCTGACCAAGCGGCGCGGGTTTATCTACAGCCTGGTGCAGGGCGGCTGGCCGGTCGGTGCGTTGATCGCCGCCGGGTTGACCGCGCTGCTGTTGCCGATCATCGGCTGGCAGGGTTGCTTCATCTTTGCCGCCATCCCGGCCATCGTGATTGCGATCATGGCGCGCAAGCTCAAGGAGAGCCCGCAGTTCCAGGTTCACCAGCGCATCAGCGAACTGCGTAAAAGTGGCGCGGTGAAAGAGGCGCAGAACGTCGCCGTGACCTACGGCGTGGACTATGACGAACACAGCAAGGCCGGCCTCAAAGCCGCCTTCCGTGGCCCGGCCCGCCGCGCCACGCTGGTGATCGGCGCCGCGCTGTTGCTCAACTGGGCGGCCATCCAGGTGTTCAGCGTGCTGGGGACTTCGGTGATCGTCAGCGTGCACCATATCTCGTTCGAGAACTCGCTGATCATCCTCGTGCTGTCGAACCTGGTGGGGTACTGCGGTTACCTGAGCCATGGCTGGATGGGCGACAAAATCGGCCGTCGCAATGTCATCGGTCTGGGCTGGATGCTCGGCGGCCTGGCGTTCGCCGGGATGCTGTTTGGGCCAAGCAATATGGCGATGGTGGTGGGGCTCTACAGCCTGGGCCTGTTCTTCCTGATCGGGCCGTACTCGGCGGCGCTGTTTTTTATCAGCGAGAGTTTCCCCACCAGCATCCGCGCCACCGGTGGCGCGATCATTCATGCCATGGGCCCGATTGGGGCGGTGGTGGCCGGTTTCGGCGCCACGCAGGTGTTGTCCGCCGGCAGCGACTGGCAGACCGCCGCGCTGTGGTTCGGCGCGCTGCCGTGCTTTTTGTCCGGTGCGCTGATGTTTGCCGCGCGCCATGTGCGCCCGGAAACCGTTCAGTGAGGAGTGTGAGATGAGCCGTAAAGTTGCCCTGATTACCGGTGCCGCCAGCGGCATCGGCCAAGCCCTGGCCGTGGCCTATGCGCGCAATGGCGTGGCGGTGGTTGGCGGGTATTACCCGGCCGATCCGCACGACCCGCACTCCACCGTAGCGCGGGTGGAAGAAGCCGGTGGTGAGTGCCTGATGCTACCGCTGGACGTGGGCGACACCGCCTCGGTAAACGCACTGGCCGCGCAAGCCGTGCAGCATTTCGGCCGCCTGGATTACGCGGTAGCCAATGCCGGGTTGCTGCGTCGCGCACCGTTGTCGGAGATGACCGATGCGTTGTGGAACGAGATGCTCAACGTCGACCTGACGGGGGTGATGCGCACCTTTCGCGCGGCCACCCGGCATATGGGCGAGGGCGGCGCGCTGGTAGCGATTTCGTCGATTGCCGGCGGCGTGTATGGCTGGCAGGAGCACAGCCATTACGCGGCGGCCAAGGCCGGCGTGCCGGGGTTGTGCCGGTCGCTGGCCGTGGAGTTGGCGCCATTGGGCATCCGTTGCAACGCGGTGATTCCGGGGTTGATCGAGACGCCGCAGTCGTTGGATGCGAAGAATTCGCTGGGGCCTGAGGGATTGGCGAAGGCGGCGCGGGCGATTCCGCTGGGCCGCGTAGGGCGGGCGGATGAGGTGGCCTCGCTGGTGCAGTTTTTGACCAGTGAGGCATCGAGTTATCTGACCGGACAAAGCATCGTCATCGACGGTGGCTTGACCGTGCGCTGGCCTGACTGACCGCACGCGGTGCAAAAAAATGTGGGAGCGGGCTTGCCTGCGATAGCGGAGTTTCAGCCCCACATGTACTGACTGATCCACCGCTTTCGCAGGCAAGCCAGCTCCCACAGGGACCGTGTTTGTTTTAGGAGATTTTGTATGCCTCAACTGAATAATCGACGCGCCGTCATCACCGGCGCCGGCAGCGGCATCGGTGCTGCCATCGCCCGTGCCTACGCCGCCGAAGGCGCGCGGCTGTTGCTGGCCGACCGCAACGCCGCCGGCCTTGCGGAAACCGCCATCACTTGCCGCAATCTCGGCGCCGAGGTGTTCGAGTGCCTGGCCGACGTCGGCACTGTCGAAGGCGCCCAGGCCAGTGTCGACCGCTGCGTCGAGCACTTCGGCGGCATCGATATTTTGGTCAACAATGCCGGCATGCTCACCCAGGCGCGTTGCGTCGACCTCTCCATCGAGATGTGGAACGACATGCTGCGCGTTGACCTCACCAGCGTGTTCATCGCCAGCCAGCGCGCCTTGCCGCACATGCTGGCGCAACGCTGGGGGCGGATCATCAATGTCGCCTCGCAGTTGGGCATCAAGGGCGGCGCTGAACTGACCCATTACGCTGCGGCCAAGGCTGGCGTGATCGGTTTCACCAAATCGCTGGCGCTGGAAGTGGCCAAGGACAATGTGCTGGTCAACGCCATTGCGCCCGGCCCAATTGAAACGCCATTGGTGGGTGGGATCAGCGACACCTGGAAGCAGGCCAAGGCGGCCGAGTTGCCCCTGGGCCGTTTCGGCCTGGCCGATGAGGTGGCGCCCACCGCCGTGCTGCTGGCCAGTGAGCCGGGCGGCAACCTGTTCGTGGGCCAGACGCTGGGCCCGAACTCCGGCGATGTCATGCCATGAGCGAGGTGTAACCATGTGCGGACTCTGCGGATTACTCGGCGAAGACCTGCACTGGAGCGATCCTTTGGGCGATGAATTGCCAAGACGCCGTGAACGCCTGCGCCGGATTGCGGCGATCAACCAGGTGCTGGCGGTGTTCCGGCTCAAGGTCGAAGACTTCCAGGGCGCGTCTTACCTGTTGTTGGGCGCCACCGGCAAGCAGGCATTGGCCAGTGGCCTGGATCAACTCTGGCAAGCGGCTGAAGGCATGCTCGGCCGCCCGCTGGATCCGCTGGATCCCCGCTTGCTTGATCACCTGGAGTCATCATGAGCATTGCCCTCAACGTCATCACCGGTTTCCTCGGCAGCGGCAAGACCACCTTGCTCCAGCGCCTGTTGCAGGGCGAAAGCCTGGGTGACACCGCGTTGCTGATCAACGAATTTGGCGATGTCGGCATCGATCACCTGCTGGTGGAAGAAGTTGCGCCGGACACCGTGCTGCTGCCCAGCGGCTGCGTGTGCTGTTCGATTCGCGGCGAGCTCAAAGATGCATTGCTCGGCCTGTTGCAACGGCGCGAGCGCGGTGAAATTCCGGCGTTCAAGCGGGTGATCCTGGAGACCACCGGCCTGGCCGATCCGGCGCCGATCCTGGCCACGCTGAACAACGATGTGCAACTGCGCGGGCGTTTTCACATCGGCCTGGTGATCACGCTGGTCGATGCCAGTCACGCCACGTTGCAAGAGCGCCTGCACCCGGAATGGCTGGCCCAGGTTGCGGCGGCCGACCGTTTGCTGCTGAGCAAGACCGACTTGGCCGGCGATTGTGAAGCACTGCGCGCGCACTTGCGGGCACTCAACGCGGGGACGCCGATTCTTGACACCCATAAGGTTCACAGCGGCGATCAGTTGCTGCTTGGCGAAGGCTTGCGCAGCGCCGAACCGGCCGTTGAAGTCAGCCGCTGGCAGCTGCATCAAACCACCACGGCCCGCCACGGCGCGGCGCAAGTATGCTGCCTGACCTTTGACCAACCGCTGGACTGGGTCGGTTTCGGGGTCTGGTTGTCGATGCTGTTAAGATGCCACGGCGAACGAATCCTTCGCGTCAAAGGACTGCTCAACGTGAACGCAAGCTCGGCTCCCATCGTCATTCATGGCGTGCAGCATTGCCTGCACGCCCCGGTGCACTTGCCCGCGTGGCCCGGCACCGACCGCCAGTCGCGGCTGGTGTTTATCCTGCGCGGCCTCGACCCGGCGCTGTTGCGGCGCTCGTTCGAGGTGTTCTCACGGCGCTTCGCAGCATGATCACATTACGTGTGCTCGGTACGTCCGTGACCCTGCTGGAATGCTTGCGCGTTCGCGCTGAAAAAGAGCTGGGTATTCGCCTGGTCTATCAGGTGCACGACGTGGCGCAGGCCCAGCGCATCGCCGTGATGCAGCCCGACAGCTACGACCTCTACGACCAATGGTTTCACAATGTTGATTTCGTCTGGCCGGCGCGGGCGATCCAGCCTATCGACACCCGGCGCATCGCCTTGTGGCACGAGATCAATGACTTGCCCAAGCGGGGTCGCTTGTCGGCCAATGACCGGTTGGGCAGCGGCAGCGTACCCAGCGAGCGCCTGTTCGTGCAGCACGACGGCAGCCTCGGCAGCAGCGTCACCGAGCGCATCAGCATGCTGCCGTTGACCCATAACGCCGACAGTTTTGCCTACCGCCCGGAGCGTTTGCCCGAAGGCTTCAGCCACGGCAATGAAAGCTGGGGCTGGCTGCTCGACCCGGCCTGGAGCGCGCGCACTGCGCTGCAAAGCGATGCCGCGATTGGCGCGCTGGATGCCGCATTGGCGGTGCAGGGGGCAGGGCTGGCGCAGTTCAGGGACATCGGCAATATGAGCATCGAAGAGATCGATGTACTGGCTGACATTCTGGTGCGCAAGCAGAAGGAGGGGCACTTTGCGGCGTTCTGGTCGGATGATGAAGAGGCCGCGCAGTTGATGCTGAGCCCCAGCATTGATATCCAGAGTCTGTGGTCGCCGACCCTGATGCGCTTGCACCGGGCAGGCGTGAAGTATCGGCTGGCGGTGCCCCGTGAAGGGTACCGCGGATGGTTTGGTGGGTTGTCGTTGTCGCGCCATGCCCAGGGGCCGGTGCTGGATGCGGCTTATGCTTATCTCAATTGGTGGTTATCCGGCTGGCCGGGGGCGGTGATGGCGCGTCAGGGCTATTACATCGGTAACCCGGCGCGCACCCGCGATCATTTGAGCAGCGCCGAGTGGGATTACTGGTATGCCGGCAAGCCCGCCCGTGAGGAGCTGCTCGGCAGTGATGGCTTGCCGTTGATCGACGTCGGCGAGGTGCGCGATGGTGGCTCCTATGAGCAGCGCATGGGCCACATTGCGGTGTGGAACTCGGTGATGGATGAGCACAATTATCTGGTGCGGCGGTGGGGGGACTTCATGCGCGCACGTGTGTGATCAGTACGCCCCCGTCATTCCCTCAGGGGCAATGCCCCTGCAGCCCTCCAAGCCAAGCGTTTGCCGCCAATAAACTGACAGGCACATCCCCGTCCCTGTTGGGTGTACATATCCCAGCCCCCAGCTAATCTGCTTGAACCAACCATTCATTAAAAACGGATGTTTTTTTGACGCCAGGTCAGCAGCCGCCAGGAATGCGTATGACAAAGGGACGGATCGGCACAGAGAGGCGCGTGCTGCCAGAGGCCACGGCAATGAAGTGGCGCCACACATTTCAGACCCGCATTGCCGGGGTGTTGGCGCTATTGCTGCTGGTGGTCGTGGCCGCGACCTACTTCGCCGTCAAGGCCGCCACCACCCGCGCCGTGGAGAACCAGGCCCAGGTTCAGCTCAGCACCGGCAGCCAAGTGTTCGAACGTTTGCTCGACCTGCGCGGGCGTCGTCTGCAATACGGGCTGGATTGGCTCACCGCCGACGGCCCCTTCAAACTGGCGGTCGCCGAGGGCAACCCCGAAACGGTGATGGCCGCGCTGCAACGGCATGGTACCGGCCTGCGTTCCAGCGAAGTGTTTGTGCTGGGCCTGGATGGCAAGGTGATGGTCAGTACCTTGCCGGTGCTGACACACGGCCAGCTATTCCCATACGACGAGGCCTTGCGTCATGCGCGACGCAGCGGCTTGCAGATGCTTATCGTCGCGATGGACGGCCAGCCCTATCTGCTTGTGCAGGATGTCGTCCTCGACCCGCAGCCCATCGCCCGCGTGGTGATGGGCTTTCCCATGGACAAGCTGTTCGCCAACGAACTGCGTTCCATGAGCAACCTTGAAGTGTCGTTCCTCAGCGTGCAGAACGGCCAGGTCGGCGAGTTGTTCAGCACCCAGCCAGAGGCCTATCGGGCCACCATTATCGATACGCTGCACCAGGCGCCCCTCAACCCCGATGCGCAGATCAACCTGTTCTATGGGCAACGCGTGCTCAGCCAGGTGCTGCCGCTGGCCAACACCGGCGAGGGCGATGAGGTGCGCGTGTTGCTGCAGAGCCCGCTGGACCATGCGCTTGAGTCTTTTGCGCCGCTGGACCGGCAGTTCCTCGGCATCGCCCTGGCGGTGTTGTTGGTGTCGCTGGCCGCCGCGTTGTTGCTGGCGCGCCGCGTGTCACGCCCGCTCAACGCCCTGGTGGAAGCGGCCGAGCGGATTGGGGCCGGTGATTATCGAACACCGGTACGGGTGCGCAGTCACGATGAATTCGGCTTGCTGGCCCAGGCCTTCAATGCAATGCAAAGCGGCATCGCCGTGCGCGAGCGGCAGCTGGCCCATAACGCCCTGCATGATCCGCTCACCGGCCTGCCCAATCGCGCGTTGGCCATGGAGCGCCTGGGCAGTGCGATCAGTGCACAGCGCCCGGTGGTGTTGCTGTACCTGGGGATTGAAAATTACCGGGTGATCAACGAAGGCTTCGGGCCGCAGGGCGTGGAAGAAATGTTGCGTGAGGCCAGCCGGTGCCTGTCCATGTGCCTGTTGGCCAGTGACACCGCCGCGCGGATCGCCGGCAGCGAGTTTTTGCTGTTGCTGGAAAACACCGAGATCGATCGCGCGGTCGCCCGCGCCGACCGCCTGTATGCGCTGCTCACCGAGCCCCAGCGCATCGGCAACGACGAAGTGCGGCATGAAGTCAGCATCGGCATTGCCGCCTACCCGGCCGACGGCCAGCAGGTCGAAGAATTGATCAGCCGCGCCGCCATCGCCCGGCATGATGCGGCGAGCCTGTCCGGGCATCTGCAGATCTACCAGCAAGACCGCGACCTGGCGCACCAGCGCCAGATCACGCTGATCCGCGACCTGCGCCGCGCGGTCGTCGAAGGCGAATTGTTCCTGTGCTACCAGCCCAAACTCGACCTCATTCATGGCCACGTACGCCAGGCGGAAGCCTTGCTGCGCTGGCAGCATCCGACGCTGGGCCAGGTGTCGCCCGCCGAATTCATTCCCTTGGCCGAACGCACCGGCAGCATGCGCAGCATGACGCTGTGGGTGATCGAGGAGGCGATCCGGCAGATCGCCGAGTGGGCAGGGCGCGGTTTGCACATTCAACTGTCGGTCAACATTTCGGTGGACGACCTGGCCGATGACGACCTGGCCATTCGCGTCACCGCCTTGCTGATGCAATACGGCGTCGCGGCGCAGCAACTGACCTTCGAGATCACCGAGAGCGCGATCATGCACAACCCGCAACAGGCGCTCAGCGTGCTGGAGCAATTGCGCAGCTGTGGTATCAGCCTGTCGGTGGACGACTTCGGCACCGGCTATTCATCCCTGGCGCAGTTGCAGCGTTTGCCGGTGCAGGAATTGAAGATCGACCAGTCGTTCATCCGCAACCTCGACAGCGCCAGCGGAGACGGCGTGATTGTGCGTTCGACCATCGAAATGAGCCACAACCTGGGGCTCAAGGTGGTGGCCGAAGGTGTGGAGTTCGAGCCCAGCCTGAAGCTGCTCAGGCAGTGGAAGTGCGACACGGCGCAGGGTCACCTGATCAGCAAGCCGTTGAATGCCATGGCGTTTGAGATGTGGATGCGGCGAGAGCGGGTTGCCCTGTAAACCCCCTCGCCTGAACACCCCTGAACCCTGTGGGCGCGGGCTTGCCCGCGATGGCGGCGTGGCAGTCAAAAAATCTGTTTCTGTTGCACCGCCATCGCAGGCAAGCCAGCTCCCACATTGAGTGAACATGGGCACAAAAAAAGGCGGCTACCCATCAGGTAGCCGCCTTTGTTTTACCGCGGGTTAACACTTAGTCCGGCAGTTTGAACGCCATCACATAGTCACCCTGCTTGGTGCCCAGCGAGCCGTGACCGCCAGCCATGACCAGCACGTACTGCTTGCCGTCCTTGCCGGTGTAGGTCATCGGTGTGGTTTGCGCGCCTGCTGGCAGGCGGCCTTCCCACAGCTGCTTGCCGTTTTTCACGTCATAGGCACGCAGGTACTGGTCGAGGGTGCCGCTGAGGAAGGACACGCCACCGGCGGTGGTGAATGTCCCGCCCAGGCTAGGCACGCCCATGGTCAGCGGGATTGGAACCGGCGAGCTGTCGCGCACGGTGCCGTTCTTGTGCATCCAGATGGTCTGGTGGTTGGTCAGGTCGACCGCCGCCACATAACCCCACGCCGGAGCCTGGCACGGCAGACCCAAAGGCGACAGCAGCGCTTCGAGGATCACGCCGTACGGCGCGCCTTTGTTCGGCTGTACGCCTTCGGTTTCGCTGACGCGTGGACCTTGCTTGGCAATGTCGGCAGCCGGGATCAGTTTCGATTTGAACGCCATGTAGCTCGGGTTCACGAAGGCAATCTGGCGAACCGGGTCTACGGAAATGCCACCCCAGTCGAACACGCCGAAGTTGCCTGGGTAAACGATCGAGCCTTGCAGCGATGGCGGGGTGAACGGGCCGTCGTAGCGCATGGATTTGAAATCGATCCGGCACAGCATCTGGTCAAACGGTGTCACGCCCCACATGTCGCGTTCTTTCAACGGCGGCGGCATGAAGTTCAGGTCGGACTTCGGTTGGGTAGGGGAGGTGTGATCACCGGCCACTGCGCCTTGCGGTACAGGGATTTCGTTGATCGGCACCACAGGCTGACCGTTGGTGCGGTCCAGCACGTAGATGCTGCCTTGCTTGGTCGAAGCCATTACCGCTTGCTTGACGCCCTGTGCGGTCTTGATGTCGATCAGGCTAGGCTGGCCGCCCACGTCCATGTCCCACAGGTCATGGTGAGTGAACTGGAAGGTCCACTTCACGTGGCCGCTGTCGATGTCCAGAGCAGTCAGGCCGGCGCTGTATTTTTCCGAATCTTCGGTACGGTCGCCGCCGTATTGGTCAGGCATCTGGTTGCCCATCGGCAGGTAGAGCATGCCGAGTTTTTCATCGACGCTGAACATGGACCACATGTTCGGCGAGTTGCGGGTGTAGGTCTTGCCCTCGGCCAACGGGGTGGTGTCGTCCGGGTTGCCGCTGTCCCAGTTCCACACCAGCTTGCCGGTGTGCACGTCGAACGCGCGGATCACGCCGCTAGGCTCGTCGGTGGAAACGTTGTCGGTCACGTGACCGCCGATCACGACCAGGTTCTTGGTCACGGCCGGTGGCGAGGTGGAGTAGTAACCGCCTGGGGCGAAGCTGCCGATATTGGCACGCAGGTCGACCTGGCCTTTGTCACCGAAGTCTTCACACATTTTGCCGGTGTCGGCATCCAGGGCGATCAGACGGGTGTCGGCAGTCGGTACGAAAATGCGTTTCGGGCAGACGGCGCTGACCGGAGCGGTGCTGGCACTGCCGGTAGGGCTTTGCTCGGAAGCGTACACGGCGTCATCGTGATACGACACGCCACGGCAGGTCATGTGCGCCCAACCTTTGAAGTTCGCGGCACCTTCGGTGCTGATCTTCGGGTCGAAACGCCAGATTTCCTTGCCGGTGTCCGGGTCCAGGGCGATCACCTGGCTGTGCGGCGTGCACACATAGAGCATGCCGTTGACTTTCAGCGGGGTGTTTTCTGCGGTGGTTTCACCGGGATCGCCTGGGCCAGGGATGTCGCCGGTGCGGAAGGTCCACGCCGGTACCAGCTTGTGGGCGTTTTCCGGGGTGATCTGCGCCAGTGGCGAGTAACGATCACCGAAGGCCGAACGACCGTAGGAGTTCCAGTCGCCATCGGCCTGGGCCGGTGCAGCGCTGGCCATGCCAGGCACGGCGTCGCGGTCGAGCTGACCGGTCTTGACCATTTCACCCGGGTTGGTGAATTGGCTGGCCAGGGCGGCAGCGCCCGCCAGCACCACGGCCACGCTCAGCGCGCCAGTGCCCAGCGGCGCAGGCTGGCCGCGCAGCAACGGACGGCGAAACCACGGCAGCAGCAAGACGATGCCCAAGGCGAACAGCAGGGCCAGGCGCGGCACCAGTTGCCACCAATCCAGGCCGACTTCCCACAGTGCCCACACGGTGCTGGCGAACAGCACCAGTGCGTACAGACCCAGCGCAGCGCGGCGGGTGGCCAGCAGCAAAACGCCGGTGAGGGCGATGCCAATACCGGCCAGCAGGTAGTACAGCGACCCGCCGAGCATGCTCAGCTTGACGCCGCCGGCCAGCAAGGCCAGCCCCATGATCAGCAGCAAGATCCCCAGCAGCCTGGGCAGCAGGCGGCTTGGGCTTGAAGCACCATCAGTGCTCATAGTGTGTTTCTCCGTGACGTTGGAATTATGTAACCCCGTGCTTCACTGTAGATGACGATTCGGCGCGGGCTTGGTTCAGCGTTAATTTGGTTTTTCTGGGGATAAGAGGGTTATCCACAGGCGGGCGATTTATTCCCGTGCGCAGGTCGGTATAAGACAGCGCTGTCTCTGAAGAGGGGTAAGTTCGGCAAGGTGGGATCGACCGCAGGCATGAAACGTTTCAGTTTGTTGCGGCAAGGATAAAGCGCCTTCTCGAATTGAGAAAGGCTAAATCGAGAGATGCATCATTTCAGTTCTGGTAACAGTGACAGAACGTCGCTGCAAAAATGGCTGCGCAACCCCAATTCCCAAGTTGGATTGAGAGGGTGGCGTGCTGGTTTGTCGTGGCGAGCGGGCTTGCCCCGCGTTGGGGCGCGAAGCGGCCCTGATCAATGAGAAATGCGGTGTATCAGGTACAGCTCATTGACTGATTTCAGGGCCGCTTCGCGGCCCAACGCGGGGCAAGCCCGCTCGCCACAGGAAGCACTTTTGCTACAAAACCGATCCCAAAGGGGGCGTCAGAAAGTGGTACGCACACCAAATTGCACACTGCGCCCCGGCGCCGGTGCGATATCGCGCAGGATCGAGCTGGCATAGCGCACGGTCTGGTTGGTCAGGTTTTCGCCATTGACGAACGCCAGCCACTGACTGGCGCCGACGTTGAAGTGATAACCCGCGCTCGCGCCCAGGGTGGTGTAGCCATCGGTACCGCTCTCGTTACTCGGCACACGCCCCTGGCCTGCCGCATGTTCGACGTCGATCCGCGCCTGCCAGCGGTCCAGTTCCCACAGCAAACCGCTGTTCAAGCGCAGCGGCGCGATACGCGGCAAGGCTTCGCCGGTGTCCAGGTTGGTTGCGCGGGTGTAATCGCCTGACAGCTCCAGCGCAAACTTGCCGTAGGCACTTTCGCCGAGTTTCCAGTGATCCTGGGCTTCGAAACCTGCGAAACGTGCACGCACGCCCGAGTACCTGTACTCAGGGATGCCGCCCGCGTCCTCTTCGCCGTCATCGTTCAGCGTACGTCCGGTGCCCAGCAGCCCGATGTAATTGGAGAAGCGGCTGTAGAACACCCCGAAGCTGCCCTTGTGGGTGCCATTGTCGAAACGCAGCGCCAAGTCGCTGGACACGGCTTTTTCTTTTTTCAGGTTGGCATCGCCCAACTCATAAGTGCCGGTGGCGACGTGGGCACCGTTGGCGTACAGCTCGTAAAAGGTCGGCGCGCGCTCGGTGTAGCCCAGGGTTGCGGCCAGCGACCAGACCGGCGTGAGCCTGTACACGGCGCCGGACGACAGGCTGCCGGCGGTGAAGTCATTGGTTTTATCCGCATTGGCGAAGCGCGCATTGCCCTTGGCGTCCGGGTCGACGCTGGTGTGTTCCAGGCGAGCGCCGAGGCTGAGTTTGAGGCGCTCGGTGGCCTGCATGTCTTCGAAGATAAACAGGGCGCCGGCGTTGGTGTCGGTCTGCGGCACGAAGGCTTCTTCGCCCAGGGCCGAGAATTCGTTGCGGGTCACTTGCGCGCCGACCACGCCATCGAATGGGCCAATCGGCTGATGACGAGCTTCTACGCGCGCCTCGTAACCCTTGTTCTTGAACACCGTGCCGGTTTCGCCGCCTTCGATTTCGCGGTGTTCGTAGTCGGTGTAGCCCGCGTCGAGTTTCACCGAGGTGAACGGGCCCTGCAGGTTGCGGATTTCGGAGGCGAAGGCGTAGTGATCCTGCTTCATGCGGATGCGCACGTCCTGCTCGGCAGGTGAGCCGTAGTTTGCATCGTAGTTGCTGTAGGACAGGCCGGCGTAGCCGTCGTCCCAGGTGTAGGAACCACCCACCGCGCCACCGTCCTGGCGCCCGTCGCTGTTGCCCAGGCGGCCGTTTTTACCGGGGCCATCTTCGGTGTCCGGGGCGTGGCGGCTGCGCGCAAAACCGGGGATTTTCAGGTCGTTGAATTCCCGCGCGTTCGCGTCCAGGTGCAAGGCGAAGGAGCCGTTGCCGGCCTCCAGTTTGCCGGCGCTGCTGCGGGTGGTGTCGGCGCCGCCGTAGCGCAATTCACCGGCACCGTGGATGCCTTCGATGGCTTCGGTGGGGATGCGGTTGTCGAAGGTGTTGACCACGCCGCCAATGGCGCTGCCGCCGTACAGCAGGGCGGCCGGGCCGCGCACGATTTCAATGCGCTCGACGTTGACCGGGTCCAGCGGCACGGCGTGGTCGTAGGACAGTGACGAGGCGTCCAGCGCGCCCACGCCGTTGCGCAGGATACGAATGCGGTCGCCATCCTGGCCACGAATGATCGGCCGGCTGGCACCCGGGCCGAAGTAGGACGAGGACACGCCCGGTTGCTTGTTCAGGGTTTCGCCGAGGCTGCCTTTTTGTTGCAGGGTCAGGTCATCACCTTCCAGCACTGTGGTCGGTGAGGCGAGCTGTTCGCTGCCCAATGGATTGCCGGTGATGACTTGGGGTTGCAGTTCCAGGGCGTGGGCTTCGGAGCAGATCAGCGCAGCGGCGGCAAGAGGGGTCAAGCGCCAGAGAGAAGAGAGGGACATCGAACATTCCTTGGCAAAACGGCACAAAAAAGAGAAGGCTGAAACGGTATCGGGTCAGTTACTTTTGATATTTATCGTTACAATATAACATCTCTTTTTTCGCTGAAAAGGGGAACTTTTCTCCAGGGTCTATATTCAATGCAGTGCTTCCACCTGTACGCCCCGTCGGCTAAGGTGCGCGGCTGTGTTTCCTCTTAGTGCAAAAGGCCCGGCATGACCGCGACAAGCAACGACCCGCTCCACGGTGTGACCCTGCAACACGTCCTCACCACCCTGGTGGAACACTACGAATGGGCAGGCCTGGCCGAACGCATTGATGTGCGCTGCTTCAAGAGCGATCCGAGCATCAAGTCGAGCCTGACGTTCCTGCGCAAAACCCCATGGGCGCGGGAGAAAGTCGAAGGGTTGTACGTGAAGCTGATGCGTACCAAACGCCCACTGGACTGAGCCCATGAAGCGTTTCATCGCGGCTGCGGCACTGGCCGGCTGGGTAGGGTTGGCGATTCAGCAATACCTGATTTTCTATTCGCGCTGGACCGCGGGCGCCAGCCTGCTGGGCGGGTTGATCAACTTTTTCAGTTTCTTCACGGTGCTGACCAACACGTTGGTGGTGGTGGTGCTCAGCTATGCGCTGGTCAGTCGGGATTCAGCCGCCAAGCGGTTTTTCCTGGCGCCCAGGGTCAGTAGCGCGATTGCTGCGAGCATCGTCGTGGTGAGCCTGGCGTACAGCTTGCTGCTGCGGCATTTGTGGAGCCCCACAGGTTTTCAGTTCGTCGCCGATGAATTGCTGCATGACGTCATGCCGGTGCTGTTTGTGATTTATTGGTGGCGGTGTGTGCCCAAGGGCACGTTGCGTTTCAACCACATCGGCGCCTGGGTGATCTACCCGTTGGTGTACTTCGGCTATGTGCTGCTGCGCGGGCATTTGCTCGGGCAGTATCAGTACCCGTTCATTGATGTGGACACGCTCGGTTATCCACAAGTGTTTGTGAATGCCGGTGGGATTCTGGCGGGGTTTATCGGGATTTCATTGGCAGTGGTGGGGCTGGATAAATGCTTAAAGCCGCCGCGAAACTAAGGGTGGGAGCGGGCAAGTCCGCGCCCACCGTTTCGACCTCGATCGGCTTACTCTTCTTCGCTGCCGTCTGCACGCCAGTAACCCACAGCCTTGAGAAACGCTTCATTGACCTGATGCGTGTCCAGCAGCACGCGGCGCACTTGGCGCGACAGCTTGGTTTCCGTCGCCACGAAGCTGTACAGCGAGCCGCTCGGCAGCGTCAGTGTGCGAACGGTCTCTAGCAGGTCGTCCTGGCCGCGTATTACCCAGATCACTTGCACATCGGCGGCACTGTTCAGCACTTGCTGTTCTGCGGCATTGGCGATTTCAATCACTGCCAGCACCTTGCGGCCCGCCGGTAATTCTTCCAGGCGCCGGGCGATGGCGGGCAGGGCGGTTTCATCGCCGATCAACAGGTAACTGTCGAACATATCCGGCACGATCATCGAACCGCGTGGCCCACCGATGTACAGGTGTTGGCCGACCTGCACCTGCTCGGCCCAGGTAGAGGCAGGGCCATCGCCGTGCAGCACGGAGTCGATGTCCAGTTCACCGGTGTTCAGGTCGAAACGCCGTGGCGTGTAGTCGCGCATGGCCGGTTGTGGGCCCTCACCCTTGATGCTGAAGTTCGGGCTTTCCAGCGCGGCCTGTTCGGCGGCGTTCTGCGGGAACAGCAGCTTGATGTGGTCGTCGCTGCCCAGGCTGATAAAACCTGCCAGCTCGGGCCCACCCAGAGTGATGCGGCGCATGCGCGGGGTGATGTCGGTCACGCGCAGCACTTCCAGGCGGCGGCGCTTGATCTCGTGGGTGACGCGGTGGATGGCTTGCGTATTCATTGAGCTTTCCCCTGGACTGGTTGAACGGCCGGGCCGTCGACAATGGCGTGGGCGGTGCTGTTGAGCAGTGCCGCGACACGCGCGATTTCTTCCGGGCTCCAGCGCCCGTGGTGCAGCTGCAAGGCATGGCGCAGGTTGTGCACCGCCTCATGGATTTCGGGCGGGCGATCATGGCCGCGCAGCGAGCGTTTGCTGACGTCGATGCGCATGCGCACGCCTTCCAGGGCAATCGCCTGCTCACTTAAGGAAAGACGACCAGCGTCGGTAATTGTGTAGCGTTTTTTTCCACCTTCGGTATCGCCGGTCACCAATTCGCTTTCTTCAAGAAAGGTCAGGGTCGGGTAGATCACGCCGGGGCTGGGGCTGTAGGCGCCGTCGAACAGGCCTTCGATCTGACGGATAAGGTCGTAGCCATGGCAGGGCTGTTCGCCGATTAAGGCCAGCAGCAGCAATTTCAGGTCGCCAGGGGCAAACACGCGTGGACCACGACCACCGCGTTCGCGGCCGGGGCGTTTTTCAAAACCGTCACGGCCATCACCGTGGTCGCGTTGGTGGGGATGCTCTCTCATTTTCGCTTTCTCCGCTTTGGTTAAGATACAACGTAAGATATATCTTTGAGCAGCGAAAGACTGAGGCGACCAACGGTCGGTGGCCAGCGGTCTGGTCTTTTCAAGACAGCGGCCAGAGGTGTGAATGACAGGTAGAGTTAATACTCAACTTTTTAAGCGTCGATGTTTATCCGCAACATGACTGTTGTGGTACTGTTCTGACGGACTTTTATTCCACAGTTAAGTTGCGAATATAGACGTGTAGTCTTGTTCTTACGGATCAATTAAAAGTTTTGGCAATGTGCCATCCTTTTCCCTCAAACATTATTAATTAAAGCCACAGACGTATAAGAAATGGCGGGCATCCTGGTTATTTGAATTGCTTGATCATTACGGTGCTTTTCAAACATTGATAAGCGCGTAATGCCCTTCGCACGTTGTGCCGTGTCTGGTGTTCAACGTTCAGCGATATATCTCAATGCAAATAACAGGTGTCGACTATGTTCAAGAAGTTCGCAATCGCTGCCCCTTTGGCTGCCATGGCGCTGTCCTCCATGGCGTTCGCGGCCGGTGAGGCCAATCACACTGTCAATATCAAGGCGAGCATCCCGACCACCGTGTTCCATGTGCAGCCGCGCGACCCTAACTGGGGCCGTGACGAGGCCATGGCCTATAACCTGGCCAATGGCGAGTTGGCGCCGTTGTCTGCGGTCTACGACATGCGCAACACCAACGGGTCTATTCACGCTTATATCGATGGCGGCCCGGCAGTGCTGTTCAACGGTGATGCCACGCAAAACATTCCGCTGACCGCCACCTTGAATGGCGTGGTGCTCAGTGGCACGCCTCAGGAAGTTGTCAACGAAGCTGATGCCACGCCGGGCCTGGGCGCCGTACTGCGTATCGACGCCGCCAAACCTTCGGCGACTCAGCGTGGCAACTACACCAGCGTCATGCCTCTGGTATTTGACGCGGTGCTGCCAGCTCTTTGATGGCAATGAGTGCTCCTTGAGCCTCGTGCTCGTGGGCATCGCGTCAGCAGGCCGGCTGGTTGTTCAGGGGCCGCCGGCCTGATTTTCATTCTTGTCATTTGGCATTCAGAGTATGTGTTCATGTTCCCGATGACTCCCATCGCGGCGGCGCTTGCGCTTTTTTTTTGTGTGGGTGCCCTGGCGGCGCCGAATTCCGGTGTTGAGAACCCTGGCAGTCTGATCGCTCAGGCCCAAGGCCTGCCCACCGGGTTCAGTGATCACTTCTTCGATGTACCGCTGGCCGTGCGGGTCGACCTTGACCAGCAGTTGCTCGGCGAAGCGTTAATCGTGTTGTCCCGGGATGACCGCGTCACCCTGCTCGAATTTACCGACGTGGGCGACAGCAAAGTCCCACTGGCGACCCGCGACACCTGGCAGGCCATCCTTGAAAAAGGTGTGGCGCTGGGCGCATGCAGCCAGGCATGCCCCGCGCAGATGCTGTCTACCCACTACAGCCTCGAGAGCTCGCAGCTTTCGATCATCACGCAAAACGTCGAACGCGCCGACGACGCCCCGCGCTACTACGCGCAGCCGGAAGGCGGCAGCCGTGGCTTGATCGTCAACAATCAACTGAACCTCAATGGCGGCCAGGACGAAGACCTCGGCGGGCGTTACGGCTTGCAAGCGAGCGCCAGCCTGGGCAATTGGAGCCAGGTGTTCAACCTGCAACTGGCTCGCCAGAGTGGCGACGAAGAACACCTGCGCCACGCGATCCACGAGCTGTATACCCAGCGCGAGCTCGAAGGACGTTTTCTGCGCCTGGGTCATTTCACGCCCAATTCCGATGGCCTGACCCGACAGCTGCGCAGTTTTGGCGCCAGCCCCGACACGGCCCTGGGCGTGATGTACGGCAGCTCCGACACGCTGGCGATCAACAACGCCAAGGCCAGCGTCTATCCGATCTACGTCACGGCCAATCGTCAGGCGTCCGTGGAGATCTACCGCAATGGCCTGCTGCTCAACAGCCAGTCAGTGGCGGCCGGCCTGCAGACGCTCGACACCCGCCCACTACCCGGCGGTATCTATGAGGTGCAAGTGAGGCTGGTGGAAGACGGCGTGACTGTCAGTACTTCCCAGGAGCTGGTGTACAAACCGAGCAACTGGCGCAATGCCGACGACCGCTGGCGCTACAACGTGTTTGCCGGCAGGGAAACCAAATTATTCAGCAACTGGGACGACCAGGCCTCCGGCGCCATCACCACCGGCGCCTCCGTCAACTACCTGTTGCACCCGCGGGTGATTCTTGGGTTGTCGGCACGTGAAGTGCGTGAGCAATTGCAATACGGCGGTTCGGTGGACTGGACCGTCGCCAACAACACCAGCGTTTACGCCAACGTGTATGAGACTCAGGAACACGGCACTGGGATGGACCTGCAGGCGCTTTACACGCTGGGCACCACCAACCTGGTGTTCAGCCACAACCGCAGCTGGCTCGACACCCGCGACACCTACGACATGCTGCCCGACGGCACGCGGTTGCGGCGCAACACCTTTGTCGGCGAAACCAGCAACACCGCGTTGTCGGTCAACCACCGCGTCGATGCGCTCAACTCCTGGAACGTGCGCCTGTCCCACAGCCAGGGCAATGTCGAAGGCGCCGGTCTGGACCTGGGCTGGAACCGGCGCAGTACCTTGATGGGCAGCGACGCCAACTGGCGCTTCTCGGCGTTCGACCGACCGGGCACCAACGGCACTGACGATCAGCGCAACCGTGGCATCGACGTCACGTTGAGCCTGGCGCTGGGCACCGATGGTCGCCAAGTCTCCGGCAGTGTCGGTACTCGCACGGCGCGTGACGGCGGCCGTGACAACAATGCCTCGGTCACCTTGCGCCAGGACCTCACCGACCACCTGCTGCAAAGCGTCTCGGCCACTGCCATCACCGACACTTATGGGGTTGGCCTGTCGAGCACGGCCAGCTTCAGTACCGACACGGTCAGCGGCGACGGCTTCCTGCAGCGCAGCTCGTTCAACAATAAATTCACCGGCGGCCTGAACCTCAACAGCACGTTCGTGGCCGGCGCCGACAAGGCGCTGCTCACCAGTCAGTACCACGGCACGGGCGCGGGCATGATCATCGATGTCGAGACAGACCTCGACGCTATCACCCTGCGCGCCGATGACGTCAGTGGCGGTGGCGCGGTCTTGCGCCCCGGTCGTAATTTTGTGCCGCTGGCCGCGTACAAAAGCAGCAGCGTCAACTTCGATTTCGACGGCAATCATCCGCCCGCCGCCAACATCCAACCGGCGCGCACTACGTATCACTTGAACAAGGGCGGCGTGGACTACCGCAAGGTCACCGTGCTGAAAACCGTGTCGGTGCTGGGGCGTCTGCTCGATGCCCAGGGTCGGCCGCTCAAGGGGCATCACGTGATCAATCACGCCAGCCGTGGGGTCAGCGAGGTGGACGGATTCTTCTCGATGGAAATGAGCGCCAGCTCGCCCACCCTGCAAGTGCGCTACCAGAACCAGTTGCTCTGCCAGTTCCGCCTCGACCCGGCCAACGCCCCGAACGAAAACGACGTGCTGATGATCGGCGACCTGCGTTGCACCCCCGACACGCTGGCCGATGCCAACTTCAGCGTGGAAACCGCCGGCTGATGGCTGCCCGCACCTTTGAACCGGAGAATGTATGAAGTCAGTCGCTGCAACCAGAAGCGCCTTGGGGCCGTGCCGTGCACTGGCCTTGATCATGGGTTTGTTCAGCACACCGGCGCAGGCGTTTGTCGAAGAGATCACCGCCGTGTTCCGTCCCGACCCGGGCAACCCGATGGTCAACAAATTCGAGAACACCACGCCGGAAAGCGGGATTTGCCCCGGGCATATTCCCGCGCGGTGCAAGGCGATGAATATTTTCACCATTCGCAGGCCCTTCTCGGCGGCGTCAAGCGAGCCCGTGCTGGCTTATGCCGAGCCGCGCAAAGGCGCTTATTTCAAAGTGCCCTCGGCCTGGCGAGACCTTCAGGTCACCCACCAGGCCACCGGTGAAACCGAGACGGTCCAGATGCGTATAGCCGGAGTGGGCGCGCGCTGGGATGTCACCTACCCACCGGGAGTCAGTGGCTGGGCGACGACCAGCATGCCTCAGTGGTCGTACTACTGGCAGCATGCGCCAGCGCCTTGCCAGGGCGTGAATTACCTGGCGGCCTCGCCGTCCTTTGCGTTGTTTTTCTGGATCGTCCCCGAGAATGCCGGTGCCTGCAGTGTGACGGCCGGCACTGACATACCCTGGATGTACTACAGCAATTTTGAATACGCCTACGAACTCAGGACCCCGAACCCGCTCACCATGAGGGCCGGTGATTACGCCGGCAGCCTCACCTACACCTTCGGGCCAGGTGGGGATTTCGACATCGGCGATGTGATGCAAACCAGCGACACCGTCGCCACCTTCAACTTCCAGCTCACCGTGGAGCACGCGCTCAAGGTCGATATCCCGCCCGGTGGCAACCGCGTCGAACTGATCCCCCAGGGCGGCTGGCAAGCCTGGCTCAACCAGGGGCGGGCACCGGCGCGTTTGTACCGTGACCAGACGTTCCGCATCGCCACCAGTTCGCGTTTCAACATGCAGCTCGAATGCTCGATCGTCATGGGCAACACCTGCGGGCTGCGCAATGCCGAGGGCGATGAAGTGCCGCTGCAGGTCGCGGTGACCTTGCCCAGCGGCCTGGTCGATCAGTACGCACAAACGGTGAACAAACTGGCGCTGCGTCTGGATGGCGTCGGCAGCGAGCTGTTTCAGCCGTTGCATTACATCAATGACCGGCCCGGCACCCTGCATTTCGAGGTGCAGCGAGACGACATGAGCGAAATGCTCAAGCGGCCCGGGAGTACCTATTCGGGCGTGGTGACCGTGGTCTGGGATTCGCAGGTCTAGACGGCCATCCGCATTCCCGGCCCGTGGGTATCGCGCGGGCCGTGTTCAATTATCGAGGCGTAATCAAACATGAAACAGGCAGTGTTATGGATCGGGTTGTTCCTTTGTGCCCTCGGGGCCCAGGCGGCTCCGGCGATCAACGTCGGCGTGGTGTATGACTACCTCGAGCAGGATCGCAGTTCCTATCTCAAGCGCGTGTCCAACACCGGCACGAGCACGGCGTTCATCCGCGTCGACGTGCTGGAGATCGTCTACAACGCCGATGGCACCCATCGCGAGGTGCCGGTTGCATCGCTCACCGACGGCGATGGCAATGCCACCCGACGCGACGGCCTGATGGCGAGCCCGGCGCGGCTGATCGTTCCGGCCAACGGGCGCCAGGGCACGCGCCTGTTGTACATGGGGGCAAGGGACAAGGAGCGTTATTTCCGTGTGCGCTTTATTCCCGTAGTGCCGGAGAAGGACGATAACTTCGCTATCACCGACGAAGAACGGGTCGACTACAAGGACAGCCTCGCGGCCGGAATCAACGTCATGGCGGGTTACGGCACGGTGTTTTTCGTGCGACCCAAAGCCACGCGTTTCGATACGCAGATCAACCAGACAGCCAACCAATACCAGCTGCGTAACAACGGCAACAGCGTGGTGGTGCTGGATGAGTTTCGTGACTGTTCGCTCACCGCAAAAAGCGACTGCCTGCCAACCACCAAGCATCACATCCTGCCGGGGCGCCAGCTGGTGTTCGAGAAAAAAACCGACCGCACCTACGGCTTTCAGCTGATTGAAGGGCAGAACAAAAAACCGGTCACAGTCAACAGCAACGGGTGATGACGATGGTCAAGCAACTGACAAGGTTGGCGCTGTTTGCAGTGCTGGTATTGGTGGCCGCCCAGGCCTGGGCGATTGAGTCCCGTCACGCGTTCGATGTGTCGGTGACGATACCTGTGCACGATGCCTACGTGCTGCCTTCCGAGCCCGATTGGATGGGGCATGATCAAGTGCTCGCCTGGAACCTGGTGACCGCTGAGCTGAGCCGCCTGCGCAAGAATTTTGATGTTAAAAACCTTACCGGCGCAGTGGCTGCGCGGCTGGGGGCCGAGCCCTATCTGTTCAGCGGTCGCCAGCGGATTGATCTGCAAGTGCTGTTCAACAAGGTGCCGCTGACCCTGGAGAGTACCGAAGTGGTCAACGCCGCCGAGGCGCGCGTGGGGCGGCGCGCGGAGTTGGAAATCGCCGCGATCAAGCCCGTCGACGGGTACGTGGCCGGGGACTACTACGGCACGGTGCAGATCGTGTTCGACTTCCTGGCACCTTGAGCTGAGCGTGCACCGCTCACGGGTGACCGCCGCTTGCCGAGAGACAGGCATTCGCTTGCTGGTTTTATCGAGCCACCGACCCGTTTCAAGCGCTGGGGCGGTGGCGAGAAAAACCTCTTCGCGCCGCCGCCCCCTTCCTCATCGGGAACGGTTGCGGCGCCCCGTCGCCTCGTTGAGCGCCCGGCGCGTCAGACGGCGCATCCATTCCTGTTCGTTGTAGCCCAGGTCGTTGAGCAGGCGGTTGTAGTGCGCGTCGTCCAAGGGCTCGGCGGTGAACACCACGCTCTCGGGCACCTGCACCGCCTCGGCCAAGTGCTTGAGCGATGCGCGAAGGCGCTCGCGTTCGGGCTCCGGCAACGCCTGGGCATTGGCCCATTGCGCCTGCGCTGTTTGCAGATCATCCAGCGCCAGGAAGCGCTCGCCGTACTCACGCTCGTTGTCACGGTACTGGCTGTCGTAAGTGTCACGCAGGTGCTGTTCCCACCAGGGTTCGAGCAGCATCTGGTTGACCAGTCCGTCGCCTTCATCCAGCGCCAGCACCGCGCTGTAGGCTTGCTCGATCTGGGCGGCGCTGACCGCCGCGTTGACCCGGTAAAGCATGTGATCATTCAGCCAGGGCAGGTCAAGACGGCTGGCGAGGGCGGTTTGGTAGGCCAGGTGAATGTCCACCTCATCAACCTCGCCGGGCACCCCGTCGCGCACTTGCGATCTGAACCGCTGCCCAAGCCCGCCCTCGGCCACCGGGCGCAGGCGTCGGGCGATTTCCTGGCCCACGGCCTTCGCCAGTTGTTTGAGGTGGGCGCTGCCTTTGGCCAGCGTGACGAGGCAGCTTTCCAGCTCGGCGGCGGTTGCGGTATCCCGGCGGATCTCGCTGACCATGACCTCGATCCCCATTTCATTGAAAATCTGCGCCCCGGCATCCGGGCACAGGCCGGGAAAACTGGCCATCTTGAACAGGCGCTCACGCAGCTCGGTATCGTCATAGGCCGCCCACAGCAGGCGCCATACCTGCTGGGTCAGCAGTGGGCGATTGACGGTGTAGCGTTGGCGGTCGGCGTCAGTTTCAAAAATGCCCTCGATCTCCAGTGCTTCAATGACTTCAAAAAAGCCCTGGGAACCCTGTTCCTGCTCCACCGCTTGCCACAGGGCTTGAGCGTCCTGAAGGTCGGCGCCTTGCAGGCCCTGCATCCAGAACGCGTTGTGCCCAAGCGGCTCATACGTGCGGTTGGGATCAAGGCCTGCGGCCACGCGCAAATCTTCATAGCGCAGGCGTTGCTCGTCCCTCAGGGTGCGCCGATCCAGGCGTGCGCGGGCCACCACTCTGCCCTGCGCGGAACCGGCTGCGACCTCGGGCAGGCGGTTGATCCGGGTGCCGCGCAGGTCGAGTACAAAGGCGTCATTGCGCGGGTGTGCGAACAACCCTTCGGGCCAGCTAGCCAGGTGCGTGCCGCTCAGGTAAAGCAGGCGCAACCCGGGCATATGGCTGATGTCGGGCGCCAGCGTCAATGGGTTGTTGCTCAAGTCGAGGCTCTTCAGGCGCCGCAGTTTTTTTAACCGCGCCACGTCCTCCGTCGTCAGTGCAAGTCTGTTGCCTGCCAGTTTTAACGCCTTGAGAAAACGCATCTGTTCCAGCGCCTGAGGCACCTGCGTGAGGCGATTGTCAGCCAGGTTGAGGCCACGCAAGGAAGGGAAGTGCTTGAGGAAGTCACTGTGGCGCTCGCCGAAGCCGCACTGGCTGGCGTCCAGAAATGTCACGTGCTCGAAACTGGCGCTCAGCGTGGGGAGCCTGGGCGGCAGGCGCAAGCCCTTGAAGTTGAGTGCGGCGCCTTGCTGGACAGCGCCGCGGCCGTCCGTGTATTCAGCAAACCGGTCACCCCAGCAGCGCATGATCAGATGGGCCAGGTGCTTTCTGGACACCCGTACTTCGTGATTGTCGGCGGCGTCGGTGACGCCGAGGATGACGGAGTTCTGCCAGTTCATCAGGTCCACATGCAGTTGCTGTTTTTCCACCACCAGCGTGTTCAGGGTAGTGCGCAGTTGTGCCTGGGGAATCTCCTGCAGAAATCGGTTCAAGCGCGCTTCGCTCAAGCTTGGGAACAACAGTTGCAGGGTTTGCCGGGCGTGCTCGGTGTGGGTTCGGGCGGGTGACGCGGAGCAACGGCTGGCCGCCGGCCCACCCAGCAGGCGGCTGGTTTCGCGGCCCTGGACCATCGGCACGGGCGGTTGCGCGAGGACTTTGCGGCGCTCGGCCATGGACGCCACGCGCTGTTTGAGCCATTGCTTGAGCGTTTCACCTTCGCCCGTTTGCACACCCAATGCGTCGCGCCGGTCAGCGGGCAGGGCTTGCAGGATCGCCTCGTAAAGGTCGATGAGCGCTGACGGCCGTGAAGTCGTCGGGTCGAGTACTGCATAGCCGCGCGCCTTGCGAATCAGCACCCGTGTGGTCTCGGCTGTCGCCGGCCCGGCCTCACACAGCACGCGACCGGTTACCGCCTGTTCGCGGATTTCGATGCGCAACCGAGCAAACGTGTCGCTGTGAACCTTTAAGGTGTTGAGCACCAGTCTCTCGGTTGGGGTCGGCAGCGGCGAAGGCCAGTCAAACCCCTGAAAGGCCAGCACCGATTGGTTGGCAAACCCCAATTCACGCGCCTGGTTATGCAAGCGCAGCGGCAGTTGTCGTTGGGCGAGCGCCTGGCGTTCTTCGCCGGTGGCGCTGCCGAGCAGGGCAATGGCGGCGTTGGAGTCCAGGTACTCGAACGGCTTGCGCAGGGTTGCAAGGCTGGGCTTGTCGGTGATTTCCCGGGTCTTGTAGACCTTGTCGGCAATCTCGGGGGCGTTGCTGAGCACGCGGTCGGCCAATTGATCGCGCAGGGTGGTGAGCCGAAGGTCCTTGGGGACATCGCCGTTGAGCATGTTGCGTAGCGCGGCGTCGTCGAGAAAAGCCAGCACCTGTTCAGGCAGGGTCCCGGACAGCGTCTGAGACAGGCTCAAGGTCAGCCTCCTGGCCTGGGTCGCGTTGACGTTGCCGAAGGTGAGCGCCGGTCCGGACAGATCATCATTGAGGCACACCTTCAGGGCGTGGTCTTGTGGCCAGCCGGGCAACTCGGTGATGAGCTGTGGGAACCAATCCGATGACGGCCCGTTTGGCAGCGGCGCGCCTGTACGAACCTTACGACTGATGGCTTCGGGATAGCGCTGGGCTTCAAGGCGGCCAAGGCTGGCGGCCAACAGCGGCGGCAGCGGCTGGTTGTAGAGGTGCATCGCGCGCAGCACGTCCTCATCGGTGCCGCTGGCGATGCGCAAGTCGGCCAGTTGCTGGTCGCTGAAGTCTTGTACGCGCGGGCCAATTCGGCGCATCAGGGTCTGGCTGTCCCAGCGTTGCGGCTGTTCGCCCTCGTGCAAAAACGCGCCGTCGGCATTGAACCTCACCCAGGGCTGATACGCCTGTTCACGCGTCGGGTGCACCACGCGGTGCTCGTCGGCCCTGGCATCGTGGCGCACGTGATAATGCCGGTCCTCCAGCGGCAACAGGGTTTTGTCCGTGGGCCCCTGGGTGCTGGATTGGGCGTAGGGTGCAAGGTCCGGGTTCCACAGTTTGAGCGTGCCGTCAGCCTGTTGCACCGGGTGCAGGCCTTCGACGAACGCCGACAGTTTGAGGCGCGCGACCTCGCCGATTTTTCCCGCACCGGCAAACAAGGCGAGCTGAATCAGGTTTTCAGCCACTCCCAACACATGCTCGCCAGCCTCCTGTGCATTGCCCTGGGCCCAATCGAGGAGGCCTTCAAACACGTCGTCGCACAGTTGATAGGCGCTGTAGGCCAGCATCAATTGGCCCACCACCGGCACAAAAGGAGTGACCACCAGCAAGGCCGCATTGAGGACGTCCGAGAGTATCTGCTCGAGGTTGTCCCACCAGGCCCAGCGGGCCAGCCGGTCGACGTAGGCAGTGGATACCGCCAGCTCCCGGGCGTCATTGACGATCTTGTTGAGCTTGACCCGGTGCAGGTAGTTCCACGGGTCGTCTCGCGCCGGGTCGGCGGCGCGGTTGGGGTAATCCCGGTCAATGTCCAGCAGGCGCAATGGCAGGTGTGCACGCGACTGCAACCGCGAGAAAAACACGCCGCGCTCGGCGTGCGCCACAAATTGACTGAAAAACGCCTGATACGCCGGGCCGCTGTGCAATTGACGCGTCAGCTCTTCGACGAAGGCAATCGGCGAAGGGTACTGCTTGAGCGGATGCTCGGGGTCCTGGGGCACCCAGGCAATCAGCCGTCCACGGGCGGAGCCCTGCTCTGCAGGCGTGGCGAACAGCACAATCCCGCTCAGTTGGCAGCCTGCCAGGCTCAGGGTGTGACACTTCAAGGTGTGGCCATCGAGTGACAGGCCGAGCGGCGTGGCGATGAACCCCAGCAACGCGTGATGGGCGTCGTTTGCCAGGTGACCGCTGTGCAGGCCCAGATGGGCACTGCTGCGCAAATCCGCCTTGAGCTGGCTGACCACTTCGTCGCGCACGGTGCGGGCCAGCGCCGGCTGATCGAACCCCAGCGCGGCTTGAAGGCGGGCCTGATAAAGGCCGCCGATGTCCAGGGATCGACACACGGCCTTGAAGCGCTGCGCCGTGAGTAGCGGCCCACCGGGCCGACCCCGTATCGACAGGCTGTCGCGCTGCCCACGGGCGTCTTCCGGGCCCAGGAAGGCGTGGTCGACGAAGGTGTCGCCGGCGGCGAAGTTATGCAGGGCCATGTCCAGCAACGACAGGGTTTTGCTCTGTACGCCTCGGCTGACGTCAATCACCCACCAGGCATTGGAGGCGTCTACGTACACCCGCAGCCAGGTGTTGCGCACATCGACCTCGCCGTAGTGCGTGAACAGCGCTTGCTTGAGCAGTGGCTCGGCAAAGGCGCGCAAGTCGTTGAGCGGGCCCAGGCGTTTGTCCAGCGGCGCCTGGGCGTGCCAATGGTCAGCCACGGCGCGCTTGAGTGACACGTGCTGAGCCGGCGAGGTATCGGGGTAAGGCGCCGCAGATGGAAGACCCTGGCGTTTGAGCGCGCCAATTCGCGCCGCTGTGGTGCCCTTTACCCAAGCGGGCAATGCGTTCTGGATCAACTCGAAATGACGGCCCTGGAACGGCAGGGCGCAGGAATCGGTAGGCATGGTGTGAACCTGAACAGAGAGTGGAGACTCCCTGAGTCTATTCACGCGTCGAGGCTAAAATAAGCTTTAAAAATAGTGGCTTACGCGGGTTTTAAAGCGCGTAACGGTCAACAATTCGAGGGTGAAAAATACATAACTGACACCCTGGATTCAGCGCGCCACGCACAGCGTCTGCGTGCCCGGCTGCAGGTACGGCGTGAGGATCGGCGCCATGCCTTTGAGCACTTGCACCGGCAAAGCCGACGTGAAGGTGAAATGCTCGGCCGAGGCCCCAGGGACGAAGGCGGTCAGCGTGCCGAAGTGATGCTCGCCGATGTAGAACACAAACGTTGCGGTGCGGTTGATCGATTTGGAGCTGAGGATGCGCCCACCTGCGCCCATGGCTTCGATGCGGTTGTCGCCGGTGCCGGTCTTGCCGCCCATGGCCAACGGCGCGCCATCGGCCAGTTTGAAACTGCCGGCCACGCGTTTCGCCGTGCCCGCATCCACCACCTGCGACAGTGCACCGCGCAGCGCCGTGGCGACTTCGCTGGGCATCACGCGCTTGCCACGGTTGGGGTCGTTGATCACGAGCGTTTCATACGGCGTGCCGGCGGCAAAATGCAGGCTGTCGATGCGCAGCACCGGAATGCGCACGCCATCGTTGAGGATGATCCCCATCAGTTCGGCGAGGGCGGCGGGGCGGTCGCCGGAGCTGCCGATGGCGGTCGCCAGCGACGGTACCAGGTGGTCGAACGGGTAGCCGACAGCCTGCCAGCGCTGATGGATTTCCAGGAACGCTTCGATCTCCAGCATGGTGCGGATGCGGCTGTCGCGCGCGCTCTGGTGCCGGCTCTTGAACAGCCAGCTGTAGACTTCCTGGCGTTCGAATTCGCTGGCCTTGACGATCTCGCCGAAGGTCGCGTCGGGGTGGTTGAGCAGATAGCCCAGCAGCCACAGGTCGAGCGGGTGCACCTTGGCAATGTAGCCTTGGTCCGGCAGGTCGTAGGCGCCGGGGCCGTAGCTTTGGTAGAGCTTTTCGAGACGCTCGTCCGTAAGCTTTTCGGGGGGCTTGGGGTTCTTCAGATGGGAGCGCACAAAACGGTTGAAGCTCTCCTGGCTGGCCTGCGGCAGCAAGTAGCGGTGCACGGCAGCCAGGCGAATCGCGGTGGGGTGCAGCCCGTCCATAAAGGTGTCGAGGCGCGTCTGCGTGTCTTTGTTGCGGTACTTTTTCCAGAACTTGAGCAGGAACGCGGTGCCTTCGTGGTCGGCGAACTTGGCCAGGTATTCCTGACGGCGCGGATCGTTGTCATCTATGAGCAAGCGCGCGCTGTTGTCTTCGCCGGAGTAGGTGGTGTAGCGCACCAGGTCGCGCATCAGGCGAATGAACGGCAGGTTGATCGACTCGCGCAGCGCATCGCGCAGGGTTGGGCTGCGGCCATTGTCTTCATTGCGAAAATTGTGGAAGTGATGCAAGCCGCCGCCGGTGAAAAACGCTTCGCCGGGGCTGGCCGAATAGGTGCGGTTGAGGGCCGCGTCAAGCATCTTCGACAGGTCGCGGTCCGGGTTCTGGATCAGGTAGTCCAGCGCCCAGCGTGACAGTGGGTCCTGTTCGGGGACCTCGACTTTTTTCAACTCGGCTGGTGTGTGCGCGCGGTAGCGATCATGCAGCTCGGTGATGATTTGCAGGTAGGTGGTCAGCACGCGCAGCTTGGCGGTGGAGCCCAGTTCCAGCTTGCTGCCTTCGTTGATATCGAAGGGTTGGTCGGTGTTGTCGGTTTGCACCCGCACCCGTGCGCCGTCGGGCGTCAGTTCGAACAGGGTGAAGCTGTAGCGCACTTGCGGCGTGCTTTGCGGGGTGAGCAAGCGCGGGCCGAGCAGGCCCATTTGCCCTGCGAAGGCGGGGTCGGCCAGGTGCTTGAGATAGTCGGTGGCCTGGGTTTGCAGGTCGTATTGCAGCGTGCTCGTGGCCGACAGGTCGAGGCGATCGAGGTCATACAGCGGACGGTTGAGCAGGCTGGCAAGGCGACTGCGTGCAACGTTGATCGCCTTGTTGGTTTCCACCGGCTGGAGCGTCGGTTGTTGCTGCCAGTCGCGGTAAGTGACATGGCTGGCGAGGGCGGCCTTGGCCAGCGCCGGATCGATCACGTTGTTCTGTGCCAGCAGGCGGATATGGCTGTCGGTCAATTGCGCCAGCTCATCGCGGCCCTTGGTCAGATAATGCGAAGGGCGGCGCTGGGCGATCATCAGCGACAGCACTTCGCGCAGCGCCAGGCCTTTTGCTGGAAGGTCCTTGGGCGCGTTACCACTCAACAGCGCATTGCTCTGGTTGAAGTCGGCGCCGTACCACACGCGTAGACCTTCAGCCATGCCGTGCACTTCACCATGGCCCGGCACCGCCGACAGTGGCACGCTATTGAGGTAGTCGCGCACGATGTTCTGCCGGCTGTCCAGGGTCTGCGGCCCCGGTTGGTAGGCGCGGACGCTGGCAGACATCATCTGGCGGATTTTTTCGCCACCGGACAGCGTCAGGCCGTCGGGCGAATGGCGATACTTTTCAAGCTGGGTGGCCAGGGTGCTGCCGCCGGCGGTTTGCCCTGGCAGATGCAGCAGTTTGGCCACCTGCGACCAGGCGGCCTTGGCAAAGCGCGGCCAGTCCACCGCCGGGTTGGCCATCGGACGCTTGGGGTCCAGCAGGTCGCGGTCTTCAATAAACAACAGGCTCTGCACCACCAGCGGTGGAATGGCGGCAAAGCTGGCATAGAGTTGCTGTGGGTAACTGAAGGCGTACAGCGGCGCCGCGCGGCAGTCGGTGATGGTCAGGCCGGCCTGGACCTTTTCGGCGTAGGGCACGAACAGGCCGTGCTCGGCGTAGCTCATCAGCGCCGGGGAAAACCGCGACTGTGCCTGGATCACGTAGTTGCGTTTGATCAGGCGTGGCAAGAACTCATTCAGCGCGCTGTAGCCCAGGCGCCGGTCAAAAGGACCCTCGCCGGGATACACCATCGCATCACTCGCGCCAGGTTCCACCCGGTAGCTCAGTGATGCGGCAAAAGGGCTCAGGTGTTCAGCCTGCAGGCGCGAGGTGCGTATTTCCCGACTGGCGACCCACCCCAGGGCCACCAACGCAAGCACCAGCACCAGCCCCATCAGCCGCCACCACAGGCGTCGAGAGCGGGGGCTTTGTGGCAATGGCGGTGGATCCGCACTGTCGGTCTGGACCACAGCGGGTTTCGAATCGGTCTGCCATAAAGCGCCCATAGTCGATTGATCCATTCACGCAGATTGATCGGACTTGGTTCAAGCTTAGTCGCTGGTGATGCGCCGTGAAGATTTTGTGTGCGGGCTGCCTAGCGCCATGAAAGTTTCAGGCCGCGTTTCCAGTCCGCCAGCCAGCTGGAGTTTTCGATTCGCTCCCATTGGCCCTTGTAGTACACCGACATGTGCTGGCCGGACCAGTCACGCACCCGTTCGTTGAACGCGTTCAGGTACTGGTTTGCCGGGCAGGCAATCCTGGCCCAGGGGTCGCAGATCCACAGACCCTGCCAGTCGTCCTCCGTGAAGTCCTGGGTCTCGACCAGGCTTGACGGCGTTTTGCCGACCACCACAAAGGCATGGGTAGGCGGACGTGAGCCCCATATCTGCGAGACGCCGCCGTTGGTGCGGATCAGTTCATGGGCGACATGGGCCATCTGGTCGCAATTGCCTGCCCCGGTCTTGAGGATGATCTCGGTGTAGTCGGGCTGCCCGACCAGCGTGTATTGCCACAGCACCACAGGCGCTGCGATCCGCAACCGCGCCAGGTCGTCGACGGCATCGGTAACGAGGTTGGCGGCGCCGACTCCGGTTCTTTCGACCAGCGCCAGCGTGCTGGCGTGGGCCTTCTGCGCGAGGTACTCGTTGATCTGCGCGGCGCTGGGGCCGCCGGCTACCACCGGGCGTGGCGGCCATATGTCCAGCTGCAAGGGTTTGGCGGCGACATGCACGTCCAGACGCTGTCCCTGGCTGGACGCGTTCAACAATAATTCCCGTTGTTTGAGGGGGGTCAGGGTACTGGCGGTATGGCGCAGCCTTGCCAGGGTGCCGTCAGAAAAACCGCGGGCTGCCAGTTGCCGGTACAGCACCTCCAGCGTCGGCAGTGCCACCAGCGGTTGCGTGGGCATGAGTTCGGCAATGTCCAGGTAATCGCGCTTGTAATCGCAGAAAGCGTGGATCAGCCGCGCGGCTTCGCCGCCCTGGCTGAAGTCCAGGTAATCGAAGACCACTTCAGGCGGGTTGGCGGTCTGGATAACTTCAAAGAACACACCGGTGTCGGCCTCGACAACCCAGCGTGGGCCCGGGATCGGCCCAGGCCGGGAGAGTTCGAACACCATGGCCCGCATGACGCGCGTGTCATCAATGCCTTCGGCGATACCTTGCAGTTCCACCACCCGGGTTTCATGGCCCAGCAGGTTGTCCAGTTGGTCGTCGGGCAACCCGAATTGCGGTTCGTCGACAAGCGTGCCCAGCGTGCGACGGCGATAGATCAGGGGCGGTGCCGGGACCTGGGTCAGCTCAAAGGCAACTTCGTCACGGCTGACTTCGTAAACGGTGTGGTGATACACCAGTCGCTGCTTCGCACCGCCCTGACTGGGCGCGGGAATGATCCGGATATGCTCCAGCGCTTGCACGCGACGTTGATGAATGGAGTGGTTAAACGCAGAGAGCCTTTTGGTGAAGCAAATGAATGGGGGCGCGTTGCGTTTGCTTCGGGTGGGCGTGCAGCGGGTGTCGAAATGGTGTTCGACGCGAAAATGAGCAGGCGATGCCAGGTCGTCCAAGTGGGTCGGTGCACTGTGTTCAAGGCGCATGACCTTGCCGTCAACCAGTAAATCCGTGGCGGTGGCGCGAGGAATGAGCAATGGCGGGGTGTCAAACAGGCGCTCGGTGACGCGCGCCTGGTAACCGTTGACGCAGTGCACCGGTGTCACGCTCAGGGCGCTGTCCAGGCGAAAGTTGGGCAGCGGTGGCCCATAGGGTCGCGCGCTGAAAGGGTCGAAGGCGTACCACTGCCTTTCGCGCATTATCGCGACAATGCGCGAAAAGTCGCTCCCGCCCAGTACGGCACCGATGCCGATGTCGGCCCTGGACAGCCAGCGCACGTACTCGCGCAACGGCGTGTTGGCGGTCCAGCGTTGTGTTTGCTCGATGGCTTCCCTCAGGGTGTGCCACGCGGCCTTGCCCAGAGCGATCAGGCCATGACGGGCCAACCTGGCGAGTGTGGGAGTAAGGTCGAGGGGGTTGAGGGTTGTCTGCAGCAGGTTCGTGCTCAATTTGCCCAGTTGCAGCAGTTTTATTGGCAGCGGTGCGGTGCTTTTCAGTACCGCCAGGCCGGCCGACGAGTAGGCGCGGGCGGGCATCAGCAGGCCGAACAGGTCGAGCAGGCACTGGTAGCTGCCATACGTCATGCGGTGGGGGTCGCCCGAGGCGATGTCCTGGCCGCACGACCACAACGGCACCAGGATTTTGAGGCGTTGGGTCAACGCGTCGTGGTGGTGTTCGAAGCCCTCTTCGGCGGACGCGCCGCGCGCCTGTTGTCGCGCAGCTTCGACGTCGAGGAAAAAATGCCGCTCGACGATGGCCTGGGTGATGCTGCGCAGGATCGCCGAACCGAACCGCGGGGTGGCGGTTTCGGCGGGTGTAGGGCCCTGCTGCCATAGCTGCTCGACGACCACCGTGGAGAACACGTTCGGCCGCGGCGCGCTGCCGGTTTCGTAGGCTTGCCAATCGATGGCCAGTGGATTGCCGGTGTGCAAGACACTGACGGGTTGAACCGAGCCTGGTCGGCCGGTGGTAACCGACAGGGGCTTGCCGCCCAGGTCAAACACCAGGGCGGGGCCGCTGCGTTTATGCAGGCGGTTGAGCAGTGGGAACAACTCGTAATCGTGGGTGGCGTGGGGCAGGGTGCAGCGCAGGATGATGCCGAAGCGCCCGACGCGGGCTCTTTTTTCCTCGCGGGTTTCCAGGGTTTCGGCCTTGGTGGCCTCTTTGCTCAGCACCAGCAATTGCAGTTCGCCGATGGGCAGCCGGGCACGCTCGGCCAGCGGCAATTGTGCCAGCAGGTCCTGAAGGGTGGTGGCGTACGCCTGTTTAAGGCGGTCAATGTGGGCGTCGAAGGCGTCCTCGAAGAGCGTATTCACATGCCCCAGGCGGCTGAACGCGCTGCGCATCAGGTTCAGGTCCAGGTGTGGGTGAACCGACGCCCAGTGGCGCGAAAAAGGCTGCAGCCAGCCCTGGCTGTGCAAGTCCACGAGGGAGTACTGGCTGAGGTAAGGCACGTTGTGCCAACGCGGCGGGCCGCTGGACGCCAGGCCGAGGTTCAGTTGCAAGCGCGACGCCAACGCCCAGCGCAGGTCGGGCGTATTGATACGGGGGTGGCCCGGGAAGACGTTTCGCAGGTCATCGAGCGCCACCGACCGGCGCGTCGGAAGGTCGCTGGCGAACGTCATGAAGGCGCTTTTCAGTGCCTCCAGGCGTGCCTGCAGTCGGGCTTTCGCCGCGTTGATCGCGCCGATCGGGTAGCGTCCGTCGGCCTGTTGCGTCAGTTCACCCTGGGCGACAGCCCAATCGAGCAGGCCTTGGGTTGCGGTGTATTCGCGCCATTGTTGTTGCTCGGGCGAGGTGTCCTCCCGTGACGCCAAGGCGATGACATCGTTGTAGCTCAGTTGCTGCGGTGAGCCGGGCGCGATCCTCTGCGCCATCGCCACGCCTTGGCTGAACACCAGCCACTGGGTGGAGGTCATGAAGCGCAACGTGTCCGGCAGTTCCCGCACCAGAAACTCCGGTGCTGCCCCCGCGAGCAGCAGGTGGGCCGCCAGCGGCGTGGCCTCAGCCGAGACGACGCCGCTGCGTATCAGGTGCAGTTCCAGGTCTTCACGCAGGGCCGCGTGGGAACGGCCCCATTGGCTGCTTTGCGCGAGGTTGAACCCCGCGACGACGTAACGCTGTTCGTCCGGCAGCGGATCAAGCTCGATCATCAGCGCGGCCAGCACCAGGTTTTCAAGGCTGGCGCTGTTGGTGTGTTCGTGTGGATGCTGGCCGTACCCGCCCAGTGCCTCCAGCAACCGTCGGCCCAGTTGCCGGGCAGGAGGGCGTCTGAGCATGAGCTTGAGCAACCGGTCGGCCTGGGTGCGAATCGCGGTTCGGGACAGCTCGGTCAACAACGGCCCCGCCAGATACTCCAACAGCCTGCTGCTCGTGCGCGGCAGCCAGGCGTTGACCCGCGTTCGCACGGTCTCACGCTGGTCGGGCGTTAACGGCAAACCTTGTCGATAGTCAGCGTGTTGAGTGCTGCGCGGCAGGGTCATTTCGAGGATTTGCAGCGTACCCAGGGCGTCGCCGGCGGTACGCGGAACGGCCAGACCCTGGCCTTGTAGATGCTGGGCGAGGCTGCGCGCCTCGGTGCGCGGCGCAGGTGCGAGCGCCGGATGCAAATGGGCGTCGCCGGCGCAGGCCTGCAGCAACGTCGAGTGCGTGGCAATCACGGCCTCAGCGGCTTTGCCCTCGAGCAGCGTGCGCAAAGCCGCCGCGGCATGGTCGCGGTCATGGTCCAGACGCTGCCAGTGCAGTTGCTGCATGAGCGCAATATCGGCCTCGGCGAAGTCGCAGACGGGCGGCACGTGCAGGGGCTGCGACGCGCGCAAGCGCAGGCTCAGCGCCCTGGCCGCGTCTGGCGTGGCGGGCACCGCCAGGTCATGGCACTGCAGCAACTGCGCCACGCTGAACTGGCCGCTTTGGTGAACAGAGGTGCCGAGCTGTTGCGCCACGCTGACCAGTTGTTCGAGACGGCCTGCCAGTGGCAGCGGCAACAGCCATTCGATGCCGAGTGCCACCTGTGCGCCATTTGCGCGCTGGCCGGTGAGCTGGCGGGTGTCGGGATCGAATGTGTAGTGGCCGGGCTGCAAGCCGTGAACCGGCTCCAGCGCCAGGAAGTCTTGATGACGGGTGATGTAATCCAGCAGCGCTGCGCCGGCTTGTTGGGCGTTGGCTGCAAAAGAGCCGGAGTCGAGGGTCAGCCTGTTGCGGTGAGCGGTTTGCGGGTTGAAACCCGCTTCGCTCGCGGCAGCCTCCAGGCTGTCGGCCAGCTGCAGCAGGTCTTGGTTCAACCGCTCGAAATCACGCGCCAGCGTTGGGCTGGCGCTGGCGAAAGGGTTGAGTTGATCGAGGGCCTGGATGACGATCATGCGCTGGCCCCGGGTCTGCGGCTGAGGGTAACCGTAGAACCGCAGCACTTGGCTGGCGGGCAATTGCAGCGTGTTCTCGCCGGCAGTCATCGGCCCGTACGGCACGCCGCTGGCCGCTGGGTCCAGGATGTCGGCGATGGTCAGGAGGGGAAGGGCCAGGGCGCACCCTTGCGCGTCGTCCCACAGGGTCCAGGTTTTTTGGGTCTGGTCTGTCAGGCTGCCATTGGCCAGGGTCAGGCTGGCGAGGTCGATGTTCCGTTGCCGGGCCCAGGCGATGAAGCGCGGGCGGTTAATGGCCTGGCGCCAGAGTTGCAGCCAGCAACCTGGCGAAGAATGGGGCGGTATCAGCAGCGGCGCGGCGCTGGTGCCATTCAAATGATTGATCAGGGCAGTGACCATGTGCTGATCACCCTCCTGGCGTCGGGTGCGGCCCTGCTCGAGTCGTTCGGTAGGCGTGTCCATTGATTTTCCCTGTGCATGGAGGCTGTTCCCTCATCCTGAGGGAGTGCCGCTGGCAGGGGGATCATGACGGTTCCGATTTACCTGTGGCCGAGCTCGAAGCCTTGGGCCAGAGCCTTCGTTGACGGGCGGAGGGCGTCGGCCCAGGCATGACGCTGCACCATCACTGTGCAATACTCACGGCCCTCGCGATGACCTGATAAATGCGTAAAGGCAGGTAATGCTTCCTTGTAAAAGGCTTATTTACCCAGACTTATCGCTGAATTTAGTCATTTTTAGAGTGAAAGACCCTAGTGTCGGCTTTTTATACTGCACCCCCGCCGATCCCGCAGGCTGTGCGCTGCCGGACGTGCCTGTCCACGAAACAGGCCTGGTTGAAGTGCACCCGGCTTACCGGCTTGGCGTGCGCAACGCTCGGTGGTTCATATCCAATAACAAGACGAGGTTGTACCCCTATGCCAGTTGGCAATCACCTGCCCCATGGCGAGACCGCTCAGGGCGGCCCGCTGAAACGTGAACTGGGCGAACGGCATATTCGCCTGATGGCCCTCGGCGCCTGTATCGGTGTCGGCCTGTTCCTGGGTTCCGCCAAGGCCATCGAAATGGCCGGTCCGGCGATCATGCTCTCCTACATCATTGGCGGCCTGGCGATCCTGGTGATCATGCGCGCGCTCGGCGAAATGGCGGTGCATAACCCCGTCGCCGGTTCGTTCAGCCGTTACGCCCAGGACTACCTCGGCCCGCTGGCGGGCTTTCTTACCGGCTGGAATTACTGGTTCCTGTGGTTGGTGACCTGCGTGGCAGAAATCACCGCCGTTGCCGTCTACATGGGCGTCTGGTTTCCCGATGTGCCGCGCTGGATCTGGGCGCTGGCGGCGCTGGTCAGCATGGGCACGATCAACCTGATTGCGGTCAAGGCATTCGGTGAGTTCGAGTTCTGGTTCGCGCTGATCAAGATCGTCACGATCATTGCCATGGTGATCGGTGGCGTCGGCATCATCGCGTTCGGCTTTGGCAACGACGGCGTGGCACTGGGGATTTCCAACCTGTGGGCCCACGGCGGCTTCATGCCCAATGGCGTGACCGGCGTGTTGATGTCCCTGCAAATGGTGATGTTCGCGTACCTGGGCGTGGAAATGATCGGCCTTACCGCCGGTGAAGCGAAGAACCCGCAGAAGACTATCCCGAGCGCCATCGGCTCGGTGTTCTGGCGCATCCTGCTGTTCTACGTGGGGGCGTTGTTCGTGATTCTGTCGATCTACCCATGGAATGAAATCGGCACCCAGGGCAGCCCGTTCGTGATGACCTTCGAGCGACTGGGCATCAAGACCGCCGCCGGCATCATCAACTTTGTGGTTATCACGGCTGCGTTGTCCTCCTGCAACGGCGGCATCTTCAGCACCGGCCGCATGCTCTACAGCCTGGCGCAGAACGGTCAGGCCCCGGCCGCCTTCGGCACCACCTCAAGCAATGGCGTGCCGCGCAAGGCGCTGCTGCTGTCGATTTTCGTGCTGCTGCTGGGCGTGTTGCTCAACTACATGGTCCCCGAGAAGGTCTTCGTCTGGGTGACGTCCATCGCCACCTTCGGCGCGATCTGGACCTGGCTGATGATCCTGCTGGCTCAGCTCAAGTTCCGTAAAAGCCTGAGCCCGGCCGAGGCAGCCGGCCTCAAGTACCGCATGTGGCTGTACCCGGTCAGTTCGTACCTGGCGCTGGCGTTCCTGGTGCTGGTGGTAGGGCTGATGGCGTACTTCCCGGACACGCGTGTCGCGCTGTATGTCGGCCCGGTGTTCCTGGTGCTGCTGACAGTGCTGTTCTACGTGTTCAAGTTGCAGCCCACCCAGGCTGCGGCGCGTGCTCAAGCCTGACGTTCAGGCGCACAACAAAAAGCCCCGGGATCGGGGCTTTTTGTTTTTCAGGCGGTGGCCACGCGAGGCGATTGGCTCAGGCGTTGGTTGAATTCCAGCCAGGCGCCCAGCGCGGCCATCAGGGCGGCGCCGACCAGTGCGGTGACGATTTGCATGGTGAAGGCATCGCCAGCCAGGGCGTTGAGCATATCCGCCAACGGCGCCAGTAAGACGCCCAGGCAGAATACTTCCAACGAATAACGCCCCATCCGGCAGGTCTGCCGGGCCAGCCAATTTTGTGTCCAGGCACGCCCAGGCAACAGTTTGGCGGTGACGTAGGCCAGCGCCAGGAAGTGCAACAGTCGCACCGGTGACAAGTCGGTCTTGCTGATCGGGTAGAGCAGTTCGCTCAAGGCCGCTGGCATCAATGCGTCGTGCACCTCAGGCCAACGCCAGGCGAGGGTGAGCACACCCGCCGCCAGCGCGTAGACCGCCGCCGTGACGAACAAAGGCTGGCGCAGCAATGGCCGATTATCCTGTGCGCGGGGTTGTTGCCCGTGAATGGCCGCCGCGCCACCCAGGACAAACAGAAACTGCCAGGTGACCGGGTTGAAGTACCACACGCCGTCAGCAATGGCGGCCAGGTTCCAGCCCTGGTGCGGCGCCAGCAGGTACACCGCCATCGACACCGCGACCACCGTCCAGGTCTTGCGCAGCAGCAGTGGCAGTACCAGCGGCAAGCCCGCCAACAGCACGATATACAGGGGCAGCGGGTCCATCAGGTTCGGCTTGAAGCGCAACAGCAATTCGTCCACCAGCGCTTGCTGAGGATGGGTGACAAAATGCGTCAGGCCCATCTCTTCGACCAGGTCGCGGGTTTCGACATGGCTGTTGGCGAAGAACACAATGCCCATCAGCATTGCCAGCAGGAAGATGTGCACCACGTACAGCACCCACGTGCGCCGCAGGATCTTCAAGCAGGCCATCCAGTAGCCTTCGCGCTGCAGGACCTTGCCGTACGCCAGCACCGAGGCGTAGCCGGCAAGGAACACGAAGACTTCAGCTGCGTCGCTGAACCCGATATTGCGCAGGGTGATCTGGCCGAGGGGATTGTGGGGGACGTGATCCCAGAAAATGAAGATCAACGCCAGGCCCCGAAAAAAATCGATGCGCGGGTCGCGTCCGTTCAGCATGGCAGCGGGCTCTTGAACAAATAGTTTAGTAATGACAGGTGCACGGCAACGTTGTCGCACGCCGCACGTCGGGCGGGCGCAGGTTGGCGGTATTTATAAGCAATTGCAAAGGCTGGGTATTACTGAATGTCTCTAGACATCAATGATTACCAACGTGCCTTGGCTACCGGCAAGGACCGCGTGGGCGATACCGGCTTGGACGAGGTACATCTGGCCGGCTTCCACGCGGATTTCCTCGTCACCGATGCTCAAGCGCAGCAGGCCGCTGATCACCAGCAGGCCTTCGTTGTAAGCGTGGGTTTCTGCCTCGTAGGCCTGCTCATCCATGCGCAACACCTTGATCCGCGCCGGGCCTACCTGGCCCAGGCGCGTGGATTTCCAGCTGTCAGGCAGTTGCCCGGCGAGGGCGTCGAAGTCGAGTAACGGCATGTGAATCTCCTGGTTTCAACGATGCCGTCGGTGGTCCGGTTCAGCAGTGAATAGTTTTCATCGGGTTACGCGGCTACCAGCTCATTCGGCTCAAAACTGTCCGCGCGTGCCATCTGCCACATGCGCGAATAGAACTCGCCGTTCACTTCACCGGTAAGCAGTTCACCGGGCTTGAGGAACACATGCAGCTGCGAGAACAGTTTGATTTCAGTCGCCGACATGCGTCGCACCAGGTGCTTGGCCGACAGCTGCGAGGGGTGATCCAGACCGGCTGCGGCGAGCATTTCCGCCAGGGCCTTAAGGGTGTTGCGGTGGAAGTTAAACACGCGCTGGGCTTTGTCCGGGACCACCAGCGCACGTTGGCGCAGCGGGTCCTGGGTGGCGACGCCGGTCGGGCATTTGTTGGTGTGGCAGCTCTGCGACTGGATGCAGCCGATGGCAAACATGAAGCCGCGCGCGGAGTTGGCCCAGTCGGCACCAATGGCCAGGACGCTGGCGATATCGAACGCGCTGACGATCTTGCCGCTGGCGCCGAGCTTGATCTTGTCGCGCAGATTGAGGCCCACCAGCGTGTTGTGCACAAACAGCAGACCTTCACGCAGCGGCACACCGATATGGTCGGTGAACTCCACCGGCGCGGCGCCGGTGCCGCCTTCCTTGCCGTCGACCACGATAAAGTCCGGGAGGATGCCGGTTTCGAGCATGGCCTTGGCGATGCCCATGAACTCCCACGGGTGGCCCAGGCAAAACTTGAAGCCCACCGGTTTGCCGCCGGACAGTTCGCGCAGTTGGGCGATGAACTGCATCATTTCAATCGGCGTGGAAAACGCGCTGTGGCGCGACGGCGAGATGCAGTCGTCGCCCATCATGATGCCGCGCGTCTCGGCAATTTCCTTGGTGACCTTGTGCTTGGGCAGAATTCCGCCATGGCCGGGTTTTGCGCCCTGGCTCATCTTGATTTCGATCATGCGTACTTGCGGGTTCTGCGCCTGCGCGGCGAAGCGTTCCGGGTCGAAGCGGCCGTCGCTGGTGCGGCAGCCGAAGTAGCCACTGCCCAGTTCCCAGGTCAGGTCGCCGCCGTTTTCGCGGTGGTAAGGGCTGATGCTGCCTTCGCCGGTGTCGTGGGCAAAGTTGCCGAGCTTGGCGCCCTGGTTCAATGCGCGAATGGCGTTGGCGCTCAACGAGCCGAAGCTCATGGCCGAGATATTGAACACCGACGCCGAGTACGGGTGCTTGCACTGCGGGCCGCCGACCATCACGCGAAACGCGCTCGGGTCACTCAACGGCGCAGGGCGCATGGAGTGGCCGATGAATTCGAAGCCCGATTGATACACGTCGATCAGGGTGCCGAAGGGTTTGTCGGCGGTTTCGTTCTTGGCGCGCGAATAAACCAGTGAGCGTTGCGCGCGTGAGAAGGGCAGCGCGTCGCTGTCGGATTCGAGCAGATACTGGCGGATTTCCGGGCGGATGGCCTCCACCAGGTAACGGATGTTGCCCAGGATCGGGTAGTTGCGGCGCACCGCGTGGGGGCTTTGCAGCAGATCGAACAGACCGATCAAGCTGAGCACGCCGGTGACCACGGTGATTGGCCACAGCCATTCATGTTCGATAAAGGGGAGGCTGGCGAGGGTAAAAATGACGCACACGGCAAAGAAGGCGTAACGGCTTAGTAACGACAGGCTCATACGGTTTTCCTTGGGTTCACTCATCGGCTAGGCGTTTTGCGCCTGTAGAAAGATCGAGAACAGCTCCGACTGGGATTTGATCCCTAGCTTGCTGTACATGTGTTTTTTATGGACTTTCACGGTTTCAACAGAGATTTCCAGCTTACGAGCGATTTCCTTGCTGGAGCAACCGCTGAGCATCAAGCGGCCCACATCCAGCTCACGGGCGGTAAGTTGCGCGCCCCAGTCATCATTCTGAATCGGCGGCTGCGGCGCGCTGACCTGCTTGAGCTCAAAGGGCAGTCGCTGGCGCAGCAAACTCAAGACCCAGGGCTGGATCAGCGACAGCAGAGCGATCTGCTGCGGGTCAAACCGCTGTTTGGAGCCCAGGGACAGGCACAGGGTACGCCCATCCGCCAACTGGCAATTAAATTGGATTTCATCGGCCACCACGTTCAGGCGGAAGTAGCGCTGGTAGTACTCGGTGAGTTCAAAGTGCTCCGGCGCGACTTCGGCCAGGCGAAACAGGCCGGTGCGTGAGTGTTCGCGGCTGGCGATATAGAAGGGGTCGAGCAGGTACAGGCCGTTGAGGTAGTCCTGGAACAACTGGTCCGGCGTGCCGTCGACGCCCGGGCATTCGGCGAACACCAGCGGGCGGTGCGCGCTGCTGAACAGCAATACCACCCAGCTGTCGAACGGCACGTAGTTGTCCAGCAAGCGCACGAGCTGGGTCCAGAAGTTGGCCTGGTCGAGGGCGTCTATCATTTGCCCCACCGAACGGTGCCAGGCAATGTCTTGTAGCGAGACTGTCATTCGTCTACCCCCATAGGGTTACCCCGGCGGCGTGATTTCCCCGGCGGGTGCGGCTGCGCATACTGCGCCACAGATAAAACAACAGGACTTCCCATGAAGGTCGAATTTGCCCAGTTGGCAGGTCGTGATAACGGCACAGCTTACAACCTTGAGCGCGCCTTGGCGGCAATTGCTGCCTGCGCCGCCGACACGCAACTGATCGTATTTCCGGAAACCCACCTGATGGGCTTCCCGTCAGCCGAGACCGTCGCCGACATCGCCGAACCGGTGGATGGCCCGACCGTGCAGGCCGTTATCGAGGCGGCTCGCGCAGGCAATATCGCCGTGGTGATCGGCATGGCCGAGAGCGACGCCGGCCAATTCTATAACACCACGTTGCTGATCACCCCCGAAGGCATCGCCCTGCGGTATCGCAAGACCCACCTGTGGGCCTCGGATCGCGGCGTGTTCACGCCCGGTGACCGCTATGCCACTTGCTTGTGGAACGGTGTGCGCGTCGGCCTGTTGATCTGCTACGACATCGAGTTTCCGGAAACCGCCCGCGCCAACGCGCAACTGGGCGCCGAACTGCTGATTGTCACCAACGGCAACATGGACCCTTACGGTCCCACGCACCGCACCGCGATCATGGCGCGCGCCCAGGAAAACCAGGCGTTTGCACTGATGGTCAATCGGGTGGAAGAAGGCGATGGCGGCCTGTTGTTCGCCGGCGGCAGTGCCCTGGTCGACCCGATTGGCACGCTGCTGTTCGAAGCCGGGCGCGAGGAAGGGCAATTTACCGTCGAGCTGGATCTCGACCAACTGGTGGCGGCTCGCAAGGACTACCGCTACCTCGACGACCAGCGCTTGAAATTGCCGGGTGAGGTGATCGAGCGCACGGATGGGACGCGTGAACTGCTGATTCCTAAACCCTGAGAATTCCTATGGCGAGCGGGCTGTTGTGGCGAGCGGGCTTGCCCCGCGTTGGGCTGCGCAGCGGCCCTAAAACCTGCAACCGCAGTTCGTCTGGAGAAATACAGCGAATGTAATGGGGCCGCTTCGCAGCCCAACGCGGGGCAAGCCCGCTCGCCACATCAAGCCCGCTCGCTACATCAAGCATCGCTCGCCACAGTAAATACGCTTGATCATAAGAAAAATGACATCCGCTTCACCGACTTCAGTTCTGCCATAAATCTAATAAATCAGCGGAGAATCGCTCATGGCTCGTTTGCAACGCACCCTGTCGTTAGGGTCGGTGGTGCTGTTTGGCATCGCCTATATGACGCCGATCATTGTGCTCGGCACCTTCGGCATCCTCGCGCAATCCACTGGCGGCATGGTGCCGGCCGCTTACCTGGCCGCCCTGGTGGCGATGTTCTTTACCGCCATGAGTTACGGGCGCATGGCGTCGGCCTTTCCGGTGGCCGGTTCCGCCTACAGCTACGTGCGCAAGGCGATCAGCCCGAAACTGGGCTTTATCGCCGGTTGGGCGGTGTTGCTCGACTACCTGTTCTTGCCCATGGCCATCTGGTTGATCGGGGCGGCGTACCTGCATTCGGCATTCCCTGCGGTGCCGCAATGGATCTGGGTGCTGGCGTTTATCGGCGTCACCACGGCGATCAATATCATCGGTCTGAAACTGGCCAACGGCATTAATGCGCTGCTGATGTTGGTGCAGTTTCTGGTGCTGATTGCGTTTGTCGCGCTGTGCATCCATTACATCGGGGGCGACGCGAGCAAGCCGCTGTGGACCGTCGCGCCGTTCTTCAACGGCCAGATGCACATGCCGCTGATCATGAGCGGGGCGGCGATTGCCTGCTATTCGTTCCTGGGCTTTGACGCGGTCAGTACCTTGACTGAAGAAACCCGCGACCCACGCCGGACCATTCCGCGGGCGATCATGCTGATCACCTTGATCGGCGGGTTGATCTTCGTTGGCGTGTCGTATTTCGTGCAGATCGCGCATCCCTCGTTCGAGTTTGCCGATGTGGATTCGGCGGCCTATGAAATTGCGCGCAATGTCGGCGGTGACCTGTTTGTGTCGATCTTCCTGATCGGCTTGATCGTCGGCCAGTTCGCCTCGGGGCTGTCGGCCCAGGCCAGCGGTTCGCGCTTGTTGTTCGCGATGGGGCGCGACGGCGTGTTGCCCAAGTCGTTCTTTGGCACCTTGCATGCGCGCTTCGGCACGCCGGTCAACAGCATCCTGTTGTGTGCGGTTGTGGCGTTGCTGGCATTGAAGCTGGATGTGACCACCTCCACCTCGTTCATCAACTTCGGTGCATTCCTGGCGTTCAGCCTGGTGAACCTGTCGGTGATCTTTCACTACTGGATCGGCGCGAAAGCGCGTGGCGTGCGTGAGTTGATGTTGTTCCTGCTGTTCCCGGCCATCGGCCTCGCGGCGGACGTGTGGCTGATGGTCAGCCTCGATCATCTGGCGATTTATCTGGGCGTGGTGTGGTTGGCGATCGGCCTGGTTTACCTGGGGTTCCTGACGCGCGGCTTCTCGCAACAGCCGCCGGAAATGGACTTTCAGGAAGCTGCATAGACGCTACAGGTCTATCCTTATTACAATCGGTTCTCGTTTGGGCGCGTGATTTGTGTTACTGTGTAACACATTGATCGCACTCAAACGCCCCGGAGGCACTCTGAAAACTGGTATCCATCCCGACTACCGCACCGTGCTGTTCCACGACACCGCCGCCGACGTGTTCTTCCTGATCGGCTCCACGGCCGACAGTGATCGCACCCACACACACAGCGATGGCAACGCGTACCCTTACATCCCGTTGGACGTCTCCAGCGCCTCGCACCCGATCTACACCGGCCAGCAACGCAAGACTCAGGTCGAAGGCCGGATTGCCGGGTTCAACAAGCGTTTTGCTTCGTTTGGCGCCAGCCCGAAAAACGCCGAGGCGTGAGGGATTCACGTTTCACCTCAAAGGCCGCTCCAGCATTTGGAGCGGCTTTTTTATGCGTTGATATCGCAAGGCCATCACCTGGTAAAAACCAACTAAACTACGGGTAATCGCCAGGAGGCATTGTCCCAGACCGTAAGGAACGCAGATCGACGATCCGAGGTGTCCCATGGGAGAGTCAGTGACCTTTATCGATGCCAACCGTCCAGTGCTGCTGTTGATCGACGCCCACCCGGACGTTTTGCACAGCCTCAAGCGATTGCTCAGCCTGGAGCCTTTCGAACTGCACAGCGCCACCTGCGCCGCTGATGCCCTGGGCATTCTCGCCACTCAACCCATTGACCTGGTGATGAGCGCCGCGCGTCTGCCGGACATGGATGGTGCCTCGTTGCTGGCGCACATCCACCAACACCACCCGCACACAGTGCGCATTCTGCTGACCGGCGAGACCGACCTGACGTTGATCGTCAAAGCCATTAACGAAGGCCAGATCTACCGTTACCTGAGCAAACCCTGGAACGATGAAGAACTGCTGCTGGCCCTGCGTCAATCCTTGGCCCATCAGCATTCGGAGCGCGAACGTGGGCGCCTGGAGCTGTTGATCCAGGCGCAGAACGATGAACTCAAGCAGCTCAACGCCACATTGGAAAAACGTGTTGCCTCTCGCACCAGTGAATTGCAGCAAACCGCCGATATGCTCGACCTGGCCTACGAAGAGCTCAAACACAGCTACGCCACGGGCACCGAGGTGTTCTCGTTGTTGGCCAACCTGCGCTTACCGCGCGCCAAGCAAACCAACCGGCAAATCATCGAGTTGGTGCGCACCTGGTGTGTGGCCCATGGCGTAGATGAGGCCAGTAACCGCGACCTGACCATGGCTGCCGCGCTCTACAACATCGGCAAATTGAGCTGGAGCGACAGCATGATGGCCTCGCCTTCAGACCTGTTGCACAGCAGCGACCGTGAGCGTTATCGCGCTTACGCCACCCAAAGCGAATCGTTGCTGATGACCCTGGAACCGATGAAAGACGCAGCGCGGCTTATCCGCCATCATCAGGAACGCTGGGACGGCAGCGGTTTTCCCGATCACCTCAAGGGTGACGCGATTCCCGCAGGTTCGCGCCTGTTGAAACTGGCGGTGGATTTTATCGAGCTGCAAAAAGGCCTGATCCTCGAACGCCAGATGAACAGCGACGAAGCGCTGCTCTATATCCGCAAATACGCCGGTCGCCTTTACGACCCCGACATGGTGGAAAGTTTTGTTTCAGTCTGCGCCACGTACCTCAATGACGTGACCCTGGGCGACCCCAGTGTCAGGGTGCTGGGCACCCGCGAGCTGGAGGAGGGCATGGTGCTGGCGCGCAACCTCAACGCCGATAACGGCATGTTGTTACTCAACGCCGGCAAGGTGCTGAACCTGCCGCTGGTGGACAAGTTGATCGCCTTTGAGACCATGGAAGGCGCCAGGTACAGCGTGTTTATCAAAGAGCGGCATGAAGGATTGCTTTGCGAATAACGCGCTATCTGTGATCCTTGCGCCTTTGCATTGAAGGAAGTTTTTACATGACATCCACTATCCGCATCGCCGCTGCGCTGTTGATTGGCAGCGACGGCCGAACCCTGCTGGTGCGCAAGCGCGGCACCCAGGCGTTCATGCAACCGGGCGGCAAGATTGACGCCGGCGAACAACCGGCCCAAGCCCTGGCCCGTGAGCTGTTTGAGGAACTCAACCTGCGCATCGAGCCAAGTCAGGCTGTCTATCTTGGCCACTTCTCGGCCCCCGCCGCCAATGAGCCTGGGTTCACTGTGGACGCCGAGCTGTTCCAGGTGCACATCGACGTAGCGGTGACGCCCGCGGCCGAAATCGAAGAAGTGCGCTGGATCGACCCTGCCGGTGACGGTGGCCTGCAACTGGCGCCGTTGACGCGCGACGTGATCCTGCCGTTTTACCGCGCATCGCTGACCTGCGACGCATGATGGTTCGTTCGCTTGGCGCCAACGACGCCGAGGCTTATCGGGCGTTGATGCTTGAGGCGTACGGCGCTTATCCGCAGGCGTTCACCTCCAGCGTGGCGGAGCGCGCGCTGATGCCCTTGAGCTGGTGGGAAAAGCGCGTCGACAGCCCGCTGGATCGGCTGCTCGGGGCTTTTGAGGGGGACGCATTGGTGGGCATTGTCGGCCTGGCGTTCGAGCCGCGTGAGAAAGCTCGGCACAAGGTGACCTTGTTCGGTATGTACGTGAACCGGGCGTACCAGCACCGAGGCCTGGGCCGTCAGTTGGTGGAGGCGGCGCTCGCCGAGGCGCGTGAACATCCGCACCTCACACTGATTCAGTTGACCGTCACCGCTGGCAACGACGCCGCCTTCGCGTTGTACCAGCGCTGCGGCTTCATCCAGTACGGCCTGGAACCGCTGGCGGTGCGGGTGGGCGAGGATTATTTCGACAAGATCCACATGTGGCGTGAACTCAAGGTCGACTGAAATCCCAGGTGGAAACTCAATCCCATGTGGGAGCTGGCTTGCCTGCGATAACATCGCCTCGGTGCTGCAGTCAGACCGCGTCGTCTGCATCGCAGGCAAGCCAGCTTCCACATTTTTAATCTGTGTCGTTCAGCGAACGGCGCTGACGCCATCGAGCGTGGAAAACGACGTGTCCTTGGCCGTCAGCAAAAAGTCGCGCATGTACGGCGCGTCCAGCATGTCTGCACGAATCCCCGCATACAACGTTGCGAACAGCCCTTTCTCGCCCAACCGTTTGGCCTTCACGTAACCGCGCGAGCTGTACTCATGCAGCGCCCAATGCGGCATGCCGCACACACCACGGCCGCTGGCCACCAGCTGCATCATCATGACGGTGAGTTCCGAGGTGCGCACCTGGGCCGGTTCCACGTCGGCCGGCTCTAAAAAGCGCGTGAAAATGTCCAGCCGATCGCGTTCCACCGGGTAGGTGATCAGGGTCTCGGTGAGCAAATCTTCGGGCACGATGTACGATTTGTTCGCCAGTGCGTGCTGGTTGGCCACGGCCAGCATGGCTTCGTATGTGAACAGCGGCACGTAGGTGATGCCCGGCAATTCCAGCGGGTCGGAAGTCACCACCAGGTCCAGGTCGCCCCGCGCCAGCGCCGGCAGTGGCGCGAAGGCGAAACCGGAGGCCAGGTCCAGCTCGACTTCCGGCCAGGCATCGCGGAACTGGTCGATGGTCGGCATCAGCCACTGGAAGCAACTGTGGCACTCAATGGCCATGTGCAAACGCCCGGCGGTGCCGCCGGCGAGACGCGCAATATCGCGCTCGGCGCCGCGCAGCAAGGGCAGGGTGGCGTCGGCCAGTTGCAGCAAACGCAGACCGGCGCTGGTAAAGCGCAGTGGCTTGGTCTTGCGCACGAACAGCTGCATGCCCAAGCGCTCTTCCAGCTCCTTGAACTGATGGGACAGCGCCGACTGCGTCAGGTGCAGGCGCTCGGCGGCTTCGACCAGGCTGTCGGCTTCGCGCAAGGCGTGCAGGGTCTTGAGGTGACGGATTTCGAGCACGGGCTCTCCATGAAGACGATTTGTGAAAAACGGCAATGGCGTGAGTTTGTCTCATGTTGCAAGGCGTGTCGATCATGACCGCTGGGCGCCGTTCATCAAACTGTCACGCAACTGTGGCAGCGCGCTTGAACAAACTTCATCAGACTCGCGCTCTACTGGGGTTCTGTGTTTCGGTGTTTTTCATGCGCGTGTTGTGTTTACTGGCCGCTCTATTGTTCGGCCTGCCGTCTTTTGCGGCTTCTCGATGTGACGTCAATGTCCCGACGCAAACGGTCGACCTGGCTCAGGTGAGCATTGCCTACCAGAGCATCGGCCGTGCGTCCGACCCTGCATTGCTGCTGGTCATGGGCCTGGGCGGGCAGTTGATCCACTGGCCGGACGAAGTTGTCGTGGCGCTGTGCGAACAAGGGTTTCGGGTGATTCGCTACGACAACCGTGACGTCGGCCTGTCCACGTGGCGCCAGGCACCGGCCAGTGCCAACCTGACCTTCGAAGTGCTGCGCTACAAACTCGGCCTGCCGGTGGCGGCGCCTTACACGCTGACCGACATGGCCGACGACGCCCTGGGCTTGATGGACGCGTTGCAGATCCGCCAATTTCACGTGCTGGGTGCGAGCATGGGCGGCATGATCGCCCAGCACCTGGCGGCCATGGCGCCGCAACGGGTCGAGAGCCTGACGTTGATCATGACCAGCTCCGGCGCCGAAGGCTTGCCGGCGCCGAGTGCGGCGTTGGTGCAGTTGCTGTCGCGGCGCAGCGCGCCCAACCGTGAAGTGGCGCTGGAGCAACAGGCCGACTTGCTGGCGGCGTTGGGCAGCCCGAATGTGAAGGACGATCGCCAGGTATTGCTGCATCAGGCCGCGCTGTCCTACGACCGCGCCTTCAACCCGGACGGGGTCAAGCGCCAGATCATGGCGATCCTCGCCGAGCCCAGTCGTGTGCCGCTGCTCAATCAATTGCGTGTGCCAACGCTGGTGGTGCATGGCACTGCCGACCCGTTGCTGCCGGTGATGCACGGTGTGCATTTGGCCGCGCATATCCAGGGCAGCCAGTTGAAGTTGATTCCCGGCCTGGCGCATCGTTTTCAGGAGGCGTTCAAGGCGCCGTTGCTGGCGGCGGTGTTGCCGTACCTGCAAGCCCATCGCGAAGATGCCGCGCACTGGGCGCAGATTGATTTGGGGCAGCCTTCGAAGGTGTTGTGAAGTTGGTGTATCGTGCAGCTTTTACGGCGCATCAATGCCAGCGAGGTTGCCTACCATGAGTACTCCCCTGAAAATCGATTTCGTCAGCGACGTGTCGTGCCCCTGGTGCATTATCGGCCTGCGTGGGCTGACTGAGGCGTTGGACCAGCTGGGCGCTGAGGTGCAGGCCGAGATTCATTTCCAGCCGTTTGAGCTGAACCCGAATATGCCGGCTATCGGGCAGAACATCGTTGAGCACATCACTGAAAAATACGGCTCCACGGCAGAGGAATCGCAGGCTAACCGTGCGCGTATTCGTGACTTGGGTGCGGCGTTGGGCTTTGCGTTTCGCACTGACGGGCAGAGTCGTATCTACAACACGTTTGATGCGCATCGCTTGCTGCATTGGGCTGGGTTGGAAGGGTTGCAGTACAACCTGAAGGAAGCGCTGTTCAAGGCTTATTTCAGTGATGGGCAAGACCCGTCCGACCCTGCGACCTTGGCGATTATTGCTGAAAGTGTTGGGTTGGATGTCACGCGTGCTGCGCAGATTCTGGCCTCTGATGAATACGCCGCAGAGGTGCGCGAGCAAGAGCAGCTGTGGATTTCCCGAGGGGTGACTTCGGTGCCAACTATCGTGTTCAACGATCAGTATGCGGTCAGTGGGGGGCAACCGGCCGAGGCTTTTGTTGGGGCGATTCGTCAGATCATCAGTGAGGCCAAGGGCTGATAGGTCTTCGGGGCCTTGTGTACCTATCCTGAGTGATTGCAGCAACAGCAGATCTGTTTTTCTGTGTGAGCTGGCTTGCCTGCGATGCAGGCACCTCGGTACATCAGGCGCACCCAGTTGATGCTATCGCAGGCAAGCCAGCTCCCACATTTGACCGAGTACACCTGATGCACTGAGCTTCAAGTGTGGGAGCGGGCTCGCTCGCGAAGGCGGCGGGACGGCCGCCAGCCACCCAGAACCAACCCATCACTCAAACTTGTAACTGATCGCCGTCTGAACCTGCCCCTGGTTCACATCACCCGTCTGCTTGACGATCGTGCTGTTGGCCGCCGACCCCACCAGGTGCGTCCAACTGGCGCTGGTCAATAACGACCAATGCGTAGCCAGCGGGAATTCAAAACTCTGGGTCAGCGTCAGGTTCTGGAAACCCGCGCTGGCGTTATAGGCCCGAATGCCCGAAGCCGCAGACTCCTTGTCATCCACACCAAAAAAAGTCTGCGTCTGGCGCGCATCGGCAAAGTGCGCCATCAGGCCGGTGCTACCGATGATGCCGCCACCCAACGGGTAACCCAACTCACCGCCGAGCTTGCCCAACACGCCACTCTGATCACGCCCGCCGCCCACGGCCTGGCCAACCTGCGCGTACACGCGCCAGAACTCGGCCGGAGCGTATTGGATGAAACCGCCCACTTCCGCCATGTCCGACACATCGCGCAAACCGCGCAGTGAGCCATTGGCCGTGCGGCCCGACAGGTAATTGATGTAAGGGCCGGCAGTAATGCCGTTGGTGTTCAGCGCGCTCCAGGTCAGGCCATCGTCGGTGCCCAGGCTGACACTGCCCCAGTCCAGATCGAAGTAGGGAATCGGCCGGGTTTCGTAGCGGCTGCCGGTAGGGTCGTGGGGTTGATAGCTGACACCCGCGCCCACTTCGCCGGTAATGCCGTCGGCCCATACCGTGCTGGAAAAGCCCCACAGCCCCAGCAAACCGGCGAATACAGCAGAAGTAACCTTGAACATGGAGCCATTTCCTTATCTGAACATGCGCGCATTCACGCGCGAAGGGCGTCCCTGACGCAAGCACTCATCTTGTTTGTAGCAAGCTACAAAAATTGTAGCTCCTGCGACACAAAACACCCGGGCTAGCGGCCAAAACCCCAGCCCTGCGGGCTTTTAGCCAGTTGGCACAATCCCTGCTCTACCCCTCCTGCAAGCGCAAAGAGCGCGATTTTCTTCAAGCCCTCCAACTCAAGGAAAGGCAATGATCCACTGGCATATCGTGTGTGACTTCGACGGGACCATCACCCCAACCGACGTCATCGACAACGTCCTCCAACGCTTCGCCGGCCCCGAGTGGGAAACCATCGAACAGGAATGGCTGGATGGGCATATCGGTTCCCGCGAATGCCTGAGCCGTCAACTGGCGCTGATCAAAGCAACCCCGGCTGAACTGCTGGCGTACTTCGACAGCGTCGAGATCGACCCGGACTTCCCGGACTTCGTCGATCACGTCATGGGCCTGGGCGCGACCATCGAAGTGGTCAGCGACGGCATCGAACAAGGCATCGCGCGCATCCTGTCGCGCAACTACGTGACCTTGCTGCCGATCCTCGCCAACCGCCTGCGCCAGGTCGACCAGAACAGCTGGCGCATCGACTTCCCGTATTCCAGCGATGCCTGCCGTGCCGCCTCCGGCAACTGCAAGTGCAAATCCACCCCGCGCAACAAGCGCGTGCTGGTGATCGGCGACGGCAAGTCCGACATGTGCGTGGCCTCCACCGCCGACTTCGTCTTCGCCAAGGGCAGCCTGGCCGACTATTGCCAGGCCAACGATATTCCTCACGCGCGCTTCGACACCTTCGCCGAAGTGAGCGCATTGCTGGCCAAGCTGCCTCAGGGCATCGCGGCCAACGCTACCACCTTTACTGCTGACAACCAGGAACTCTTCCACCATGTCTGATATCCGTATCGCCACTGCCGAAGACCAGATCCTTCTGGATAAAGAAGCCAAGTACTGCTCCTACGGCGACACTGTTCACTACATCGAGCCGCCGCGTATTTTCAGCCGTTGCGAAGGCTCCTACGTGTGGGACACCGAAGACCAGGCCTACCTCGACCTGCAAATGTGGTACTCGGCCGTCAACTTCGGCTACGCCAACCCGCGCCTGAACAACGCGCTGAAACAGCAGATCGACACCCTGCCGCAAATCGCCAGCCAGTACCTGCACAAAGGCAAGATCGAGCTGTCGGAAATGATCGCGGTCGACGCCAAGAAGAAGTTTGGCCTCGACGGTCGCGTGCATTTCAACGTCGGCGGTTCGCAGTCCATCGAAGACTCCCTGAAGGTGGTGCGTAACGCCACCAACGGCAAAAGCCTGATGTTCGCCTTCGAAGGCGGCTACCACGGGCGTACCCTCGGCGCGTCGTCGATCACCTCCAGCTACCGCTACCGTCGCCGCTACGGCCACTTCGGCGAGCGCGCGCAGTTCATCCCGTTCCCGTACCACTTCCGCGGCCCCAAAGGCATGACCAAGGAAGAGTACGGCAGCCACTGCGTGCAGCAATTCGCCCGTCTGTTTGAGACCGAATACAACGGCGTGTGGGACCCGAAAGTCGGCCAGAGCGAATACGCAGCGTTTTACGTCGAGCCGATCCAGGGCACCGGCGGCTACGTGATCCCGCCGATGAACTTCTACCGCGAACTCAAGCATGTACTGGACCAGCACGGCATCCTGATGGTGTCCGATGAAATCCAGATGGGCTTCTACCGTACCGGCAAGCTGTGGTCGATCGAGCACTTCGACGTGCAGCCGGACGTGATCGTCTTCGGCAAGGCACTGACCAACGGCTTGAACCCGCTGGGCGGCATCTGGGCGCGTGAAGAGTTGATCAACCCGAAGATCTTCCCACCAGGTTCGACGCACTCCACCTTCGCCTCCAACCCACTGGGGACGGCGGTTGGCCTGGAAATGTTCAAGATGACCAGCGAAGTCGACTACGGCGCGATGGTCATGGCCAAGGGCAAATACTTCCTGGAAGGCCTGCAGGACCTGCAGAAACGTTTCCCGATCATCGGCGACGTCGATGGCCTGGGCCTGGCCCTGCGCTGCGAAATCTGTGGCCCGGATGGCTTCACGCCAGACAAGGCGACCCTGGACTACATGGTTGAAGAAGGCATGAAGGGCGACATGGTCGTCGATGGCCAGAAACTCGGCTTGATCCTCGATGTGGGCGGCTACTACAAAAACGTGATCACCCTGGCGCCGTCGCTGGAAATCAGCTACCCGGAAATCGACCTGGGCCTGAAGCTGCTCGAGCAACTGCTGGTGCGAGCGACTAAACGGTGAGCACTTCCGGGATCGACCTCGGTGAAGGTGATGCCGGCTTCGTTCTCGGTGAAGGTCCGGTCGGGATCCTGTTGATCCACGGCCTGACCGGCACCCCGACGGAATTGCGTCAAGTCGCCAAAGGCTTGGCCAAGGCGGGTAACTGCACGGTGTACGTGCCCACCCTGGCTGGGCATTGCGGCGACAACAGCGACCTGCAAGCCACCGGCTGGCTGGACTGGTACGAAGGCGTGCGCAATACCTTCGTGCAGGTCAAGCAACGCCACGAGCAGGTATTTGTCGGTGGCTTGTCTATGGGGGCGGTGATGTCGATGTACGTGGCCGCCGAACACCCTGGGCAAGTCGCCGGGCTGTTGATGTATTCCACGACCTTGAAATATGACGGCTGGAGTATTCATAAGCTGGCGTTTCTCACGCCACTGCTGATGAAGATTCCGTTCGGCGTACACATCTGTCGCTTCGAAGAGAAGCCGCCTTACGGCATCAAGAACGAGCGCCTGCGGGCCATCGTCGAACGTCAGATGAAGGAAGGGGAGAGCAGCGAAGCCGGTTTGCTGACCATGGAAGGCATTACGGTGCGCGAGTTGCACCGCATGAACGCCGTGGTCAAGAAACGCATGCCCGAGGTCAAGGTACCGGCGCTGGTTTTGCACTCCATCGAGGACGACATCACCAGCCGCTGGAACGCCGATTACGTGGAGCGCCATTTGGGCGGCCCCGTGACCAAGATCCTGTTGGACAACTGCTACCACATGATCACCGTCGACCTGCAATACCGACGCGTGATCGAGTTGAGCGCCGAGTTTGTCGAGCAACATGCCTGCGTCAGTCGCACGCGCGCGGCCAGTGGCGAGCGGGCTTGCCCCGCGGTGGGTGGCGCCGCCGCCCCATCACTGACACTGCATGCTTCCAGTTAGAACCGAGGTGCCTGGGTTTGGGGCTGCTCCGCCCACCGCGGAGCAAGCCCGCTCGCCACAAGAAATAGAAAAAAAGGGAAACCCGTGATCACCGCTCAAGCCTTCTCGACTATCCGGGCCATCCAGCGCAGTGCCTGGAACGACTGTTTTCCCGGTGCCCTGGAGGATTGGGATTTTTACGTCGCCGTGGAAAACGCGGCCATTGATGACTTCAAATGGCGTTACCTGGCCGTTTACGAAGATGAAACACTGGTGGCAGTGGCCGCTGCGTTCATCACCCATTATCGCCTCGACACCACGGTGTCGGGTGCCGGCAAGCGTTTTACCGAACGCCTGGAGCGACTGTGGCCGGGTGTTTTGCGGTTGCCGCTGTATGCCATTGGCTCGCCGATAGCCGAGCGTTGCGACGCTGGTATTGCAAGCGCCATACCCCAGGCGCGGCGCCCAGTGTTGCTCAAGCAGTTGCTGCAAGCCGCGCGACAGGATGCCAATGCCTTCGGGATTGGCCTGGTGGCGGTCAAAGATGTACCGACCGACGACCCGCACTGGGCGACCAGTTGCCGCAGCGCAGGTTTCCAGAGCATGCCGAGCTTGCCCAGCGGTCTGCTGACGGTGCCCTACGGTTCGGTAGACGCCTACCTTGGCTCGTTGTGCAAATCGACGCGCAAGGACCTGCGCCGTAAACTGCGTGCGCCGGGCCCGCGCGTGGAGTGGCGGCGCAATATTGATGATGTGTTGCCGCAGGTCATGCGCTTGTACGAGGCCACGCTCGCGCGCTCGCAGCTGCAGTTCGAACGTTTGCCGGCGCGTTACTTCACCGGCATCCTCGAACGGCTTGAAGGGCGCGCGGTCTGTGTTCTTTATTGGGTGGACGAGCATTTGGTGGCGTTCAATCTGATCCTGCTGGACCAGCACCGCCTGATCGACAAGTTCTTTGGGCACGACATGGCATTCAGCCGCGAATACAACCTGTACTTTCGCAGTTGGCTGACCAACGTCGACTACTGTATTCAGCACAAAATCCCTGTGTACGAGTGCGGTCAGGAAGGGTATGCCAGTAAGCTGCGCCTGGGGTGCGAGTTCCAAGGCAACAGCATGTTCTTCCGTCACCGTAACCGGCTGGTCAACAGCCTGCTCAAGCTCGTGAAAATGTACCTGAGACCGGACCGTTCCGACCCTGCCATGGCTGCTGCGATAAGCGAAACCTGATGATCACCAAAACCCGCCAGAAAGCCCGCCCCTTTGCCATTTCGCGCTGGAGCGTCCAGCGCAAGCTGGTGCTGGCGTTCTGGCTGGTCAGCGTTATTCCCACCATGATCGCCGCCGAGCTGGCAGCGACCACGCTGTCGCAGATTTTCGACAGTAACGTGCGTATCTGGCTGCAAGAGTCGACCAAGATCGTCAAGGACGAAATCGGCGACATCCTTCATGACAACGCGCGCATGGCCAAGCTGTTCCTGCGCTACACCAGCCCGCCTTCGACCAAGCAGGCCGCCAAGCACGACCGGCTGACCGCCGACATTGCCGACGCCACGGACATCGACGTGGTCGCGCTGATTCGCGTGAGTGATCACAAGGTCGTGTTCAGCACGGCCTCCGACGATGTGGTCAAGCAGATCGACCTGACCAGCAACGCGGTGCTGCAAACCGTGCAGGTGGCGGGCGTGAGTACGGGCCTCGTGGTCTCGACCTTCGAAACCACCCAGGAAGGCGTCGACTACCTGCTGTTGGTGGCGACGTACCTGGACAGCAGTTTCCTCACCAGCGTGGCCGATGTGCATTCACTCGACCTGCGCCTGTACCTGGCCAATCCGTCGGGCTTTAACGAAATCTTCTCGACCCAGCGTTTCGAAAACCACCCCTCGCGCATTCCCAAGGACGTCGAAACGGCCATGCGCGCCACCAAGCAGCCGAGCGAGCAGTTCACCAACAATTACAGCGGTCTGTATTGGCCAATCTTCAATGATGCCGGCGACCTGCAAGGGGTGATCTTCAGCGGTCTGCTACGCCATACCAGCCTGGTCGGGCTGGTGAATCAGAGCAACCTGTTCGTGCTGATTTTCCTGCTCAGCTCGGCGTTGTCCCTGGGCGCCGGGGTGCTGGTGTCGCGGCGCCTGACCAAACCGTTGCGCGATTTGTCCCAAGGCGTGGACGCGGTGATCTCGGGTCATTACGAACACCGCGTATTGGTCACTGGCGGCGATGAGCTGGCGCAGTTGAGCAGCACCTTCAACCACATGACCGAGCGCCTGGGCGAACTGCATCACCTTGAAGCTCAGTTGCGCCGTCGCGATCGGCTGCACGCCCTGGGCGAAGTCGCCATGGGCCTGGCTCACGAGATCCGCAACCCGCTGGGCATCATCAAAACCGCGACCCAATTGTTGCACCGTCGCGCCGACCTGGCGGAAACCGACAAGCGCCACCTGGAATACGTGATCAGCGAGGTCAGCCGCATCAACGACCTGATCACCGAATTCCTCGATTTCGCCAAACCCAACCCGCCGCTGCGCGTGCTGCAGCCGGCGCGTGCGCTGGTGGAAGAGATTCTCGGTTTCTGCAGCCCGGAACTGTCCACGCATAACATTGACGCGCAGATTGACGACCAGGCACCCGGTGCGACGATCTATGCCGATGCCAAACAACTCAAGCAGGCGTGCCTCAACCTGATTCTCAATGCCATCGACGCGATGCCCGAAGGCGGGCGTCTGACCCTGGGCATCCGCAGTGTCGACGGCAACACGGTGATCAGCATCGCCGACACCGGCCAGGGCATCCCGGCGGATATGATCGAGCGGATCTTCACACCGTTCGTCACCACCAAGGCCTCGGGCACGGGCCTGGGCCTGGCAAAAGTCTATTCGATCATGGAAAGTCACGACGGCAGCATTGAATGTGCCAGTGAGAAAGATGCCGGCGCCACCTTCAGCCTGTACATTCCGGCCCAGGGTGATCACGACGGCGACGATGAGGATGGTCATGACGCATAACGTATTGGTAGTCGACGACGAGCCCAAGCTCTGCGACTTGCTGTCGTCGGCCCTGAGCCAGAACGGCATTCAGGTATTTACCGCAAGCAACGGCCTGCACGCGCTCAAGGTGCTGGAACAGGAAGACATCGACCTGGTGATCAGTGACTGGCGCATGCCCGGCATGGACGGCCCGACGCTGCTGGCCGAGATCAAGGTGCGTTTTCCGGATTTGCCGGTGATCGTGATGACCGCCTACAGCACGGTGAAAAACGCCGTGCAATCGATGCGCAACGGCGCCTATGACTACATTGCCAAGCCGTTCGACATCGACGAACTGGACATCACCGTAGCCAAGGCCTTGCAGTTTCGCGACATCATGCGCGACAACGCGCGGCTGCGCGCCGAACTCGATCACCATGCGCAGTTTGACAGCCTGGTGGGTGACAGCCCGGCGTTTCGCCAGGTGCTGCATGCAATCGATTCGGTGCGTGACAGCAACGCCACTATCCTGCTGACTGGCGAAAGCGGCACCGGCAAGGAAATGGTCGCGCGCGCGATCCACAAGCACGGCAGCCGTGCCGACAAGCCATTTGTAGCGGTCAACTGCGCGGCGATTCCGGAAGGCTTGCTGGAAAGCGAAATGTTTGGCCATCGCAAGGGCGCCTTCACCGGCGCCGTGGCGGATCGGGTCGGGCGCTTTATGCAGGCTGACAAGGGGACGCTGTTTCTGGATGAGGTGGGCGACATGCCCCTGGCGTTGCAGGCCAAGATTCTGCGCGCGTTGCAGGAGCGGGTGATCGAGCCGGTGGGTGACCCGCGCGAGCGCAAGGTGGATGTGCGGGTGATCGCCGCCACCAACAAAAACCTGCTGGACGCGGTGGCCAATAAAGAGTTTCGCGAAGACCTGTATTACCGCCTGAATGTGTTCCCGATCCCGCTGCCGGCCCTGCGCGAACGCGCCGAGGACATCGTGCCCCTGGCCCGGCACTTCGCCCAGACCCTGAGCGCCACCGCCGGCAAACGCATCACCGGGTTCAGCCCGGAGGCCTTGCAGGCCATGGCCGCGTACAGCTGGCCGGGGAATATCCGCGAACTGCAAAACTGCGTGGAGCGCGCAACCATCGTCGCCGCCAAACCGGTGATCGAAGACATCGACCTGCCGGCCTACCTGTTTGCTTCAAAACCGGCAGAGGACGGCGTCACGGCGTTGCTTGGGGACAACCCTGGCGTGCCTGCGGACCTGGACGCGGCGCTGGCGGACGTCGAGAAAACCTACATCCTGGCGGCGTTGCACGAGAGCAACGGCGTGCAGGCTGCCGCGGCGGCGAAAATCGGGATTTCAGAAAGGAGCTTCTGGTATCGGTTGAAAAAGCTGGGGATTCAGGTCGACAAGATCGTCCGCTGAGATTCGGGTGATTCGCACCTCTGAATGTGGGAGCGGGCTTGCTCGCGAAAGCGGTGATTCAGTCAGCGGATATATCGACTGACACGCCGCCTTCGCGAGCAAGCCCGCTCCCACATTTTTGATTGAGGTGTGTCAGGTCACCCTTGCCCGTTTTTGACCGCAGTTGTCAGCTATGCAGGCGCACCCACACGCTCACCAACACCGTCGCTGCCATCAACCATGCCACCGCCGCCACGGCGAGTGATGCTTCCAGGCGCAGGCGGTCGACCATCACATACAGCGTCGCCAAATACACAAAATACGGAATGATCGACCACATCCCAAACACGATGGTGGTCTTCAGGTCCTCCACCGAGCGGCCCTTGCCGACGATGTAGTGCGCAATCAACGCAAAGGTCGGGAACAGCGGCACCAGCCCCGCGATGTAATAGTTTTTGGTCTTGGCCAACGCCGCCAGGACCAACACCACCGCCGCGCCAATGGCGGCCTTCAAGAATAGATCCATCAGTGGCTCAACCCGTATTTCTTGACCTTGTCGAACAGGGTGGTCTTGGCCATTCCCAGTTCCAGGCTGGCCTGGGTCAGGTTGCCGCCGCTGCGCTGCAGGGCATCGTTGAGCAGGTTGCGCTCGAAGGCTTCCACCGCTTCGGTGAAGGCCAGGCCGTGGTTACTGTTGCCGTTGCCGCTTTTCTTGAAGGCGGGCAAGCCCAGGGCAAAGCGCTCGGCGACGTTGCGCAGTTCGCGCACGTTGCCTGGCCAGTCGTGGCTCATCAGTGTCGACACGGTCTGGTTGTCCAGCTCAGGCGCGGTGCGATCAAAGCGCAGGGAGGATTGCTGCAGGAAGTGCTCGAACAACTGCAGGATGTCTTCGCGACGTTCGCGCAACGGCGGCAGTTCCAGGGTTACCACGTTGAGGCGGTAGTAAAGGTCGCTGCGAAATTGGCTGGCGCGGCTCAGCTCATCGAGGTCGGATTTGGTGGCGGCGATCACCCGGCAATCCACGGCCACGCTCTGGTTCGAGCCCAGCCGTTCAAGGGTGCGTTCCTGCAACACCCGCAGCAGTTTTATCTGCAGGTTGATCGGCATGCTTTCCACTTCGTCGAGAAACAGCGTGCCTTCGTGGGCGTGCTCGATCTTGCCGATGCGACGCTTGCCGGCGCCGGTAAAGGCGTTGGCTTCGTGGCCGAAAATCTCGCTTTCGAACAGGTTTTCCGGCAAGCCACCGCAGTTCAGGGCAACGAACTGATGGGAATGGCGCCGGCTGAAATCATGCAGGCAGCGCGCGACCAGTTCTTTGCCGGTGCCGGTCTCGCCTTCGATCAACACGTTGGCCGACGTGTCGGCGACGTTGGCGATCAGTTCGCGCAGGTTCTGCATCGCCGGCGAGCGGCCGATGATGCGGCCCTCCAGCGAATCACGTTCGGCCAGTTGGCGGCGCAGCGACCACACTTCTCGCGCCAGCCCGCGTTGCTCCAGGGCGCGGCGCGCGACGTCAACCAGGCGTTCGGGGGAGAAGGGCTTTTCCATGAAGTCGTAGGCGCCATTGCGCATGGCCCCGACGGCCATCGAAATATCGCCGTGCCCGGTGATCAGCACTACCGGCAGGCTTTTATCCAGCGCTTTGAGGCGGGTCAGCAGCTCGAGGCCGTCGATACCCGGCAGGCGAATGTCGCTGATGACGATGCCGGCAAAGTTCTCGCCAATGCGCTTGAGGGCTTCTTCAGCACTGCCCACGCCCACGCTGGGAATGTCTTCCAGTGCCAGGGCCTGTTGGCAGCCGAGCAGTACATGGGGATCGTCCTCGACGATCAGAACGGTGAGTTCGTCTTTTGCGGCTGTGGTGTCTGTATTCATGTCGACTCAGCTTTTTGAGTGCCCACCAGCGGCAGGCACAAGACAAAGGCAGTACCACCGCTGGCCGGGTGTTCCACGGCAAGGTTGCCGCCGGTGGCCGCCGCGAGGCTGGCGGAAAGGGTCAGGCCCAGGCCCAGGCCTTGTTCGCCGGGTTTGGTGGTGAAGAACGGTTCGAATAAATGCTTGCGCGTTTCGGGGTCGATACCATGCCCGTTGTCGCGCACGTGCAGGCGGTACTTGCCCTCAAACACGTGGCCATCCAACCACAGTTCGGGCGCAGGTTGCGCCTGCATCGCGTCCAGGGCATTGCCGATCAGGTTGACCAGGATCTGCTCCAGGCGCGTCTGGTCGATTTGCAATTGAGCGTTGGCGAAGTCGCGGTGCACGGTCAACGGCAGGCCGTCGAGACGAGCGCCGAGCACCTGGAACGCGGCGTCCACGGCTTTACCGAGGTTGGCTTCGCCCTGGTCATCGCCGCGCCGGGCAAAGGAGCGCAGGCTAGCGGTGATGCGGCCCATGCGGTCGATCAGTTCGTTGATGGTTTTGAGGTTGGCGCTGGCAGTGTCGAGGGCGCCACGTTCGAGGAAACGTACCGTGTTGCCCGACAGCGTGCGCAGTGCCGCCAGCGGCTGGTTCAACTCGTGGGCGATGCTGGTGGACATCTGGCCGATGGCAGCGAGTTTTCCCGCTTGCACCAGTTCGTCCTGGGCGCGGCGCAAGGTTTCTTCGGCCTGGCGCCGTTCGCGAATCTGGCCCTTGAGCCGTTCGTTGCTGGCACGCAGGTCGGCGGTGCGTTCGGCAATCCGACGCTCCAGCTGGCTGTTGGCTTCCTGCAAGGCTTCCCGCGCGGCGAGGCGGGTGGCGATCACCTTGCGGCGCTCGTTCCAGGCGATCAGCAAAAACGCCACCAGGCCGAATGCGACAGCGACCAGAATGCCCTGGTTGATCGCCGCGCGGCGCAGGTCATTGAGTGGGGTCAGCAGGGTGAAATTCCACGGCGTGTCGTTGAGCGGGCGGGTTTGGGCGAGGTAGCTGACCTCGTGCTCGTCGTTGACCACTTCGCTGTTGGCCGGGAAAGTCAGCTTCTCGGTGCCCTCATTGAGTCGCTCACGGGCCAGCGGCTCCAGCTCGTTAAGCGTCGCCCAGTAATATTGCAGGCTGTGGGCCAGGCGTTCTTTGGTGTCGTCGCTCAGCGGGCGCACCGCCTTGAGCCGGCGGGCGGGGTCGCTGGAGAGGATGATGATGCCGTTCTCGTCGCTCACGAACGCTTCGAGGCGCGCACGCTGCCAGCGCTCTTCGAGGGCTTCGAGGCGCACTTTGACCACGGCGACGCCGATGATCTTGCCGTGCTCTTCCAGGCCGTGGGCCAGGTAGTAGCCGGGCTCGCCGTTGGTGCTGCCGATGCCATAGAAGCGGCCCGGCTGGCCGCGCACGGCATTCTGGAAATAGGCGCGAAAGGACAGGTCTTCACCCTGGTAGCTGTCGGCATCGCGCCAGTTACTGGTGGCCAGCACACGACCGGTGGTGTCCATCACGTAGATGGCCCGACTGCGACTGCGTCGGTTCAGGCCTTCGAGGTAATCATTGACTGTCTGCCGGGTTTCCTGGTTCGGGTCGGCCAGCAGCGTGGAGACGCTGGATTCGAGCTCCAGCAGACTGGGCAGGTAGGTGTATTTGCTCAGTTCACTTTCAACGGTGCGCGCGTGCAGTTCCAACTGGCGTTCGCCGTTGTCGCTGAGGGTGCGAATGCCATAGTACTCACTGACCCAGAAGCCGATATAACCCAAGCCGATCATCAGGGCGATGATCAACGGCGGCAGGAACAGTTGGCGAATCAGACGAGGTTTCACGGCAAGTGATGGCGGTGCGGCGCGAAATTGGTTGGGGTCGCATTTCATCACAGTTGCCTTGGGTCAACCAGAGCTTGTCGGCCTGCTCAGTCCAGTGTGGGAGCGGGCTTGCTCGCGAATGCGGTGGGTCAATGAAAAATGTACCGACTGACACTCCGCCTTCGCGAGCAAGCCCGCTCCCACACAAGCCCACAGTCACATGGGCTCGGTTTTTTGCAGTGGAAGCTCTGTAGGGCTTAGTGCTGCAGGATTTTCTCAAGGAAGTGCTGCGCGCGTTCGGAGCGGGCGCTGATGTCGCCGAAGAACTCCTCCTTCGGGCAGTCTTCGATGATCTTGCCGGCGTCCATGAAGATCACACGGTCGGCCACTTTGCGCGCAAACCCCATTTCGTGGGTTACGCACATCATGGTCATGCCTTCGTGGGCCAGTTGCACCATCACGTCGAGCACTTCGTTGACCATCTCAGGGTCCAGCGCCGAGGTCGGTTCGTCGAACAACATGACGATCGGGTCCATGGCCAGGGCGCGGGCAATCGCCACCCGTTGTTGCTGGCCGCCGGAAAGCTGGCCCGGGTGCTTGTGCGCGTGTGCCGAAAGGCCGACGCGCTCAAGCAGTTGCAGGCCCTTTTTGGTGGCTTCTTCCTTGCTGCGGCCAAGCACCTTGATCTGCGCGATGGTCAGGTTTTCGGTGATGGTCAGGTGCGGGAACAGTTCGAAGTGCTGGAACACCATGCCCACGCGCGAGCGCAGTTGCGGCAGGTTGGTCTTCGGGTCGGCGATGGATGTGCCGTCCACCACCACGTCGCCTTTCTGGAACGGTTCCAGTGCGTTGACGCACTTGATCAGGGTGGATTTACCCGAGCCGGACGGCCCGCACACCACGATCACTTCGCCTTTTTTAACCTCGGTGCTGCAATCGGTCAGCACCTGGAAGTCGCCATACCACTTGTTGATGTTCTTGATAGAGATCATACGGCAAACCTTTTTTGCAGACGCTTGACCAGCAGCGAGGCGGAAAAGCTGATGATGAAGTAGACGACACCGGCGAAGATCAGGAACTCATTGGAGCGGCCAATGATGTCGCCGTTGGAGCGGGCGGAGTTGAGGAAGTCCACCAGGCCCACGGTGTAAACCAGCGAGGTGTCCTGGAACAGGATGATCGACTGTTGCAGCAGCAGCGGGGTCATCTTGCGGAACGCCTGGGGCAGGATGATCAGACGCATGGTCTGGCCATAGGTCATGCCCATCGCCTGTGCGGCGGCCATCTGGCCCTTGGGGATCGACTGCACGCCGGCCCGCACGATTTCACAGAAGTACGCGGCTTCGAACATCATGAAGGCCACGACGCAGGAGGTGAACGCACCAATCGGGGTGTCTTCGCCGGTGATCCAGCGCAACACGAACGGCACCGCCAGGTAGAACCAGGTGATCACCAACAGCAGCGGGATCGAGCGGAAGTAGTTCACGTAGGCGCCGGCCAGACGCGACAGCAGTTTGCTGGACGACAAGCGCATCAGCGCCAGCATCGTACCCAGCGCGATACCGCCGATCACACCCATGACCATCAACTGCAAGGTCATGACCATGCCGTTCCACAGGCCAGGAATGGCGGGGATGATGCCGCTGAAATCGAAGTCCATTATTTACCCCCCACGGAGATCAGGCCGGGCACCGCGACTTTCTTCTCGACCACGCGCATCAGCAGCATCAGGCTCATGTTCAGGGTGAAGTAGATCAGCGTGGCCAGGGTGAAGGCTTCAAACAGGTTGGCCGAGAACTCGGCAGTCTGTTTGGTTTGCGCCAGCAGTTCCATCAAGCCGATCAAGGACGCCACGGAGGAGTTCTTGAACACGTTGAGGAATTCCGAGGTAAGCGGCGGAATGATGATGCGGTAAGCCTGAGGCAGCAGCACGTTCCAGTAGATCTGCGGCAGCTTGAAGCCCATGGCGCGTGCGGCAGATTCCTGGCCGCGTGGCAGCGCCTGGATGCCGGTACGCACTTGTTCACACACACGGGCGGCGGTGAACAGGCCCAGGCACACGACGACGCTCAGGTAGGCCGAGGTGGTCGGGTTGAGGTCTTGTTTGTACCAGTCCTGCAGGTTTTGCGGCAGCAGATCGGGTATCAGGAAGTACCAGATAAACAGCTGAACCAGCAGCGGCACGTTACGAAACAGTTCCACGTAGCAGGTCGCGATGCCCGATACGATGCGGTTTGGCACGGTGCGCATGACGCCCAGAATGGACCCCAGCAACAAGGCGATAATCCATGCCACGACAGCGATGGCGATGGTCCAGCCCAAGCCGGCGATGTACCAGTCGAGATAAGTCTCGCTGCCCACGCCAGTGGACTTGAAGAACACGCCCCAGTCCCAGTTGTAATTCATTAGGGTCTCCCCTCGAGATCGATCGATGTACAAGCACCCGCTTGGGGAAGATCCTTTCCCGCCCGACGTTGAACGCCAGGCACACGCGATCGGCTCGAAAACCGCCAGGTCGAGTGTTCCAAATTAAAGCCAGCAGGTAGTAACAGACGCCTGAGGGAGGGTTGGCTCCCTCAGGAGATAAGCTTAGTCAGGTATCAGATTTTTACGTCAGGGGCTGGTTTGTCGCTTGGGTTAGCGATCAGCTCCTTAACCTTGTCGCTCATCGGGAAGTTGAGGTTCAGGCCTTTTGGAGGAATCGGGCTCTCGAACCACTTGCTGTAGATCTTGTTGATTTCGCCGGATTTGTACAGACCGACGATGGCGTCATCGACAGCTTTTTTGAAGGCTGGATCGTCTTTACGCACCATGCACGCGTAGGCTTCGAAAGACTGTGGCGTACCGGTGATGACCCAGTCGTCCGGCTTCTTGGCCTTGGCTTCTTCGCCTGCGAGCAGGGCGTCGTCCATCATGAAGGCGACGGCGCGGCCGCTTTCCAGCATCTGGAAGGATTCGCCGTGGTCTTTGGCGGAGATGACGTTCATGCTCATTTGCTTATCGGCGTTCATCGCTTTGATGATGCGCTCGGACGTGGTACCAGCGGTGGTCACGACGTTTTTGCCTTTCAGGTCGGCAAAGTCAGCGTAGGACGGCTTGCCATCCTTGTCTTTCTTGACCAGCAGGCGGGTGCCGATTTCGAACATGTTGACGGTGAAATCAACTTGTTGAGCGCGTTCGGCGTTGTTGGTGGTGGAGCCGCATTCGATATCCGCGGTGCCGTTCTGGATCAGCGGGATACGGGTTTGCGAGGTGACCAGGTTGTACTTGACCTTCAAATCGGGTTTGTTCAGGTCTTTTTTCAGGGCTTCAACGATGGCCAGTTGAATGTCGTGGGAGTAGCCCACGGGTTTGCCCGAGCCATCCGCGATGTAAGAAAACGGAATGGAGCTGTCGCGGTGAGCGAGAGTGATGGTGCCGGAGTCGTTGATTTTCTTCAGTGTGCCGGTGAGTTCGGCGGCGAAAACTGGAGTGCTGATCAGAGCAGCAGCGATAGCTGCGCCCAGGATATGGGGAACGATGCGCATCAATACTTCCTCGACATTTGTTTTTTTTATGAAGCCGGCTAGACGGCTCTCTTTTGTACAGCGAATGCCCGTGACGGCTCCTGAAGCGTCGCAGGCAATCGTCAGGGAGTGTAGAGCATGAGTCGTGCCATACCAGGGATAAAAGGTTATCTGGTTGATTTATATGGGTATTAAGTTTGTATGACGGGAGGGGTTTGGCGGTTTGGTCCGGCAAACCGAATGGTTTGGGGTGTGGTGTTCGGAAAACCGAATGGCTGCGGTGGGATGGGGTGTATATCCGTTGCTGCGGTCACGGCGGCTGGCGGTTCCGCTCTTACAGCGGGTCACTTTTGGCAAACGCCCGGAATGCCGGCCCAGCCAAAAGTAACCAAAAGGTCTTTGCCCCGTCACGGCGGCCCACGGATTCAAGCCGGAGTGAGGGCACACCGAGCCCAAGCGGGGTGCCGAGTGGTGGGGCAAGAGCCCTTTGGTTACTTTGGGGCTTTTCCAAAGTGACCCGCCGTAAGGGCGGAACCAAAAGCAGCCATCACCCAAGCACCGGATATGCCCCCCAAAACACCCCCCACAATCAGAACGTATAGTCAGCCGAAACAACCGCCGCACGCCCATCACCCGGCACCGCCCAACCGTTGTTACGGATGCGCGTCAGGTATTCCTTGTCGAACAGATTGTTAACGTTCAACTGCAGGTTCAACTGTTTGTTGACCTTGTAGCCGAGCATCGCGCGCTGCACGGCGTAGCCCGGCGCAGTCGGTGCCCCGGCGGCGCTGACCAGGTACTGCTTGGATTGCGCCGTGATGCCGTAGCCCACCTGAAAGTCGTAGGGCAGGTCGTACACCGTCCAAAGGCTGGCCGCATGTTTCGGCGTAAACGGCAGCGGCTCGCCTTTCTGCGCGTCGAAGCCGGTGGTGGCCAGGGTGAAGTCGCTGGCGCTGCGCAACACGCGGGTATCCAGGTAGGTGTAGTTGGCAAAGACCTTCCACTTATCCGTGATCGCACCGCTCAGGCCGAGTGCCACGCCGTCTGCGCGTGCTTTGCCGTCGAGCGATTGCGTGCCGCTCAGGTTGGTCGGGTCGGGATCGGCGACTTTGTAGTTGGTGCGGTCATTGCGAAAGATCGCGCCGGTGACCGACAAGGCATTGTCGAGGAAGTCCCATTTGGTGCCGATCTCATAGCTGACGGCGGTTTCCGGGGCAACGTTGCAGTTGTTGGTGGGCGCGCTGGACGTTTTCGCCGGGGTAAAGCAGCCACCATTGACGCTGGCTTGCGACGGCGTCTTGCTGTTGCCGTAGGCGATATAGAAACTGCCGTTTTCCACCGGTTTGTACACCAGCGCCAGGCGATAGGACGTCAGGTCATCCGCTTGGCCGTAGCGAACGCCGGGCGTTTCCACGCCGGTGCTGGAGTAGGCATTGGTGACCGAACTGCCGGCATTGTGCTCGTAACGCAAACCGCCGTTGATTTCCCATTGCGGGTTGAGTTTGAGCGTGTCGAAGGCGTAGGCGGCGCGGTTGTTCAGCGCACCGTCAACATGGGCCGCGCGGGTGAAGTTGACGGGGCCGGTCCAGTCCGAGTTGGGGGCGCTGAAGCTGACCGGCGGTGGAACGATCGTGCTGCCGTTGCTGTTGGTCAGCCATTTTCCGGTATCCGCCTCGTATTCCTCGCGGCTGATGGCGATGCCGGTCACCAGTGTGTGGTCGATAAAGCCCGTGCTGAAGTGACTGGTTACGTCAGTCTGGTTGGTGAACATTTTGTTCTGGGTGTTGCGCTCGTTGCCCAGCGAACCGCCGCTTGGCTGGAAATAGCCTGGCTTGAGGCCGGCGGCGCAAGGCGCGCCCGTTATCTGGGTGCCGCTGGCCAGGCAGCCGGCCTGGGCACCTTCGGGGCCGGAGGCGCGCAAATCCTGGCGCACGCGCTCGACGCGGGTGAAGTTGCGCACTGACACGGCGTCGTTGAAGTCGTGTTCGAGTTTCAGGCTGAACGCGTCCGAGGTGATTTGCTGGTCATTGATGTTGTGGTAACCGTAATAGTCGCTCCAACCCACACCCGGCATTGGCTTGCCGTTGTAGATGGGGATGCCGTACTGCGGCGTGTTGTCATCTTTCTGGTGTTCATAACTGACGGTAACGCGGGTCGGCGTGCCCAGGCCAAAGGCGATGGAGGGCGCAATGCCCCAGCGCGAGTAATCTTCATAATCGCGGCCCGGCACATCGTTACCATGCGCCATCAGGTTGAGCCGGAACGCCGTGGTGTCGTTGAGTTGCTGATTGGTATCCAGCGTGGTGCGCTTGTAGTTATCGGTGCCGATGCCGGCGCTGATCGTGGTTTTGTCGCGTAATTCCGGCTGCTTGGACACCAGGTTGATGGTGCCGCCGACCGCGCCGGAACCTGAGTACACCGAACTTGCGCCGCTGACGACTTCGACCTGTTCCAGGTTGAACGGGTCGGTGCGGCTGTACTGCGCGCTGTCGCGCACGCCGTCGACGTAAATGTCGCCGCTGGCCGAGAAACCGCGCAGGTTGATGCTGTCGCCGTAACCGCTGCCGCCTTCGCCGGCGCCGAAGGTAATGCCTGGCACGGTGCTGAGCACGTCGCGCAGTGTCAGCAGGTTTTGATCGTGAATGACTTCCTTGGGCACCACGGTAATCGTCTGCGGTGTATCACGCAGCGCCTCGGTGTACTTGGGGGAGGAAGGTGCTACGGGGTTGTAAACGCTCTGGCTTGGGGCCTGACCTTCGATACTGGTCGCGCCGAGCTGAATTACCCCTGTGCCGTCATCTGCAGTCTCCGCTGCATAGCTGAATCCTCCTTGCGCAGCCACTGCCAAACCCACCGCCGACGCGAGCAAATGCCGCGATGAATGAGGGGCAGAACTGATCCCGGTAGCCATTGAATAGTCTCGTGTTGTTGGAATTGAGAGGTGATCGTAATTGATAAGCGATCTCAAATGTAATAGTTTGTAACAGGATGATTCATGAAATTTTTGTCAGCTTGAGAGAGTGCAGACGAGCATGCAGAGCGCGCGGCCAGGCAATGAATCGGGTGAAATCGGTGATAACCCGCGCGCGTATGCGCGATGGGTGATGCACGCTGCGCAATTGGGTGATACCGATGCGCAGGCGACCTTGGGTCAGTTGTTGCTGGAGGGTCGGGGCATACAAAAGGACGAAGCGTTGGCGCTGAGCTGGTTTCGCATCAGCGCACGTCAGGACCACCCGATGGCGATCAACATGATCGGGCGCTGCCTTGAAAACGGCTGGGGCTGCGAAATCGACCTGCCGGACGCCGCCGAGCATTACCGCAAAGCGGGCGACCTTGGGCTGGATTGGGGGCTGTATAACCACGGCCAGTTGCTGACGCGCGGTCGCGGTGTCGAGCGCGACCTTGTCGCCGCGTATGTGTTGTTCGAGCAGGCGGCGGCCAAAGGGCATGCCAAATCGATGAACCTGCTGGGGCGGTTCCACCATGAAGGCGTCGTGGTGCCCAAGGATGTGCAACTGGCGCGGCAGTGGTATCAGCGCTCAGCCGAGGCGGGCGATTTTCGCGGGCAATACAACCACGCTGCCGAGCTGGCCGAAACCGGCGATGAGTCGCAGGCCTGCCTGTGGCTGGAGCGCGCGCTGGCAACGGCAACACCCGGGTTTTTGCAGGCGGCTTATCCGGTGTTGCTGGGCTCCGCCCTCAGCGGCATTCGTGACATGGGCCTGCGGTATCAGCGCCAGGCGCAGCAGGCATAAAAAAAGCCCCTGGCCTTTCGGCACAGGGGCTTTTCACGACGGTTTGATCAGGCTGCTTCGATCTTCGCGCGGTTCTGCTCGACCTTGGACAGGTAACGCTGCACGTTGGCCTGTTCCTCTGGGGTGGTGAACAGCCCAAGTTTGGTACGGCGCCACAACACGTCCTGCGGTTGCGTTGCCCATTCTTCGGCGCACAGGTAATCGACTTCGCGGGTGTACAGGCCGCCACCCAGGTGATCGCCCAGGTCAGCCAGCGACTGCACACCTTCGAGCAAGCGCCAGGTGCGGCTGCCATAGGTGGTGGACCAACGACGCGCGATCTCGGCCGGGACCCAGTTGAACTTGGCGCGAATTGCCTCGGCCAGCGCTTCTGGCGTGGTCATGTTCTCGCCGCCCGGCAGGCTGGCCGTGGCCGTCCAGCTTGGGCGCATCTGGGTGAAGAACGGCGCCAGCTGCGCCATCGCCGACTCGGCGAGTTTGCGGTAGGTGGTCAGCTTGCCGCCGAACACCGACAGGATTGGCGCCTCGCCAGTGCCGCCAGACAGCGACAGGGTGTAATCGCGGGTGATGGCCGACGGGTTATCCGACTCGTCGTTGCACAACGGGCGCACGCCGGAGTAGGTGTGGACGATGTCGTCGCGGCTCAACTGCTTCTTGAAGTGGGCATTTACCACTTTAAGCATGTAGTCGGTTTCACCTTCGGTAATCGCTACTTTCGCCGGGTCGCCGGTGTATTCGCGGTCGGTGGTGCCGATGATGGTCAGGTGGTTCAGGTACGGAATGGTGAAGACAATGCGCTGGTCTTCGTTCTGCAGGATGTGTGCGTGGGCACCCTCATACAGTTTCGGCACGATCAGGTGGCTGCCCTGGATCAAGCGGATACCGTAAGGCGAATCCAGCTTCAGGTCTTCCTTGATGAACTTGGCGACCCATGGGCCGGCGGCGTTCACGAGGGCGCGGGCACGGATCGAGAACAGGCTGCCATCGGCGCGTTCCATGTTCATTTCCCACATGCCGTTGTTGCGGTGCGCGCTGATGCAACGGGTCTGGGTGTGGATATGCGCGCCTTTTTCGCGAGCGGCCATGGCGTTCAACACCACCAGGCGGGCGTCATCGACCCAGCAGTCGGAGTATTCGAAACCTTTGGTGATTTCGCTTTTCAGCGGGCTGTCAGGGCCGAACTTGAGGCTCTTGGAACCGGCGAGTTTTTCACGCTTGCCCAAGTGGTCATACAGGAACAGGCCAGCACGAATCATCCACGCCGGGCGCAGATGCGGGCGGTGTGGCAACACAAAACGCATTTGCTTGACGATATGCGGGGCCTTGGCCAGTAGCACTTCACGTTCGGCCAGGGCTTCGCGCACCAGGCGGAATTCGTAATGTTCGAGGTAACGCAGGCCACCGTGGATCAGCTTGCTGCTAGCAGAGGATGTGTGGCTGGCCAAGTCGTCTTTTTCGCAAAGGAATACCGACAAACCGCGACCGGCTGCGTCTGCTGCGATGCCGACGCCGTTGATTCCGCCACCAATTACGGCAACGTCATAGACTTCGGCAAGCGGTGGAGCAGGCAAGGTGGAAGGGTTCATCGGCTAGCCTCGCGATCTTTTCGTCTTGGAATTCGAACATTAATGTTCATTTGCGAAAATGGTAGCTGATAAACGCGCACACAGCCAGCCAACTTCGATTGAAAAAACTCATCGAAGGGGGGCAAAGGGAAAATTTGTGAACATGAGGGTGGCAGATAGATCGCCATCGGGGGCAAGCCCCTCCCACAGGTTGATCGCATTCCAGTGTGGGAGGGGCTTGTCCCCGACGGCGCCAGTACGGCGCTAAACGACTTCCAGCCGAACCTTGTGCTGGTTCAACAACTGCACCAGCGCGGGCACCGGCTGCTGATCGGTCACCAAGCAGTCCACCAGGCTGATCGGCCCCAAACGAATCATGGCATTGCGCCCGAATTTGCTTGAGTCGGCCGCCAGGATCACCTGGCGCGCATTGGCAATGATCGCCTGGGAAACCCGCACTTCCTGGTAATCGAAGTCGAGCAGGCTGCCGTCTTCGTCAATACCGCTGATGCCCACCAGGGCGAAGTCGACCTTGAACTGGTTGATGAAATCGACGCTCGCCTGACCGACTACACCACCGTCACGGCGCACATTGCCGCCGGTCAACAGTACGTCGAAGTCGTCCTTGGCACTGAGCATGGTGGCTACGTTGAGGTTGTTGGTGATGATTTTCAGGTGATTGTGATTGAGCAGCGCACGCGCGATCGATTCGGTGGTGGTGCCGATATTGATGAACAGCGAGGCATGATCAGGAATTTGTGCGGCAATGGCTTCGCCGATGCGTTGTTTCTCATCGCGCATCTGGTCGGCACGCATGGCGTACGCGGTGTTCTCGACACTGGAGTCATAGGCCGCGCCGCCGTGGTAGCGGCGCAGCAGATTGGCGTCCGCCAGCTGATTGATATCGCGGCGGATGGTTTGCGGGGTGACAACAAATAGCTGCGCCATCTCCTCGATACTGACATAGCCGCGCTCGCGGACCAGTTCGAGGATTTGTTGCTGGCGGGGAGGCAGATTCATGGGGCGTCCTTTGGGCTGCCATACAAAAGTGGCCCATGATGACGCAGCACGCCGCTCCCCGCCAGTTACAACCCTATGTGGGTCCGGCGCTTGGCTTATTCAGCGCCTTCGTGCGGTTCCCAATCGCGGGTACGGCTTACCGCTTTCTGCCAGCCGGCGTAGAGTTTTTCTTTGGCGGCTTCATCCAGCGTGGGTTCGAATTCACGCTCGATCACGGCCTTGCCGCGCAGCTCGTCCAGGCTGCCCCAGAAACCACAGGCCAGGCCGGCCAGGTAAGCGGCGCCCAGCGCGGTGGTCTCGCGCATTTGCGGGCGCTCGACCCGAGTGCCGAGGATGTCGGCCTGGAACTGCATCAAGAAGTTGTTGGCGACTGCGCCGCCGTCCACACGCAGGGCTTTGAGGCGTTCGCCGGAGTCCTGTTGCATGGCGTCCAATACGTCGCGGGTCTGGTAGGCAATCGACTCCAGGGCTGCACGAATGATGTGATCAACCCGTACGCCACGGGTCAGGCCGAACAACGCGCCACGCGCATACGGGTCCCAATAAGGCGCGCCCAGGCCGGTGAAGGCTGGGACCAGGTATACGCCGTTGCTGTCTTTGACCTTGCCGGCGAAGTATTCGGTGTCGGTCGCATCGGCAATGATCTTCAGCTCGTCACGCAGCCACTGTACGGTGGAACCACCGTTGAATACCGCGCCTTCCAGGGCGTAGGCCACTTCGCCGCGGGGGCCGCAAGCGATGGTGGTGAGCATGCCGTGTTGGGATTTGACGGCCTTGTCGCCGGTGTTCATCAGCAGGAAGCAGCCGGTGCCGTAAGTGTTCTTGGCCTGACCCGCTTCTACGCACATCTGGCCGAACAGCGCCGCTTGCTGGTCACCGGCGATGCCGCCAATGGCGATACCGCTTTTGGTACGGCCGTAGATTTCCGAAGACGATTTGACTTGCGGCAGCATTTCGCGCGGCACGTCGAGAATCTCCAGCATCTTCGCATCCCACTCCAGGGTGTGGATGTTGAAGAGCATGGTGCGCGAGGCGTTGGTGTAATCGGTAACGTGGGTTTTGCCGCCGGTAAATTTCCAGATCAGCCAGCTGTCGATGGTGCCGAACAGCAGCTCGCCGTTGCGCGCACGCTCACGGCTGCCTTCGACGTTGTCGAGGATCCACTTGAGCTTGGTGCCGGAGAAGTACGGGTCGGTGACCAGGCCGGTGGTGTCATTGATGTACTGCTCGTGACCATCACGCTTGAGCTGCTGGCAGATCTCGGTGCTGCGCCGGCATTGCCAGACGATCGCGTTGTAGATCGGACGGCCAGTGATCTTGTCCCAGACCACGGTGGTTTCACGCTGGTTGGTGATACCGATGGCAGCGACCTGGTCATGGTGCAGGCCGGCTTGTGCCAGGGCCTCGACCATCACCGCGCTTTGGGTGGCGAAGATTTCCATCGGGTCATGCTCGACCCAGCCGGCTTGCGGGTAATGCTGAGTGAATTCGCGCTGGGCGGTGCAGACCACGTTGGCGTCACGGTCAAAGATGATCGCCCGCGAACTGGTGGTGCCCTGATCAAGGGCAATGATGTAGTTCTTATTCTGAATGTCGGTCATGTCGATTGCCTTGGACGGAAAATAAGAGAGTAAGGAATCAGCCTGGGCCGCAAAGGGGCAGAGGGACCAGGCTGGCGCTATCAGGAAATACGCGTCTTGCCGTTGACAGCCGTGTCAGGTGTTTCATCTATAGCAGGTGCGGCGCTCGGCAGATGACGGGCAATCAGCCCGCGATAGGCCGCAGCACCGAGGCAGGCGCCGACAATCGGCGCGAAAATCGGAATCAGGAAGTAAGGAATATCGCGGCCGCCGGTAAAGGCCATTTCACCCCAGCCGGCGAAAAAGGTCATCAGCTTGGGCCCGAAATCCCGCGCCGGGTTCATCGCAAAGCCGGTCAGTGGGCCCATGGCACTGCCAATCACCGCGATCAACAGGCCGATCAGCAGCGGGGCCAACGGGCCGCGTGGCAGGCCGTTGTTGTCGTCGGTAAGGGCCATGATCACGCCCATCAGGATGGCGGTGATGACCATTTCCACCAGAAACGCCTGGGCTGTGCTCAGCAGGGCATGCGGGTAGGTGGAGAACACCGACGCCAGCTCCAGGCTGGCCTGGGAGCCGCGAACCATGTGGTGGGTTTGTTCGTAATCGAAAAAGAGATTGCTGTATAGCGTGTACACCAGCGCGGCGGAGCAAAAGGCGCCGGCGACCTGGGCGAGGATATAGAAGGGCAGTTTGCGTTTTTCGAAATCGGCAAAAATGCACAGGGCAATGCTCACCGCCGGATTGAGGTGAGCCCCGGAAATACCGGCGCTCAGGTAGATCGCCATGCTGACGCCGATCCCCCAGATGATACTGATTTCCCACAACCCAAAGCTGGCACCCGCGACCTTGAGCGCAGCGACACATCCTGTACCGAAGAAGATCAGAAGCGCAGTCCCCAGGAATTCGGCCATGCATTGGCTCGAAAGTGAAGGCTGTTGAAGAGCAGTTGTCATGGAAAACCTCAATTGTTGTTCTTGTTTGGCGCGCGGCCTCAACGGGCTGTTGCGCGATTTTCACCGTGGCGAGGATCCCCATCCAGGACATGGCTTATTGCTGGAGTACCGCAGGTGCTATTCCTACAGTATTCGGAAACGAAAAAATATAGACAAGAATGACGGCTGTCAAAGGTCGAAAGTGAACCACTGGTCATTTTCGAACTATTGGTCTGGTGAATGATCACGCTTACGCCTATTGGTACGTCTCGCGGGAGTGGCGCACTAGAGCGTTTTGCTTACGCTTGGCCTAGAATTGGCCCTCTGTTTGCCATGCCCGGAGTAGCCATGACCCCCGCACTGGACCTGTTGAAAAAAGTTCGTGCCGAACATCACATCCACAGTTACGAACATGACCCCAAGGCAGCCTCCTATGGGCTGGAAGCTGCGGAAAAGTTGGGGCTTGACCCCGCGCAGGTGTTCAAGACCTTGCTGGCCAGCAGTGAGAAAGGGGAATTGTTGGTGGCAGTGGTGCCGGTCGTCGGAAGTCTGGATTTAAAGGCGCTCGCCCATGCGGCCGGGGTGAAAAAAGTCGAAATGGCCGACCCAGCAGCGGCGCAACGCTCCACCGGTTACTTGTTGGGCGGCATCAGCCCATTGGGACAGAAGAAGCGTTTGCGCACATTTATCGACGTGACGGCGCAGCCGTTCGCGACGATTTTTGTCAGTGCCGGGAGGAGGGGTTTGGAAGTTGAGCTGCCGGCGGCGGTGCTGGCTGAGCATACCCAGGCCACATTCGCGCCGATTGGACGGGCCTGAAACTCGCATTTTGAATACGACGAGATCCAATGTGGGAGCGGGCTTGCTCGCGAAAACGGTGGTTCAGTAATAAATTCGTTAACTGACACTCCGCATTCGCGAGCAAGCCCGCTCCCACATTTTGATCTGGTTTCGTCAGTTACTCAGTTGGCGGGGCTGTAGCGCCTTACGCCGGAGTCGGCTTTAGGAATCTGCGCCGCAACGCTGCCCGAAGCCTGAAACAACACCAAATGCTCAGCCGCCACCCGAATCCCCACGTCCACACCCACCTGATGATCAGCGTGGCTGGGGAAAATCGACTCCAGCTGTGCACCGGTCGGCAGTTGCAGGCGGTACAAGGTCGAGGCGCCGAGGAAGGTCTTGCCGACGATCCGCGCTTTCAACGCGCTGTCCGGCGCGTAGACGATGTCATCCGGGCGCAGCAGTACATCCACCGCGCCACCTGTGGGCCAGGTGTAGGCGCGGTTGCCACGCAGGTCACCCAGTTCGGTGCTGACCGACTCCGGTGAGCTCAACTGGCCACGGATGAAATAGCCCTGGCCGATAAAGCTGGCGACATAAGGCGTTTGTGGCTCGTGATAGAGGTTGTAGGGCGTATCCCACTGCTCAAGACGGCCTTCCTTGAAAACCCCCACCTGATCACTCACCGCAAAGGCTTCTTCCTGATCATGAGTGACCAGAATCGCACTGGTGCCGCGCGCCTTGAGAATGTCGCGCACCTCGTGGCTAAGCTTGCGCCGCAGTTCGCCGTCGAGGTTGGAGAACGGTTCATCCAGCAGCAACAGTTGCGGCTCCGGCGCCAAAGCGCGGGCGAGGGCGACGCGTTGTTGCTGGCCGCCGGAAAGCTCGTGGGGGAAACGCTTGCCGAGGTTCTTCAAGTTGACCAGTTCCAGCAACTCGGCGACCACGCGGTCTTTTTGCGGGTGTTTGCGAATGCCAAAGGCGATGTTGTCGGCCACGCTCAAATGCGGAAACAGCGCGTAGTCCTGGAACACCATGCCGATCCGGCGTTTCTCCGGTGCGAGGGTGAACCCGGCGCTGGAAATCACTTCGCCGGCCAGGCTGATCTCACCCTCATGCACGGGTTCGAACCCGGCAATCGCACGCAAGGTGGTGGTTTTGCCACAGCCCGAAGAGCCCAGCAGGCAGCCGATGTCGCCCGCGTTGAGGTGCAGGTTGAGGTTCTGCACCACGCGTTGATCTTGATAGCCGCATGCCAGATTGCGCAGGTTCAGCAGTAATGGCTGGCTCATGCGTGGTGGTACGCAGGCGCGACGAGGAATTCGAGCAGCGCCTTTTGCGCATGCAAGCGGTTTTCAGCCTGGTCCCAGGCGACTGAACGCTTATCGTCGAGCAGGTCGAGGCTGATTTCCTCGCCACGGTGGGCGGGCAGACAGTGCATGAACAGCACATCCGGCGCGGCCAGGTCGAGCAGGGCGCGGGTCACCTGGAACGGCGCGAACAGGGCCAGGCGCTTGGCGGTTTCTTCTTCCTGGCCCATGGAGGTCCAGACATCGGTGCTGACCAGATGGGCGCCAATCACCGCGTCACGCGGGTCACGCACGACAGTGACGCGACTGCCGGCCTGTTCCAGGAAGCGCGCGTCAGGCTCGTAGCCTTCCGGGCATGCGATGCGCAGGTGGAAGTCGAACTGGATCGCCGCTTCTATATAGCTGTTGCACATGTTGTTGCCGTCGCCGATCCAGGCCACGGTCTTGCCTTGGATCGAACCGCGATGCTCGAGGAAGGTTTGCATGTCGGCCAGCAACTGGCACGGGTGCAGGTCATCGGACAGGCCGTTGATCACCGGCACGCGGGAGTTGGCGGAAAATTCGGTCACGGTGCTGTGTGCGAAGGTACGGATCATTACCGCATCGAGCATGCGCGACATCACGCGGGCGGCGTCGGCAATCGGCTCGCCGCGGCCCAGTTGGGTATCGCGCGAGGACAGGAAGATGGCTTGGCCACCCAGCTGGATCATGCCGGCTTCGAACGACACACGGGTGCGTGTCGACGACTTCTCGAAAATCATCCCGAGCACACGGTTTTTCAAAGGCTCGAACAGTACGCCGCGGTTACGCAGGTCTTTAAGCTCAATGCCTCGACGGATCACGCTGACCAGCTCGTCGGGCGTGCAATCCATCAGGGAGAGAAAGTGCCTTGCGCTCATCATTAACTACCTTTTTGCAACAGACCGCAGATACTCAAAGCCTTGTTTATTGTGACAACGGGCGAGACCTGCGGCGAAAGCCGCACGGGGCGACGAAATAGGGGAAGGCGCGATCTTATAATTAAATGTCGCGTCTTACCAATGGGGCTACGGTTTTTAAGGGTGTTCAAGAAGGGCGCTGAAGCGCTTTTTGAAGACTGATTCCTGACAGCAGCGGGCCATTTGTACACTGGCGCTGAGACCTTTTGCAATGCGTGGGGGCGGGCGCAGGCCAGGCTGCGTCGGTTTCGGCGGCTCTTCGCAAGGTTTTGAAACATTTGCTCATGGTCTGGCCTGATGCCTCTCGATTCACGGGGCGAACCTTACTGGTACGCGCTCAGGTGACGGGCCATAGTTGGGTCAAAGCCCAATAAAGAGACTGGCCATGACCAAGACTCTCCACCACCGTGCCTGCCATCTGTGTGAAGCCATCTGCGGCCTGACCCTGGAAACCACCCGGGCCGACGACGGCAGCCTGGCGATCACCTCAATCAAGGGTGACGCGCTGGACACCTTCAGCCGTGGGCACATCTGCCCCAAAGCGGTGGCATTGCAGGACATCCAGAACGACCCGGACCGCCTGCACCAGCCCATGTTGCGCGTGGGCAGCGAATGGCAGCCGATCCCATGGGACGAGGCATTCACGCTGGTCGCTGAGCGCCTGGCGGGTATCCAGGCCCGGCATGGGCAGAATGCGGTGGCGGTGTACCAGGGCAACCCCAGCGTGCACAACTATGGGCTGATGACTCACAGCAACTACTTCCTTGGCCAGCTCAAGACGCGCAATCGGTTTTCCGCGACCTCGGTGGACCAGCTGCCTCATCACCTCACCAGTCATCTCATGTACGGCCACGGCCTGCTGCTGCCGATTCCGGATATCGATCACACCGATTTCATGCTGATCCTGGGCGGCAACCCGTTGGCGTCCAACGGCAGCATCATGACCGTGCCTGACGTAGAGAAGCGTCTCAAGGCCATTCAGGCGCGGGGCGGCAGCGTGGTGGTGGTTGACCCACGACGCAGCGAGACGGCGGCGATCGCCGATCAGCATCTGTTTGTGCGGCCCGGAGGCGATGCGGCGTTGTTGTTCGGGTTGCTCAACACCTTGTTTAGCGAGAACCTGACGCGTGAAAGCCATTTGCCGGTCGACGGTCTTGAAGACGTGCGCCGCGCGATTGCCGGGTTTACCGCTGAAGCCATGAGCCACCAATGTGCAGTGCCTGCCGAACAGATCCGCCAGCTGGCGCGGGACTTTGCCGCAGCGGACAAGGCGGTGTGTTACGGGCGCATGGGCGTGTCCACCCAAGCCTTCGGTACGCTGTGCCATTGGTTGGTGCAATTGATCAATCTGGTGACCGGCAATCTGGACCGTGTCGGCGGCGCCTTGTGCACCTCGCCGGCCGTGGACTTGGTGGCTTCAACCGGTGGCGGGCATTTCAATCGCTGGCAGAGTCGCGTGTCCGGGCGCCCGGAATATGGCGGTGAATTGCCGGTGTCCGCCTTGGCGGAGGAAATGCTCACCGAAGGCGAAGGCCAGATCCGCGCCCTGGTGACCGTGGCCGGCAACCCGGTGTTGTCGACGCCAAACGGTCGCCAGTTGGAGCAGGCGCTGGACGGGCTTGAGTTCATGGTCAGCATCGACCTCTATATCAACGAGACCACGCGTTACGCTGACCTTATCCTGCCGTCCACCTCGGCGCTGGAAAACGATCACTACGACACCACGTTCAATATGTTCGCCGTGCGCAACGTCACTCGGTTCAACCGCGCGATCCTGCCCAAGCCCGCAGGCGCGCTGCACGACTGGGAAATCTTTGTCGGCCTGGCCAAGGCCTTCGCGGCGCAGACAGGCGTGGCGCTCAAACCGACCATGGCGCCGGCGCAGATGATTGACTTTGGTTTGCGTGCCGGGGCTTACGGTGACGCTTCCGATCACAAGTTGTCGGTGGCGATGCTTGCCGACCATCCGCACGGCGTGGATTTGGGGCCGCTCAAGCCCAATCTCGCCACGCGCTTGAAGACCGCCAACGGCCGGGTGCAGGCAGCGCCGGCGGTGATCCTGGCTGACTTGGCGCGGTTCGCAGCACACCCCGGGCCGGTGTTGGATGAACTCCTGTTGATCGGCCGTCGTCATGTGCGCAGCAATAACTCGTGGATGCATAACTATCATCGTCTGGTGAAGGGCAAGCCTCGGCACCAGTTGCATATGCACCCTGATGACCTGGCCAGTCGACAATTGAGCGATGGTCAGCGGGTGCGCGTCAGTTCGCGCATCGGCATGATCGAAGTGGAAGTAGTGGCCAGCCTGGACATGATGCCCGGCGTGGTCAGCCTGCCCCATGGCTGGGGGCATGGACGCCCAGGCGTACAGATGAGCATTGCCAGCGGGCAGCCGGGGGCGAGTGCGAATGACTTGACCGACGAGCGGCAGTTGGACGAGTTATCCGGCAATGCTGCGCTCAACGGTGTGCCGGTGCAGGTAGCGGCTGCCTGAGGCGCCCGACCACCGGGCTGGAATTTTGCGTTACAATGCGCCACCGTGCCGACCTGTGAGTCGCAAAGTTCCAGCCGAGGTGTTCCATGGATATCATCGAAACGATCAAAGAGCAGATTGCCAACAACACCATTCTGCTTTACATGAAGGGCGCGCCAAACGCTCCTCAGTGCGGTTTCTCCGCGAAGGCTTCCCAAGCCATCATGCAGTGCGGCGAGAAATTCGCCTACGTGGATATCCTGCAAAACCCTGAAATCCGCGCCAACCTGCCGAAGTACGCCAACTGGCCAACGTTCCCGCAGCTGTGGGTCGCCGGTGAGCTGGTCGGCGGCAGTGACATCATCACTGAAATGGCTGCGGATGGTTCGCTGCAAGCGCTGATCAAAGAAGCAGCGGCAAACGCCGCCGCCAAGACCGACGCTTAACCCTGAAGGCGCCGGCTAGCCGGCGCCTTCAGTGCGTCAGTCAATAAAAAGCCCCGCTTCTCGAAAGAGAGCGGGGCTTTTTATGGCCTGTTGACTACGGGTTATTCACCCATCTGCGATTGCAGGTAGTTTTCCAGGCTGACTTTGTCGATCAGGCCCAGTTGGGTTTCCAGCCAGTCGATGTGTTCTTCCTGGTCTTCCAGAATGTCTTCGAGCAGTTCACGGCTGCCGAAATCGCCCTTGGTTTCGCAGTGCGCAATCGCGGCTTTGAGGTCGCTGTGGCTCTTCTGTTCGAACTTCAGGTCGCTGATGATCATTTCCTGGGTGTGCTCGCCGATGTTCAGCTTGCCCAGGTCCTGCACGTTCGGCAGGCCTTCCAGGAACAGGATGCGCTTGATCAACGCGTCCGCGTCTTTCATGGCCTTGATGGATTCTTTGTATTCGCGCTTGCCGAGCTTTTCCAGGCCCCAATCGTCATACATGCGCGCATGCAGGAAGTACTGATTGATCGCGACCAGTTCATTGGCAAGGATTTTATTGAGTTGCTGGATGACTGAGATGTCGCCTTTCATGACTGGGGTCCTGCCCTGTATTAGCTGTGTATAAGGCGGAGTTTGAGCGGCGAAATCCCTAGTGTCAAACCTAAGTTATTGAATAATAAATGAAAATTAATCGGAATAAGAATGTTTGTGTTCCGCGTCTTGACGCTAACTAATTGAATTGCGGGCATAAAAAAACCGGACACTAAGTCCGGTTCTTCAAAACACGCTATTTAAGCGTGTGTAAATTCTGCTGAGTAGGGGAGTGCTGACTGAGCGGTTTGCAGCTGCGTCAGGGTTTCCCGTACCACTTGCTTGGCGAGGCAAGCACATTTACCGCACTGGCTGGCAACGCCGGTGGTTTCACGTACTTCCTTGTAGCTGCAGCAACCTTCGTAGATTGCTTCGCGGATTTGTCCGTCGGTGACGCCAGTGCAGAGGCAGACATACATAAGGGAGAACCATCGCGGGTTAAGGCTTAAGTGCGATGGATCTTAATGTTAACGAGAATGATTGTCAAAGTAGATTCGTAGGGTATTGCCCGGCACTGCCCGTGCGCTGACGAACGGTTTTTTCAGTGTATGATGGTCGGTCTTCACGAAGCGTGACCGCGTCACAGGGCTGTCGCTTATTCGCGTCAGACTGGGCCGGTCCTTTTACTTCAATCGTCACCCCTGCATCAGGAGATAACCAATGAGCGTACTCGTCGGCAAACAAGCCCCGGATTTCGACGTACCTGCCGTCCTCGGCAATGGCGAAATCGTAGACAGCTTCAAACTGTCTGAAGCCATCAAAGGCAAATACGGCCTGGTGTTCTTCTACCCGCTGGACTTCACCTTCGTCTGCCCGTCGGAGCTGATCGCTCTGGACCACCGCATGGACGATTTCAAGGCGCGCAACGTTGAAGTGGTAGCCGTTTCCATCGACTCCCATTTCACTCACAACGCCTGGCGCAACACCGCCATCAATGATGGCGGCATCGGCAAAGTCAAATACACCATGGCTGCCGACATGAAACACGACATCGCCAAGGCCTACGACGTTGAGTCCGAAGGCGGCGTGGCTTTCCGTGGCGCGTTCCTGATCGACGACAAGGGCGTTGTGCGCTCGCAGATCATCAACGACCTGCCGCTGGGCCGTAACATGGAAGAGCTGATCCGTCTGGTCGACGCGCTGCAATTCCACGAAGAGCACGGCGAAGTTTGCCCTGCCAACTGGAAAAAAGGCGACAAAGGCATGACCGCTTCCACCGAAGGTGTTGCGGCTTACCTGACCGAGAACGCTGGCAAGCTGTAAGCCACGTTCGAAGCAAAAAAAACCGGCCTGAGAAGGCCGGTTTTTTTGTGCGCGGGAAATGACCTTGTGGCGACTGGTGTTCAGCGGCTGGCGGGTCGTGGTGGCAAATGGCTTGTTGTGGCGAGTGAGTAGGTTGTGGTGAGTGAGTAGGTTGTGGCGAGCGGGTTTGCCCCGCGTTGGGCTGCGAAGCAGCCCCAATTAGACCGCCACGATTTACCTGGCAGACCGCGTTGTTTGGTTCTGGGGCCACTGCGCGGCCCAACGCGGGGCAAGCCCGCTCACCACAACGAGCCCGTTCGCCACAACAGCGCTCGGGCAGGCCTCAGTCGTTGAAGTCTTCCCAGCCGCCCATCTGCTTCCAGCGGTTGACGATGCCGCAGAACAACTCGGCCGTCTTCTCGGTGTCGTAGCGAGCCGAGTGGGCCTCACGCCCGTCAAAGTCGATACCGGCCGCCTGACAGGCTTTCGCCAGCACGGTCTGGCCATACGCCAGGCCCGCGAGGGTAGCAGTGTCGAAGCTGGAGAACGGGTGAAACGGGTTGCGCTTCATGTCCAACCGCGTCACGGCGGCATTCAGGAAGCCCAGGTCGAAGCTGCTGTTGTGGCCGACCAGGATCGCGCGTTTGCAACCATTGGCCTTCAACGCCTTGCGCACACCACGGAAGATATCGGTCAGCGCCGCTTCTTCACTCACCGCCATGCGCAGCGGGTGGTCGAGCTTGATGCCGGTGAATTCCAAAGCGGCTGCTTCAATGTTCGCGCCCTCGAACGGCTCGACACGAAAGAAGTGGGTGTGCTCGGGAAACACAAAACCCTGCTCGTCCATGCCGATGGTGGTCGCGGCAATTTCCAGCAAGGCGTCGGTGGCGCAGTTGAAGCCACCGGTTTCTACATCGATGACCACCGGCAGATAGCCGCGAAACCGCTCGGCCATCGGGTGACGGGAACCGCCGCCACTGTGCTCGTGTTCGTCATCGTAATGGTCTTCACTCACTTGCTTTCCTCCAGCAGGCGCCAGCGCAGTGTTTCACCGGCGCGCAGCGGGATAACAGTCAGCTCGCCAAACGGCAGGCTGGCAGGGGCGGTCCATTCTTCACGAACCAGGGTAATGCGGTCGGTGTTCGCCGGCAGGCCGTAGAAACGCGGGCCGTTGAGGCTGGCGAAGCCTTCGAGCTTGTCCAGGGCATTGCGCTGTTCAAACGCTTCGGCGTACAGCTCGATCGCCGCATAAGCGGTGTAGCAGCCGGCACAGCCACACGCGGCTTCCTTGGCGTGTTGAGCGTGCGGCGCGGAGTCGGTGCCGAGGAAGAACTTCGGGCTGCCGCTGGTGGCGGCGTCCAGCAAGGCCACTTGGTGAGTGTTGCGCTTGAGGATCGGCAGGCAATAGAAGTGCGGCCGAATCCCGCCCACCAACATGTGGTTGCGGTTGTAGAGCAGGTGATGCGCGGTGATGGTCGCACCGACATTGGCCGAAGCCTCGGTCACAAACTGCACGGCGTCGGCCGTGGTGATGTGTTCGAACACTACCTTAAGCGTCGGGAACAGCTCGACCACGCGGCGCATATGCTCGTCGATGAAGACCTTCTCGCGATCGAACACATCGACATCGCCACGCGTGACTTCACCGTGAATCAGCAGCGGCATACCGACTTCAGCCATGGCTTCGATGGCCGGCAGGATCTTGTCGATACTGGTCACGCCGGAATCGGAGTTGGTGGTCGCACCCGCCGGGTACAGCTTGGCGGCGTGCACGAAGCCGGTGGCCTTGGCCTGGCGAATCTCGTCAGGCTGGGTGCGGTCAGTGAGGTAAAGCACCATCAGCGGTTCGAAGCGGCTGCCGGCCGGCCGTGCAGCGAGGATGCGCTGGCGATAGGCGTCGGCTTCAGCGGCATTACGCACCGGAGGAACGAGGTTAGGCATGATGATGGCGCGGCCAAATGTGCGCGCTACATCGGCCACGGTTTGGGGTAACGCAGCACCATCGCGAAGATGAATATGCCAGTCGTCGGGACGCAGCAGGGTCAGGCGGTCGGACATTGGGGATTCCAGGCGGGTCAATCTGGTGGGAATGCTACCGGAAAAGACTCTTGCAGGCACTCGCTATCAAGTTTTGCAGGACGCTACCGATATCCCTGGGTATGCCTTAACGACGTATGACGCTTTGAAGTGTTGTAGAAACCAGTGGAGCCTCCCGTGCGCCAGCATTATCTAGCCCTGCTCAGTGTGTTCGCCAGCCTGCCTGCGATGGCCCTCACGTTCCAGACACGTCTGGAGAATATTGAGTGGAAGGTGGAAGGCGACCAGTTCGAATGCCGCTTGACCCAGCCGATCACCGATTTCGGCTCGGGTGAGTTCGTGCGCCGGGCCGGCGAGCAGGCGACGTTTCGCCTGAAAGCCTACAACGGCGCGCTGGGTGCGGGCTCGGCGACCTTGTTGGCCGCCGCTGCGCCCTGGCAGCCGGGCCGCGGGGACATCAACCTTGGCGCCGTGCGTGCCGGCAGTGGCGAGGTGTTGTTCAACAGCTCCCAAGCTCAGGCCGGGCGGCTGTTCACCGGTTTGCTGGAAGGACGTAGCCCGACCGTGCGGCATTACGGGCGCGAAGGCGGCTACTCGGAAATCCGTCTGTTGCCGGTCAAGTTCAACAAGGCCTACAACGAATACCAATTGTGCACCACCAAGCTGTTGCCGATGAATTACGACCAGGTCAAACAGACCGAAGTCGGCTTTCCCGGCGGCGGCATTGAACTGGACGCGGCCGCGAAGAAGAAGCTGGACGTGATTGTGGCGTTCATGAAAGCCGATCCTACCGTCAACCATGTCGAGTTGAACGGCCATTCGGACAACAGCGGAAATCGCCTGACCAACCGTGATGTTTCGCGCCGCCGGGCGTTGGCGGTCACGGACTACTTAAAGGCCAATGGCATCCCGGAATCGCAGATTTCCATGCGGTTTTACGGCGAGAGCTACCCACTGGCGCCCAACACCAATGCCGCCAACCGGGCGCGCAATCGCCGCGTGAATATCCAGCTGGAACGCGTGGCAGCCCCCGAGAAACCGGCGCCGCAGGCCACTGCACCGAGCAACCCGGCACACACGTCTTAAGGTGCGACCCTCGGTCGCCCGCTCGACATAATCTGTCGCTTTATCTTCATTTGCTGTCGCGCCTCTGTAAATTCACGGTTTTGGTCGGTAGAATCGACGCCTTTCCGTACAACCCCGTGGAGTGATGGCATGGCCGACGTAAACAAGGTCGTTCTCGCGTATTCCGGCGGCCTGGACACTTCGGTGATCCTCAAGTGGCTGCAGGATACTTATAACTGTGAAGTGGTGACCTTCACCGCTGACCTGGGTCAGGGCGAAGAGGTCGAACCTGCACGTGCCAAGGCGCAAGCCATGGGCGTGAAAGAGATCTACATTGACGACCTGCGCGAAGAATTCGTCCGCGATTTCGTCTTCCCGATGTTTCGCGCCAACACCGTCTACGAAGGCGAGTACCTGCTGGGTACTTCCATCGCACGTCCGCTGATTGCCAAACGCCTGATCGAAATTGCCAATGAAACCGGCGCCGACGCCATTTCCCATGGCGCGACCGGCAAGGGCAACGATCAGGTGCGCTTCGAACTGGGCGCCTACGCGCTCAAACCAGGCGTGAAAGTGATTGCTCCGTGGCGTGAGTGGGACCTTTTGTCCCGTGAAAAGCTGATGGATTACGCTGAAAAGCACGCAATCCCGATCGAGCGTCACGGCAAGAAGAAGTCCCCGTACTCGATGGACGCCAACCTGCTGCACATCTCCTATGAAGGCGGCGTGCTGGAAGACACCTGGACCGAGCACGAAGAAGACATGTGGAAATGGACCGTCTCCCCGGAGAACGCTCCTGACAAGCCACAATACCTGGAACTGACCTACCGCAACGGCGACATCGTCGCGCTGGACGGCGTCGAAATGACCCCGGCCACCGTGCTGGCGACCCTGAACCGTATCGGTGGCGAACACGGTATCGGCCGTCTCGACATCGTCGAGAACCGTTACGTGGGCATGAAGTCCCGTGGTTGCTACGAAACCCCAGGCGGCACCATCATGCTGCGCGCTCACCGCGCCATCGAGTCCATCACTCTGGACCGTGAAGTGGCTCACCTCAAAGACGAGCTGATGCCCAAATACGCCAGCCTGATCTATACCGGCTACTGGTGGAGCCCTGAGCGTCTGATGCTGCAACAGATGATCGACGCCTCCCAGGCCCACGTGAACGGCGTTGTGCGCCTGAAGCTGTACAAGGGCAACGTGATCGTCACCGGCCGCAAGTCCGATGAATCGCTGTTCGACGCCAACATTGCTACCTTCGAAGAAGACGGCGGCGCCTACAACCAGGCGGATGCTGCAGGCTTCATCAAGTTGAACGCACTGCGCATGCGCATTGCTGCCAACAAGGGTCGCAAGCTGTTCTGAGTGATCTGCGTTGTTAGAAATGGCCCCTGTTAAGGGGCCATTTTTTTTGCCTGCCGATTAAGTCGCGGGGGTTGAACCGAACACAATGTTTAAAAACTCAGGGGGATGTTTAAGTTTTTGTCGGTCAGGAAAGTTGATGGGTTTATTTTTCAGTTCGAATTCATGTTTTGCGTTGTTGAATGAATTTTTAACACCTGACTAGGAACTATGTCTTACAGAAAATTCACTACACAAGTAAGAAAGGTATGTAAGACATGGAAAGTTCTGTAGGAAGCAGGGGTGTAAATGAATATGTTCAAAGGAACTAATGCAGGCGGTTTTTTTGCGTCTGCTCATTCGCTTGTGGGTGATGAGCAATGGGTATTTCCTGAAAGTCCTGTGCGGCACGTTTACCCTGAACCCCTTGTGCGGCGGTTATTTCACTCAAAACATGTCAGCCCCCGGAAAGGTCTGAAAGGCGCCATAAAGCCCAAACTGTCCGAGTTAATGTTTTTTTGTAGGTTAATTCCTATATCGCTGTGGGGTGGGTCTCTGCTTGCTGTTGCTTGGGGGGTAATGCTATGCCAACTAGGAAACGACTACGCTATTGTGCTTGCTCTAAATAATTCGAACAGCGAAATTGGACTTTCTCATGAATAAAGTGCTGATCGTGGATGATCATCCCGTCATTCGTCTTGCTGTGCGCATGCTAATGGAGCGTCATGGTTATGAAGTCGTTGCCGAGACTGATAACGGCGTCGATGCGTTGCAACTTGCACGGGAACATGTACCGGACATTGTCATACTGGATATCGGGATTCCCAAACTCGATGGGCTGGAAGTTATTTGCCGCCTGGCGTCTGCCAAGCAGCCCGCGCCTTTCAAGGTGTTGGTGCTGACGTCCCAGGCTCCCGGGCATTTTTCGATGCGCTGCATGCAGGCGGGAGCGGCGGGCTACGTGTGCAAACAGCAGGATTTGACCGAATTGCTGAGCGCGATAAAGGCCGTGCTCTCCGGCTACAGCTATTTCCCCAACCAGGCGCTCAATTCCGTGCGTTCAACCATGGGCAACGCCAGCGAGGCGGACATGGTCGAGCGTTTGTCGGGGCGCGAAATGATGGTGCTGCAGCAGTTGGCCCGTGGCAAAACCAACAAGGAAATCGCCGACGGCATGTTCCTGAGCAACAAGACCGTCAGTACCTACAAGACTCGCCTGTTGCTCAAGCTCAATGCCCGGTCCCTTGTGGACCTGATCGAGCTGGCTCAACGCAACGGTCTGGTCTAGAGCGGGGCGCAGAAATAGTCGGCAAAAAAAGCCTCCATCAGGGAGGCTTCCGGTCGTAAACGGGCTGATCAGAGGTCGAAATCGTAATCGGCCAGTTGTTTTTGCAGGCGTCGCTCTTCCAGAAGGTTATCGATAGTGCGGCGTTTGCTCAAATTGGTCTTGGCCACCTCTGCAACAGGTGCGTCCCCATCGTCATCCGACTCTGCAACGAGGTCGTCTTCTACATCCAGTTGTTCTTTGCCAGTGCTCATAAGGTTCACTCCAGGCTAAGACTGCCATTGGCGCTCCTTATAACGATAATCCATGAACGGGTAAAAAAGATTTTTTCAATCGACTGATCGAGAAACCAATGATCGCTCAATCGTCGGACGTCTTGTCCTTGTATTCGCACAGGTCTTCGATCCGGCAGCTGCCGCAGCGAGGCTTGCGGGCCTGGCAAACGTAACGTCCATGAAGGATCAACCAATGGTGGGAATCGAGGAGATAGGGCTTGGGCACGAACTTCATCAGCTGTTTTTCCACCTCAACGACGTTTTTGCCGCGAGCGATGCCGGTTCGGTTGCTGACACGAAAAATATGCGTGTCCACTGCCATGGTCAGTTGCCGAAACGCAGTGTTGAGCACCACATTGGCCGTCTTGCGCCCCACACCCGGCAGCGCTTCAAGGGCTTCGCGAGTTTGGGGCACTTCGCTGCCATGCAGTTCGACGAGCAGGCGGCAGGTCTCGATGACATTCTTGGCCTTGCTGTTGTACAAACCGATGGTCTTGATGTACTCCGACAACCCGTCCACACCCAGTGCGTAAATAGCCTCTGGCGTATTGGCCACCGGGTATAGCTTGGCGGTGGCCTTGTTAACGCCAACGTCCGTGGATTGGGCCGACAGAATCACCGCAATCAGCAACTCGAATGGCGACGAGTAGGCCAGTTCGGTTTTGGGCTCCGGATTGTCTTCGTGAAACCTGCGGAAAATTTCCAGGCGTTTTGCGGCGTTCATGGGGCGGGTATTTCCTTGCAGGCTGTCGTCGTAGTTTCAAAAGTGCAGGCGTTGCAGGATAAACCATCGCCACTCTGCTCTGCAGCGACTGTCGCGGATCAATCGCCGGTGTGCGCGTCCACTTGGCGCTGCGCTTGCTCGAGCGTGTGTTGTGCGGCTTTGAGCTCATCCGCGGTGGTTTGCGGCTGGCGTAGCAACCTGCTGAAGTCGGCGCGCGCGTACGCCAAGGCGGTTTTCAGCTGGCGCAGCTGAGTGTCGATGGGGCGTTTTTCCACACGCTGCAACTCAGGTCTTGGCTGCTCACTGACAGCCTCGGCGTCATGCAGGGTTTGCTCTGCGGTGGCCAGCGCGGCACTCAAGGTTGCCAATTGCTGCTCGTCAGCATTGCGGTCCTGGGCCTTCTTCAATTCGGCGCGGCGCATCGCCAGCTGGATTTTCGCGCGCTTGAGTTCAGGGTCTTTGGCGGTCGGCGGTGGAGGCGGACTGTTCGCCTCCAGTGCGCTGAGCGCCTGCTCTGCCGCTTCGAACTGCTGCTGCAGGACGATCAACTGCGACTGTTGCTCAAACGTCGGCGGATGACCGAACGCCTTCAAGGATTTGTGCAACTGGGCACGACTCATTGCCACGGTGATTTTGGCTTTCTTGACCGCTGCATCCTGGGCTGCCTGAGCACTGTCGGTGTGCACAGGCACACTGGGTGTCGGACGTTTGGCTCGCGCCAGGCGCTCGGCGAGTTTATGTGCATCTTCGCGTTGCAGCCGCGCGTTGCGTTGCTCATAGCGCCGCCGCGCCCGGTCGCGCTTGAGGGCACGCGCATGGCGCTGCTGATCATTGGCGGCCAGGCCGCCGACAATCGGCAGCACGCTCGTCGCTGGGCGCATCTCAATGCAATCGACAGGGCAGGGCGCCACACACAGGTCGCAACCGGTGCACTCATCAATGATCACGGTGTGCATCAACTTGGCGGCGCCGACAATCGCATCCACCGGGCAAGCCTGGATGCATTTGGTGCAGCCGATGCACTCGGCCTCGCGAATATAGGCGACCTGGGCGGGAGCCTCGCCTCGGCTGGTGTCCAGTTCCAGCACCGGCACGCGCAGCAACTGCGCAAGGCCCGCAATGGTTTCCTGCCCACCGGGCGGGCACTTGTTGATCGCCTCGCCCTGAGCAATGCCCTCGGCGTAAGGCTTGCAGCCCGGGTGCCCGCATTTGCCGCATTGGGTCTGCGGCAGCAGCGCGTCGATACGTTGGATCAGAGTCATGGGGTGATCATTGGCATGCCGGTTAGACAAGCAGGGCCTGTAGGGGTGAGCCCGGGCGGCTTTTCTATGGCGAGCCGGGCTGTTGTGGCGAGCGGGCTTGCCCCGCGTTGGGCTGCGAAGCGGCCCCACCAAGGCCACCGGGTTTCCAAAGGTAGAACCGGGTGTTTGGTTCAGGGGCCGCTACGCGCCCCAACGCGGGGCAAGCCCGCTCGCCACAACAAGGCTGCTTGCCACATCGTTTTACTTGATCCGTTGACCCGGTTTGGCACCGCTGTCAGGGCTCAACAGGTAGATCTCTTCACCGCCAGGGCCCGCCGCCATCACCATGCCTTCGGAAATACCGAACTTCATTTTCCGTGGCTTGAGGTTGGCAATCATCATGGTCAGACGACCATCGAGCTTGGAGGGGTCCGGGTAAGCGCTCTTGATTCCGGAGAATACGTTGCGTCGCTCATCACCGATGTCCAGCGTCAGGCGCAACAGCTTGTCGGCACCTTCCACGGCTTCGGCCTTGATGATCAGCGCAACGCGCAGGTCAACGGCGGCAAAAGCGTCGAAGTCGATTTCCGGGGAGAGCGGGTCTTTGGCCAACTCGCCGTTGCCGGCCGGTGCCGATTCGCCGGTGTCGGTCTGGCTGGCGACCAGGTCTTCTTTCGAAGCATCGGTCATCGCCTGCACCTTGACGGGATCGATACGGGTCATCAGCGGCTTGAACTCGTTCAATTGATGGTTGCTGAGCAAGGTAGCGTGGTCATTCCAGGTCAGCGGCGCGACGTTGAGGAACGCCTCGGCGTCAGCGGCCAGCAATGGCAACACCGGCTTGAGGAAGATCACCAGCTGGCGGAACAGGTTGACGCCCGTGGCGCAGATCGCCTGGACTTCAGCTTGCTTGCCTTCCTGCTTGTTCAGCGACCACGGCGCCTTGTCGGCGATCCACGCGTTGGCACGGTCGGCCAGGCCCATGATTTCGCGCATGGCGCGGGCGAAGTCGCGCGCTTCATAGGCGTCGGCAATGCTTGGCGCGGCGGCCAGGAAGGCCTCGGTCAGTTCCGGTGCGGCGTTCTCGGCCACCAACAAACCGCCATTACCCTTGTGGATAAACCCGGCGCAACGGCTGGCGATGTTGACGACTTTGCCCACCAGGTCCGAGTTGACCTTCTGTACGAAATCTTCCAGGTTCAGGTCGAGGTCGTCGACGCCACGGCCCAGCTTGGAGGCGTAGTAGTAGCGCAGGTATTCCGGCGACAAGTGGTCCAGGTAGGTGCGCGCCTTGATAAAGGTGCCACGGGACTTGGACATTTTCTGGCCGTTGACCGTCAGGTAGCCGTGCACGGCGATGCCGGTTGGCTTGCGGTAGCCCGACCCTTCAAGCATCGCCGGCCAGAACAGGGCGTGGAAGTTGACGATGTCCTTGCCGATGAAGTGGTACAGCTCGGCGGTGGAATCCTTGGCCCAGAACGCATCGAAGTCCAGCTCCGGCGTGCGGTCGCACAGGTTCTTGAAGCTGGCCATGTAACCGATCGGCGCGTCCAGCCACACATAGAAGTACTTGCCTGGCTCGTCCGGGATCTCGAAACCGAAGTACGGCGCATCGCGGGAGATGTCCCACTGCTGCAGGCCGGCATCCAGCCATTCGGCGATCTTGTTGGCCACGGCGTCTTGCAGGGTGCCGCTGCGCGTCCAGGTTTGCAGCATCTGCTGGAAGTCCGGGAGCTTGAAGAAGAAGTGCTGGGAATCCTTGAGCACCGGAATGGCGCCAGAGATGGCCGAGCGCGGGTTCTTCAGGTCAGTCGGTGCATAAGTGGCACCGCACTTTTCGCAGTTGTCGCCGTACTGGTCTTCAGTGCCGCATTTCGGGCAGGTGCCCTTGATGAAGCGGTCGGCCAGGAACATTTTCTTTTCCGGGTCGAAATATTGCGTGATCGAACGCGTGGCAATGTGCCCGGCGTCGCGCAAGCGCGTGTAGATCAGGCTCGACAGCTCGCGGTTTTCATCGGAGTGGGTCGAGTGGAAATTGTCGAAATCAACCAGGAACTCGGCAAAGTCGGCGCTGTGTTCAGCCTGCACATTGGCGATCAGTTGTTCCGGGGTGATCCCTTCCTTTTCGGCGCGCAACATGATGGCCGATCCGTGGGCGTCGTCTGCGCAGACATAAATGCATTGATTGCCGCGATGCTTCTGGAAGCGCACCCACATATCGGTCTGGATGTACTCAAGCATATGGCCAAGATGGATAGAACCATTGGCATAGGGCAGGGCGCTGGTGACGAGGATCTTGCGTGGCTCGGACATGGGGCTCGGCTACTTGATGAAACGGAGGTCGGCCACTATAAAGCGCCGGGAAATATATTTCACCCCGTGGCGCTGTTTCTGAATCCTCCCGGGGCGCGAAAGCATGCCGCTTGGCGGCTGGAACGGTTAGGATAGCCGCCTGTTTCAGTCAGTCTTTTTTCGGGAGTAGCCCATGAGCGCCGTCAATCGCGCAGCGGTGGAAGCCGTTCTTCGCCAATACACCGACCCCTATTTGAACCAGGACCCGGTCAGCGCCGGCTGTGTACGTGCCATCGACGTCCAGGGCGATCAGGTCTCGGTCCAGATGGAGCTGGGTTATGCCGCCGGCCTGTTCAAGAGCGGTTGGGCGCAGATGCTGCAAATGGCCATCGAGGGTCTCGACGGTGTGCGTTCGGCCAAGGTCGACATCCAGTGCGTGATCGCCGCGCACAAGGCCCAGGCGCAGATCCCGGGTTTGGCCAACGTCAAGAACGTGGTCGCCGTGGCATCCGGCAAGGGCGGCGTGGGCAAATCCACCACGGCCGCCAACCTTGCACTGGCGCTGGCCCGCGAAGGGGCCCGCGTTGGCATTCTCGACGCCGACATTTATGGCCCAAGCCAAGGCGTGATGTTTGGTATCGCCGAAGGCACTCGTCCCAAGGTCAAGGATCAGAAGTGGTTCGTGCCGATTGAATCGATGGGCGTCGAGGTCATGTCCATGGCCTTCCTCACCGATGACAACACGCCGATGGTGTGGCGCGGGCCGATGGTGTCCGGCGCCTTGCTGCAATTGGTCACTCAGACCGCCTGGGGCGACCTGGATTACCTGGTGATCGACATGCCGCCAGGCACCGGCGACATTCAGCTGACCCTGGCGCAGAAAGTCCCGGTGGCCGGCTCGGTGATCGTGACCACGCCCCAGGATCTGGCGCTGCTTGATGCGAGAAAAGGCGTCGAGATGTTCCGCAAGGTCAACATCCCGGTGCTGGGCGTCGTGGAAAACATGGCGGTGCACATCTGCTCCAATTGCGGGCATGCCGAGCACCTGTTCGGCGAAGGCGGCGGGGAGAAGCTGGCCACGCAATACGGCGTTGAAGTGCTGGCTTCATTGCCGCTGGCGATGGAGATTCGTGAACAGGCTGATGGCGGCAAGCCTACCGTGGCGGCTGAGCCCGATGGGCAGATTGCTATGATCTATCAGGAGTTGGCCCGTCATGTAGGCGCGCGCATCGTCCTGCAGGAAGCGGCTGCGCCGGCAATGCCGACGATTACGGTCAGCGACGACTGATCAGCCTGAAGGAAAAGAAGCCTCGACAGCGTCGGGGCTTTTTCTTGTCCGCAGGAAGGTCAACCGGGCGCTGTTGCGCTTTTACGCATTGGCGCGTGTAAGCATTCACTTACTTTTTCGTAAGTGTTTGGGTTTTTTACCGGACGTGGACATCTCGAAATGGCGAGAGACTTTTCTATCTTATTGAAATATAACAATTATTTATTGTTGTTTTAGCAATGAAGCACTTCAGCCCAGCCGTTGGATCCCGTTGAACTTCCCTTGGAACTCTCTAAGATCAGCCCTGTGTCCACGGATTGACACAGCCATCAAGGAACGATGGTTGAAGGAACGTCGCAGGATGCGATTCATCAGGATGATGAAAAAGGAATACAGGGACTAGGGAAAAAATGTGGGCGGGTCATACCGCCCCTTTTTTTTGCCTGCAGAAAAGTGAAACCTGCACTGCAGAAACGCAAAAAGGCCCGCAAGGGGCCTTTTTATTGGGCGGTGGCGCTTTAGCGCTCGAGGTCTGCAATCTTGCCTTTTTTGCCATCCCACTCCGCTGCATCCGGCATCGGATCCTTGCGTTCGGTGATATTGGGCCAGATTTCCGCCAATTCGACGTTCAACTGAATGAATTCCTGCATCTCTGCCGGGACTTCGTCCTCGGAGAAAATAGCGACGGCCGGGCATTCTGGTTCACACAGGGCGCAGTCGATGCACTCATCCGGATGGATAACCAGGAAGTTCGGGCCTTCGTAGAAGCAGTCCACCGGACACACTTCGACGCAGTCGGTGTACTTGCACTTGATGCAGTTGTCGGTAACGACGAAGGTCATTTCTAATTCTCTCCTCAGGCGGCGGCAGCGAAACCCCTTGTGGTGGGGCTCGCGAGGTTCGGGAGCGATAGTCTGCAGGCCAGGCTAAAAGCCCGCAGCATCCCAAACCGCGCGAGATTCTATCAGCTTGCAAGCGTCTGCGTTAGACCCGTGTCTTTAGTGCATAGAGCATTTCCAGCGCTTTGCGCGGCGTCATGTCGTCCAGGTCCAGCTTGGCCAACTCATCCAGGACAGGGTGAGGCAGGCTGGCGAACATGTCGCTCTGGTGCGGCGCAGCGGGTTTGCTGCTGGCTTTTTTCGGGCTTGCCACCACGGTTTCATGGGGCAAGGCCGTGGTTTCCAGGCGGCTGAGGTGCTCGCGAGCGCGGGTGATCACATCGCCCGGTACACCGGCCAATTGCGCCACGGCCAGGCCGTAACTCTGGCTCGCCGGCCCTGGCAGCACGTGGTGCAGAAACACGATACGTTCGTTGTGCTCAGTGGCATTGAGATGCACGTTGGCCACCAGCGGCTCGCTTTCCGGCAGCACGGTCAGCTCGAAATAGTGCGTGGCGAACAGGGTATAGGCGCGCAAATGCGCCAATCGCTCAGCCGCCGCCCAGGCCAGCGACAGCCCGTCGAAGGTGCTGGTGCCGCGGCCGACTTCGTCCATCAGCACCAAACTGCGCTCGGTCGCGTTGTGGAGGATGTTGGCGGTTTCGCTCATTTCCACCATAAAGGTCGAACGGCCACCGGCCAGGTCATCGCTGGAACCGATCCGCGTGAAAATGCGGTCGACCAGCGACAGCTCGCAACTGGCTGCCGGTACAAAACTGCCGATATGCGCCAGCAGCACGATCAACGCGGTCTGGCGCATGTAGGTGGATTTACCGCCCATGTTCGGACCGGTGATCACCAGCATGCGGGTGTCGTCATCCAGCGACAGGTCGTTGGCGACGAACGGCGTGGTCAACACCTGCTCCACCACCGGGTGACGACCCTGCACAATGCGCATGCACGGCTCGCTGACAAACCGCGGGCAGTTCAAATCAAGGTTCAGCGCGCGCTCGGCCAGGTTGCTCAACACATCCAGTTCCGCCAGGGCCGAGGCGGTGTCCTGCAGCGGCGCCAGACGGCTGATCAAGTCTTCGAGCAGCGCTTCATAGAGCATTTTCTCGCGCGCCAGGGCGCGGCTCTTGGCCGACAGCGCCTTGTCTTCAAACGCTTTCAGCTCCGGCGTAATGAAACGCTCGGCACCTTTGAGCGTTTGGCGACGCTGATAGTCGATCGGCGCCGACTCGGCCTGCTTGCTCGGCAACTCAATAAAGTAGCCGTGCACGCGGTTGTAACCGACCTTCAAGTTGGCCAGGCCAGTGCGGGCCTTTTCGCGGGCTTCCAGATCAATCAGGAACTGCCCGGCGTTTTCGCTCAGCGACTGCAGCTCATCCAACTCGGTGTCGTAACCGGTTTTCAGCACGCCGCCGTCACGGATGATGGCCGGCGGGTTGTCGATAATGGCTTTTTCCAGCAGCGCCGCGAGGTCCGGGTATGTGCCGGCGGTCACGGCCAGTTGTTGCAAGTGCGCAGTGTCCAGATCGGTCATCGCCACTTGCAGCTGCGGCAGGGCGCTCAAGGCATCGCGCAGACGCGCCAAGTCACGCGGCCGCGCATTACGCAGGCCAATCCGCGCCAGGATGCGCTCGATATCGCCGATTTCCTTCAGCTGCGGCTGCAGCTTTTCAAAACGATAGCCATCCAGCAGGCAGGTAATAGAGGTTTGGCGCGCTTGCAGCACGCTCAGGTCGCGCAGCGGGCGGTTCAGCCAGCGGGTCAGCAAGCGGCTGCCCATGGCGGTCTGGCAACGGTCCACCACCGATTGCAGCGTGTTATCGCGGCCACCGGCCAGGTTGGTGTCCAGCTCCAGGTTGCGCCGGCTGGCGCCATCGAGCACCACGGTGTCGTCCAGGCGCTCGTGACGCAGGCTGCGCAAATGCGGCAGGGCGGTGCGCTGGGTTTCCTTGGCATAACCGAGCAGGCAACCGGCGGCGCCGATGGCCAGGGTCAGGGTTTCGCAGCCGAAGCCTTTGAGGTCTTGCACCGAGAACTGTTGGCACAGACTTTTCAGCGCCGAATCACGCTCAAAATCCCACGGCGCACGACGCTTGGTCCCACGACGCTTTTCTGCCGGCAAGTCCTTGGGCCAATCATCCGGAATCAACAACTCCACCGGGTTGATGCGCTCAAGCTCCGCCAGCAGATTCTCCCAGCCCTTGATCTCCAGCACGCTGAAATTGCCGCTGGTGATGTCCAGCACCGACAGGCCGAACAAACGCTCATCGCCCAACACCGCCGCGATCAGGTTGTCACGACGCTCGTCCAGCAACGCCTCATCACTCACCGTGCCCGGCGTAATAATGCGCACCACCTGACGTTCCACCGGCCCTTTGCTGGTCGCCGGGTCGCCGATCTGCTCACAGATCACCACCGACTCGCCCAGCTTCACCAGCTTGACCAAGTAGCCTTCCAACGAATGGTAAGGAATCCCACACATCGGAATCGACTGCCCCGCCGACTGCCCGCGCGCGGTCAAGGTGATGTCCAGCAACTTGGCGGCCTTCTTCGCGTCTTCGTAGAAGATCTCGTAGAAGTCGCCCATGCGATAGAACATCAACTGATCAGGGTGCTGGTTTTTCAGACGCCAGTACTGCTGCATCATCGGGGTGTGGCTTGAAAGGTCTGTCATACGGGGCTTTCGGCTCTACCTGTCTATTTGACAATTCACATCTGTCTAATACTACAGGGATTTTTTAGGCATTGTAGGCGGCAGGCCCACGTTGATTTTGCGCAGGCGCAGATAACGTTGCGTCATCTTGGCGTCGGTATGGCCACCGAGCTTCTGTGCGTCGTTGCCCTGATCATCGGTATCGGAAAGCGACTTGGCGCGCAGATCGTGGAGGCTGGCATCCTCGACGCCGGCCTTCTTGCAGCTGATCGCAAATGCATCCTTGACCGAGCTGTAGTGCACCGGCTTTCCGCCGCGCGGCGAGCAGAACAGTGTGAGCCCACGGATCTTCCGTGGCAGCGCCTTCGCGCGGGCCACCAGATCCTCCAGGTCTGGCGTCATCTGCACCAGCAGCCTCGCGTTCGTCTTCTCCTGCTTGAAGGCGATGCCCTCGGGGCTTATGTCGGCCAGCCGGATCGCCAGAACGTCACCGATGCGCTGGCCTGTCAGGTAGCACATCTCGTAGATCACGCGCATGTTGTCGCTTGAGTTGGCGCAGATCGCCTGAAACTCGCCGTGGGTGATGTACCTGTCACGCTTGTGCTCCAGGTGCCTGCGGACTCCGATGCAGGGGTTCGAGTCGACTATCTGCTGCTCCAGTGCGTATGAAAACACCGCCCGCAGCACTGAGATTACCCGGTTAGACATATTCGGCGTGTCCGCCATATGCAGCTTGAGTGCGACGACGTGGCGCTGAAGCACCTCGCGCGGCTCGAAGTCGGCGAAGTTTTCCTTCAATCGCTCGGCCGCCGCCTCGTATTGCTTGAGCGTGTTCGGCTTCAGCGGCGGCTTTGTCCTGGTACGCATGTGATCGAGCGCGTCGTCGATCAGCTTGGGCATCCCGCCCATGCTGCGCTTGTCCAGTAGCATGGCGTACTCAGCGAGGGAAGCTTGAAACTCTGTGCCGAGGCGCACCCACTTGCCCTTGCGGACCAAGTAGTAGGCGCCGTGCTTCTGGTACATGCACGCCGGCAGGTGCCGGTCCTTCTTGCGCGGTCGCATCTATCTCACCTCAGCACAGCCGCAACTCCGGCCCCTTCCTTGATTGAATACCACCCAGCCGCCCGATGACAACTTGGCGCAGCACCTTCGGGTGCCCATCACCACCTACCGCGAACCCGTATCGTTCGGCGGTCAGCCACTTTATCTGTGCCCCTGGCTTTTTATATCCGGTCAGGTCGGCAACTTCCTCTGCTGTCAAAAACATACCTACCTCCCGCCGCCCTTGCTGGGCCGCGCTGTCTTGATCAATTTAATTTGGTGTCCTTGCCGCGCTGGGCGGCAGAAGGTTGGGTTATTCGGTGCGGAAGACTTCGGCGCGAACGGCGCGCCAGTCTTGTTTGGTGGTCACCGGCTCGCGACCGAACCAGCTCTCTGCCTCTTTCGCCAGGTCCTCGCGGCCCTGACTCCAGCCTCCGCCACGACGAAGCGCGCACACTCGCACCTGGTCGCCGAGCGATTGGCATCGACCGATCTTCGTTTCTGCGCAAATAAACATGCGTGCATACCTCGCCCGCCGCTCACCGGCAGGCATCTAGGGGGATGGAGTAATGGCGTTTTGCTGTGATTTCAACTGCTTCAGAAGTGATGTAAAAAAGGCTAAAACCACTTCGTGATGAGGCATGGACGTGTCACACAATATTGATGCCCCGATAGCGCATGCTTACCGGGGCCACGTGATGTTTCTCAAGTTCGACTGGCGACGCCCGAACGACAACGCCCCGGTCGCGGCCAAGATCATCGAGCCCGCTCCAATCAACGGCTTGGGCCAAGTTGCTGCTGAACTGGAAGGGCCATGGCCTGATTATCCAGCGGCACTGGACGAAGCTATGGCCGCTGCTGAACGCTGGATCGACAGCCAACTGCCCTAAGTTGGCTCACCGGCAGGCATGTAGGGGGATTGGGGTTAGGAGTGCTTCATGAACGTGATCCAGTGCGTTTTCTCGCGCTTCCCGGACTTGTGGCCAAACAGCGGCTGCTCGTCGGTGAGGGCGAGAATCTCGCTGACTCGGATCTGGGTTTCATTCCATTTGAAGATCAGGAACTGGCCAGGCCGCAGCACCCGGAAACACTCCGCGAAGCCTTTGCGCAGGTCGTCGCGCCAGTCGTCGGTCAGGATTCCGTACTTGAGCCGCAGCCAGCTTTCACGGCCGGCGCGCACCAGGTGCGGTGGATCGAACACCACCATGTTGAAGCTTGCGTCGGGGAAGGGCAGGTGCCGGAAGTCCATGATCACGTCCGGCTCGACCTTCAGCACCCGTCCATCGCACAGCACATGCTCTTCATCGCGGATGTCGCCGAACAGGGCGCGCTGGTCGCCCTTGTCGAACCACATCATGCGGCTGGCGCTGCAGGGGTCGAGGACTTGCGCATTCATGGCCTCGGCCCCTTGTAGATGAAGACGTAGGCGAACCGGAGGGTGGCGATCATGGCTGCTGTTCCTTTTCGAAGTGGAACACCACCGGCGCGCCGGTCTCGGCGACCAGTCCATAGGACTTGGCCAGGCGGTAGATTGGGTGGTAGCTGTTGAGGGAGTTGATGTGCCCGGCGATCCAGGCCCGCCAGCCCTCCAGCGTCTGCCGGCCCTTGCTGATGTTGCAGGGCGCACAGGCCGGCATCATGTTGTCGAGGTTGTGATTCTCGGCCTGCTCGGCCACGCGCTTATCACTGACCCTAATCACTGGCTCTCGGTGATCGGCGTGCCACCGATCATCCAGCAGCACACCGCAATAGGCGCAGTGACCGCCGTACTTCAGGCGCACTTGCTCGCGCTCAGCTTTCTTCAGGCGCATAGGTATCCTTGCCGCTATAGCGGCTGACTTTGAAGGGGGAGGGGTTACAGGTTTTGCGGGTGGAGTACGGATGTACTCTTATCTGGATTTGACGTTCAGGCGCTCTGCGAGCTGGCGGATCTGGATACCAGTAATTCCGGGGAATTCGGGGATGTCGTGAATGGCTTGCACGATAAGAGCAATCGTAGCTACCAGCGCGGGCTGCTCGGCGTAGAGCCCAATTTTGCGAACAAGGCCTGGCGGCGTTGGTAAGTGCGACCACTGCAGCGCAGCTAGGCCGCTCCCTTCTGGCCCGTGACAGATCCACGCCACCGGCTCGCCCTGGGGCTGGGCGGCTACCTTTGCCATAGCTTGAACCACTCCAAGCAAATAAACCGCGTCAACTTCTTCGGTGTAACCAAGGCATAGCCTATCGCCTTCATGTCGCGTGCATTCAGCCTCGTCCGTGAGGTCTGCCGAGCTACCAAGCCAGCCGCATTTAGTGCACCGCGCCGGGTAGTAAAGCCCGACAATTCTGGCCTCGCCGATGTAGCGCGGCACGCCGTCAATCGTTTGGTTGGTGGTCATGGCTTCACTCCGTTCATGCGGTCTTCGATCATCTTCCAAACGACTTCGTATTCAGGCCAGTCGCTTTCGATCACCAGACATTCACGCTTCGGAAGATGGTCAAGCAAAACCAGCATTGGGTTAACTAGCGCACCTCGATACGAAGTTGGCACCTTTTCCAAGTCAGAACGCTTGATCACGATGTAGCGGTTTTCACGCTTGAACTCACTCATAAATCACCTCAGCAAATAAGTTGTGCCAGTGCCAGCAGGCACCAGCAGTAGGCGGGGAGTTGGGCGCGCATCAGTAAGGAATCTCCCACCAATATTTCCAATTACGAATCGCGGCACCGGGTGTCGATCCATGCCCCCAGACATTGGTGTTTGGGTGGGTGCAATAAAACTCCTGTTTGGCGGGGCACCACTGAACTTTGAGTTTTGGTCTAGGCCTCATCGCCACCACCTTCTGCTGGCTTGAGTGCAACAGCCATCATCGCGTCCCACACGGGCAGCTTGCCTGCGATCTGACACGCCTCGCGCATAGCCTTTGTCGGCTTGATCGGCACGACTGCATAGCCTTCCTGGACCACTACGCAGCCCGAATGCTTCACCTCGATCTGATCGGTTTCAACTTTTACAGCGGCCACGAACTCTCGGCGCTTACGCTCGGAATCTGCAAGCCGCCCCTCCAGCACATCCGCCCGCTCATCCGCTGCGGTCAGGCGCTGTTGCAAGGCGTCACGCTCGCGGATCGCCTGAGCGTGCTTGCCGCGCCAGTGCAGTACGGCGTCCAGTTCTTCAACCGTTTGAATTACCTTGCTCATGCTTGAAGCCTCAATTGTCGGTTCCGGTGTAGGTGCGCCAAGGCACCTTCACGCCGTTGACCAGAAATCCCCAGTCACCACGCCACTTGCTGGTGATGAAGAGGGTGTAGACGCCGCCGGGCGAAAGTTCGTCGATCCGGTGGTACTCGCCGTGGTTGAGCCGAGCGGTGTCGCCGGCGTGGCGGTCGATGTATTCGGTGGCTTGGGCGCCGGATGGTACGTTCAGGCCTGACAGCACCGGATCATCGTGGTCGAGCAGGCGTTGCTCCGTGTACCAGCCGCGCAGGATGATCGTGCGGGCATCCCACGGGTGGTCGTGCAGATCCCGGTCTTCATCGGGCCGCATGATGTGGTGGATGCGGAACGACCACGGGCACCACCACAGCGCCGGCTTGTGCGTGTCGCGGGAGTAGGGGTTGAACAGCCACCAGCGGCCCATGTACATCTCGGCGCCGTCGGCGGACATGATGTGTAGGTACGGTGTGCGCTGGGCGCGGGTGATGAGCCAGGCGGCAGCCGCTGGGCGCGCAAGCAGCTTGGCGACCAGGCGCCAGAACAGGTTGATCACGGGGAGTCCTTGCCGGGCCATGCCCGGGCGGTGGAGTGGGCGGGAAGCTTGAAGTCCCATGTATTGGTAGAAGGACAACGTCCCTCCCATAATCTGGAGACTTATCTCAATGAAATGCTTGATGCTTTTGCTTCAGTTAGCTTCGTCGGTGTGCCGCCTAATCACTTCAATCGCTCATCTGGTCGACGCGCTCAGCCGTACCGGCTGGCTTTGAGCTACGATGGCCACTTCCTCTAAATGGGCAGGACCATGACCAAGCACGATATTTACGATGAGATCGAAGGCTTTCAGGTTTGGAACTACATGGAGTGCGACAAGGACGAGGAAGGCCGGGAGACCTGGCGTATCAACGTCGAGGTGAAGCGCGGTGTTGAGGTGGTGGTGCCGGTTGTTGCGGGTGACCGAACGTATGTCGACCGTGGCCTTGCGCAGGTTGCTGGGCGTGAAGTCGGGGCCAGGCTGATTGCCGCTCTATGAGCTCGCTAGGTCAGGAGGTTTAGGCGAATAGGTTTCGACTTTTGCCTGTACCCAGGTAGTGGAGATCTTGGATAGCCATCTGTTGCTCGACGGTGAACATCGGATTGCAGTCGATGCAGTGGCCGGCGATCCGAACCGCGTGGAAGCCGAGCTCATCCAGGTCGTGATCCCGCAAGCAGGACGGGCAGGTTATAGCCAGCTCGGCGTCCGGGCAGCAATGCTCGGCGGCCTTTTTGTCGCTATGAGCTTGATCACAAGCTGGGCAAACCCAGCATTCAGAAACCTCTGGCTGACAGCACCGCGTCGCGTCGTCTTCCCAATCGTGCAACTCATTGCAGGCACCGCATTCCCACTTCTGGACGACTTCTCCTAGTTTGCTCATGGGTTATCTCCAAGCGTGCGCCTGCCTCGCCGGCTGGCGTGATTCGTTGATTTGGGCTATTGGTTTGCACTCACCAAAAACCTGACGGTGACTGCGATGAGCGCGAGAACTGATGTGGAAGCGGTGCGCCTGATAGGCGACGAAGTTGTACGGCTACTCAGCCTTCCCGAGGAAAGGCTTGAGGTTGAGGTACGCCTGGGGCTCAAGCTGATCGCTGACCTGGCGCGGTGGCGCGACCTTGCCGGGTTAACTGCTACTGAGCCTTCTGGCGTGATTCGTTGATATGGGGTATTACGGGTGACCGGCATGGAGCCGGATCAGGCGGCGGCGCTGGTCGCTTCTTTGATAGCCATGATGGCGTTAGCGGCGTGGCGCACGTAGTACAGGCGAGCCATCAGGCTTGGGCATGGCTTGCTGATCGTCGACTCCCAGAGGTCGCTGCCACCGATCAACTCTTCGTGTTCGCGCAGGAAGTCATAGGCCAGCACCACCTCGCTGTCGCGGCCATCGGCGAAGGTCTCGACCTCCTCAACTACATCAGCCAGTTCGGCGAAAGGTAGGCGCTCGTCTTCTGCCTCATCGCGCTCTCGCAGCCATTCAACGATTTGTTCAGCCCGCTCCAGGGTGGCGCCCTTGTTCGGGATATCAGAAATCCATTCAGGCACTTCATCGCTCGGCAATTCGTAATCGATCCGGCCGGCAACGCATTCGCACACGGTGTCGCGGATCGCGTCGAAGTCGATCACCACGCGCTTGATGTCGCCGTCCAGCTTCTCATGGAGATACCCGTCGCTCTGGTGGCGCAAGAAGTTGATGCCGTAGCTGGAACCAACGTGGAACACCAGAGGACCGATATCACCCATCATGCTCATGCCGAAGCGGGTAACGCAGATGTCAAACCCGTAGCAGCTGCTGCCTGGCCGTGCGCAGCGCCACACCTCGACGCCATTTTCGTTCACCAGCTGGGTGTATTGGTGCTGGGCCAGGTCTTCTGCGACTCGGGAGGTCAGCGCGTTGCGTTCATGCTCTTTCATGGGTTATCTCCAGTCAGGCGCCGCCCTCCGTGACCGGATGCGACAAATGTGCAAAGCTTCATTATCAAATTCTGAAACCGTCAGAGATGGAGTCTCAAATGGAAGCGTGGATAGCCGGGCTGCTCGGCACTCTGGTTGGGAGCATAGGTTCGGTGGCTGGTATTTGGATTCAGAACCACTTTCAGGCGCGAAGAGAGCGGGTAAAAATGGTTATGGAGTTTGCCGTGCAAGACAGAAAAGACCTGATTGCCCATGCCAAGGAAATGAAACAGGTTGGCCCCGTGGCACCAGTTGCGGTATTTGCGCACTACCATGGAGAGCTATTGCGCCTCATCGAAAGTGGAAAATTTTCGAGCAAAAAGCTGATGAAGATTTCAGAAGAAAATGCCGAGATCTATCGCTCAGTGCAGGAGATGCATAAAAAACGAGTCGATGAAGGCTTATAAATCGGGCTCTACGATTTCCTCGTCATCCTCGGGCGGATCGTCGGCGAGCGACTCCAGGCCGGCAGCCCGAATAATCTGCGACACTTTTTCAGTCACTACAAAAGGTGTCGTGACACACTTGAGCATCTGCGCCTGAGTTTCGAAGTCGGCGGCGATCAGGTTGATGAGCAGCCGCTGGTGAATGTCCTGTTGGTTGTTGATGCCGTGGGCCTTCATCACTTTGTGAAGATCGCTCTTGAAAACCCCGGCCACCTCAACCGTAAACTTCTCGACGCCCAATGCAGCGTCCTTCGCTGCAGCCTTCTCTCGCTTGCGGCGCTGCTTCAGGGCTTCCGCCGTCGGCTCTTGCTGTTCCTCGGCCATGGCCTACCTCTTCGATTTCATGTGCTGGCAAATCAAGCCATGCCTGCCGGCGGCGCTGTCGCACCTGGTTGTTGATGCGCTTCATGGGGTGTCGGCAAACTTGAAGCCGTTCTCCTGGGCGATCAGCGTCACGCGCTTGATGTGCATGCTCAGGTTCTTTGCTGCCACGCTGGCCACGACGCCCTTGTCGGCTTCGGCGCGCACGGCAGGCGCAAGCTTGTCGCGTTCTTTCCGCAGGCGTTCGTGGTGTGCCGTGGTGCCGTTGTAGGGACCGTCAACACCAACGCCGTTCGGGATGAGCTGGGCTTTCTTGCCAGAGCCGAAGAACGCTTCCATCTGCTGGTTCAGCTCGTCGATGATCGAGCGCCGTGGATCCGGCATTGGTTCGCCGATCATTGCGCACGGCCCGAGAGCGTGACCTTCACGCCATCCGCACGCGCTTCAAGGGTCTGGGCAAAGTTGCTCGCCTCTTTCCAGGTCCAGCGGAAGCCCTTCACCTTTCGGGTTTCGAGCTCGACGATGTGATACGCCTTACCGCGGGTGATGATCTGATAGCGGATCTTCTGCACTGGCTGCTCCTTGCCGATCAAGGCGTAGAAGTCTTCGGTGGCAATGCGGGAGCGAACATGCAGGGCCGCAACCCCGTCTACGCGCTGTTGAATTGATGCGTGCATGGTGGATACCTCAGTGGGTTGCGTTTATTCGTCAGCACCCTGACCGCCTGGTATGTGCCGGTGGGCCCAGGGGAGGGTGCTGACGAATAAAGGCAGTCCGTAAAAAAGCCCAGTCGAAACCGGGCTTTCGTTGCGTTACATAGACCTCCCTATGTCACGCAGGGGGGGCGTTGAGCGCCCGAGCTTTATTTGTGCATGACTGAAAATCCTCCGTTGTTTGCTCACTGGGTTGGCAGTGGCCACCGTTATTTAAGGGTGTTGCATGCAGGTGGGCGGTTATAGGCCGCGATTTCGTCCACATCCCAAAGCCCACTCTTCGAATGAGCAGAGGTGATGCTTTCCCTCCTACTACCGCCGGAAGGGGCGGGGCGCATTGCTTGCCGGGTCACTCACTCGGTTCTGGCGTTTCACCATCGAGCAGCCGTCCAGGTTGTTCCTGTCGTTGGCAGGCTTTCGGGCCTGTCTGCTCGCCGGTAGCCGGTAGAGGCAATGCGGTCTGTTATTTGTTGCGCTGGCTGTTAAAGAGCGGTGGTGATCAGCAGTGGCGGTGTGTCACTGCGATGGAATGAACAATAAGCTAATGCCTAATCATCTGTAAATAGGTAATGCCTAATTATTTTCATGAGCTCGGCGTACTCGATATTCCGTTTTTGGAGATGACTTTCTCGCTAACCCTGATATAAGCTGCGCCTAAGCTGTATGGATATACAGTATGTATCTGGGAGGGGATTTCATGGCGAAGAAGCAGGCGGCACTGTCGGTACGGCAAGAAATGAGCGGCATGGAGCGGCTGGGGCTGCGCGTCTCATCGATGATCAATCATCCGGTGGCGCAAGCGCAGCGTTGGGTCACGATTCATCGCCTTGACGCGGACGGGGATCGGGAGTGGGAAGAGGTGTTGGGCGTAATCGCCGAGACGGCCGAGCTTGAGCTCACCCTCAATGACGACGGCAGCGTGACGGTGAGATGGGAGCAGCAAGAAGTCGAGGAGGTGGGAAGGGGAGAGGTCGAGTTTGAGCCTGAAGAAGAGGCGGCGCCTTTCTGATCGACAATAAAAAGCCCGCTCGCTGGCGGGCTTTCTGTAATACATGGGGTCATGCCTGCTAAGGCATCTCGCCGGTAGCTATCAAGCTCAGAAACTGCTCTGCATCAATAATGAATGCTCCGGCGTCCTGTGCTTTCGAAACCTTCGTAGGCCCGGCGTTGTCGCCATAGCAGAGAAAAGTCAGAGATTTTCCAGGAGTGCTCATAACTTTGAGTCCTGAATCCATTGCCTTTTGCTCAAGCTCGGCACGGTGCGCCGCCGCAAAGCCAGTGAAAAGAATTTGGTTGATCCCGCCGGGTGGTGTCTTTGGCTGTGGATGGTGGGAAGCAGCGGCCGATACGGCCATGTCCGCTGGACGTGGTTTTGGCAGCAGCTTGGGAGCAGGTGGCGCGGCGTCGTTCAGCAGCAGCTCAGCCCCAAAGTAAACCTCAACTATGCGATCTTTCCTGAATGTTTTGGGGAATGAGTCTGCCGCGGACCTCCCCTGAATGTAGAGCGAGTTCTCTGACCACTGGATCAGCTCGCGCTGACTCAAATCGCCCTTTGCATCCCTGTAACTGAACTTGATGATTGTCACCAAAATCGCTCCTTCGTGATGATCGAGTGCTCAGATCCGTTACGCCTTCTATTCAGGCTTTTCCCGCAAAATCCTTCCTGCCTTCACCTCGTCCACATACCCCGTCAGCCGATCCTCGTCCGCATGAAACACGGCGCACAACCTCAGCACGGCCTGGGCGTCCGATTCATTCCCTGCAAGGCTAAGTCGCTCCGCGACCCTCATCAGCTCTACGGCTGACCACTTGAGGTCGGAGGCAATACCTTGTAGGTCGCGCTTAAGGTCTTGGTTTGGCTTGGTCAAGGACATAGCGTCATACCGGTTGTCCGTTCCACACGTAAAGCACTCGAGCAAGGATGTGGGTGTCATCCACCCGGATGTCCTCGGCGTCGTGGTGCTTGTTGTCCGAGATCATCTTGAAGCGGTCCTTTCCTTTCTTCTGCAGGCGCTTCACGTACAGCATCTCGTCGTGGGAGAAGAGGTAGATGCCGTCGCCGGTGAACTCCCGGATCGTGATGTCTACGAGTAGCGGGTCACGGTCTTTGATCGTCGGAGCCATCGATTGACCCCACCCGGTGATCATCTTGAGGTGGTAGTGCTCTTTGAACGTGACACCCATCTCGCGCAAATGCTTGGGGCTGACCCGTATGTCTTGAAGCATCTCTGGGAATTCGTGCGGTATCTGCCCGCCGCCCATCGCTGCGCGCACGTCGTAGTGGGCAATCCATACCTCGTCGCCTACTTGGCCTGGGCGAGAGAAGTCGACGTGTATGACGTTTCCTGAGTCGCTCTGCTCTGCTGCGGCCAGCAGCCTGGTCCGAGCATCTTCTGAAAGGCTTTTGCCCTTGGTCGCCAACATCTGACGGACCATATCAGCTGCAGACGAAGCCATTGATTGCCCGTCATTACTGCGCTGACCAGGAGACTCCTCGTTAGCTTCCTCGAGGTTTTCGTAGGAGAAGCCTGGGCGTAGTCCCCAGTGCTCAGGGCCAACGACATCGGAGAAGTAGGCGATCACGTCCATCAGCTTTGATTTGTCGATTCTGCCGTTTTTCACCCAGCCTTGTATCGACGGAGGCTTCACGGAGAAGTCGTCTGCGAGATTCTTTTTCGATACGCCCTTGGCGATCCGCGCGGCCTCAATGGCGGCGCCTAATTCTGGTCCGGTAAGCATTGCCTAATTAAGCCTATTGTGTCGATGGTTAGGCAATGACTTGCCCGTGATAAGGTAATGCCTTATATTCGGCATAAATCTCCAGGAGAGAGCTCATGAAGTCAGCAGAAGCGGCTAAAGAAGCATCTCGCTTGCTGGGTAGTCAGGTGGAAATGGCACGCCTGCTGAAGGTCACGGCACCCACCGTTAATCAATGGTGCTCCGGCGAGCGACCTGTCCCCGCAAAGCGTGCGATTCAAATCGAAGCATTGACCGGCGGCGCCGTAAATCGCGCTGATCTTTGCCCATCTTTTCCATGGGGGCAGATCATTTCTGCGGCCGGCGAGTCTGCGCAGCAGACCGCCGCCTGAGATCCCTGCGCAGCATTCCATTGACCAAATGATCGCCTTAGCACTGCAAAGGCGCTACGGAAACAAATTTGAGGTTTTACGAATGGAAGATTTCTTGAGGGCTTGCCACACCACCATCAAGGAAAGCGGGGCAGAGGAGCTCGCCGGGAAGATGTGCCTTGCGCACGTGAGCCTGCTGCAGCGCTCGAACCCGGATAACTCCGCTCATCACCTGACGATTGAACATCTGTTCGGCGTGCTGCTGCACACCGGTGACATGCGCCCATTAATGGCCCTTGCCGACAAGTTTGGCTACGACCTGGTTGCCCGTGAAAAGCCGGCCGCCAAGCCATTGATGGTTGCACTCGGACACTTGTCCGCCGAGTGCGGTGATGTTGGCCGACTGATCTTCGATGCCGCCGCTGACAACCACATCAGCCAGCACGAAAAAGCGCAGGGAGAGAAAGCAATTCAGGAAGCCATCGAAGCGCTGCACATCCTGCGCGAATCGCTGAAGGCCGCCTGAATCGCAGGCATAAAAAAACCGCCTGGCAGGGCGGTCCTTTCAACAAATCGTAAAACACTGTGGGGCCATTATGAACACACTTGTTGCTCCAGGCAATACGGTCAGCATGTCGAGCCGGGAGATCGCTGATCTCACTGGCAAACAGCATAAGGACGTCATCCGCGACATCCGCGTGATGCGTGATGCTCTGTGCAAGGATGGCGCAGATCTGCGCCATCTCTACGAGGGCAAGGACGGCCGCGGCTACACCTCAGAATTCCTACTTGACCGCGTCCTCACTGAGACGCTTCTAACCGGTTACAGCATCCCGCTTCGCCATCGTGTCGTGACACGTTTGGGTGAACTCGAAAAGGTGTCGCGACACGCAATATCGATGCCTTCCAACTTCGCCGAAGCTCTACAGCTTGCCGCCGATCAGGCCAAGCAGAACGCTTCGCTGCACCAGGTCATCGAGCAACAGGCGCCGAAGGTTCAAGCGCTTGAGCGCCTATCCGCCACCCAAGGCTCGATCTGCATTACCTCCGCTGCGAAGCAACTGGGTATCGGCCCACTGAAACTCTTCAAGTGGCTCAGCGACAACCGCTGGATTTATCGCCGCGCCTCGTTCGCCGCTTGGTCTGCCTACCAACCTCGCCTCACTGCCGGCCTACTCGAGCACAAGCTGATCACGGTAGGGAAGGGCGGCGAGGAAGACCTCAGGGTGGTTGAGCAGGTCATGGTCACCCGAAAAGGCATCACCCATCTCGCAACAGTCATTCAGGAGGCTTTGTAATGGCCGGCGACTGGATCAAATTTGAGCTCACCACCCTGGACAAGCCCGAGGTTTGCCAGATCGCAGACTTGGCGGACATCGATCCCGACGCTGTCGTCGGCAAGCTGATGCGCGTGTGGGGCTGGTTCGACCAACAAACCGAAAACGGTAACGCTCCGAGCGTTAGCAAAAAGTTACTCGACCGTCTTGTCGGCGTTACTGGTTTCTGCGAACACATGAAATCAGTTGCCTGGATGATCGAAACAGAAGGAGTGATCAGCCTCCCGCATTTTGACCGTCACAACGGGAAGACCGCTAAAAACAGGCTTCTTACCGCTAAACGCGTGGCAAATCACAAAGCCAGTAACGCAAAAGGTAACGCTTCGAACGTTAGCGGTGCGTTACCTAAAGAAGATGTAGAGAAGAATAAAGAACCTCTCTCTTCGCGTGGTTCTGTTGACCCTCGCATGCCAAGCGAAATGACCCTCGACTGGAATCCTGATGAAAAGCTGCTGAAGACCTACTCGGTTCACTCTGGCGTAGCGCCAGACCTGTTTACCGAAGAGGCGCGCCGCGCATTCACTGCTCACTACGAGCCGCGCGGCCAAGTGAACACTCAGGCTGAGTGGGTGCAGATGCTGGTCAAGTGGGTGCTGAACGACAAGGTCCGTGCAGCTGCCAACAATGTCACGCCTATCCGCCAAAAGCCGTCGGCCGCTTCCGATTTTGATGACGACAGCATCGATTGGCAGAACGGGGTGCAATCGTGATGAAGCAGGTATCCGCCGTTACCCAGGGCCTATGGGCCAACCCCGCAGCCGGCGAGTTCATCCCGAAAGATGAGATACAGGCTCCACAGGATGAGGGTCGCCGCCAGATGGCTGTCGCTATCAATGATTTGTTCACTGAGCTTCGTCTCATTCGCTCAGCGTGGCGCCAAGCCTGGCCGGACAAGGATACGTACCGAGCGGCTAAGGTTCAGTGGATGCAGGCGTTCCTCGACGAAGGAATCCGCACCCAAGGGCAGATTGAATTCGGCATGATCAAGGCGCGCAAACAGGCGTCCGATTTCATTCCTAGCCCTGGGCAGTTCATCGAGTGGTGCAAACCGACCCCCGAAATGCTCGGGCTTCCTACCGTGGCGGCCGCGCACCGTGAAGCTGTTAGAAACGCCCATCCGAGCATGGCGGGGCAGGGCCGTTGGTCACATGACGCTGTCTGGCACGCTGCCAAAGAATGCGGTTTCGAGAGCCTGAACAAGCTCGATGCAGCGCTCAGTCTCAAGCTGTTCGACCGAAACTACACCATCACCATTAGGCGCCTGCTCGATGGATTGCCGCTGCAGCCAATGCCCAGGGCGCTTCCCGCAAAGGTCGACGGGCGAATCACCCCCGAGGTAGGGAAGGGCGCTATTGCTGAACTGCGCGCCCGGCTTGCTGGTGGTGGTCCTCATGCCTGATCGCAGTCTGGCTGTTCCTGAAATCGAAACCTACCGCTGGGCGGTTTTCTGCTGCTCGTTCAAGGTCGACTTGAGCTCGCCACCTGATCACGCGCTGGCGCTGTTCGCCGACGAAGCCATGGCCAGGCGCTACGGGTCGTGGATGTGGCCGGGGACTTACGAGGTGGTGGACGTCGTGACGGGGAAGCGGGCATGCGAGTGAGTTCGAAGAAGCTCCGCGCCTCGGCCAATGGCCAAGAGTGCACCGTCCGGATGCCAGGCATCTGCAATCACAACCCAGAAACTACCGTCCTCGCGCACCTGCCGTGCGGGCAGAAGGGCATGGGCATGAAGGGCTTCGACACCGTCGCGGTGTACGCCTGCAGCGCCTGTCACGACGTCATCGACGGCCGCGCCGCCGGCGATATCGATTGGCAGGACATGCCGCGCGCCATTGCCGAAACACACGAAGGCCTGATCCGGGCTGGAATTCTCACCGTTAAGGGGGCTGCATGATCGACATGACGCTGCCGTGGCCGCCAAAGGAATTGAGTCCGAATGCGCGCGTGCACTGGCGGCAAAAGCACAAGCACGCGAAGGCGTACCGCCGCACCTGCGGCCTGATCGCGTTGGCGCTGGATACGCCGCGCCTCATTGGCAAAAAGTACTTCTGGGTGACGTTTTGCCCGCCGAATCGCCGCTCCTACGACGATGACAACCTGCTGGCGCGCTTCAAGGCCGGCCGGGATGGCATTGCCGATGGCCTGGGCATCGATGACAAGAACTTCGTCACCACGATCAACATCGGCGAGCCGGTGCCGGGTGGCGCCGTGCGCGTGCACATTCGGGATTATCCAATCGATGCCGAACCGGCAGCGGTGGGTCAATGACTACCGCTGCAGTGAAAATCACCGATGCCGAAATCAAGCGCCAGGCCGCCGGCGGCGCGCGGGACCTTCGCGACATCGAGGCCCGAGGCCTGCACCTGCGTTTCGCGAAGGATCGCACCCGGGCGTCCTGGTACCTAGTGGTAAAGGGAGAGTGGAAGCTGATCGGCCGGTATCCAGACCTAAGTGCCAAGCAGGTCGCCGCGGCGCTGCCAGGCATCCGCCTGCGCCTGGATGCCGGGGAAGGAACCAACCTGTCGAAGTGGCTGCTGGTGGGCGAGTTGTTGGACTGGTATGCCGACCGTATGGCCCGGGACCGGAGCCTGTCGAGCAAGCGCAAGAAGACCTGCGCCTCACTGATCAAGTGCCATCTGAAACCACTGCTCGGCGCTGTGCCGCTGGCGTCGGTAAATAAACCCACCCTGGATGACCGGTTCATGTGGCCGGCCCAAGAGTCCATCGGCATCGACTATGTGCGCTCGGCGTTCCAGTTGCTGGCCCTGGCCTTCCGCCAGGCGTTCAAGCTTCGACTGATCACCATCAACCCTATGAAGGACGTGAAGTTCAGCGACTTCTCCAAGGCGAAGGTAGGGGTCAAGCCGTCGCGTCTTCGTGTCACCCAGCTCCAGGACCTGCTGATCCTGCTGCGCGATTCAATGGCCGGTGCTCCGGCTGACGCCATGCTGGCCCTGATGATGCTGTGCCACGGCACACGGATCGGCGAGACCCGTCAGGCGCAGTGGTCGCACATCAGCCTGGCAGAGCGTGAGTGGTTCATTCCGGCCGAGAACACCAAAACCGGCGTTGAGAACCATCTGCCAATCACTGATCAGGTTCGACAGCTGCTGATCACCTACCGCGACATCCAGTGGGCCGGCGGCTATGACGGCCAGTTCCTCTTTCCGTCCCGTAAAGGCAAGTCGCTCAGCGAGGGCCAAGCCTGCGCCGTGTTCACCCGCTTGGGTCAGGGTGAATGGACCAGCCACGACCTGCGCAAGGTGGCCAGGACCGGGTGGGCAGACATCGGCATCGACCACCTGATTGGGGAGCTGCTGATCAACCACGCGATGGGCCACAACGTGAAGGTGTACATCCAGTCGGATGTGATGAGCCGCAAGCGCGAGGCGCTGGATCGTTGGTGTGCGTATCTAGACGCGAAGGGTTTTAAGCGCATTCACGATGTGACCGGCTTGAGATCGGGAGATTCTGGTAATGCTCTGGAAGCCACGGAATATAAGGGCTGCGAGGCCATTCAAGAAACAACCATAGGCGAGGTTTAAAAATGGATATTTCAGAGCATGGCGCCTTCGCCCTATCCATGGCCACCGCATTAAACAGGGTCGAGAAACCAGCGTTCGATCGGTCCAAGGTGTTCATGGTCTGCATGCTGAATTACGAAGAATTCCGGCGTTTGCGCGTCGTCATGGAAGGCGGGCAAAGTTTCGAAATTGATAGCCACCAGGTGCCGTTCAACATTGATATGGCCGCCGATTGGCTTATGGGTGACATATGAAGAAGTCGCACGGCCCTGCGTTTCGGCGCGAACTGAAATTCATCGTCGAGTGCACCGTTTGCCGCGGCACTGGCATTTACACCGGTGTCTTTCATCAAATGACCTGCGACAACTGCCACGCCTCGGGATGGGTCTGCGGTAGGACTTTGAAAACCTTGCCACTCATCGATGTGGTTCAGGTGCTCAATGCAAGGCTGCGAGAAGCACTGGGGGAGATCGCCAAAGCCAACCGCGCTATCGGCGGTGCCCACGAACAATACGAACAGAACAACCGCCGTGGCCCAGGTGCCACCAACTTCACAGGGGATTGAGCCATGGCTATGTATAAGGACGTGATGGGCACCCTGGTGCGGGTGCTGGCAGCAGACAACATCGACAACAGCACCAAGCAGTCCTGGCAGAAGCTGATCGACGCCGACCTTCGGCAGGGTGGCACCGGCAGCACGTTGTCAGCGCGCGACAAGTTCGATTACGACTGCTGCCTGTACGCGCTGCTGCACCGTCAACTCGACCCGGCGCAGTGGGATGTCCTGGTGGCCAAGTACTCAACACACAAGGCCAACAAGGTCGGGGCAATCGGCAGGCTGGTGGCTCGCATGGTGTCACCGGCACCTCAATTGTTCATCTATAAGGCGCTGACAGCCTGGGCAATCCCTAAGCTCAAGGGCATCCAGTGCGGCAAGCGCTCCACGGACATGATCGTGTTGCCCGCCGAGTTCTACGACATGAACACCTGGGACTTGGCCGGCTCCCCGGAGCGCACGCGCCGCAACTGGCGAGGCGGAATCCACAAGCGTTTGGAGAAGCTCGAAGAGCAGGCGGTGATCCATGCCACCGAGATATTTGACAGCGAGCAAATCTTTGTAGATGCCGCTTGACCCATTGGCCGACTGGCCGTAAATTAACCCCATCATGTCGATCTTGCGCGTTATGAGAGACGACCAAAAATTCTGAGCCCCGCCACTGTGCGGGGCTTTTTCGTTTCTGGAGTATCGGATGGATCCTACTGACCTCGGCCCAGGCACAGCTACCTGGCTGGGCGGTAGTGCCACTGTTGTGCTGGGCGGGCTGCTCTGGCTTCGTAAGTTCCTGTCTAAAGACGCGACTGATCGAGCCATGGATAACGCCGATATCGGCACGCTACGCCGGCTTAACGAGCTATTGAACCAAGAGCGCTCAGCCCGCAAAGAGGCTGAGGCCCGCGCCGATCAGTTCGCGAAAGAGCGGAACGATCTGGCCGCAGCGGTGGGCAGGATGGAAGGGAAGATCGAAGCGCTCACCAGCCAGGTAGGCCAGCTCACCGAGCGCGTCACGCTGCAGAGCGAAGAGATCACCCGCCTGCGCACCAAGCTTGGAGGTATTGCCTGATGGACAGATGCGCATTGGAGTTCATCGCCCGCCGATGGTGGAGACGCACTGAAGTCTGGGCGATTGCCGTGCTGCTGGTTGGTGGTGGTGCAGTCCTTGGCTACCAGGCTGCTTACTGGGCTCTCGCCGAGAAGCAAAGCAACCAGGTAACCGACATTCGCAAGGCCTACGACACGGCCATGGAAGAGCGGGACAAGCGTCTTGAAGAGCTGACCCGAAAGACTGGCACCGCCGCTGACAAGGCCACCAAGGCTGCAACCACTGCCGCCCAGGCCGCCGACAAGGCGGATGAGGCCCTGAACCGAGTAGGTCAGTGATGGCTTGCAGTGGATGCGCCGCCCGGCGCGAATGGATCAACAAGATGACGAGGCTGGCATATGAGCGAGCAGAACGACTATTCAGATCAGGTCCAGAAGCTGAGCCCGAAGAAGGGCGACCTGCTGGTGGTGACGACCCCGCACCCCCTGACGAAGGAGCAGCGCAAAAGGATGGCAGACAGCCTGGCGCCCATGACTGATCGGATGGGTGTTCAGATGCTTGTGCTTGATGGTGGTGCGACTGCTCAGTTGCAGCCGGGTATTCAAGGTCTGCTGGATGAGCAGAAGAAGCAGACGGCGATCCTCGAGCGGATGGAGAAGCATCAGGCGATGCTGATCCAGGCTCTGGCGGAAGATCAGGCAGAGCAAGACCCTGATGCCCGACCGATGACGTACATGGATGGTTCACCGTGCCGCTGAGGCCGCAGAAGCCATGCAATGCCCAGGGCTGCAACACTCTGACGCGTAACCCTCGGTACTGCGACGATCACGCACACCTACTCCAGAGTTCGGCCTGGGCAAAGCCTCGGGAGAGCAGCACCAAGCGCCACTACAACTACAAGTGGCAGCAGGCGAGGGCAGGCTGGCTGGCAAAGCATCCGCTGTGTAGGTGCTGCGAGAAGGCAGGCAAGGTGGTTGCTGCGACCGATGTCGATCACATCATCCCGCACAAGGGCGAAATGGTCCTGTTCTGGGACCGGAACAACTGGCAGAGCCTCTGTGGTCCGTGCCACTCCAGCAAGACGGCCTCCGAGGATGGTGGTTTCGGCAATTCCCGGCGCTGAAAGCAAAAAAAACCAGAAAAACCAGTGAAAAACGACCAAATGAGAACGATTCGCGCAGAAAGGGAGGGGGAGGGTCAAAAGTCTAGGCCTTTTCGCTTCTAGACCGCGCCCTCAATCGTTTTCTTACACCCGCGAAATTAAAAAGTCAGGAGTTGCGCGATGGGAGGCACCGCCACGGTCGCCGGCCGTGGTCGCAAACCCAAGCCAACGGCCAAAAAAGCACTCGCCGGAAACCCTGGCAAGCGCGCGCTGAATACAGCCGAGCCACAGTTTTCCAAGATCACCCAGATCGACCCGCCGGAGTGGTTCAGCCCTCGGGCCGCCACCATGTGGAACATGATTGTCCCTGAACTGCTGCGCGAGAACGTGGTGGCGATCACGGATCTGCACAACGTTGAGGCCTTCTGTAGCGCCTACGACAACTGGCGGATGGCGCAGGAATCGATCCAGCTGCATGGCATCGTGGTAACCGGCGCCACTGGCGGGCCAATGAAAAACCCCGCCCTGACCGCTGCTAACGAAACGATGCGCCAGATGGTGACGTTTGGTTCGATGCTGGGCCTGGACCCGGCCAGCCGCACACGACTCATCGGCGGCAACAAGGAGAAAGAAACCAACGAATTTGCCAACCTGCTGAGAACCTGATGACCAAATCTGCCCACCCCAATGTCGACAAGGCAACGGCGTGGGGCCGGTCATTGCTCCGCGGTAAGGTGCCGGCGTGCCGTTATATCCACCAGGCAGTGCAGCGCCACTTCGATGATTTGGCGGCCAGCCGCAAGCGCGGTTTCCGTTTCAAGTTCGATCCAGCGAAGGCAGAGAAAAAGCTCAAGCTGATGCAGCTGTTACCGCACACCAAAGGTGAGTGGGCATTCAAGCGTCAGCTGATCACGCTCGAGCCTTGGCAGCTTTTTGGCCTTGCCGTGACGTTCGGTTGGGTCAAGAAGAAGGGTGGGCACCGCCGGTTCCGTGAAAGCTACTGGGAGGTGCCCAGGAAGAATGGCAAATCAGTTGTCGCCGGTGGCGTGGGCATAAGCATGTTCGTCGCCGATGGCGAGTTCGGTGCAGAGGTGTACGCCGGCGCAACGACGGAGAAACAGGCCTGGGAAGTTTTCCGGCCTGCGAAGCTCATGGTCAGCAAGTCACCGATGCTTATTCAGGCCGCTGGCATCGAGGTGAATGCCTCGAACATGAACATCCCGTCCGATTTCAGCCGCTTCGAGCCCCTGATAGGCAACCCTGGCGACGGCGCGTCACCCAGCTGCGCCATCGTCGACGAATACCACGAGCACCCAACGTCGGCCCAGTACGACACCATGCTCACCGGTATGGGCGCGCGGCGTCAGCCGCTGATGTTCATCATCACCACCGCCGGCGCCGACATTGAAGGCCCGTGCTACGACAAACGCCGCCAGGTCGTCGAGATGCTGGCCGGTACGGTGCCGGACGAAGAGTTGTTCGGTTGGATCTGGACGCTCGATGAGGGCGACGACTGGACCGATCCGAAAATGCTGGCCAAGGCCAACCCGAACCACGGCGTCTCGGTGTTTCAGGAGTACCTGGAGAGTCAGCAGGCCCGAGCCATTCGCTCGGCCCGCTTTGCGAACACCTTCAAAACGAAGCACCTCAACCTTTGGGTTAGCGCCAAGGCCGGCTTCTATAACATGGAAAGCTGGAAGGCATGTGAAGACACGTCGCTGACCCTGGAGCAGTTCGAGGGGCAGGAGTGGATTGCCGGTTTCGACTTGGCGCGCAAGCTCGACATGAACTCAAGGGCCAGGCTGTTCTGGCGCGTTATTGACGGGAAGAACCACTACTACAGCATTGCGCCGAAGTTCTGGGTTCCTTACGACACCGCCTTCAACACCGATAACAAGCGAATGGCTGAGCGCTTCCAGGCCTGGATTCACTCCAAGGATCTGGATGTGACCGACGGTGCCGAGGTCGACTACCGCGAAATCCTTGAGGACACCAAGGAAGCGAACCACCAAGCCCCTGTTCGCGAATGCCCAATTGATCCTCATGGTGCAACAGGCCTGAGTCATGACCTTGATGATCAGGGTTTCAATCCGGTCACCATCACGCAGAACTACACCAACATGTCGGATCCGATGAAAGAACTGGAGGCCGCGATAGAGGCTGGCCGTTTCCATCATGACGGCAACCCCATCATGACCTGGTGTGTCGGCAACGTGATTGGAAAGAACCTACCCGGCAACGATGACGTGGTTCGCCCTATCAAGCAGGGCGATGACAACAAGATCGACGGCGCCGTCGCGCTGATCATGGCCATAGGTCGGGTGCTGGCCAATGCGGGCGAGCCTGATACGAGTGGCTTCTACGAAAATCCAATTATGGTAGGCATTTAATGGCGCGCGAAAAAAAGCCTGGCCGGGTAAAGGCCGCCCTGCTGGATTGGCTCGGTGTGCCAGTTGGTATAAAGGACGGGGCTTTCTGGCAAGAATGGTTCGGAAGTTCTGTATCCGGACAGCACGTGTCTGTCGATAAAGCGATGCAGCTGTCTACGGTATGGGCGTGTGTGAGGCTTTTGTCTGAATCAGTTTCGACTCTCCCTCTTAAACTTTATCGGCGCTTACCTGATGGGTCTCGAAAGTCGGCGACTGATCACCCGCTGTATCGAGTTCTATGCCGAGTTCCAAACGCGGAGATGACTCCCCAGCGTTTCATGCTGTTGGTTGTAGCGAGCATTTGCTTGCGCGGTAACGCCTTCGTTGAGAAGAAGATGGTTGGCAGCCGAATCGTCGCACTTGTTCCTCTGCTGCCACAGTACATGCGTGTCAAAAGACAAGAAAATGGTCGTCTCAAATACACCTATAACGAAAGCGGCGTTGAGCGCGACATCCCCGAAAAAAACCTGATGCACATTCGCGGCTTCGGCTTGGACGGAGTTTGCGGAATGTTGCCGGTCACCACCGGTAAGGAAATATTCGGCTCCGCAATGGCCGTTGAGGAAGCTGCAGCGAAGGTATTCGCTCAGGGCATGCAGGCTTCCGGGATTCTCAGCAGTGACACTGCGCTGAAACCAGAGCAGCGCGAGCAACTCAGGGCCAGTCTTGGCGCATTCATGGGTTCCAAAAATGCCGGCAAAATCATGGTTGCAGAGGCTGGTTTAAAGTACCAGGGCATCACCATGAACCCCGAAGCGGCGCAGATGCTGGAGTCTCGATCTTTCAATATTGAGGAAATGTGCCGGTGGTTCCGGGTGCCGCCCTTCATGGTCGGTCACATGGATAAGCAGTCCAGCTGGGCCAGCTCGGTGGAGGCGCAGAACCTGCACTTCCTAACCAACAGTTTGCGCCCGCTTCTGGTGAACATTGAGCAGGAGATCACCCGATGCCTGATCGGTGAGGCTGACGCTGACGAGTTCTTCGCTGAGTTCGCAGTTGAAGGCCTGCTGCGCGCCGACAGCGCTGGTCGTGGCGCCTGGTACAACACCGCTCTGCAAAACGGCTGGATGTGCCGGAACGAGGTTCGGCGTCTGGAAAACATGGCTCCTATCCCGGGCGGCGATACATTCACCGTTCAGTCGGCGCTCGTGCCGCTTGATCAGCTCGGCAAACAGTCGGCCGGCATGTCGCCGGCGGCTACCGCCTTCATGTTGCGAATAACTGCGGCAAATCAGAGCGGGGATAAGGAGGCAATCAAAGAAGCCTTCGACCTGGCGACCAAGGCGCTCGATGCCGGAAACCCCGATGGGCCAATGATGGCCCATGCACTGATATCTCTACCTCGGCTTCTCGCCGCTTGATCCTGGAGTAACCAATGACCCTAAAGACCATTCCGGCGGCGCCGGAGGCTCGGCCGCGCGCGCAGGTTCACTGCGACCTGACGCCGAAGGCCTTGGAGCGGTGGAATCCATCGATCAAGGCGGCAAGCACGGACGACAACTCCATCACGATTTACGACCCAATTGGGTTTGATTGGTGGACGGGCGAGGGCGTGACTGCAAAGCGGATCAGTGCCGCGCTGCGATCAATCGGTGACAGCGATGTAACCGTGAAGATCAACAGCCCAGGCGGCGACGTGTTTGAAGGCCTGGCCATCTACAACCTGCTGCGCGAGCACAAGGGGAAGGTGACGGTGCAAGTCCTCGGCCTGGCCGCCTCGGCTGCGTCGTTCATCGCCATGGCGGCGGATGAAATCCAGATCGCGCGCGCCGGCTTCTTGATGATCCACAATAGCTGGACCATGGCCGCCGGTGACCGTAACGACATCAGAGAGGTCGCCGACTTCCTCGAGCAGATCGACGGAACACTCGCTGATATCTACGCCGTCCGTACCGGCGATCCCATTGAGGCCATGCGCAAGCTTATGGATGTCGAGACCTGGATGGGTGGCGCTGCGGCAATCGATGCAGGGTTTGCGGACAGCCTTCTGGCATCTGACGCCGCTGTCGAGGATGCCAGCGCATCGGCGCCTCACCAGGTCGCTGCGCGCCGTATGGATCTAATCCTGGCAAAACAGGGTATGCCGCGCTCCGAGCGCCGCGCCCTAATTCAAGAACTCAAGGCTGGTACGCCTGGCGCTACCACCTCCGGCAAGCAGAACGCTGCCGCAACCCCGGCCAACCTGGCCGACCCCATTGCCGAACTACAGGCCGCGCTTTCGCGGTTCTCGGCAGCAGCAATTCAAACCGGAGAAAAACCATGAGCGACACTACTGCCGAGCTGTTGAAGAACGTTTCCAACGAGCTCAAGAAGGCCACTGACGAATTCAGCAAACAGGCTGAAAACGCGCTTTCGGAAGCCAAGAAAGCTGGCTCGCTTTCCACCGAAACCAAGGCCGCTGTCGATGAGATGGCCCTGAAGTTCAACAGCCTCACCGAAGCCGAGAAGCAGCTTAAGGCCCAGCTCGGCGAACTGGAGCAGGAGTTCGCCCGAATTCCTACCCAGGCCGCTGCCGCTCAGCGCGAAACCCTCGGCGGCACCGTGATCAAAAGCGAAGCTCTGGCCGAGTTCGCAAAGAGCATTCAAGGCAACCGCCGCGTCAGCGTGCCAGTTCACGCCGCGTTGCTCAGCACCGGCGTTGCCGAGGGCGTAGTGGAGCCACAGCGCTTGCCAGGTATCGATGTGATGCCGAAGCAGCGACTGTTCATCCGTGATCTGATCGCGCCGGGCCGCACCACTTCCCCAGCGATCTTCTGGGTGCAACAGACCGGCTTTACCAACGCCGCACGCGTTGTCGCTGAAAACACCCAGAAACCGTACAGCGACATCCAGTTCAACACCAAGATCACGCCGGTCACCACGATCGCGCACATGTTCAAGGCCTCGAAGCAGATCCTGGACGACTTCGCCCAACTGCAATCGACCATCGACGCAGAAATGCGCTACGGCCTGAAATACGCCGAAGAGTCGGAGATCTTGTTCGGTGACGGCACTGGTGTGCACCTGCACGGCATCGTGCCGCAAGCTGAAGCTTATTCGGCAGCGTTCGAGCCTGACGCGATGACCCAAATCGACCAGCTGCGCCTGGCCATGTTGCAGTCGCAGCTGGCCCGCTTGCCGGCCAGCGGGCACGTGCTCCACTTCACCGACTGGGCGAAGATCGAGCTTACCAAGGACACCCTGGGTCGCTACATCATCGGCAACCCGCTGAGCCTCGCCGGTCCCACTCTGTGGGGGCTGCCAGTTGTTGCAACTGAACTGGCGGCGTTCCTGGGCAAGTTCCTGACCGGTGCTTTCCAGACCGGCGCACAGATCTTCGACCGCGAGGACGCCAACGTGGTGATCTCTACCGAAAACGCCGACGACTTCGAGAAGAACATGATCTCGATCCGTTGCGAGGAGCGTCTGGCGCTGGCTGTTAAGCGTCCGGAAGCGTTCATCTACGGCACCTTCGCCACTCCAACCCCTTGATATAGCGGGGCCGTCCAAGCGGCGGCCCTTCGGAGGTCGAAATGAAATTGAAGACCCTCAAGCCGTTGTATCTCGGCGGCAGAACTTTGGTTGAAGGCACCTCGTTTTTAACAAGTGAGCAGCACGGCCGGCAGCTGCTGCAGAAAGGCTATGCCGAGCCAGACGACGGCAAGGATGAGGCCTTGGTTGACCTGACTGACACTGAATCCGAACCCGCCCCGATGACTTCCACCAGCGTGGGCGCAACGCAAAAGCCTGGACCCAAGGCAAAGACCACCGAAAAGAAAAAGGCTGATTGAGCATGAGCGTGATCGACATCGAACTGGCCATGAAGCACCTGCTCGCGGAACCTGAGGACCAGGACCTGGTGCAGTCGCAATTGGACGGCGCCGAGGAGGCTGCTCAGCAGTTCCTGCAGCGCCGGTTCTTTGCCGATCAGGCCGCTGTGGAACTTGTAAAGTCCACCACTCTTCAGCGGACCCAGGCGGCGCGCGCCACTTACCGCGCAGCGCTGGTAGTAGCCGACGACCCTGAAAACTTCGAAGACCGCCGCCGGCTGCGCGAGCGTGCGCGCCAGGCGCTGGCGGATGCCTTCGAAGTGATCGACATGGATGAGTTCGGGATTGTCATCAACAAGAGCATTGAGGCGGCTTGCCTCCTCAAGCTTGGGCACCTGTTCGCGAACCGCGAGGAGGTAGTGGTTGGAGGCAATGCTGTCGAGCTCCCCCTGGCAAGCAAGTCGCTTCTGATGCCATATCGTATCCGGATGGGTGTGTGATGAGGGCGGGGAGGTTGCGACACCGGATCGATTTCCAACGCCCGAGCTTCGCTCAGGACCCGGTGACGGGAGAAATGATAAAGACCTGGGTCGAAGTTTGGGGAAAGGTGCCAGCCAGCGTTGAGCCGCTTTCAGCTCGCGAGTTTATTGCAGCAGCGGCTACCCAGAACGAGGTGACAGCCCGGATTGGGATTCGGAAGCGCGCTGGAGTCGACCCCACGATGCGCATCATTCATCGGGGCAAGATCTACAACATCGAGGGCGTTCTTCCTGACCCGAAAAGCGGCCTCGACTATCTGACGCTGCCATGCAGCGAAGGGGTTAACGATGGCTGACGGTGTTGAGTTCGATATCAAAGGCCTTGACTCGCTGCTGGGAAAGCTTGCGGCTGTCACGTACGACCTCAAGCGCAAAGGCGGCCGCTCTGCACTTCGCCTAGCTGCCCAACTGGTTGCTGATAAGGCCAAGGAAGGCGCCGAGAAACTGGACGACTCGGCAACCGGTAGATCTATCGCTAAAAATATCGCTCTCCGCTGGAATGGCCGGCTTTTCAAGCAGACCGGAAACCTCGGCTTTCGCGTCGGGGTACTGAGGGGGGCTGTGCTACCCAAGCGTGGTGAGCGCCCGGATCTATCCGCTGGCGGCCCCACACCCCATTGGCGGCTATGGGAATTCGGAACGGAAAAGATGCAGGGCTCGCCGTTCATGCGAAGCGCGCTCGCTGACAACATCAATGCCGCTACCGAAACCTTCGTCAGCGAATACGAAAAAGCAATTGACCGCGCATTGAAGCGCGCCACCAGCAAGGCCGCCAAATGAAGTACCCCCCAATCTTTCAAGTTGCCGCCTCGGACCCTGGCGTTACGGATCTGCTGGGAACAAACCCAACGCGCCTTTACCTTTTTGGCCTCGCGCCTGAAAAACCAGCCGGCACCTACTGTGTCTGGCAGGTCGTTAATGGTGCGCCTGAGAGCTTTCTGGCGGGTCGACCAGATGCTGAGGCCTACGGTCTTCAACTTGATGTTTATGCGTCTACGGCAGCGGCAGCGCGCGCCGCAGGGCATGCCATTGAATATGCCATTGAGCTGAGCGCCACGATCACTAGTTACAACGGTGAAACCAAGGACGCGGAGACAGGCCTGTATCGATACAGCTTCGACGTGGACTGGATCGTCCGCCGATAACCAAGCCCCAAACCCAGGCCCGCCATGAGCGGGCTTTTTTTCGTCCGCAGGAGACATCTATGTCCATTCTCACCCAGGGCACGCAGGTCTTTGCCCTCGTACCACCGTTGACCGGCACCGGCCCCTATACCGTCATGGAGGTGGAGTGTGCCACCAGCTTTGACCCGGGCGGCGCGCCAGCCGACCAGATTGAAGATACTTGCCTGAGCGCCAAGGAGCGCAGCTACAAGAAAGGATTGCGCACTCCTGGCCAGGCTTCCCTGGGCTTGAATGCCGACCCCAACAATGCCAGCCATATTCGCCTACATCAGCTATCCGAAGCCGACGGCGACACCAGCATCAAGTGGGCCGTGGGTTGGTCAGATGGCACGCAGCCGCCAACGCTTGAAGCTGGCGGCGATGATTTCGAATTGCCAGCCACGCGGACGTGGTTTGTCTTCGAAGGCTACGTCTCCGACTTCCCGTTCTCGTTCGCGGCAAACACTGTCGTGACCACCACCGCAACCATTCAGCGTTCGGGCGGTTCCGCCTGGATCAAGAAAACCACTTAAGGGCGAAACATGAACCTGAATCAACTGAAAGCTGCCGGCGGTATTGTCGGTGGCGCCATGATCAAAAAGTCAGTGGTGTGGAAGCACGAGGACGCCAAAGGCAAGCCGGTGACCAATAAATTCTCGATTTTCGTAATGCCGCAGTCCTTCGGCATGATCGAGAAGTTGTTTTCGGCAACCGAGTCCGAGGAAAGCCGCAACGCTAAGTACATCGCAACGTGTGTGACGCTCGGTGAGAACGGCGAGGAGGCAATTTCCTACGAAGATGCTTACCGCCTGGCACCCGGCCTTGGCTGGGCCATCCTCGCCGCAGTACACGAAGTCAACAACACCGGGGCTGACCGCGCAAAAAACTGACGGCCGCCGATGAGTTTTGGCACGAACTGGTGCTGAACGGAGTTGGCGGCAGAACAGTGGCGGAGGCCAAAGCCAGCATCAGCTACCCCGAGGCCATGGCCTGGGCTGCTTACCGAAACAAACATGGATCCTTCAACTTGGCAGCCCGCGCCGAGCAGATGGGCGCGATCGTTGCGCTGCAAGTCAATCGGATGGGCGGCGGTAAAGCTGAGTTGGTCGACTTCATGCCCCACCAAGAAAAAGCAGGGGTATCGCTCGAGACGGCCATGGCCGAATGGGCGTGACCTGCGCACCCACAGGAAATAGCCCATGGCTACTCGTTCGCTCGGCACGCTGACGCTGGACTTGATCGCGCGCATCGGTGGTTTCGAGCAAGGCATGGACAAGGCCGGCCGCCTCACCGAAAAGCGCATGAAGGAAATGGAGGCCCGAGCCGAGGCCGCCGGCAAGAAGATCGGTGGTGCGCTGGCCGCTGTCGTCTCTGCGACGCTCGGTGTTGGCACTGCCTCGCTGGTAATGCTGAAGAACACGGCAGCGGCCACTACCGAGACGGATCGGTGGGCCAAGTCCCTTGGTATCGGCACTACCGTGTTGCAGCAGTGGCAGTATGCTGCTGAACGCGCCGGCCTTAGCGGCGACAAGATGGCCGACATCTTCAAGGACATCGGCGACAAAATCGGTGATGCGGTAATCACCGGTGGTGGCGAGGCCATTGACGCTCTCAAGAAGCTGGGGCTATCTGCCGAAGATCTGGCGCGGATGTCGCCCGACAAGCAGCTGCTCGCGATTGCCGATGGGCTTGGTAAAGTTGCAACACAGTCCGAGAAGATCAACATTCTCGAAAGCCTCGGAAACGATCTTTCGAGAATGCTGCCTTTGCTGGACAAGGGCGGGGAGGGGCTGCGCAAGTATTTGGCCCAGGCGAAAGAGTTCGGCATCGCCATGGACCCTGCCCAGATCGCCAGCTTGGTGCGAGCAAACGAAGTCGTCCAAGACTTGCAGTTCCAAGTTGAAGGGTTGCGAAACGAGTTTGTATCCGGCTTGGCGAACGTGGATTTGGCGCCGCTACAAAACTCGCTCGACGGTTTGCGCGACATCGTCAAGGATCCAGCCTTTCAGCAGGGTATGGCAGATTTAGCGGCGCTCGTGGTGAAGCTGACCGGTGCTGCCGCGAGCGGCCTTGCGCAATTGCCCAACGACCTTCGAGCCATGGCGAGCGACCTGAAGTACGTCACCGCCTTTTTTTCGACAGATCGTAAAACCCGCCATTTAGCCGGCGTTTCTGACGAAGAGGCAACCAACCGCTCGCTGGATGCTTATAACAAATCCCAGGGCGCCCTGAATAAATTCGCTACAAATCCCACGCTGTTTGTCGGCGATTTGTTCGGACAGGACTTGGTGGGGGCCAAGAAAGCCTCAGACGAGCGCTTGGCCAGCTACAAGGCCTACACCGATCTGCGTGGTTGGGGTGACCAGAAGCTGGTCGAGGGAAACAAGCAGGTTGAGCAGCAAGAGCAAAAGGTCGCAGCGGCTTTCACTGGCACATCTGCTGCGTCCAACAAGCTGCTCGATTCATATGATCGGTTGAATAAGCTGCAGGAGGATCGTGCGGCACTCGTTGCGGCCATGGCCAAGGATCCGGACAACGCCGAGCGCTACCGGCGTGCGATCGAAGCAATCGACAAGCAGGTGGCTCAGCTCAACGGAACTACCAAGTCCGCAACCGAGGCCCAGAACAAGCTGAAGTCTCAGCTCAAAGAGGCAGCGACAGCTTTTGATCAGCTGCGTAAGACCTACGACCCGGTCAACGCGGCAGCCCATGAGTTCAGCAAGCAGACCCGCCAAATCGCTCTGCTGGAAAAAAACGGGAAAATCTCCAAGGAGCAATACGGAAAGGCCACCGCTTGGCTTGCCAGTCAATTCAACGAGGCGGTGAATTCCGCCACTGGGCTTTCCGAGGCCATGCAGTACCAGGCTGATCTCGAGCGGCAACTCAGCAATCAGCGCGAGAAGTACGCTGCCCAGGCGGCTGCTGTAGGCATGGGCAGCAAGGATTCAGATCGCTATCTGGAGCGCCTGGAACTTGAGCGGCAGACCAACGACAAGGTTCTGTCACTTCGGACTGAGCTTGCAACAGCTACCACTGACACCCAGCGCAAAGCGCTTCAAGATCAAATTGACCTGACGAACGCTAATCTGCCCAAGCAGGTTGCAGCGATGAAAGACGGCTGGGCGCAGATGGATGAAGCGCAAGGCGATTGGTCGAACGGAGCCAAAAGCGCCTGGCAGGATTATTTGGATAGTGCCAGTGATGTCGCTGGTCAGACCAAGAGTTTGTTCAGCAGTGCTTTCAGCTCCATGGAAGACGCCATCGTTAACTTTGCCACCACGGGTAAGTTCTCGTTCGCTGACTTCACGAAGTCGATTCTCGCGGATATGGCCCGCATTGCCACCAGGCAGGCCAGTTCCGCGTTGCTGAGCAGCTTGGTGGGCGCCGGCGTCAACTACTTTACAGGGGGGGGCGGTGGTAACGGGCTAGTAGCTGGATCTGCTGGCGCGGCGTCCTCAAACCTGGGCGCTTCTGCTGGCGGTTACTCCGGCAGCTACTTCCCTCAGGCCACAGGCGGCGCCTGGTCGGGCGGCGTTCAGATGTTCGCCGACGGCGGCACCTTTACCAACTCCATCGTGAGCAAGCCGACAGCGTTTGGGATGGCTGGTGGCATGGGGCTCATGGGTGAAGCAGGACCGGAGGCGATCATGCCGCTGACCAGAACCGCAAGCGGCGCCCTTGGTGTCAGGGCTGTAGGCGGTGGCTCGCAAGCGCCTGGCGGCACACAGATCAACATCAGCGTGAACGTCGCCAGTGATGGCTCTACGAGTGCCGCGACTGACGATCCTGCTTATCAGCAGTTCGGCAAGGATCTCGGGGATTTTGTTGACCAGCGTTACCGGCAACTGATTCGCAAGGATCTTGGGCAGGGCGGAAGCATCAAAAGAGCAATCAGCGGGTAATCGACTATGGCGCTTCAAAGGTTTACCTGGTGCCCGAGAACTGACCCTCAGGGCCAGGCGAAATTCCGAGTACGTACCAAGGCGTTTGGCGATGGTTACGCGCAGTCGGTCAGTGACGGCATCAACAGCAAATCGCAATCGTGGCCCCTTACGTTCCTTGGTGATGCGGTTCGCACAAAGCAAATCATGGACTTCATCGATGCTCACAAAGGCGCGCGTGGGTTCCTTTGGGCGCCGCCCCTCGGAGATCTTGGGCTCTACAAGTGCGCCGGCTACCAATTAACGCCTCACGGCGCAGAAAACTACACGTTGACTGTGACCTTCGAACAAACCTTCCAACCCTAAAGGCCTCGTTATGGCACTGATCACGGACATCCAGAAGCTGGAGCCCGGCGGCGAGATTCGCCTGTTCGAAATTGACGGGACCGAGTACGGCGCGGATTACCTGCGCTTTCACGGTCACGCCATCCCCCACACGCCGGAGGAGCTGCTGGCTTATGAAGGGTCGGCGGTGGATTTGCCTGCCAAGTCCATTTGGTGGCAGGGCGCTGAGTATGCGGCCTGGCCGGTCCAGGTTGAAGGCATCGGTTCTAACAGTGATGGCTCAGCCACACGCCCGACGTTCGCCGCCGGTAACATCAGCGGTCGCGTCACAGCGTTGTGCCTGGCGTTCGAGGACATGCTCAAGTTCAAGCTGACGGTTCGCGAAACCTTGGTGCAGTACCTGGACGCGGACAACTTCCCTGAGGGCAACCCAACTGCCGACCCGACACAGGAAGCGCTGGAAATCTGGTATCTCGACCAGAAGACTGGCGAAGACGGTGAGGCGGTAGTCTGGGAGCTTTCGTCCCCGGGCGAGATCGATAACCACGGACTGCCCGGCAGACAAATGACGACGTTCTGCCACTGGGCCATGACCAATGGTTACCGTGGGCCTGACTGCGGCTACACCGGCGCGGCCATGTTCGACGACGAGGACAATCCCACGGATGACCCGGCTAAGGATCAGTGCAAGGGCTGTCTGTCGTCCTGCAAGTTGCGCTTCGGCGAGAACAACGAACTGTCCTTTGGCGGATTCCCCGCCGTGTCTCTCATCGCCCGGAGCTGACCATGCGCAAGCACATCATTGCGGCTATCCAGGCGCATGCGGCGGCGGAGTATCCGCGAGAGTGCTGCGGCCTGCTGTTGGCCGTGGGCCGCGCACAGAAGTACTTCCCGTGCCGGAACATAGCCAAGGAGCCGAACGAAGAGTTCCGGCTCGACCCCGAGGACTACGCCGCGGCGGAAGACCTGGGTGACGTGATCGGCATCGTTCACTCGCATCCGGATGCCACCAGCAGGCCGTCACCGCACGACCTGGCCATGTGCGAGGCCACGGCCTTGCCCTGGCACATCCTGAGTTGGCCCGAGGGGGATTTGCGGACGATCACACCAAATGGCAGCACGCCGCTGCTCAAGCGGCCGTTCGTGCACGGCGCTTGGGACTGTTGGCAGGTTTGCGCCGATTGGTATCAGCGGGAATGGGGGCTGAAGTTTGAAGCCTTCCAGCGCGTCGATGGCTGGTGGGAGAGTGCAGAGAACGTAAGCCTGTACGAGCAGCATTACGAGGCAGCCGGCTTTGTGCGAGTCGACCGGCCACAGCGCGGCGACCTGATCGTCATGTATGTCGGGCGGACTGTTCACCCGAACCACGCTGGGATTTACCTGGGCACAGACCCGGCACTGCCCGATGAAGAGTCGGGCGTCTTCGGCCCAGGACCTTTCCTGCTGCATCACCTGTACAGCAGGCCGTCCGAGATCATCGTCTACGGCGGTCCCTGGCATGACCGTACGCGTCTGATCCTCAGGCATAAAGACGCAAAAGAACCAACATGACGCGGCATGGCCGCAGGAGTGCAGCATGAGTGCAAACGAAGTGATTGCTAGGGAGCTGGAAGAGCTCAAGCGTGAGATTCAAGAGCTGAAAGCTCGACTCAATGAAGAGTCGAGCCAGAGAGCTTTGGCTGATCAGAACCTTTCGACTCAAATACACATGCTTTCAGCCCGAGCCAACTAGCAGGTGTGCTCTTTCGCTGCTTCCTCTTTAGCCAACTGCTCAATTTGAGCGATGGTCAAGCTGTTGATTGGGGAGTTTGCCTTTACCCAGATTTGCGTCTGGGTGCCTGTAGCATTGCTCTTTAAGGAAACAAGCAGGCGACCGTCTTCAGAAATGCTGACGCTTGTAATGTGAAACGACATCTTGACCTCCAGGTCATAAACGCGCCGATATTGGCGCAACCCCAGTCCTTGGGCTTGCAGGCTTAGGACTTTTCTGCATCAAACAGGCTGTGAAGATGGATAGTTACTGAGGTACAGGGCTAGCTCGTCCTTCGTTCCTGGACCTGAGTCCGGGCCGGAGTGCGGAATGTAGAACGTGTTCGTGGCACGGTAATCTTTAACTGCCCGATCCACTGTGGTCATCGATGCCCAAGGTAAAAAAACATTCCCTTTCGAGAAGCCTGACGCGTCTTTTTTCCCTTCAAGGAATACGGTGAGTCCGTCATTCACCTTGAGTAGCTTTTTACTTCTCAGCTCTTTAGCCGGTTTTTCGCCGAATGCAACCTTGAGGTAGTCTTCCAAGGTGTCCATTTTGTCTGGTGTAACAATGAGAAGCTGTTGAGCACCCTGAGCGGCAACGATCAAAACTCTATTAAATTCGGCCTTTCGCTCTAAATGCTCTTCGCTGTGATATTGCATATTCGCTCCTTGATTAGTTTTCCGATATTCCTCAGCGAGGTATTGGCCGAAGAAGGCATAACGCTACTACGCCGCGCTGCGCATCCGCCACTGGCATTCCATCCACGCTGGATGCCTGGCCAGGACTCGCAGATTTTGGCTGCGGTCGGCTTGTGATGGTAGATTGCCCTTATTCACAAGGAGAGTCGGGATGCAGCGTTTAATAATTATCGGCGTTACGGCCTTGGCACTGGCTGGTTGTTTTGACAAGGAGCAGGCTGAAGGCGGCCTTGCCAAGGCTGTCAGCGCAGTGGGCGCTATTGAGGCGGCGAACAATTCGCCCGACGTTACAGTGAAGTCTTGGTGGCGGGTTAAGGATGCATCGGCGGCCATACGGATTGAGGTTTGCAAGAACAATTTGAAGCTTGCGGCACCTTACTTTGGAAAGCTTTCACAGCTGGCTGAGGGGCAGATGATTGGCGAGGGAGAGTGTGAAAAAACGCCCTTGGTCTTTGACCGGCAAATTACGAAAGTAGAGGTTCAGTCTGATACGCGCGCGGTCGTAACTGCCCATATTAAAAATGCTACACCTCCTGAAGATGGTGCCGTGCTTGATGCGGACGCTAAGAAAGGGAAGGAGGCAGGCGAGCCTTTTCAGTATGTTTTGGAGCGGCAAGATGCTAAGAGTGGCTGGAAGATAACAAAGATATCTAGCTTTTCCCTGTACACGAAAGAATGGCGAGACGCCTATCCCAAATCAGAGCCTTCAGGCAACCGTTACGTTTATGGTTCTTTCCAATAAGTTGCCGGGAATATGACATGCGAATTTTGACAATGGCGGTAGCACTGGTGATGTTGGCGGGGTGCATGGCGCCGACGATGAACGAGGCTCGCCTGGAAGGTCCTTACAAGGTACTGACCTCGCAGAAGTCCGACGCCGCACTGGCCAAGTGCGTTCAGTACGAATGGCAGAACCAGTCGATCTTCGGCGGCACACCAGGTGCAACTCTTCAGCCAGGACGCGACACCGGATACACGGTATTCACCGAGGGATCGCAGTACTTCGTTGACATCCAGCCCAAAGGCTCGGGGTCAGAAGTGAAGTATTACGTCGTGGTTGGCAACTGGATCGCCAATAAACGGCTTGTCGCACTGCAAGGCTGCCTATAGCGGCACATCAAATTGTTCAAGGCTCGCTTCGGCGGGCTTTTTATTGCCTGGAGAAAAGCACATGGCGGCACTTACCATCAATTATCAGCCTATGACCACGATTCTGCTCTATGGCCAGCTCCGACAGTTTGGGCGGTTTTTCCGGATGGCGGTGAGGACGCCAGCCGAGGCGGTGAAAGCCCTGTGCGTGCAGATCCCAGGCTTCGAACGCTTCCTATCCAACGCCAAATCCCGTGGGATTGAGTTCGCCGTATTTCGCGGAAAGGCAAACCTGACGGAGAAGGAGCTTGGATTCACGGGCGAGGGTGATATTCGCATTGCTCCGGTTATAACCGGCAGTAAGCGCGGCGGCGCACTGCAAACCATTGTCGGGGCAGTGCTGATCGTTGTCGGCCTCGTCATCACCGGCGGCACATTCGGCGCAGGGGCACCATTCGGTTCCGCGCTGATCATGATGGGCGGCTCGATGGTGCTGGGCGGTGTAATCCAAATGCTCAGTCCCCAGGCCGGAGGACTCAAGACCAGCGCTGCGCCCGAGAACACGCCCGGCTACGCCTTCGGTAGCGCCAAGAACACCACGGCCTCAGGCAACCCGGTGCCACTGTGCATTGGTGAGCGCCGTTGGGGTGGGGCGATCATCAGCGCCGCTATTTACGCCGAAGACCAGATGTAACGACGACCCGCAACACTGCAGCCGGCCGCGAGCCGGTTTTTTATTGCCTGGAGAAAAGCATGGGCGCAGCACGCAAGTTTGATATCCACGGCGCCAAGGGCGGCGAAGAGAAAGCAAAAACGCCAACTGAAGCCCCGGACAGCCTGCGCTCTGTCGCCATTGCCAAGATGCTGATCGCCGTGGGCGAGGGTGAGTTCGAAGGTACGCCAACCGCCAAGGATATCTATCTCGACAACACCCCACTGCAAGACCCTCAGGGGAACATGAACTTCCCGAACGTGAAGTGGGAATGGCGTACTGGCGCGGTCGACCAGACCTATATCCAGGGCATTCCGTCCGTCGAGAACGAGACCACCATCAGCACGGAGCTGCGTAGCGGTACGCCGTGGGTTCGGGCGATCAGCAACACTCAGCTTTCCGCTGTGCGCGTTCGATTCGCATGGCCAGCACTGCAATCCGTCGATGCGGACAACAACATCAACGGCTACCGCATTGAGTACAAGGTCGAGCTGGCCACCGATGGCGGCGCTTACAAGCAGGTGCTGAGTGAGGCTGTCGACGGCAAGACCACCAGCACCTATGAGCGCACTCGTCGCATTGATTTGCCCAAGGCAACTACCGGTTGGCTGGTGCGCATCACCCGTCTGACTATCAACCAGAACAACAACAAAATCTCGGACACGATGCAGATCGCCGGCTTCACTGAAGTGATCGACGCGAAAATTCGCTACCCGAATACCGCACTTCTCTACATCGAGTTCTCGGCAGAGCAGTTCCGCAGCATCCCGGCGGTGACCGTGGGCTGCAAGGCTCGAAAATGGTCAGTACCGAGCAATTATGACCCCGCATCGCGCACATACAGCGGCGTGTGGGACGGCACCTTCAAGGAGGCCTACACCAACAATCCGACCTGGGCGACGCTCGGCATCACCACGAACGACCGCTTCGGCCTTGGCCGCCGCATCAAGCCGTGGATGGTCGACAAGTGGGAGTTGTACCGGATCTCGCAGTACTGCGACCAGCAGGTGCCGGACGGGAGGGGTGGCCAGGAGCCGCGCTTCATCTGCAACTTGAACCTGCAGAGCAAGGCTGATGCCTGGTCGCTACTGCGCGATATCTCGGCGATCTACCGAGGAATGACATACTGGGCCCAGGGCCAGGTATTCACCCTTTCGGATATGCCGCGTGCCACGGACTTCGACTTTGCTTACACCCGGGCGAACGTCATTGATGGCAAGTTCACCTATTCCAGCGCATCGGAGCGCACCCGCTATTCCCGGGCATTGGTCAGCTACGACAACCCGCTGAACAACTACGACACCGACGTCACGGCCGTGACCGACCAAAAGCTGCAGCGGCGCTATGGCGACAATCCGTTGGAGATCAGCGCGATTGGCTGCACCCGCGAATCCGAGGCCCAGCGCCGTGGTAAGTGGGCGCTGCTCACAAACTCCAAGGATCGGGCAGTCACCTTCAAGGTCGGCCTCGACGGGCGCATTCCGCTGCCTGGCTACGTGATCCCGATCGCGGACGAACTGTTAGCCGGTCGGCCGGTGGGCGGGCGCATCTCGGCTGTGAGCGGCAGGGTCATCACCCTGGACCGCGACACCCAGGCCAAGCCCGGCGACCGGCTCATCCTAAACCTGCCTGATGGCAAGTGTGAGGGGCGGACCGTGCAACTGGTGAGTGGCCGGAAAGTCACGGTGACTGTGGCTTATTCCGTGACGCCCGAAGCTGAACTGGTGTGGGCGCTGGATGCCGATGACTTGGCGATCCCGCTGTATCGGGTCGTGAGCGTGGCCCGGCCAGACCCTGGCGTGTTCGAGATCTCGGCGGTGCAGTACGACCCAAGCAAGTTCGCCCATATCGACACGGGCGCGCGCCTGGAAGAACGGCCGATCAGCGTTATCCCAATCACCGTGGTTCCGGCGCCGGCCAGCGTCACCCTGACATCGAGCTACGCCGTAAATCAGGGCATCGCGATCAGCACCATGAACATCTCGTGGCCAGCCGTCACCGGCGCCGTCGCGTACGACGTGGAGTGGCGCAAGGACAGCGGCAACTGGA
>NZ_JCBCUX010000008.1:0-287510 GCF_059862645.1 Pseudomonas sp. MF08831 | reverse complement strand
CCGGACTACCAAAGTAAATGGTTACCCCGCCCGCTGAAATAATCGGCGTATATTGAATCGAGTTAATATTTTGGCCGCTAGTATCATAAACAGCTACAGGTAAACAAACAGCGGAATGTGTGGATGGATCTACGCCCGGAATTGCGATGAAACGAGTGCGTCCTGGTGTAGGAGCACCTGATTTTAAAATTACCGAGTAAACAACCCCAACAGTGAAGGAGTTTTCATCAAGTTCAAGGCGGCCAGTTGGTCCCCAAACTCTTACGCCATAAGTCATGCTGACAGATCCCCCCACTGATATCGTACTAGGCCGGTTTCATCGAACACCTTACCGCCAGCGCTGTTAATCACCTGTCTCGCTTTTCCGCCGAATGAGCTGTTTATTTCAAACGTCCCATCGAAGAACAACTTCCAGCCGCTTGTACCGGCCACATAATCGTTGGACTGAATGTAGTTACCGATCTTGGCGTTGGTGATTGACCCATCTTCTAGGAAGGCCGACTTAATGAAAGTCTGCCCGCCAGTGACCGAGAACGGCGAAACCGGCGTGCCATTGGCCAAGTTGAGCAGCATGAAGGTGTCAGCCCTTACCACGAACTGCGACGACACGCCGGAGGGATCGACTTGCAGCCCGAGACCAAATGATGCCGCGTACTTCTGCCCGCCAGCCGTGGTTTCCATCTTCACCGACCAGAGTGTCGACAGCTTGCCATTAGTGTCGGCAAGCGCTGAAGACGTCTGCTGGATATCAGCCTTGTTTGTGGCTACGCCATCCTTAGCTGTAGCCACTTCTGCGCTGACTTGGGCCACTTGCTGCGCCGAGGCCTGCTTGTTGTTGGCCACGGTGCTTTCCAGGAGCGTCACGTTTGCGGCGTTTTGGTTGACCTTGGCATCCACGGTTGTAAGGCGCTGTGCCGATGCTTCTTCGTTTGAGGCGATGACCTTTTCTTGAGTAGCGATTGCGGCAGTACTGGCCCAGCCTTTCAACGCATCTGCCTTCGCACCGCTGCCACTGTCATCCCGAGTAGCGGCGCGCAGCACATTCAGCGTTGAGCCTTGCGCAGTAACCTTACCGTCAACAGTTTCGATGCTGGTTTTGTTCAGCGCGACCTGCTGCGCCAATGCGCCAACAGAGCCAACCGCCTGCCCCACGTCTAGCCAGTAGGTGGCGTTCGGTGGTGGCTTGTTGGCCGGCACGCTGGCAATGGCCTGATATAGCCGCTGGCCCTGGCGCACGGTGTCGCCAGCGACATAGGTTTTCGCAGCGTCGTACAGCAGGATGTCGTCAAGCGCGTCGATTTGATCCTGCAGGCCGGGGATTTTGTTTATGTCGCTGAGCAAGTCCTGGCCTAGCTCGGTCTTGCTGATCTTGCCGGCGAGCATATTCAAGATGGCCCCAGCGTCCGAACTGGCCTGCCCCATCACACCGCCGCCGACAGGATAGAACGGCCCGACATTTCCGGTGCGGTCCACCAGGCGCGCCCAGAAGAACAGCGTTGCGCCTGCCAGCAGCTGCTGCATGCGGTAGTCAGCCTGCGGATACGCCAGGTCGGCCAGCTTGGTGGCGGCGCCCAGGTCGTTGGCGGGGCCATACCAAACTTCGGTGCGCTGAGTGTCTTCAGCACCAGGTGGGAAGCCCCACTTGATGCTGATACCGAACAGTTCGCTGGTGGTGCGCAGGAACGACACCGCCGGAGGCAGGCCGGTTTTACCTTGCAGGTTGGTGAGGTTCGAACTCTTCCAGACTGAGGAGATTTCAAAGGCGCTCACCGAGCGCACGCGGGCTAGGTAGGCGCCCGAGTAGATGCCGGTGATGTCGACGCTCGTCGAGCCGGTGCGCTGCACCTTGATCCAGTTGCCGCTGTCCTTGCGCCACTCCACGTCGTACGCGACGGCGCCGGTGACGGCTGGCCACGAGATGTTCATGGTGCTGATCGCGATGCCCTGATTTACGGCGTAGCTCGATGTCAGGGTGACACTGGCCGGCGCCGGAACCACGGTGATGGGGATAACGCTGATCGGCCGTTCTTCCAGGCGCGCGCCGGTGTCGATGTGCGCAAACTTGCTCGGGTCGTACTGCACGGCCGAGATTTCGAACACGCCAGGCTCTGGCCGGGCCACGCTCACTACTCGGTAAAGCGGAATAGCAAGATCATCAGCGTCAAGCGCCCAGACCAGTTCTGGCTCCGGCACCACGGAGTAAGACACCGTCACGGTGATTTGCCGGCCGCTGATCAGCTGCACGGTGCGCCCCTCGCACTTGCCGTCGGGCAGGTTGAGGATAAGCCGGTCGCCGGGATTGGCCTGGGTGTCGCGGTCCAGGGTGATGACCTTGCCGTTCACCGCAGAAATGCGGCCGCCCACCGGCCGACCGGCCGGCAGTTCGTCCGCGATCGGGATCACGTAGCCTGGCAACGGAATGCGCCCGTCGAGGCCGACCTTGAAGGTAACGGCCCGGTCCTTGGAGTTGGTCAACAGAGCCCACTTCCCGCGGCGCTGAGCCTCGGATTCGCGGGTGCAGCCGATTGCGCTGATCTCGAGCGGATTGTCGCCGTAACGCCGCTGCAGCTTTTGGTCGGTCACCGCCGTGACATCGGTGTCGTAGTTGTTCAGCGGGTTGTCGTAGCTGACCAGCGCGCGAGTATAGCGGGTGCGCTCCGACGCGCTGGAATAGGTGAACTTGCCATCGAGCACGTTTGCGCGGGTGTAAGCGAAGTCGAAGTCCGTGGCTCGCGGCATATCCGACAGAGTGAACACCTGGCCCTGGGCCCAGTAGGTCATCCCTCGGTAGATCGCCGAGATATCGCGCAGCAGCGACCAAGCATCAGCCTTGCTCTGCAGGTTCAGGTTGCAGATGAAGCGCGGCTCCTGGCCACCCTTCCCGTCCGGCACCAGTTGGTCGCAGTACTGCGAGATCCGGTAGAGCTCCCATTTATCGACCATCCACGGCTTGATGCGGCGGCCAAGGCCGAAGCGGTCGACGGTAGTGATTCCGTAAGTCGCCCAGACTGGGTTATTGGTGTATGCCTCTTTCAGCGTCCCATCCCAGATACCGCTGTATGTCCGCGAAACTGGGTCATAGTTGCTGGGAACCTGCCATTTATGAGCCTTGCAGCCGACTGTTACCGCTGGAATGCTGCGGAACTGCTCGGCCGAAAACTCGATGTAGAGCAGCGCGGTGTTCGGGTACCGCAACTTGGCGTCGATCACTTCTGTGAAGCCGGCGATCTGCATCGTGTCGGAGATTTTGTTGTTGTTCTGGTTGATCGTCAGGCGCGTGATGCGCATCAGCCAGCCAGAAGTAGCCGTCGGCAAATCGATGCGGCGGGTGCGCTCGTACACGCTGGTGGTCTTGCCGTCGACAGCTTCGCTCAGCACCTGCTGGTAAGCGCCGCCGTCGGTTGCCAGTTCTACCTTGTACTCGATCCGGTACCCATTGATGTTCCCGCCGGCATCCACAGACTGGAGCGCCGGCCAGGCGAAGCGCACGCGCACGGCGGAAAGCTGAGTGTTGCTGATGGACTTAACCCATGGCGTGCCGCTGCGTAACTCGGTGCCTATCGTGGTTTCGTTCTCGACCGACGGGATCCCCTGGATATAGGTCTGGTCTACCGCATCGGTGCGCCATTCCCACTTCACATTCGGGAAGTTCATGTTGCCCTGAGGGTCTTGCAGCGGGGTGTTATCGAGGTAGATATCGCGCGCGGTAGAGGTCCTTGCCGTCGTTGCGCCGGACACCGATCGCGGATGACAGAGGGGTGAAGTTCTGGTCGTGCATCCACATCAGTTGCTCACACGGCTCAATGGCTGCATCCGTGATGTTCGCCTTGCTGTAGTCCTCGTAGATCCGGCCAGACGCCGTTTCGAACGATGCTTCAAATTCCTGCTTGAACTGCTTGGCGGACATGGCCCGCTTCATTGCGTCCATTACGTCAGCAGGAAGAATCTCGGCCGACTTCCAATGGAACACCCGGAAGTTCGGGTCATTGCCCGACTCCGCCTGCATGCACAGATCGTAGTAGTGGTTCAGGCCGTCAGGTACGCCGAGCAACCAGCACCAGGCCCGGTAATCCGGCATGGTTGGGTTGACGGTGTTCAGCGCCGGGAGAATGTTTGCCTCCCAGGCGTCCGGCTTAATGTCGGCGAATTCGTCAATTCCCCCGCCAGTCCACGGGATACCCTCAATCCGCTGCGGCTTGTCCAGGCCGATGACGTGAATCTCGCTACCGTTGTCCAGGTAGATGATCAGGTCGGACTCGGACGGCCGGCGACTGTGCATGCAGCAGAGCGTGAAAGCCTTGAGGTCATCCCAGAAGATTTTCTTCGCCTGGGCATGCGTTGGTGCGGCGGCGAAGTACATGCCGGTGTACGCCGACGCCTGCTTCACCACGAAGCGCTTGAAACGCTCAGTCTTGCCGCTACGACGACCAGCAGGCACCAGCGGGAAGCGAATGCCTTCTGACACAGCGGCCACCAAGGCGAGCTGCACCGGGTGATCCTTGAGCGGGTACCAACGAGACAACTGACGATCCAGCATCAGGTTGCCAGTGTTCGCGATCATGACGGGAGCCTCGCGATCAGGTCAGCCAGCAGCTGGGCGTTGGAGTTGCCGCCGCCCTTCTCTATCAGCTTGAGCTCGGCCTTACGCTTCTCGATCTCAAGACGTTTGATTTCTTCATCTAGCGACTTGTCAGGCTCAACGCGGCGATTGACGTATACGTCGCCGGTCTCTTTGGCGGCCTGCTCATAAAGCTGGGCAGTCAGCGCCAGGTTACGCATGGTTTCGGCCTTCTCGGCAAGTCGTCCTAGGCCGCGGAGCCGATACGCGCGATTGGCAATGGGTATATCCGTCGTTTCTTCGCGGAATCGCTTTCGCGCAGCATGGAATAGGTCCACCCAGGTCTTGCCGAGCTTCTGCCCGGCAAACTTTGTCGGGTCATGCGTTTCGCATTGCTGGCGGGTGATCTCAATCCCGAACTCTGTCTTGACCGCTGCTACCACCTGGGATGGCGTATCGAAGCAGGCCAGAGCCTGAACGATAAAGGCTTTGACCTCGCTTCGTAGTACTGCCATAGGGTTGTCATCCGTCAATACCTGTCATGGAATCAGGCCGACTTGAGCAGACAGGTTCCGCAGGCCCTCGCAATGTTCAATTTCCCCACCTCAGCAGGACTGTTTGCAGCATCCACCAACGCTTGAACGTCACGGCTTGCACCGTAGCGGCGAACCACACCGACGAACTCTTCGACGTCGTGGCCCTGCAGCTTGATCTTCGGTGCACCTTCTTGGGTGAATGCTGGTTGACCGTACTTGTCGGTCGCGTGAGCCAGGTGGTACAGCTCATGTTCGATCAGGGCGCAGAACTCAAGGTCGCTGCACTGCGCGCAGTAATCAGCAGCCAACGTGATGATGAAGGCCGGCACATCACCGAACCAATCACGCATCTGTTGTTCCATCCGGGCTTTCTGCCAACCTCCGGCGCGGAACGCTACCTGTTCGGCCTGGCCAAGTACTGTGCGACCCTGCTTCTCGAAGCTCGACGACGCCCACATAATCCGGATATCTGCATCCTGTAAGTGGGCATGGTCTTCGTTGTGAATGCTGCCAGTGTCGGCGAGGACCTCGACTTGGAGCCACTCCCAAACATCAGGGGCGGGAGTCAGTCGGATGCCAAAGTCTGAAAGCTCGGACAGCTCAAGCAGCGACGATGGAGGGTATGGCCTATCCACAGTTCACCCTGAGCTTGTATTAGTGGCTGGTTATCGGTATTGGTTGGAGTCATTTGGCGCAAGGAGCGGAACAGTGATCACGATTCGAGAGGCAACGATTGAAGACCTTCAAGCGCTCCAAGACATCGGCATAGCGACCTACAAAGAGCACTTTTCTGATATCTGGACCGCGGAAGGAATAGAGAACTTCCTAAGCGAGGACTTTTCAGTTTCTGAACTGCAGAAATCTATCGGATCACCTATCAATCATTGCTGGTTCATTGCGCTTAACGAGGAAGACCAGGCCGTAGGTTTTTCGAAGGTCAACTGGTCTAAACCAATCCCAATGTCTGATCAGGTTGGCGCCGAACTCCAAAAAATTTACTTCCTCAAATCTCAGGCTGGCAAGGGCCATGGGAAGCAGCTTCTCCAGTTCATTCACGACTCGGCGCAGAACCGCAATGAAGGCTTCATATGGCTGGACGTACTGAAGAGCAACTCAAACGCGCAGCGCTTCTACGAGAGCTTCGGATTCAGGGCGCTGGGCGAAATCCCCTTCAGTACCGACATAGCCGAAATCGGGATGGTCGTTATGTGCCGTAAGCTTTCCCGGTAGGCACGTTCGATTGCCTCCCAGTCGGGTTGCTTGATTGTCATCGCTTTCTCTATCTATTTTTTAAATTCGGGACATCACGTACTTGAATTGATCTCAGATAGAAATCAACAATCAGCTCGACGCCGACAAACTAGTGACGCCAAGTGTTTGTCAGGTTATTGATTCATAAATCATTGAGAGAAAAACCATGATTCCAGAAGTCGGTATTTTTAGCTTTTTGATCGCAGCCGCTTTCGTCGTGCTCTATCTGTTCGCGCGACAGGTGCGCCGCGGTGTGGCTTATGCGAACCGCACCGAGGCCCCAAGGGAGCGGGCTGGGATTTACTGTGTAGTCGTTGCACTCATGGGCTTCATAGTCGGCAGCCTCTATCAACCGTTGCATGAACGCGGCGCAGCCTGCATTGAAGCCTCGCAACCCGTGGTGCAATGCGTGTTGTTTCAAACCCGCTAAATCAGTTCTATAGCGTGCCGCACTTATCTGCGGCACACCTACCCTTCCCCGCTATCCAGCAGCACATCAATCAGCTTCTGCTCACCCAGGCGCATGGCACCCAGGCATTGCAGGTCATCGCACTTAGGGCCGAGGCCGAACACAGTGACCTCTCCCTTCGCGCCGATCAGCGTCAAGGCGCCCACGGTGCACTCGGGATGCTCACCGGTGTCCAGGTCATCGGCGATCTTGCGCAGGGTCTTGGCGGCGTCGCGCCAGTCTTCCCGCTTGAACTCCAGAACCTTGACGGTCATTCGGCCACCATCTGGTGGGTTTGTGCATGTGCGTGGCCGTGGAGCAACCCAACGATCAGGCCTTGCGGAAGCCCAGCGTTCTTCGCAGCGTCTACAGCCTTGGCGATGGCGCTACCAGCCCGCCTCTACCATCTGCCAGTCGGGAGCCAATCAGCGCCTGGCCACTGCATACCTGGTGAAGTACTACGGGTGTGACAAAGGCGGTGTTTCGCTGACAGAGCCGATGCACACGCTGCCGACAAAAGACCGCATTGCCCTAGTCGAAGTGGTGCAGGTGCCGGATACGTTGACGCCTGAGCAAATGGAAGGCGCCCGCCGCTGCGCCGCCTTCATGCATGAGCATCTGCCTGAGCATTTCAAGGAGCCCGCCGAGATGATCATGCTCGGCGGTTATGTGCTGGTGGATATCACATTGCGTATGCTGCAGCCGCCTGAACTCAAAGCAGCCCAGGGCTTCGACAAGGACTACATCATTGATCGTGGCCTGTTCGTTGACCCGGTGACCGGCGCCGAGCAGTGGCAGCCGATCAACAAGACGAATCAGGTCAGGCTGATCGGCAACAGCGTCTGTCCAGACGAAGCAGAGGCGCTGGTACGAGCCAACGCCGCCGACATCATTGAGCTTTACCAGCGTCTTGCCGCCTAGCTTATGTAAGTAATGACCACCACGGGTAAGAGTTAAGCCATTCTCCAAACTGATAAAGCATTTTGATCACTTGATCCGAAATTAGCTGCAGCAACAATCCTTCGAGAAACATATACATCTGTGAGCCTCTGGTATCAGTGTCCAGAGAGATGTTTTACATCGAGCTATAAGACTCAGCTGCTTGACCAAGTAAAAATACAGTCCCCCTCCCCCTTTAAAGTCAGCCGCTATAGCGGCAAGGACGAAGTCATGACTACTGAAAACCAAAACCCTGAGTTCGAACTGAACGGCTCCCAGCCTGCGCCACTTCCATTGCTCGCCTTCGCGGTCGGTGACTGCGATTGGGTTGCGGCTGTCGATGAGGCTGGTGCGCGTCGGGTGCTCGAAGAAATGAACGGTGAAGAGCCTGGCGCCTATGACGACTGGGACGCAGAGCTGGTCAGTGCTGAATGGCTCGACAAGCCTTGGTGCGACGAAGATGACCGCACGAAGATCGTCGGCACTTTGCGTGAATTGCTGGCAGCCGCCACTGAGCCGGCATACCTCGCCGGGACGGAGTAAGTCATGAGCCGAAGCGGATATAGCGATGATTGCGGCGGATGGGATCTGATCTGCTGGCGGGGCGCCGTGAAGTCGGTGCTGAAGGGAAGGCGCGGCCAGGCGTTCCTTGTCGAGCTGCGTGACGCGATGGATGCAATGCCAGATAAGCGTTTGATCGCCGACTCACTTCAGGCCGAGGGGGAATTCTGCACCATCGGCGTAATTGGGGCGAAGCGCGGAATTGACATGGCCGTTCTTGATCCAGACGACCGAGAGGCCGTAGGCGAAGCGTTCGGCATCAGCCCTGCCATGGCGTCAAAAATTGTTTTCATGAACGACGAAGGCAGTTGGCAGGCAGAAACGCCGGAACAGCGCTGGCAGCGTATGCGTACCTGGGTCGACTCAAATATTCAGCGGGTGACGCCATGATCGCCACCCCCTGGTTCGCCTACGTCTTCATCTACAAGGGGCCGAGGCCATGAAACAGCATCGGATATTGATCGGCGACTGCATTGAGTCGATGCGGACGATGCCAGACAAGTCGGTTCAGATGTGCGTGACCAGCCCTCCCTATTTCTGGCAGCGAGACTACGGAGTGGTTGGTCAGATGGGCCAGGAAGAAACACCAGAAAAATTTGTCAGCGCGCTAGTGTCTGTATTTTCAGAGGTTCGGCGGCTGCTGAAGGATGACGGTGTGGTCTGGCTAAACCTTGGAGACAGCTACTACAGCGGAAACGGCCAACCAACTGGGTCTGATCCGCGCAGTCCTTCACGCGACTGGATGAGGACCAAGGTGCGCCCGCTTGACGTTCCAGGCCTAGGATATCCAAAGAAGCCACTACTTGGCATTCCATGGATGGTGGCGAAAGCTCTTCAGGCCGATGGCTGGACTATAAGGGCCGATGTTATATGGTGCCGCGATACTGCGTTTTCAGAGCCTTCCGTCAAGGATCGGCCCTACAGGCAGCACGAGTACTTGTTTCTTATAAGTAAGTCCCGGCGGTATTGGTTCGACCGCTCAGCGCTTCCCGAGGAAAGCGTATGGCATATTCCACACGAACGGGGGGTCAAGGGGCACAGCGCAGCATTCCCCAAGGAACTCGCCAGGCGATGCATTTTGTCAGGCTGCCCAGAGGGCGGTACCGTTCTTGACCCTTTCGGCGGTGCCGGCACTACGGCGGTGGTCGCCATGCAGGAAGGTCGCAAATCGATCCTGTGCGAACTGAACCCGGAATATGCCGCAATGGCTGAACGCCGGATCGCGGCCGCCTGGCTCGACGGCGCGGCGCAGATGGATGTCTTTCGCGACACCGCGCAACACCCAGCAGCCTAACCCCAATCCCCCTACATGCCTGCCGGTGAGCGGCGGGCGAGGTATTCCCATGCTCAAAAGTATTGATCTGGAAAAACTCGAGAATCTGGCAAGCGCTGCTACTCGCGGCCCGTGGACCTACTGTTCAAACGAGGATCAGCTCGGCGAGTACGTTTGCGAGTTGACACGCGGCGACGGCGAAAAGTCGGATTTTTCAGTAGGCACCAGAAACGACTGGGGCCAAATGAAAAATCCGGAGTGGAACGCAATGTTCATCGCCGCTGCAAACCCGTATGTAGTTCTGACACTGGTAGCTGAACTGAAAGCTTTGAGAGCGGCAGCCGCACCTGCTGGCGACCTCAACCCTGTTCTGGACGTGATGCGGAACACGGGCCTGGGCATTGACGGCGACAACGCCTACAAACGCGACTTGTGCGACGCGATTGTCGGGGCCCTGGCCATGGGCGCTCAGAACACCAACCCGCCACCAGTGGATCACTGGGGCCAACGCTTTTGGGATATCGGCCGGGAGGAACGCGCCAGCAGCGAGCAACTGCTGAAAGCTCTCATGGCGGTCACCCAGATAGCGGGCGAATGCGAACAGATCGCCAGCAACTACAGCGGCACCATCGACGGAATCTTTGAGCACGGCGGCGACGACCACGAAGACCCGAGCTGCGCGATCTTCCATCGCCTGTACTACGCCATGTTCGACGCGCGAGCCGCAATCAAGAAAGCCACGACCTAACCCACCTTCTGCCGCCCAGCGCGGCAAGGACGCCCCAAACCAATAAATCCACCCGGCAACGGCGTGGCGAGGCATTTCCTATGGCCAACACAAAGTTAGCGCCGGTCCTAGAGACCGCTCCCCGCTTCATCCGGGCGATGCACGCACCCGCTTACCTCGGTATGTGCAGGGAAGAATTCAAGAACACGGTTCGCCCCCACATCCGCGAATTCCCTATTGGAAAACAGGGCGTTGCCTTCGACCGGCATGAGCTTGACCAGTGGGCCGACGCCTATATCGAAGCCATGGCAATTGAAAAGCAGGCAGAACAGGACAACAATCCGCCCCGCAGTGGGCGCCAAGGCGCAAAACAATGGCGCGAAAAACAATGTCGGGCCTCTACCAGAGGAACGGGATTTGGCACATCGACAAAGTCGTCAGAGGTAGCCGACTTCAGGAAAGCACTGGAGCAAGCGAAAGGGAGGAAGCCGAGCAGTACCTGATTCATCGGCTGGAAAAGCTGCGGCAGGAAAAAATTTACGGCGTGCGTCAGGTGCGAACCTGGCGCGAGGCAGCCACGCGGTTCTTGGTCGAGTTCAAAGACCAAGCGTCGATCGGCCTTTCCGCCTCCCATATCGAACAGCTTGATCCGTACATCGGGGATCTGCCAGTAACGCACATCGATGACGGGACATTGGCCACATTCATCCGTGACCGGCAGCGACCGAGCAAGACGGACAAAGGGAAGGTCAAGCCAGGCGTATCCAACAGGACGGTAAACATTGCCCTGCAACGAGTCGTCAGGATCTTGAACCTATGCCACCGCAAGTGGCGCGATGCTGAAAAACGGCCATGGCTGGAAAGTGTGCCGATGATATCAATGCTTGAGGAGAAGAAGTCGAGTCGTAAGCCCTACCTTATGTCATGGGAAGAACAGGCTCTTTTGTTCCCTGAGCTGCCCGACCACCTGTTGAGGATGGCCCTCTATAAGGTGAACACGGGTTGCCGGGAGCAGGAAGTGTGCAAGTTGCGATGGGATTGGGAAATACGGGTGCCGGACCTGAACACCAGCGTGTTTCTGATACCTGCCGGATTCGGCGGGCGGAGTGAAAAGGCGGGGGTAAAGAACGGAGATGAGCGCCTGGTGATCTTGAACAAGGTGGCGATGTCCATCATTGATGGGCAGCGCGGCCTGCACCGAGACTTGGTGTTTCCGTACGGGCAGCCAGATCAGTTCGGTCCAACAGCCATACACCGAATGAATGACTCGGCCTGGAAGAAAGCCAGAGTGCGCGCAGCGGACAGTTGGGAGAAGGTCCACCAGTCGCCAGCACACCCCGGATTCAGGTCGATCCGGATTCACGACTTGAAGCACACCTTTGGTAGAAGGCTACGTGCAGCGAGCGTGACGGAGGAGGATCGGAAAGCGTTGTTGGGGCATAAGAACGGCAGCATTACGAGCCACTATTCTACCCCGGAGTTGCAGCACTTGATTGAGGCTGCGAACAAAGTGTCGGCAACTGACTCTCGTGGGCCAGCGCTGACAATCTTGAGGAGGAAGTTGGGATGATCCCCCGCAAAAGTCCCTACACGTAAAAAAGCCGAACTGGCTAGAGTTCGGCTAAGTCACTGTAAAATATGGTCGGGACGGAGTGATTCGAACACTCGACCCCTAGCACCCCATGCTAGTGCGCTACCGGACTGCGCTACGCCCCGACTAGGCGTGTTACTGGGTTCGCTTCGCTACGAAGCGATCCGGAATATACCGCAAGCTTTTGAAATGTGGAAGTATTTTAAAAGCCGACGTTATTTCTTCAAAACCACCAGCACATCTTCGAGTTCGGAGATCATCTGGCGGATCAGTTGCTTGTATTGGGTGGTGTCGTCTTTGGCTTCATCACCGGACATGCGCTGACGCGCGCCACTGATGGTGAACCCCTGGTCGTACAGCAACGCACGGATCTGTCGGATCATCAGCACATCCTGGCGCTGATAATACCGACGGTTCCCGGTGCGTTTGACGGGGTTGAGTTGAGGAAACTCCTGCTCCCAATAGCGCAGCACGTGCGGCTTGACCGCACAAAGCTCGCTGACTTCACCAATGGTGAAGTAGCGTTTGCCTGGGATGACGGGTAGTTCGTCGTTATGACTTGGTTCCAGCATAAGCCTCAACTCGGGCCTTCAACTTCTGCCCTGGACGAAAGGTGACCACACGGCGAGCCGTGATCGGGATTTCTTCTCCCGTTTTTGGATTGCGGCCAGGCCGCTGGCGTTTGTCCCGCAGGTCAAAATTGCCGAAACCGGACAATTTGACCTGTTCGTTGTCTTCCAGAGCGTGCCTGATTTCTTCAAAAAACAGCTCGACCAATTCCTTGGCCTCGCGTTTGTTCAGACCCAGCTCTTCGTACAGACGTTCCGCCATCTCAGCTTTCGTCAAAGCCCCCATACGTCACTTCCTTAACGTGGCGTTCAACCTTTGTTCGAGCGAGGTGAGGATATTTTGTGTCGTGGTATTCACCTCATCGTCATTAAGAGTGCGCGATGGATGCTGCCAGGTCAAGCCAACTGCAAGGCTTTTTCTATGCGGATCAATGCCTTTACCCTGATAGACGTCAAATAGCCTGAGGTCTGTCAGCCATTCCCCTGCATTTTCACGGATTACATCCAGAACGGCAGTGGCGGCGACTTCGCGATCGGCGATCAGGGCCAGGTCACGACGCACTTCAGGGAAGCGCGACAACTCGCTGAATTTAGGCATCTTGCCCGACGCGACTTCCGCCAAGACTAGCTCAAAAACGAACACCGGACGGTCCAGACCGAGGGTTTTCGACAACTCCGGATGGATGGCGCCTACGTAGCCCACCAGGCGCCCTTCGCGTTCGATACGCGCAGTCTGGCCCGGATGCAACGCTGGGTGGCTGCCCGGCACGAACGTGAAATCGTCGAGCGCGCCAGCAAAGCCCAATACCGCTTCCACGTCAGCCTTGACGTCGAAGAAGTCCACGGCGTCGCGGCCTTGGGCCCAGCCCTCAGGCAGGCGGCTGCCGCACACCACGCCAGCCAGCATCGGTTCTTGTTTCAGGCCGTCGAGTTGGCCGACAAAACGCAGGCCGCTTTCGAACATGCGCACGCGGTCTTGCTGACGGTTCAGGTTGTGGGACAGTGCCTTTACCAAGCCCGGCCACAACGACGAACGCATGGCCGCCATGTCGTTCGAGATCGGGTTGGCCAACAGCAGTGGCTCGACGCCAGGGTTGAACAACTCGAACTGTTTAGGATCGATGAAGCTGTAGGTCACCGCTTCCTGGTAGCCACGGGCGACCAGCAGGCGACGCAACTCCGGCAAGTGCGCACGGGCCTCAGCTTTAGGCTGCGGCGCCAGGCGTGCTTGCGGGTAGCGAACCGGCAGGCGGTTGTAGCCATACAGCCGGGCCAGTTCTTCGATCAGGTCAACTTCCAGGCTGATATCGAAGCGATGGCTTGGCACTTCAACGTGCCACTGCCCTTCCCCGCCCGCGGTAATGCTCAGGCCGAGAGCCGACAGCAGCTGCTCGATTTGAGCCGGATCAATCACCAGGCCGAGCATTTGCTCGACGCTCTTGGCGCGCAGGGTGATCGGAGCAACGGACGGCAGGTGCTGCTCGCTCACGGTTTCGGTGATCGGGCCAGCTTCGCCGCCGGTGATTTCCAGCAGCAGGCCAGTGGCGCGCTCCATGGCTTCACGGGCCAGCTTCCAGTCCACGCCACGCTCGTAGCGATGCGAGGCATCGGTGTGCAGGCCGTAGGAACGGGCCTTGCCGGCGATGGCGATCTGATCAAAGAACGCGCTTTCGAGGAAAATATCGCGAGTGGTCGCGGACACACCGCTGTGCTCGCCACCCATCACGCCGGCAATGGCCAGGGCGCGGGAATGATCGGCGATCACCAGGGTATCGGCGCGCAGGCTGACTTCCTGGCCGTCGAGCAAGACGAGCTTCTCGCCTTCTTCGGCCATGCGTACGCGGATGCCGCCATTGATTTCGGCGAGATCGAACGCGTGCAGCGGTTGGCCCAGCTCCAACATCACGTAGTTGGTGATGTCGACGGCAGCGTCAATGCTGCGTACGTCGGCGCGGCGCAAGCGCTCAACCATCCACAGCGGGGTTGGTTTGGACAGGTCGACGTTGCGGATGACACGGCCGAGGTAGCGTGGGCAAGCGTTTGGCGCCAGCACTTCGATCGGGCGTACTTCCTCGTGCACGGCAGCTACTGCGGCAACCACAGGACGGGTTACCGGAGCGTTGTACAACGCACCTACTTCGCGGGCCAGGCCAGCGAGGGACAGGCAATCGCCGCGGTTCGGGGTCAGGTCGACCTCAATGCTGGCGTCTTCAAGCTCCAGGTAGACACGAATGTCCTGGCCTACTGGCGCGTCGGCCGGCAGTTCCATCAGGCCGTCGTTGCCCTCGCCCACTTGCAGTTCAGCCTGGGAGCAGAGCATGCCGTTGGACTCAACGCCACGCAGCTTGGCTTTCTTGATCTTGAAGTCGCCTGGCAGTTCGGCGCCGATCATGGCAAACGGAATCTTCAGGCCCGGGCGCACGTTAGGCGCTCCGCACACGACCTGGAACGTCTGCGCGCCATCACTGACCTGGCACACACGCAATTTATCAGCATCCGGGTGCTGCTCGGTGCTCAGCACCTCGCCTACGACCACGCCGCTGAAAACACCGGCGGCCGGCGTTACGCTATCGACCTCAAGGCCGGCCATCGACAGACGAGCAACCAGCTCGTCGCGATCTACCTGCGGGCTTACCCAGCCACGCAGCCATTGTTCACTGAATTTCATCCTGCTCTCCTAAAGATTCGTTACGACTAGCGAAATTGCGCGAGGAACCGCAAGTCGTTGTCGAAGAACAGACGCAAGTCGTTCACGCCGTAACGCAGCATGGCCAGACGCTCAACGCCCATGCCGAAGGCAAAGCCCGAGAACTCTTCCGGGTCGATCCCGGACATGCGCAGCACGTTAGGGTGAACCATGCCGCAGCCCATCACTTCCAGCCAGCCGGTCTGCTTGCAGACGCGGCAGCCTTTGCCGCTGCACATCACGCATTCCATGTCGACTTCAGCGGACGGCTCGGTGAACGGGAAGAACGAAGGACGGAAACGCACCGCCAGCTCTTTCTCGAAGAACACCCGCAGGAATTCTTCGATAGTGCCTTTGAGGTCGGCAAAATTGATGTCGCGATCAACCAGCAGGCCTTCGACCTGGTGGAACATCGGCGAGTGGGTGATATCCGAGTCGCTACGGTACACACGGCCTGGGCAGACGATGCGGATCGGCGGCTTGTTCGCTTCCATGGTGCGGACCTGTACCGGCGAGGTATGGGTGCGCAACAGCATGTTTGCGTTGAAATAGAAGGTGTCGTGCATCGACCGGGCCGGGTGATGGCCTGGGATGTTGAGCGCCTCGAAGTTGTGATAGTCGTCTTCGACCTCAGGGCCTTCGGCAATGCCGTAGCCGATGTGGGTAAAGAACTGCTCGATACGTTCCAGAGTCCGGGTGATCGGGTGTAGACCGCCCGAGGCCTGGCCACGGCCAGGCAGGGTCACGTCAATGGACTCGGCGGCGAGTTTGGCCGCAAGATCGGCCTCCTCGAGCGACGCCTTGCGCGCATTGAGAACCTCTGTGACACGCTCCTTGGCAACGTTGATCAGCGCACCGACTTGCGGACGCTCTTCAGCCGGCAAATTCCCCAGGGTCTTCATCACCTGAGTCAATTCACCTTTCTTGCCAAGGTAGTGAACCCGGATTTGCTCCAGGGCATTTACATCTTCAGCGCTTTGCACAGCCTCAAGGGCTTGAGCGACGAGCGCGTCCAGGTTTTCCATGTACAGACTCCAGATACAAAATAGGGGAAGAGCTTGAAGGCTCTTCCCCTATTTATGACGTTTACCACCGTGGGCTACAGGAGTAGCCCACGGTGACTGTCGGGGGTACTTAAGCCAAGGTGGCTTTAGCTTTCTCGACAATCGCAGCAAACACCGCTTTATCGTTCACGGCCAGTTCAGCCAGAACCTTACGGTCGATTTCGATGGACGCTTTTTTCAGGCCAGCGATGAAACGGCTGTAGGACAGACCGTTAACACGAGCACCAGCATTGATACGAGCGATCCACAGAGCGCGGAACTGACGTTTTTTCTGACGACGGTCACGGTAGGCGTATTGGCCTGCCTTGATTACCGCTTGCTTGGCAACACGGAATACGCGCGAGCGTGCGCCGTAGTAGCCTTTAGCGAGTTTCAGAATTTTTTTGTGACGTTTACGGGCAATGACGCCACGCTTTACACGAGCCATGAGTTACTTCCTCTAGTCTTGATCCAAAAATTAACGAAGGCGCAGCATGCGCTCGACTTTTGCCACGTCAGACGGATGCAGCAAGCTGCTACCGCGCAGTTGACGCTTACGCTTGGTCGACATTTTGGTCAGGATGTGGCTCTTGAAAGCGTGCTTGTGCTTGATACCGTTAGCAGTTTTCAGAAACCGCTTAGCAGCACCACTTTTAGTCTTCATCTTTGGCATGTTCGGATACTCCGCATTCAGTTGATAAACATAATCAGAAGGCCTGCCGTGCCCTGTTGATTACTTCTTCTTTTTCGGGGCGATGACCATAATCAGCTGGCGTCCTTCCATCTTAGGATGCTGCTCGACGGAACCGTACTCCAGCAGGTCAGCTTCAACCCGCTTGAGGAGTTCCATCCCCAGCTCCTGGTGGGCCATCTCACGGCCGCGGAATCGCAAGGATACCTTGGCCCTGTCCCCATCACTCAGGAAACGTACCAGGTTGCGCAGTTTTACCTGGTAATCCCCTTCCTCCGTCCCTGGACGAAACTTGATTTCTTTTACTTGAATCTGCTTCTGGTTCTTCTTCGCTGCGGCAACCTGCTTCTTCTTCTCGAAGATCGACTTGCCGTAGTCCATCACCCGGCAAACGGGTGGGATTGCATCGGCGGAGATTTCCACCAGGTCCAATTTGGACTCTTCAGCAATACGAAGCGCTTCATCAATCGAGACGATGCCAATCTGCTCGCCGTCAGCGCCAATTAACCGAACCTCGCGTGCCGAGATATTCTCGTTGATCGGGGCTTTCGGTGCAGCTCGTTTATCTTGTCTCATTTCACGCTTAATAATAATTACTCCGAATCTGGGCGACCACGCCGGGAAACCGCTTGCGCGAGGAACTCAGCGAACTGGGCGACGGGCATCGAGCCCAGGTCAGCACCTTCACGAGTACGCACAGCGACAGTCTGCATCTCGACTTCCCGATCTCCGATAACCAAAAGATAGGGAACCTTGAGCAAAGTATGCTCGCGGATTTTAAAGCCGATCTTTTCATTTCTCAAGTCGGACTTGGCACGAAATCCGCTTTCGTTGAGAGTTTTTTCAACTTCAGCTGCAAAATCTGCCTGTTTATCAGTGATATTCATGATCACTGCCTGAGTCGGAGCCAGCCACGCAGGGAACGCACCCTCGTAGTGCTCGATCAGGATTCCGACAAACCGTTCGAACGAGCCAAGGATCGCTCGGTGCAACATAACCGGGTGTTTGCGGCTGTTGTCTTCGGAGACGTATTCGGCTCCCAAACGGATCGGCAGGTTAAAATCGAGCTGCAAAGTACCACATTGCCAGACACGACCAAGACAATCTTTCAGCGAGAACTCGATTTTCGGACCGTAGAAGGCGCCCTCACCCGGCTGCAAATCGTACGCAAGGCCCGCGCTGTCTAGGGCGGCGGCCAGTGCAGCTTCGGCGCGATCCCACAGCTCGTCGGAGCCGACGCGTTTTTCCGGACGAGTGGACAACTTCATTTCGACTTCGGTGAAGCCGAAATCGCGATAAACGTCCATGGTCAGCTTGATGAACGCGGCGGATTCAGCCTGCATCTGCTCTTCGGTGCAGAAGATGTGGGCGTCGTCCTGGGTGAAACCGCGCACGCGCATAATGCCGTGCAGTGCACCCGACGGCTCGTTACGGTGGCAGGCACCAAACTCGGCCAGACGCATCGGCAACTCGCGGTAGCTCTTCAAGCCCTGGTTGAACACCTGCACGTGGCATGGGCAGTTCATCGGCTTGATGGCGTAGTCGCGGTTTTCCGACTGAGTGGTGAACATGTTGTCGGCGTAGTTGGCCCAGTGCCCGGACTTTTCCCACAGGCTGCGGTCTACGACCTGCGGAGTCTTGATCTCCAGGTAGCCGTTTTCGCGTTGAACCTTGCGCATGTACTGCTCAAGCACCTGGTACAGGGTCCAGCCGTTCGGGTGCCAGAACACCATCCCAGGCGCTTCCTCCTGGAGGTGGAACAGGTTCAGGCGCTTGCCGATCTTGCGATGGTCACGTTTTTCGGCTTCTTCAATGCGCTGGATGTAGGCCGCCAGCTGCTTTTTGTCAGCCCAGGCAGTGCCGTAGATGCGCTGCAGTTGCTCGTTCTTCGCGTCGCCGCGCCAGTAGGCGCCAGACAGCTTGGTCAGCTTGAACGACTTGAGGAAGCGCGTATTCGGCACGTGCGGGCCACGGCACATGTCGACGTATTCTTCGTGGTAGTACAGGCCCATCGCCTGCTCGTCCGGCATGTCTTCCACCAGACGCAGCTTGTAGTCTTCACCACGCGCGGTGAACACGTCGATCACTTCGGCGCGCGGCGTGACCTTCTTGATTACGTCGTAATCTTTTTCGATCAGCGCATGCATGCGCGCCTCGATAGCGGCCAGGTCGTCCGGAGTGAACGGACGCTCGTAGGCGATATCGTAATAGAAGCCTTCATCGATGACCGGACCGATCACCATTTTTGCGGTGGGGTACAGCTGTTTGACCGCATGGCCAATCAGGTGCGCGCAAGAGTGGCGAATGATCTCCAGCCCCTCTTGATCCTTGGGCGTGATGATTTGCAGGCTGGCGTCGCTGGTGATCAGGTCGCTGGCGTCAACCAGCTTGCCGTCGACTTTGCCGGCTACGGTGGCCTTGGCCAGGCCTGCACCGATGGAAGCGGCGACTTCGGCTACAGATACCGAATGATCGAATGAACGTTGACTGCCGTCGGGAAGAGTAATAGTTGGCATGGCGCCTCCTCTCCTAGTGGTGACCCCTACCAAAGGTCACGTGGGTTGGGATGAGCCAGTACAAGATCCAACACCAGGCCGTTCAATGATGAACGCCTGCCTTACAGCGGCAGGAGCCTTTCGGCCAACCGATAATCGAACCAGAGTGACTGGAGTGAGCTAAAAAGAACATGGCAAGGCGGCAATTTGGCACGCCTGTAAATAGCCAGGCCGAGGATGCTAGCACAGATGAACGGTCATAGCGCTGGCGCCGCCTTTCTGAAAAGACAAATTCCAGGCTTTATAGGTGCAAAAGTGAACTTGAGCTGTACGCCATGCCTCAAACACACCGAGAATCGCTGTTCGTCCTCGACCCAAAGGAGCATCCACATGATGCGTTTCACCTCGACCCTCGCTCTCGCTGCTTCCCTGGCCTTCCTGTCGCTCGGCGCCCAGGCAGCCGCCCCATCGAACTGGCCAACCGGCGCTCGCGACAACTTCATCAAAGATTGCAGTTCGGCAGCCCAGCAAAGCGTGGACGCCAAAACTGCCAAAGACCATTGCGAATGTGGCGCTGACAAGATCAACGCCGAATTGAGCACCGCTGAGATCAAGGAGCTCATGACCAACCAGAACGCAGATCCGGCGCTTAAGAACAAAGCTGTCGCGGCTATTTCGTCCTGCAAAGTCGTGAAGAAATAATCAGAACGATCACTGATCAGACGGCCGTCGCGCTGAAAAAACAGCCCAAAAATTGCCATTTCGCACAAATTACGCAGCTTTTACGGCTTTTTTTAACAGCTGATATTTCGCACCAAAGCCCCGTAGATCGGGGCTTTCAGCCAGCCCAGGCAGTAAATGCAACGCTATTGATTAGCAAACAATGCCTTGGGGGGGCTCCCAAGTCGAACATTTCGACTATGATAGCCAAGTGTGCCCAGTTGGCCTGAGCAGCACAGCACTACTGAAAATATATGTTTCTTGGAGATACACCATGTCTAATCGCCAAACCGGCACCGTTAAATGGTTCAACGATGAAAAAGGCTTCGGCTTCATCACTCCTCAAGGTGGCGGTGACGACCTGTTCGTACACTTCAAAGCTATCGAAAGCGACGGTTTCAAAAGCCTGAAAGAAGGCCAAACCGTTTCCTTCGTGGCTGAGAAAGGCCAAAAGGGTATGCAAGCTGCACAGGTTCGCGGCGAGTAATTCTCCGCTGAGCTAAAAAAAACCCCGTCCATGTGACGGGGTTTTTTATGGGCGCTACAAAAGCCGCGAAGTTCTTAGCCGCAGTTGACTCGTGTGATCACCAGATTGTCATCGGTGTTCAGGTTCAGGCGGTCGGAACGGTATTCCAGGGTGATCATGTCATTAGGCTTGAGGATACGTGCGTTCTGCGCACCGGCACGTGTACGCGCCTGTTCCAGCAATTGGGGCGAGGCTTTCTGGCCGATCGCGAACTCGGCGGCCTTAGCCTCACAGCGGCTATGACCGGCATCGGCCACGGCGGCGTCTTTGGCTGGCTCAGAGGTACCCGGGGTGCTGCAACCCGCCAACGCGAATGCTGCCAACAAAGTACCGAATGATGCGAGCTTCCAAGGCATGAAGCCTCCTATGATAAAAATGGACAGAGATCGTGCGACAGCGATCCGGGGGATTGGTTTCAAGACGTGAATCGCCCGCGGGCAAGTCTGCCTGACTCAGGCCGAGCATTCGCTCGGTCAATCGTCACCAGATATGAATGTATTCAGTAGATGTCGATGTAGTCGAACGGTGGGTTCGGCCAATTCTGCTTGAGCGCGTTGAATATCTGCATGACCCAGACTTCATCACTGGCCGCCACGTTACCGACATAACCGGAGCCTTTGGCCCAGGTCTCAAGGCGAAACAGCAAGCCGGCGATATCAGTGCCGCCCACCACGCCTGACGAAATGTAGGCAATCCCGGCCTTGGTCACACGCAACTGGGTATGCTCGTCATCGCTGGCGCTGGCCAGCAACTGACGAACAGCTTCCAGCGTCAGGTTCTCGGGGTTGTTCAAATCGATCTGCACCTGGCGTTCCCCGGCAATTAAACAGAGGCACAGTGTCGCACAGCACATGACTCATGCCTAAGTAGCAGTGCCAAACGCTGCCCAAAAATGGTTAACTGCGCCGGTAAGAGCCGCGTTTTAGCGCACTGCCCAGTACTTCCAACTCCGCGAGCCCCCCCCCCATGACCACTGTTACCCTCCAAGCCGACATCAAAGCCAAGTGGCCCCAAGGACAAAGTTCCTACAGCCCCGGAAGCCCGGAGGAGTTGGCAATCATCGGAATCGACCTGCTGGTCAAGGAACTCGGCACTCGGGCTGCACAGGCCTTCATCGGTCAGGTATTCGAAAAATACCCGGCCGATCACATGGGCGCACACAACCCCGAGCGCGAATAAGAACCGGCCGGCGAACGCCGACCGGCCTACACATTACTTCAGACGCGCCAGACGCTCGGTCAGCAGATCGAAGAAGCCCTGAGCATCGCCGTTCTCGACCCAAAAGGCATTTTTCGGCTGCTTCAGGCCGTCGTACCAATCGACGATGGTCTGGCCGAAGGTCGGGCCTTCACGGCTGTCTACCACCACATTGACTTCACGGCCGCTGAACAGCTCAGGTTTGAGCAGGTAGGCAATAACGGTAGCATCGTGAACCGGGCCGCCTGGAATGCCGTAGTGCTCCATATCGCCTTTGACGTATTCATTCAGAATATCGCCGACAACCTTGCTCGCGTTGTTGTTGATATCGGCGATTTGCTTGAGGCGCGCCTCACTGGTCAACACCTTGTGGGTTACGTCCAGTGGCAGGTAAGTCAACTTGACGCCGCTTTTGAGCACCACCTCAGCCGCAATAGGGTCGGCAAACAGGTTGAATTCGGCCACCGGCGTGATATTGCCGCCATTGAAATGTGCACCGCCCATCACCACCACTTCCTTGATGCCTTGGGTGATTTCCGGAGCCTGGGTCAACGCCAGCGCCAGGTTGGTCTGAGGGCCGAGCATGGCGATGGTAATGCTGTGGGGCTTGGCGGTGCTCAGGGTCTTGATCAGGTAATCAACGGCATTGCCTTCGGCCAGGCCTTTTTTCGGCTCGTGCACGGTGACGCCCGAAATACCCTCTTTACCGTGAATATTCTCGGCGTAGATCGGTGTGCGCAGCATCGGTTTTGGCGCCCCTGCGTACACCGGGATATCCTCGCGCCCTGCCCATTCGCGGGCCAGGCGCGCATTGCGAGAGGTTTTGTCGAGGCGCACGTTACCGGCGACGGTGGTCAGCGCACGAATATTCAATTCCTGTGGAGAGGCCATTGCAAACAGCAAGGCCACTACATCATCAGCACCCGGGTCGGTATCGATGATCAGGTCGATTTTTTCCGCCGCGTGGGCGCTGGCTGCTGTGAGCGCGGACAAAAGCAGGACACTCCGAAACAGGTTTTTCAGGGATGGAAGACCACGTTGCATGAAACACTCCTTGTCGTAGGAAAACTCTAGAAGGTTACGCCGGAGACCAGCGCGATATTGCAATAAGGCTGGCACTCGCCGGTGCGCACGACGGCGCGAGCCTTGCGGCTCAGTTGCTTGAACTCTTCGTGGCTGACCAGGCGTCGTTCGCCCAGGGCTGCCTGCTCGGTCAGCGTGTTGAGTTCTGTGAGTGCAGGCGGTTGCTTGAGCAGGATTTCTTCGGCCAGCACGTGGCTTTCCACCTGCATCTCGCTGAGCACAATGCGCAGGGTGCTGATGAAGTCAGGAATGCCTTGGGTCAGCGCCAGGTCGATCAGCTCGACACCCGGCGGCACGGGCAAGCCGGCATCGCCGATCACCAGAACGTCACCGTGACCGAGAGACGCAATCACACGCGACAGGGCAATATTGAGCAGCGGTGTCTTTTTCATGAGGGCACAGAACCTTGAACGTCATGCAGCTTGGGAATAGAGGGTTGCGCACCGGCGCGAGTCACAGACAGTGCTGCGGCCACCTGACCAAAGCGGATGGCCTCGGCTTCGCTCTTGCCATTGGCAAGCGCGGCGGCAAACCCACCGACAAAGGTGTCGCCCGCCGCCGTGGTGTCCACCGCCTTGACCTTGGGCGCCACCAGATGCTCAAAGCCGTGGCCATCGGCAAACAATGCGCCCTGGGCACCGAGGGTGATGATGACCTTGCCCGCGCCTGCCTTGATCAACTGCGTCGCAGCCACTTTGGCACTCTCAAGAGAGTCGACCGTCACGCCGCTTAAGGCGGCGGCTTCACTTTCATTGGGAATCAGGTAGTCAATCGAGGCGTACCATTCGGCCGGCAAAGGGCCGCTGGCGGGTGCCGGATTGAGGATCACCGTCTTGCCCAGTTCACGTCCGCGCTTGAGCGCCTGACCCACCGTGTCCATCGGCGATTCCAGCTGGCAGACGATGACGTCGGCGGCCTGCAACACTGCGTCAGCCTGTTGTAACGAGGCTGGCGTCAGCGCGCCGTTGCCGCCGGCCACGATTACAATTGCGTTCTGACTACTGTCATCCACCACAATCAAGGCCACGCCGCTGGAGCCGTCTACCGTGCTTACGGCCTGGCAATCAATGCCTTCCACCACCAGCGCATCACGCAATTGGGCGCCGTAGGCATCAGTGCCAACACAGCCAATCATCGCCACATCAGCGCCCAGACGCGCAGCAGCCACCGCCTGGTTGGCGCCCTTGCCGCCGGGGACGGTAGAGAACGTTTGGCCGATCAGGGTTTCACCGGCACGCGGCAACCGACTGGCGCGGGTGACCAAGTCCATGTTCAAGCTGCCTATTACCACTACTTTTGCTGGCATACATCAGTACTCATCAATTCGGTTCAGCGGTATTGGGCGAACACACCGGCGACCGGTGCGGTTGACTCACGCAAAACAATACTCGGCGTCACGATACGTTGATCGATCGGCAGTTGGGGGGTTGCAATTCTTCGCAGCAAAAGCTCGGCCGCCGTTTCGCCCAGTTGCACGATCGACTGCCCGACCGTGGTCAGCGCCGGATATACGTAACGGCCCATTTGAATGTCATCGAAACCAATCACCGACAAATCGCCGGGCACGCGAATATTGCGCTCTGCCGCAGCACGCAACACGCCAAAACCGATCATATCGTTACTGGCGAAGATCGCGCTCGGTGGATTGTCCGCCAGCAACTGCACGGCTGCGGCATACCCGCCGGTGCTGGTGAAGTCGCTCTCTTGAGTGCGATTGACCGCCACTTGCACACCCGCCTCACGCAGCGCCCGTTGATACCCCGCCAGACGCATTTGCGCCACGCGGGTGTGGCCGGGGCCGCCAATGCAGGCGATGTCGCGATGACCCAGTTCAAGCAAGTGCCGGGTCGCCAGGTAGGCGCCCTCCTCGTGGTCGATGCGCACCAGATCGACATCGATACCATCCAGCGCACGGTCGACGATCACCATAGGCGTGCGCACCGCGCTCAAGCCAGCGGCGAGGCCACTGTCGTCGCCTCCCACCGAGGTCACGATCAAGCCGTCGACGCGCTTTTCGAGCAACACGCGCAAGTAGCTGCGCTGTTTTTCAGCGTTGTCGTCGGAGTTACAGAGGATCACGCAGTAACCATTACGCTCGCAGTAATCCTCGATCCCGCGGGCCAACTCGGCAAAATAAGGGTTGAGGCTGTTCGGCACCAATAGGCCGATGGTGGCGGTGGTCTTGGCCTTAAGCGATCGCGCGACCGCACTGGGCACATAGTCGAGCTGCTTGATCGCCGCTTCGACCTTGATCCGCACAGGCTCACTCACCGGCCGCGTCTTGTTCACCACGTGTGACACAGTGGTGTAGGAAATACCCGCAAGCGCTGCCACATCCTTGATCGTTGCCATGGCTCAGCCTCGCCGACTGGCGCGCTGGCTGCGGTAAGTGTCGAGGACCACGGCAATCACGATCACCGCACCGGTGATGATGCGTTTGGTGGGCTCCGTAGCGCCGATCTGCGCGAGGCCTGCGGCCAGTACCGAAATGATCAACACACCGAAAAAGGTGCTGATAACCGAACCGCGCCCGCCCATCAAACTGGTGCCGCCGATCACCACAGCGGCGATCACCTGCAGCTCCAGGCCGGAGCCGGCATTCGGGTCCGCCGCTTCCAGGCGCGAAATCTGGAACAGTGCCGCCACACCGGCCAACAGCCCCATCAGGCTGAACACCAGGATTTTGTAGGGTTTGGGATTGATCCCGGCCAGGCGCACGGCCTCTTCGTTGGTGCCGATGCCGATCAGGTAGCGACCAAATACCGTGCGCGTCAACACCAACTGAGCGGCAATGATCACCAGTAAGGCAATGATGAACGACGGCGAAATCCCGAAGGCAACCGGGTTCGACAGCCAGGCAAACGAATCACCGATATAGGCGGTACGCGAGCCGGTCATTTGGTACGCCACACCACGCGCCATCTCCAGCACACCGAGGGACACAATAAACGATGGGATTCGCCAGGCCACGGTGATCGAGCCGGTGATGGTGCCAGCCACTGCCGCACAGCCCATGCCCAGCAACGCTGCCGGGAGCACGCTCCAGCCCCAGCCGAGAATCGCCACGCTGACCGCCGACGCGGCCAATGCCAGCACCGAGCCAACCGACAGGTCGATGCCACCGATAATCAGGATGAAGGTCATGCCCACCGCCAGTACCATCAAGTCCGGTATCTGGTTGGCCAGGGTGCTGAAGGTGTCGTAGGACAGGAAGTGATCGCTCAACACTGAGAACAGCGCAATCATCGCCAGCAAGGCACCGGCCAGGCCCAGGTAAGTGCCCAGGCCGTAGAAGTTGCCGCCGGTTTTACCCGGGGAATGTGTGGTTTTCATGGGGTATCCCTAAGCACTGCGTCGTTGAGCAGCGCGTCACGTTTTTGATAGCCGGCAAAGGCGGCGGCGAGCAATTCGTCCTGGGTCCAGCTGTCGCGCTCGAAGGTTTCGATCAGGCGCCCGGCGGACAGCACACCGATGCGGTCACAGATCAGCATCAGCTCCCGCAGGTCGCTGGACACCACCACCAGCGCTTTGCCCTGGCGCGTCAATTCGCCGAGCAAGGCATAAATGTCGAACTTGGCACCGACGTCGATGCCTCGGGTCGGCTCATCGAACAGCATCACCGCGCAATCGCGCTCCAGCCAACGGCCGATCACGACTTTCTGCTGGTTACCGCCCGACAGCTCGGACACCAACTGCGCCGGACTGGAGCTGCGGATGCGCATGGCGTCGATCTGGCGCTTGGCCAAGGCGGTTTCATCGCGGCTGTTCACCACGCCACCGCCGGAAATTTCCGGCATGTTGCCCAAGGCAATGTTGGCGCTGATCGACTGGGTCAACAGCAGGCCTTCACCCTTGCGGTCTTCGGTGATCAGGGCAATGCCATGGCCGACCGCATCTACCGGGGAGCGAATGCTCACCACGTTGGCCGGCGAGCCCAGAGCGACGGTGCCGCTGTCCGCCAGGTCCGCGCCGAAGATCAGGCGCAGCAGCTCAGTGCGGCCGGCGCCGATCAGGCCGGAGATGCCATAGATCTCACCGGCGCGCACTTCAAAAGACACATCACGCACCTTGTCCGAGCGGGTCAGCCCTTTCACGGTCAAGGCCGGGCCGCCGATAGTGCGCGGGCCCAGGTCAATTTTTTCACCCAGCTCGCGACCGACCATCAGGGTGACCAGTTGCTCACTGTTGTAGTTGGCCATCGGCTCGACGCAGACCAGTTTGCCGTCGCGCAATACCGCAATACGCTGGGCAACACGGGCCAGCTCTTCGAGCCGGTGTGAAATATAAATGATCGCCACGCCCCGAGCCTGCAGGCGGGTGATTTGTTCAAAGAGCATTTCGACTTCACGCGCGGTCAGCATCGCCGTGGGTTCATCGAGGATCAGTACGTGGCAGTCGCCGATCAGGTTGCGGGCGATTTCGACCATCTGTTGATGGCCAATGCCCAAGGTGCCAACCAAGGTATCCGGGTCGATCGCATCCAGGCCGACCTGAGCCATGGCTTCGATCGCGGCTTTGCGCAGCTGTTTGCGGCTGATCCATCCACACTTGCTGGGCAGGTTATCCAGGAACAGGTTTTCGGCCACGGTCAGTGTGGGCAGCAGGTTGAGCTCCTGCATGACCATGCGCACGCCCAGCTCTTCAGCCTGGGTGCGGCTGCCGGGACGGTAGTCCTGACCATTGAACTGCATGTGCCCGGTGGTCGGCGTGACCAGCCCGCCGATAATTTTCGACAGGGTACTTTTACCCGCGCCGTTCTCACCGGTCAGCGCCAGCACTTCCCCGCGGTTGAGCGTCAGGGTGATGTCGGACAGAACCGGTTGGGCATAGGTCTTGCCGATACCGCTGACCGAGAGGACAGCGTTCGGGGCGGAAGATGACATAGGAAAATCTCCAGGCGCCCACTCAGGACGAGCGGGCGCTGTTGGGTGCTGCCAGGATTACTTCTTGAGGACGAGTTCGACCGGGGTTTCGATCACGCCGTCTTTGGCATCGACTTTCTCACCCTTGACCAGCTTGAGCGCGTTCTGGATACCGAACACGGCTTGCTGGGCGGCAGCCTGGTCAGCGGTCGCGAGCACACGGCCATCTTGCAGCATTGGTTTGATGGCTTCGATGTTGTCGTAGCCTACGACCAGCACTTTGCCGGCTTTGCCCGCAGCGCGTACGGCAGAGACAGCGCCCAAGGCCATGTTGTCGTTACCCGCCAACAGTGCCTTGAGGTCCGGGTATTCGCTCAACATGGCGGAGGCGACTTTCTGACCCTGGTCGATTTCCCAGTTGCCCGACTGAGTAGAGACGATCTTCATGCCGGCAGCGTCCATCGCGTCCTTGTAGCCTGCGGTGCGCTGCTGCGCGTTGGTGGTGGTCGGGACACCTTCGATGATGCCGACCTTGTCACCCGCGGCCAGTTGCTTGGCCAGGTAGTCACCAACCAGCTTGGAGCCTTTACGGTTATCCGGGCCTACGAAAGGAATATCGAGGTTTTTGCTTTTCAATACATCCGGATCAAGGCGGTTGTCGATGTTGACGACCTTGATGCCCGCATCGGAAGCTTTCTTCAACACGGTGACCAACGCCTTGGAGTCAGCCGGGGCGATTACGATGGCGTTGACTTTGGCGAGAATCATTTGGTTGACGATATCGATCTGCGCGCTGGTATCGGTTTCGTTCTTGATACCGTTGGTGATCATGTCGAAGTCGGCAGCATGGTCTTTCTGATAGGACTTGGCGCCATCCTGCATGGTGACGAAGAATTCATTGGCGAGGGATTTCATCACCAGGCCGACCTTGGGTTTGGTGGCGGCGTCGTCAGCAAAGGCAGAGGAAAGAGGTAGCGCAGCGGATGCAGCGGCAAGCACAGCGACAGCAAGAAGACGTCCAGCAAATGGCAGCTTCATGGGTTCACTCCGATCTTATGATTATTGTGAGCAACGCTTGCACGGCAGACCGTCTCGCAAACGTTTGCGTTAGCCAAACTATGAGAACCTTGTCGAGATTTGTCAACGGGTGAAAAACGCCTTTCATCCAAGCCCACTGCTACCTGCCATTACGCTATTGGATGGATGCGATTAAACATCGCCCTCGCCCGTCCGTTCTCTAAAACGACAGCCTGTGACTCTAATGTCATACGCAACCCGTCGATAAACCCTCCTGGCTTTCGGACAACCGAACACGGTACTGCCTTCCCGTTCGGAAAGCCGGACGAACGAGCTTTCACGTCATCTGAAATATCTATGAATACTGTTTTAAATCAATGCCTTAATTTATAAAAACGAACACAATCAGCTTGGTACAAATCCTGCTCTTTCCTGGCACCTCGCGGCGTTCAGAACCGCCCGGGTGTTCTAGATGAACCTGCGACCGCACTCATCAAAAACCAGAGAGAAAAATAATGAAATCTGCACTGAAGTCTTTTGTTCCGGGCGCACTCGCCCTTCTGCTGCTGTTCCCCGTTGCCGCTCAGGCAAAGGAAGTTGAAACCAAGACCAAACTGTCCAATGTGGTGATTCTTGCCACCGGCGGCACTATTGCCGGCGCTGGCGCCAGCGCTGCCAACAGCGCCACTTATCAGGCGGCCAAGGTGGGCATCGAGCAATTGATCGCTGGTGTTCCTGAGCTTAGCCAGATTGCCAATGTGCGCGGCGAGCAAGTGATGCAAATTGCGTCCGAAAGCATCAACAATGAAAACCTGCTGCAACTGGGTCGCCGTGTTGCCGAACTGGCCGACAGCAAGGACGTCGACGGCATCGTGATTACGCACGGTACCGACACCCTCGAAGAAACCGCCTACTTCCTGAACCTGGTGGAAAAAACCGACAAGCCAATCGTGGTGGTCGGCTCGATGCGTCCGGGCACCGCCATGTCGGCGGACGGCATGCTCAACCTGTACAACGCCGTCGCCGTCGCCGGCAGCAAGGATGCACGCGGCAAGGGCGTGCTGGTCACCATGAACGATGAGATTCAGTCGGGTCGTGACGTCAGCAAGATGATCAATATCAAGACCGAAGCGTTCAAGAGCCCATGGGGCCCGTTGGGCATGGTGGTTGAAGGCAAATCCTACTGGTTCCGCCTGCCGGCCAAGCGCCACACACTGGATTCTGAATTCGATATCAAGACCATCAAAAGCCTGCCGGACGTTGAAATCGCTTATGGCTACGGCAATGTGAGCGACACCGCCGTCAAGGCCCTGGCTCAGGCTGGCGCCAAAGCCATCATCCATGCCGGCACTGGCAATGGTTCGGTGTCTTCCAAGGTCGTCCCTGCCCTGCAGGAGCTGCGCAAACAAGGCGTACAAATCATTCGCTCGTCCCACGTGAATGCTGGTGGTTTCGTGCTGCGTAACGCCGAACAGCCTGACGACAAGTACGACTGGGTGGTTGCCCATGACCTGAACCCGCAGAAAGCGCGGATCCTGGCAATGGTTGCGTTGACCAAGACCCAGGACAGCAAAGAGCTGCAACGGATGTTCTGGGAATATTGATATCTGGTAACACTGTGGAGGCGGGTTTACTCGCCTCCACTTTCCCTTGAGACTTCCCCGCTACAACTTCCCCGCGAATGTCCTGAGTTTTAAGCAGTTGCGAAATTCCTTATAGTTAAATACTGTATGCACATACAGCAAACTAAGGAATGCTCCGTGGCAAAGTCTTCTTCCGCAGCCCCAACTCCGCCTGATGCTTACGCACGCTTGGCCGTTCGCGTGCAAAAAATCATCAATTCGACCAATGCCCAGAAAGCCAAGGCAGCCTTGATCTTCCGTTTACCGGAAGAGCCGGAAGATGAATGGGCGCGCTTGCTGGAAGAAATTGCTGAGAACGACAACGTCACCCTCGCTTATCGGGACGACGGTGGCGTGCAGATTTTCTGGGTTGTGCCGAAGGAAGATTGATTCAATGAGTGTTCGCTTTACTGCTTTGTTTTGTCTGTTTTTTGCCGTTACCGCCAACGCCCAGGCGCCTCGTACCTTCAGCGAGGCCAAGAAAGTCGCCTGGAAGCTCTATGCCCCACAATCCACAGAGTTTTACTGCGGCTGTAAATACACCGGCAACCGGGTGGATTTGAAAGCCTGCGGGTACATCCCACGCAAAAATGCCAACCGTGCCGCACGCATCGAGTGGGAGCATATCGTTCCAGCCTGGCAGATCGGACATCAGCGCCAATGCTGGCAGAACGGTGGACGCAAGAACTGTACGCGCCGCGATGATGTGTTCAAGCGTGCAGAGGCCGACTTGCACAACCTGGTGCCGAGCATCGGGGAGGTCAATGGTGACCGCAATAACTTCAGTTTCGGTTGGTTGCCGGTGCAAACCGGACAGTACGGTTCCTGTTTGACCCAAGTGGACTTCAAGGCAAAAAAGGTCATGCCACGCCCGTCCATTCGCGGAATGATTGCCCGGACCTACTTTTACATGAGCAAACAATATGGCTTGCGCCTGTCGAAACAGGACCGCCAACTGTATGAAGCCTGGAACAAGACTTACCCGGTACAAACCTGGGAACGCCAGCGCAACCAGACCGTGGCCTGCGTGATGGGTCGGGGCAACGAATTTGTCGGCCCGGTTAACCTCAAAGCCTGTGGTTGAAGGCGGGAGAGGCTCCCGCCCGCTTTTGGTTACTGCGCAACCTTGTGTTCAATTACCTGCGACTCGGTGTCATTTTTCTTGGCGCGCGCCAGTTTTTCGGTCAGCTGCGCTTGCTTGGCTTCGGCTTCGGCCTTACTGGCGAACGGCCCCAGCAAGACATCGTCCTTGCCGTCTGTTTTAACGATATAAAAGCTAAACCCATGTTCCAGCAACCAGGCGGTCAAGTCAGTGATTGCCTGGAGCTTATGGTCCGGCGGGCCAACCCGCACGTCCCACTCCTGAGCGGCAATCGCGCCGGTATCTGGCTGGCTTTCAGTCACGGCAGGCTTGGCCTTGGGCGCTTCGACAGGTTTGCCTTCACCGCAACCGGCCAATGCCAACACCGCAATTGCCATCGCTACTTTACGCACTGCCCTGCTCCTTTGAGGATAAAGAGGCAACTTTATCATTCACTGTCTATTCTGGCCGTCATAAACGTTGGCTTAAACAATGCGAATGATGTATCGCAGACCTGTATGATGCCGCCATGGGAATTAATGTCGCCTCTATGCGTCCTAAAAGAGGCAGTCACAGGGAAGCGCTTAGCAGTAAGCTACACACATCCGACATCTGCCCTGTCTGAAACATGTGTCCTTAAAAGTAATCAAGGAGAAGTCCATGCTTATACTCACCCGCAAAGTCGGTGAAAGCATAAACATCGGTGATGACATCACGATCACCATTCTGGGCGTCAGCGGCCAGCAAGTACGAATCGGCATCAACGCACCCAAGGACGTTGCCGTGCATCGCGAGGAGATTTACCAGCGCATCCAGGCTGGCCTGACGGCTCCGGACAAAAACCAGACTCCTTGACGCACTCTCAGTAGCCAGCCCTTTCGTTCACTGTAACGGCTGGCGAAGACCCTTCAAGCCTGCTCGCCTCTCTTGCGTGAACAGCTCGCTTTGCGCCTCGCGCTTCGCCCCAAGATGAAACTGTCTTGACGACTGGAACTTGTTGCGTAATCCACAGCCGAATCTTCTGACTATTATCCTGCCGTCCGAGTGCATTCAGGAGCACGTCGATGAGGCCTGCCGCCCCCAAGCCCCTAGTTTCCAAGTCCTGGTGGATCGTCCTGCTGATAGGGCTGGTCTTCGTGACGGTGGGTTATGGCCTGAGATACGAAATTGAAAGTACCAGCGCCTCCAGTGGCAGCTCTTGGCCGGATCTGGCGCTGTTTCTCTGCGCTTACCTGTTTGCCTTCTGCCTCAAGCCTATTCAGAAGGCGATTCTGCGCAAGTTATGCCAACGCGCGGCCCAACGAACGCACCACAAAACTGCACGATGAAGCCTCCTTGCGGGCAATCAGATCACCGGTATTTACAGTGTCGCGGCAAGACCTATGCTTGGGCTTGCAAGGTCAGTATTAAGGGCTGAAACAGATGGATACCCTGAGTAAATCCGAAATCGAAACTGCGCTGGCGGCCCGCCTGCCCAGTTACACAATCGCCTGCACACTGCACGCTGACGGCACATTGTCGGCTGTTCTCAGCGGCCCTGAAACTGACCACTTTGCAATCACCGGCATCGTCCGCGCGCACTATCGCGGCGCAGAAGCGATAGCCCGGCTGGCGAACGAAATCCTCAGGGAAATGGTGATGTCCCGGCAGGGCCTTCGCAGCAGCCGACTGCACGCCCTACCGGAAAACAGCGTAAGGCCGAACACACCTGACAGCTGATAAAACCTTGGCCATAACGCGGTTGGCTTTCGCGTATCAAGCCACGGCGATCGATAAACGCAACAAACCATCGTCGTTACGATGCACGCGCACCTGCTCATACCCCTCAATCGACGTATGTACCGTGGCCATCGGCTGCAAGTGCGTCGAAGTCACGACTACCACGTCAGCCCCCGCCGCCTCCGCGGCGCGAATCCCCACCGTCGCATCCTCGAACACCAGGCAGTCCTGCACCGGTACGCCCAGACGCTGCGCACCCAGCACATAACAAGCTGGATCCGGCTTGCCGCTGGCGACATCCTCAGCCGTCACCAGCACTGCCGGCGGCGCAATGCCCGCCGCTTGCAGGCGTCGCATCGCCAACTCCCTGGGTGCAGACGTGACCAGCGCCCACTGATCGCCGGGCAAACTGTTCAGAAACTCGACCGCGCCCGGAATCGCGACGACACCCTCGACATCGTTGATTTCCGCCTCGGTTATCCACTGCGCTTCAACTTCAGCGTCCACGCCTGGCAATGCCTGCCGGGTAATCGTATCAATGGCTCGTGCACCGTGAATGGTGCTCAGAAAGGCCGCCACGTCCAGGCCGTGGCGTTCAGCCCAGATACTCCACACCCGTTCGGCGGCGGCGATGGAGTTGAGCAAGGTACCGTCCATGTCGAATAAAAAGGCGCGGTAACGCTGGGTAAAGGCGGCTGGACCTTGAATAGACACTGTGGGATTTCCTTTTTATCGGTAACAAATGCTGACCCCGATGCAATCTACGGATCACGTTAACACTTGTAAACGCTGCGGAGCACTGCCCTCCCCCTTTGCATTACAAGCTTGTAATGAAGCTGTAAGTCTTGTCAGCACCCTCACTTCATACAGTGGAGTCGTCAGTCACCCACACCGGGTGACACACCTGCACACTGATGAAGGGCCGCACGATGAAACCTGCAAGCACACTCTGCCTGATCGCCGCCAGCTTGTTGATGCTGGGCACCGCTACCGCCATGGCCGGCACCGTCGCACCGATCAAAGCCAACAACGTGGTCCTGGTACACGGCTCCTGGGCGGACGGCTCGAGCTGGTCCGAGGTGATCACCCGCCTTCAGGCCGCCGGCCTGCATGTCACCGCCGTACAGAACCCGCTGACCTCGGTGGCCGATGACGTCGCCGCCACCAACCGCGTACTCGATCAACAGGACGGTCCTACCGTACTGGTCGGCCATTCCTACGCCGGCACCGTGGTCAGCGACGCCGGCGCGAACCCGAAGGTCAGCTCCCTGGTGTATGTGGCAGCCCGCGCGCCGGACGCCAATGAAGACTTCGTCGCGCTCTCTGCCAAATACCCAAGCATGCCGGTGCGAGCCGGCGTTGAAGAGCACGACGGTTACCTGACCCTGAACCAGGACGCTTTCCTTAAGTATTTCGCCGCCGACGTGCCCCGCACCAAGGCACTGGAGCTGTATGCCGTACAACAACCGATCACCAAAACGCTGTTCAGTGGTCGCACCGTGAATGCCGCCTGGCACACCAAACCGTCATGGTACGCCGTGTCGAGCAATGACCAGACCATCAACCCGGATCTGGAGCGCTTCCTCGCCAAGCGCATGAACGCCACCACCATCGAGCTGCCTTCGAGCCACTTGTCGCTGGTGTCCCACGCCAAGGAAATCACTGACCTGATCCTCGAAGCGTCCGGTCGCCAGCCTTGAATCCGTTGATTACGAACTTGTCATGATCCTGTTGGTTGGCTGTTTGGGGCGCCTGGTTACTGTGAACTCACTGCCAATCCCGGCAGCCGACCCTTTAAGAGAACTACTGCCATGAAACTGTTTATTCTGGGCTTCGCCGCACTGCTTGCCACCGGTTCTGCATTTGCTGCCGACGCCCCTTCCGCCCCCAACGTGATCCACGACAAGACCGGCTTCTTCGTGCACCTGGACGTCGACAAAGTGCTGTCGAGCACCGACACCTACGGGCAGTGCGGCATCGTCCCCGCTCGCCTCGATTACCTCGACCACCAGGGTCGCGAACATGTGCTGGACTACCAAGTACAGGGCATCGGTTGCGCCAGTGACAATTGATCGGGCTACACTTGCGCCACGCACAGAACCAGGGCACTTCCCATGCATATCCTCGTAGTCGAAGACGAACCCAAGGCCGGCAACTACCTGCTCAATGGGCTGCAGGAACTGGGTTACTCCGTGAGCCTCGCCCGTGACGGTGTGGACGGGTTGCACCAGGCGCTGGAAACGTCATTCGACGTGATCGTGCTGGATGTGATGATGCCGAAAATGGACGGTTGGGAAGTGCTGCGCCGCCTGCGCAAGGAGGCCGACACGCCGGTACTGTTTCTCACCGCCCGCGATGACATTGCCGACCGCATCAAAGGCCTTGAACTGGGTGCCGACGATTACTTGATCAAACCGTTCTCCTTCGCCGAACTGGTCGCGCGTTTGCGCACCTTGACCCGCCGCGGCCCGAGCCGCGAAGAAGAACAGCTGCACATCGCCGACCTGCAAATCGACGTGCTCAAACGCCGTGTCACCCGCGCCGGCACGCGCATTACCCTGACCAATAAAGAGTTCGCCCTGTTGCACCTGTTCGCGACCCATCAGGACCAGGTGCTGTCACGTTCGATGATCGCCTCGCGCGTCTGGGACATGAACTTCGACAGCGACACCAATGTAGTCGACGTCGCCGTGAGGCGCCTGCGCCTGAAAATCGACGACCCGTTCCAGCTCAAGTTAATCCACAGCGTGCGGGGCATTGGCTACCGCTTCGACACCCAGCCATGAACAGCCGCCGCCACTACTCGCTGACCCTGCGCCTGGCGCTGATCTTCGCCCTGCTCGCTTTTGCCCTGCTGGCCACCCTGGGCGTAGCGCTGTACCGCGAGCTTGAGCGTGAACTGATCAAGCGTGACGATGCCGCGCTGATCTATCGCGCCGACCAGTTGCGCAACCTGCTCAATGACAGCAACACCCTGGACCTGATCAAGACCAAGCCGGAACTGTTCCAGAACATGCTGGGCAACAGCGAGTCGGTGCTGAGTATCGCGGCGCCGGGGCAGAAGCCGCTACTGCTGGTCAATCCGGGCAACATCGAAATGCCGAACGTAACGCCCGTGCCAAAGGACCATGAGCTGGGATTTTCCGACGTGCACCACTTACCTGGTGTAAACGGCGTACCCTTCGCCACCGTGGCCGCCTCGATTGATTCCGGAGATTTGGGAAGCCTGCAAGTCACCACGGGACGCTTGATGACCGAACGCACCGCCATGCTTGCCAGCTATCGCCTGAGCGTATTTATCCTGGCCAGCATCGCGGCAATTATCCTCGCCCTGGTCGGTTACCTGCTGGTCTACCGAGGCCTGCTGCCGCTGCGGCGCCTGGCCAAACACGCCCAAGGCATCGGCGTGGGCAACCTTGCCGAACGACTCGACAGCCACGGTGCACCGAAAGAACTTCTGCCGATGATCGACTCTTTCAACACCATGCTCGAGCGACTGGCCAAGGGCTTTGTGCAACTGGGCCAGGTGTCCACCGACATGGCCCACGAACTGCGCACGCCGATCAACAACCTGCTGGGCGAAACCCAGGTCGCGCTCCAGCAGAGCCGCAGCATCGAAAGCTATCAGCAATTGCTGGCCTCCAATGTCGAAGAGCTCGAGCGCCTGGCACGGATGCTCGACAACATGCTGTTTCTCGCCCGCACCGATCCGGCCAGCGCCTTGCGCCAGCGCCAGGAGCTCAATGCGGCGGATGAGGTGCAACGCATGGCTGATTACTTCGAAGGGTTGGCGAGCGATGTGAATATCAGCATCCTCGCGCAGGGCGAAGGTGTGATCTGGGCTGAACCGATGCTGCTGCGCCGGGCGCTGGCAAATCTGTGTGCCAATGCCATCAAATACGGTGCACCCGGTTCGGAGCTGGTGATTCAAGCCACGCCAAACGCCGAAGGCATCCGGCTGAGCGTCATCAATCAGGGAGAAACCATCCCTGCAGAACACCTGCCCAGGCTGTTCGAACGGTTTTATCGGGTGGACGAATCGCGGGAGCGCTCGGCCCAATCCAACGGGCTGGGTTTATCGATCGTCGCCACCATCATGCAGCTGCATAACGGCCGCTACAGCGTCACCAGTGAAGGCGCATTGACATGTTTTGAGCTGATTTTTCCGAGGCGGGAACACTGAGCAGTGCGTGCCAGAAGCCTGCTGTTATTTTGCACAGTTTTGTAGGTCGCAGCCGTCCCCATCTGCCTCTACTCTCGCCCGGAGCGCTCTCTCGGATCATTCAAAACAGGTATCACGCTTTGGTGAACAAACCGCATCAATCAGGCGGCGCGAGACGCTGACTCAGGGCAGAGCCGGTGCAGGTAATAACGGAAATTCTGCTATGGAAAAACGCTTGGGTTTACTGGAAAAAGGACTGCTGACATGAAAGAGAAGCTGATCGCCATTTCAAACAGGGCAGGTCAGCTGACCTGCCCACCGGTTTGCACGATATCCACCGGCGTGTCCCACGCCGTCTGTAGCGCAACCCGCAAACCTTCAACCATTGTCACCAGCGCCATCGAGGGCTGCGCCGCACCAGAAACCTGCTCCGGCAGGCTGGGGGGCACGTGAATAAAGCCACTGCGTATCGCCGTGCCGGCTAGGGCATACTGCAACAGGTAAAACACCTGATTACACACAAAGGTCCCCGCCGTCTGTGAAACCGACGCCGCGATCCCGGCCTCGCGCACAGCCTTGACCATCGCTTTGATCGGCAAGGTCGTGAAGTAGGCGGCCGGCCCTCCGACCACCACTGGGGTATCGACCGGTTGTGCCCCCAAATTGTCAGGGATGCGTGCGTCGTTCACGTTGATCGCCACCCGCTCCATGGAGAAATCGCTACGACCGGGGGCGAGGCCTGTGGCAATCACCATCACCGGGTCAAATTCAGCGATCAATCGCGTCAGGCACGCCCCCGCCGTGGCAAACGCACAGGGCAGTCGACGCGCGACAATGTGCACGTCTTCACTCAGTCGCACGCCGTCCAACTGGCGCGAGGCCTCCCAGGACGGGTTGATCAGGTCCTGGTCAAAGGGCTCGAAGCCCGTCAGCAACACAGTTTGCATTTTTGGCCTCACATCAACAGGTAGAGCAGCACGATATTGACCACCAGCATCATCAACGCAGTCGGCAGTTGAGCCTTGATCACCGCGTTTTTGTCTGGCAACTCCAGCAACGCCGCCGGGACGATATTGAAGTTGGCAGCCATGGGCGTCATCAACGTACCGCAATAACCGGAGAACATGCCGATCGCCGCCATCACCGCCGGGTTGCCGCCATACACACCCACCAACACCGGTACGCCGACACCGCCGGTCATCACCGGAAACGCCGCAAAACCGTTACCCATGATCACAGTGAACAGCGCCATGCCCAACACGTAGACCATCACCGCCACCCACTTGAAATCGAGGTTGATGTAGGAAGTGGTGACATGTGCAACGGCCGTGCCCACCCCGGCTTCATTAAACAATAGCCCCAGCATTGCAAGCATCTGCGGCAGTACCATGGCCCAGCCGAGAGCCTCGGTCAGGCGTCGGGATTCACGCAAGGCTTGCACCGGTGTGTCGCGGGTCAGCCAGCAAGCCAGGCCGAGGGCGATCAGACAGCCGATACCCAAGGATACAAAGGTGGTGTTTTTCGGGTCCAGCAGCGGTACGCCGCCGATCTCGGTGTGTTTGAGCAACACCGAGCCAATCACGGTGGTCAGGGGAATGGCCAGCGCGGGAATAAACAGTTTATGCCCCAGGCGCCCGGCACTCGCGCGGGAGGCCTTGTCATGCAGTTCGGCGGGCTTGCCGCGGCCGACGCCACCCAAGCCTGCGATCAGCGCCATCACCACCACGCCAACACCCATGACCACCGACGGCAAGCGCTCCCCCACCAGGAACGGCACAGCAAACAAGAGCCAGAACAGCGCAGTCGACCAGCGTTTGGGATGGGTGCGATCCAGCAGGACCATTCCCGCAGTTATCAGCAATAGCACACCGGCAAGCCAGTACAGGTACTCAATGGAGATGATCATTGTGCAGCCTCCACCGGCGTGGCGGCGGGCGTCATGTCGCGTGTAAGCCTGCGATCAAACCGGTGCAGGCGAATGGCATGGATGATAAAGGCGCAAATCGCCGTCGGGATGCCCCACACGGCAATGTGCAGTGGCTCCACATCAATCCCCGAACCCAACAGGAAGGTGTGCATCAGCGCGATCGCACCAAAGGCGACAAAGATGTCTTCACCGAAAAACAGCCCGACGTTATCGGTTGCCGCACACATGGCCAGCACGTTGTGGCGCAACCTGTCCGGCAGCTTGCCGTAGCGTTTCTCCGCCGCCCCTTCAGCCATGGGCGCCAGCAGCGGCCGCACCATTTGCGGATGGCCGCCCAGGCTGGTCAGGCCCATCGCGGCGGTGGACTCGCGCACAAACAGGTAGATGATCAACAGGCGCCCCACTGTGGCTCGCTCGAAACGCGCGATCCAGTTTTGCGCATGCAAGCGCAGGCCATGGCGCTCCAGCAGGCCAATGACAGCCAGGGGCAATAACAGGATCAGTTGCAGCGCGCGGGTCTGAAGGAAACCTTCGCCCATGCTGGCGAGGATTTTTTCCAGCGGGAAGTGAGCTGCCAGCCCGGTGGCGATGGCGGCGGCGGTAACCACCAACAGCGGATTGAAGCGCAAGACGAAGCCAACCACGATGACAAGTACGCCGATCAACGGCCATAGGTTCACAACAGTTTGCATGACGGAGAGGTCCTTGAATGCGCGCTGCGGCGCCATTACAGCAGGATGTGAACCAAGGGTTCACAGCATGAAAGTGGCATGCAGCCCGGCGCGGTTTTTATTGTTGACCCGATAGGTCGAGCGTCAGTGGCGGCAACTTTGCTGCCTGGGGGCGGGAGGTGTCCAACAAGAAAAATTGTTGCTGCAAACCAATAAATTTTGTGGGTGATTGGCGCCGGGCGAGCCGGCGCCGTACGAAGATTCAGCCGAGGCGTTTCTGGAAAAAATGCCGCTGGTGACCCGCCGGGTAATCAGCAATATGGCCAAATTCACTGAAGCCCAGCTTTCGATAAAACCCCGGTGCCTGAAAGCTGAAGGTGTCCAGCCAAATGCCAACACATTGCCGTTCACGGGCCAGGTCTTCGGCGGCGCGCATCAAACACGTGCCGGTACCTTGGGTACGCATCTGATCCGGGATGCTCAACAGCTCAATGAACAACCACCCGTAGGAAATTTTTCCATAAAGGCCACCGACAACGTCTTGCGTGGCGGGGTCTCGCAACAAAATCCCGACGGTTTCGAACGCCATGTTGCCCGTGTGACCAAGGTTGTACGCCCTCAGCGGTTTGAGGATGGCCTCACGCTCCTGCGCCGTTACGTCGAACGACACTTCCATTGCCACTTCCATAACGTGCTCCCTGGTATGAATTGAGTCGGCGGCCAGTATGCAGCCTTACTGCGGCTTGAGCAGCGCCTCGTAATCCGGGCTGATCTCCGCCAGGATCATCAAGGCTGCCGCCCCCAATGCCACTGCGTCCTGCCCTGCGGCCCCCATTTGAATGCGCGGGTACCGGCGATCGGCACGGCTACTGACGGAACGGCTCAATGGCTCAAGGCGGGCTATCAGGCGGGCAAGGATGGCCTCAGGCAAAAAGCCGCTGATCAGGATGGTCTGCGGGTCAAGCACTGACTCCAGGATGTTGATCGCCTGGCGCAACGCCGGCGCCGCCTCCGCCAGCCAAACCTCTACGTTTGCGTCCAGCGCCTGATCGTTGGCGTCCCACGTGCAAAGGTCGTGCTCGGCCGGCAGCCCCAGGTGCTCCAACAGTGCGGCAATGGAGATGTAGCGCTCCAGGCACCCTTGGTTACCGCAGGAACACGCCTTGCCACCCGGAATCACCGTCATGTGCCCGATCTCACCAGCATTGTGCCAGTGGCCGGAATACAGGCGGTTATCCAGGTACAAACCGGCACCAAGACCGCTGCCGATAAACAGGTGCACAAAATTCGTCAGCTCGCTGGCGATGCCATACAGGCGCTCACCCATGGTCGCCGCCGTGGCATCGTTTTCTATCAGTACCGCCAGGCCGGTTTCCCGCTGCAAGCGCTCAGCGATATCCGGCGCGTCCCAGCCGGACATCGCCGTCGGCCCGACCGCCGTCATGCCTTCGACACTGAAAGGGCCCGGCAGGGCAATGCCCATACCCAGGAAGCGCCCGGCCGGCCTCTGCTGCCGAAAACCTTTCACCGCGTCCAGCACCAACGGTAATGCCTGCTCGAACGTTGGGTAGCTGACGGTCAGCGTGACTTGAGCCACCGTCTGCCCAAGCAGATCAAGCAGCACGCCGATGATGCGGTGCTGTTCGATATGAAAGCCGATGGAATAGCCACCGTCGGGGTTCAGCGACAACGGCACCGGCGGTTGGCCTCGCCCACCCTTCTCGGCCGCATGAGCCAGCAGGACGCCTTCTTCGTGCAACTCGGTGACGATATTGGAAATGGTCTGCGCGGTCAGCGAGGTGAGCCGCGTGAGGTCGGCGCGGGTCAGCCGGCCGTTCTGGCGGATGGCCTCGAGAATCACCCGACGGTTGTGCAACCGGGCGTGTTCGGCATTCGTGCCGGTGGTGAGCGTGCGTTTGTTCTGAGGCGTTTTCATGGGCGGATAATCCGCGCAGCCGATTAATTAAATCAAGTTGAATTAATACTCTTGCTGTGGTTTTCTAAGCGCCTCGGTCTCTCGCACCCACTGCGAATGCCGGTTACGCCCCATAACAATAATGACGGGTCGACAGCACCCTCGATGGCAAGCAGCCCCCTTTGCACTCTGCCCTCACGCGCCTGTCACTCGAACAAGAGGTCGTCCCCATGAGCACGCTGACACCCGTTGACCCGGATTTACCCAACAGCAAACGCAAAATCGGTCTATTCCCCGCCATCACCCTGAACATGAGCCAGATGTGCGGCGTGGGCCCCTTTATCACCATCCCGGCAATGATCGTAATCATGGGTGGCCCACAGGCCTACCTGGGCTGGATCCTTGGCGCCCTGCTGGCCCTGTGTGACGGGCTGGTCTGGGCCGAACTCGGCGCGTCATTGCCAGGTGCCGGCGGCACTTATGTTTATCTGCGTGAGGCGTTCGGCAAACGAACCGGCAAGCTGCTGCCGTTTCTGTTCGTCTGGACGGCGATGCTGTTCATTCCGCTGATCATGTCCACCGGCATCATCGGATTCGTGCAATACCTGACCTGGTTTTGGCCCGACATGAGCCAGACCGCCGGCAACCTGATCGGCCTGGTGGTGATCTGGCTGATCATCGTGATGCTGTGGCGCAAGATCGAGTCCATTGCCAAGTTGAGCATCGTGTTGTGGGTGATCATGCTGATCAGCATCGGCGCGCTGATTGCCGCCGCACTGTCCAATTTCCACGCCGACCTGGCGTTCACCTTCCCCGAAGGCGCGTTCAACCTGGCCGACAGCGGTTTCTGGTTTGGCATGGCCGGCGGGTTGACCATCGGCATCTATGACTACCTGGGTTACAACACCTCGGCGTACCTGGCCGGTGAAGTCGAACAACCGGGCCGGGTGATTCCCAAGTCGATCATTCTGTCGATCGTCGGCATCCTGGTCATCTACCTGGTGATGCAAGTCGGCGTATTGGGCGTGGTCGACTGGCACCGCATGCTCGACCCCGAATCCGCCGCCTACAAGTCGGTAGCCTCGGTGGTACTCAGCGAAACCTGGGGCAGTACGGCCGCCGGGATCGTCACCGTGCTGATACTGATCACCGCAGTCGCCTCGGTATTTGCCGGCTTGCTCGGCGGCTCCCGCGTGCCCTTCGAAGCCGCCAAGGACAACGTGTTCTTCAACGCCTTCAGCAAGACCCATCCCAAGCATGAGTTTCCTACCTGGGGCATCTTGAGCATGGGTGCGCTGACTTCCGTGGGCTTCATGATCGGGCGACTGACCGATTTGAATACCCTGATTCAACTGCTGACCACGGTGATGATCCTGGTGCAGTCAGTGGCACAGATCGTCTCGTTGCTGGTGCTGCGCAAAACCAAACCGCACCTGGCCCGGCCTTACAAAATGTGGCTCTACCCGGTGCCTGCGCTCATCGCGCTGCTGGGCTGGGTGTATATCTACATGGCGTCCAACCACAACGCGCCCGGCGCCTACCCGATCCAATGGTCGCTGGTCTGGGTGCTGGCCGGCAGCGTGGCTTATCTGTTCTGGGCGCGTGTTCAGCGACTATGGCCCTTTAACAAGTGATTAACGCAATGCATGAATCAGTCAGATCAACGGGCGCTACGGCGCCCCGGCAAGGCTTGCTGCTGGCGATTGACGTGGGCGGCACCAAGACTCAGGTCGCCTGCTACGACACCGCCCGCCAGCGCATGAACACGCGGATTCTCGCCACCCATGCCGACGGTTTGTCCGGCACGCCCGCCCTGCATCGCATCCTCGCGGCCGCGCGCGATTGTGTGACCGAATGGGGCAACGCCCCGGTGTTGAGCGTGGCGGCGGTATTCCCCGGTGTGGTGCGCGGCCCGACGTTGCTGATGGCGCCCAACACACCGGGGTTCGAAGGGCTCGACCTGCACTCGTCGATTGCCCAAGCATTCGGCAACGTCCCCGTGAGCCTCGATAACGACGTCAAGGCCGGCGCCCTGGCCGAAGTGCGCTGGGGGTCGCTGGCGGGTATTGATAACGCGATCTACCTGAACCTCGGTACCGGGCTTTCCGCTGCAGCCATCGCCAATGGCAGGTTGATCCGTGGGCATAACGGCGCAGCCATGGAAATCGGCTACCTGCTGTCGCCGTTTCTGAACCCGGAGCACCCTGATCAATGGGCGACCTATCAGAGCGGCAACGCACCGCTGGAGGAGCTGTTCTCCGGCAATGCCCTCAGCCAGCTGGCGGGTGACATGCTGGGACACGGGCATCACGCCCAGGACCTGTTTACCAGCGCTGACCCCGCCGTGCGCAAGGCCTTGGCGCTGCGCATCGCCGCTTGTACGGTGCACATCGCCAACCTCGCCGTGGCGCTGGACGTCGAGCGTATCGTGATTGGCGGCGGCCTCTACCGCCAGGCGGCGCTGTTGGCGCCGTTGATCGAAACGCTGATCCAGCGCGCGGTGCCCTTCCCACCCACCCTCGCCGCTGCGCACTTCACCCACGATGCGCCACTGTGGGGCGCCTTGAGCATGGCGATGGACGCGTCCGGGCTGAACGCCCTTGCGCAGCAACTGATCGCGGCCGGCAAGACCCTCGACGCGCCAGGAGTTTAATCATGTCATTGATGTTGAGTGAGACCTTGTCCATCCCGGCGATCGTGCAGCGCATGCTCGAGGATGACAGCGCGATCCGTGCGCTGACCCGGCAATGGGCGCAGACGCTGCCCGAGTTGATGATCACCGTCGCGCGCGGCAGCTCCGACCATGCCGCCGCGTATTTCAGCTATGCACTGATGAGTCAGGTCGGCATCCCCACCGTGTCGATTCCCCTGTCACTGGTCAGCTTGCAACAACCGCCGCTGCGCTTGAAGAACAGCTGGGTCGCGGCATTTTCCCAGTCCGGCAAAAGCCCCGACCTGATTGACAGCGTGCATTACCTGCATCAGCGCGGCGCGCACTCGGTGGCGCTGGTCAACACCGCCGGCTCACCGCTGGCGGCCATGAGCGAGCATGAAATCCTGCTGCCTGCCGGCCTGGAACAGAGTGTGGCCGCCACCAAAAGCTACGTGGCGATGTTAATGGCCGGCGCCCAGGCGGTCGCCAGCCTGGCAGATGCGCTGGCCATCGACACCGGGCTGAGCGAGGCTCTGCAACACTTGCCGGGCCATCTGCATAACGCTGCTGCCGAGGACTGGTCGCCACTGCTTGGCATGCTCACAAACGCCGACAAAATGATTGTGATCGGTCGCGGCGCCGCGTTGCCGATAGCCCAGGAGGCCGCGCTGAAACTCAAGGAAACTTCCGGCATCCAGGCTGAAGCTTTTTCCAGCGCGGAAGTGCGCCATGGCCCGATGGAGATCATCGAAGAGGGCTACCCGGTGCTGGTCTTCGCGCCCAGCGGCCCGGAGCAACCGGGCACCCTGGCTTTTGCAGCGGAAATGCGCGCCCGCGGTGCCCGCGTGTTGGTGGTGGCGCCGCGCGGTACGGTTTGCGAAGGCCTGTTGCCCAGCGTGCCGACCGCACATGCGCTATTGGAGCCCTTCACGATGATTCAAGGGTTCTATCTGAGCGCAGCGCTGCTGGCTGTGATGCGCGGGCGCAATCCGGATCAGCCGCGGTATTTGAAGAAGGTGACGCAGACGCGGTAATTCGAGCGTGCGGGCCCAGGGCTGACCCGGTATTGTCGAGTGCGATCGACCTTCACTGAAAAAGGCCACTGCCGGTGACTTCATCCGTTACACCTGTTTCAAGCGTGCAGACCCGTTTGATCGCCCTGGTGGTCGCCGTGACCTTTTTCATGGAGAACCTCGATGCCACCGTCATCGCCACCGCCTTGCCCACCATGGCGTCGGCGTTCGGGGTCACGGCGGTCGACATGAATATCGGCATCACCGCGTACATTCTTGCCGTGGCGATCTTCATCCCGCTGTCCAGTTGGATCGCCGACCGCTTTGGCGCACGTCGGGTGTTCGCCGCTGCGATCATCATCTTCACCCTGGCTTCGCTGCTTTGCGGGTTGAGCCAGAGCCTTGAGATGTTCGTGATCGCCCGCGTGCTGCAAGGCGTGGGCGGTGCGCTGATGGTGCCGGTGGGGCGCCTGGCGGTGCTGCGCAATACCGACAAAAAAGACTTGGTGAACATGATTGCGGTGATCACCTGGCCTGGGCTGGTCGCGCCGATTCTAGGGCCGGTGGTGGGTGGTTTGATCGTGACCCACGCAACGTGGCCGTGGATTTTTTACGTGAATCTGCCTCTGGGGATACTGGCCCTGGTTGCCGCCTTGTGGCTGGTGCCCAAGGGGCGCGAGGCCAGCGTACGGCGATTTGACGCCAAAGGCTTTGTGCTGCTGGCCGGTGCGTGTGTGGCAGTGCTTGGCGGGCTGGAATGGCTGGGCAACCAGACCAGCGAAACGCTGATCCCGGGTTTTGTACTGGTGGCCACGGGCACGTTACTCGCGGCATGGGCCGTGCGTCATTGCCGCCAGCATGCTGAACCGTTATTACCGCTTCAGACCCTGTCCATCGGCACCTTTCGCGTGAGTATTCTTGGCGGGTCGCTGTTCCGTCTCGCCATCAGCGCCCTGCCCTTTCTGCTGCCCCTGTTGTTTCAAGTGGGTTTCGGCCTTTCTCCGGTGGATGCCGGCTTGCTGGTGCTGGCGGTGTTTGCCGGCAACCTGGCAATGAAACCCTTCACGACGCCAATCATGCAACGCTTCGGGTTTCGCCCGGTGCTGCTGATCAATGGCGCCATTGGCGTCGCATTGGTTGCCGCCTGCGCCTTGTTCACGGTGCAAACGCCGTTGCCGCTGATGGCGGCCGTGCTGTTCGTGGGTGGGCTGTCACGGTCGATGCAGTTTACTTGCTACAACTCAATCGGCTTCGCCGACGTCCCCAAGGCGCGGATGAGCGAGGCGTCGGCGCTGTTCAGCATGGCGTTCCAGCTGGCGATGGGTCTGGGGGTTTCCATGGCGGCGCTGTTGCTACGGGCGTCGATGGCCGTGCAAGGGCACGCCGTGCACGCGGCCGTCGGGGACTTTCGGGTGGCCTTCGTGGGCGTGGCGCTGCTTGGGCTCGTGGGATTGATTGACGTGTATCGTTTACCGGTGGGCGCCGGGGAAAGCGTGCTGAATCGCGCCAAAACGACGGGACCGTGAAGAATCCTGTTCCAGACCTATACTCAAATGAGCGGTGGCGCGTTTTGCGCACCGCTCACGGCAGTATTGCCGACCAAGAGGTAGCCGCTATGTACGCCGGACAAATGAATATGACGACAACAAATGGTGAAATACGCTGCCAGATGGTTGTTCAAATCATCTGCCTGTTGTCGGTTGCCACGCTGTTCTGCTGACCCATCAGTAATGCCTTTCAACCTCCGCTGCGCATAACCGCGCGGGGGCCGCATTCGCGCTGAGAATCTTAAATAATATGCCTCAAGGGTGTGAACAGGCGCGCAATGAATATCGGCACAAGTGTGATGAGGAAGACAGAGAAGACCAGCGCGGGAATTATCCAGAGCATCGAATGCCCTTCGATCAAAGGCCCATAGACGATGCTCAGTCTATTCATCACAAAGATATGCAAGCAGTACACACCCAGGGTAGAGCCCGCCAGAACATTCAAGACCTTGGCATGTCGGGCCAGGCGCGCGCCTAGTTCAACAAACAGGCGAAAGCCGAAAATAGAGCCGACCACGACAAAAGGCGAAAGGTAAGAGAAAAACAGTTGATTGGGCACGCCGTCGCGCAACGACAACCCATACGTGGCCAACGCTGTGCACACCGCACAAATCAGAAATCCTGCGGCATCCACAAGTACGGTGGGCGCTTGCTGCGTCTGTATTCGATCAAACACGTAAGCCCCGAGAAACACGAACCCGCTTAAACCTGCAAAGGACGACAGCCCGTATACAGAGGCCAGATCACCAACACCCGGATAAAAATAAGTCACCAACGGAATAACGCTGGCAACAACAAACCAGATGGATAAATAGATGAGTTTTTCCGCGTCGGTGGAATGTCGGTAGATCTTGGCCATGAACGGAATAAACAGGTAGATCCCAACCAGCGCGTATAAGTACCACAGGTGAAAATAAGCAGGGCCCTTGAACACCGAAACCATCGAGGCACTTAACCCGCCGTAATCACCCGTCAACCGCGTCTTCCACAGCACATAGAACACCGACCAGAAGATCAGCGGCGGGATAATTCTGATAAAGCGCTTTGTATAAAACGCCTTTACCCCTTCTTCTCTGCCAAGCAACAGCGCACCCGACAACATCAAGAAGAGCGGCGCACACGACCGGACGAGGGAGTCATACGCATTGAAATAAGCCCAGTCATGACCGAACGCAGCAACCCCGGTTGCGCAAACATGAAGAACAACGACCATGAAGCAAGCGATGATGCGGGTGAAGTCCAGTCCAGCACTCAGTTCTTTTCTCATTGTTCTTTTCGCGACCCTGTCACGCCACATTCGCTGGCAGCGTGATCAAGTCCGTCTGTTTTTGCGCGCACGAGAATAGCACGACGCCGCTCACTCGAACGCGCCCACACCGGTATAGGCTATTTTGAGTAAACCTCAACCACGTCCACGCAGCATGTGATCAGTACCGATGCACTCAGGGCAATTTGAACAAGAAGGCGGGCACCGGACGGGGCATTGGTAAATCGCAGGCAACAAAAAAGGGCCCACCTTTCGGTGAGCCCTTCCAGACCGCCCAGCAGAGCGGATTTTGTTTGGTAGGCGCGATTGGACTCGAACCAACGACCCCCACCATGTCAAGGTGGTGCTCTAACCAACTGAGCTACGTGCCTGCTGTGAGGCGGCATTCTACGGAATTCCGGAGGGGTGTCAACATCTTTTTTGCAGCTAACCCTATGAATATGCGAATTATTTATTTGCGCCGGGTGCACCGGTGATTTTCGGGTGGCTGGCAGGCAATTTTCAACTCAGGTAGGATCGGCGCACTCGTAAAAAATATAAAACAGAGGTTCCAGGATGGCGAACACCCCTTACCCCCAGTCGTATTACGCCGCGTCCGCGAATGCGGTTCCGCCTCGCCCGGTACTGCAAGGTGACGTCGAAACCGATGTGTGTGTGATTGGCGCCGGCTACACCGGCCTTTCCAGCGCGCTGTTTCTGCTGGAAAACGGTTTTCGCGTCACCGTGCTGGAAGCCGCCAAGGTGGGGTTTGGTGCGTCGGGCCGTAACGGCGGGCAAATCGTCAACAGCTACAGCCGCGACATCGATGTGATCGAGCGCAGCGTCGGCCCCAAGCAAGCGCAGCTGCTGGGGCAGATGGCGTTTGAGGGCGGCAGGATCATTCGCGAGCGCGTGGCCAAATATCAGATCCAGTGCGACCTGAAGGATGGCGGCGTGTTCGCCGCCCTCAACAGCAAACACATGGGCCACCTGGAATCGCAGAAACGCTTGTGGGAACGCTACGGGCATACGCAACTTGAGTTGCTGGACGAACGCCGTATCCGCGAAGTAGTGGCCTGTGACAACTACGTCGGCGGCCTGCTCGACATGAGCGGCGGGCACATTCACCCACTCAACCTCGCGCTGGGCGAAGCGGCGGCTGTTGAATCTTTGGGCGGCACGATTTACGAGCAATCGACTGCGGTGCGCATCGAGCGCGGCGCGAACCCGGTGGTGCACACCGCCGAAGGCAAGGTCAGGGCCAAGTTCATCATCGTCGCGGGCAACGCCTACCTGGGGAACCTGGTGCCGGAGCTGGCGGCCAAATCGATGCCTTGCGGCACACAGGTCATCACCACCGCCCCACTGGGTGATGAACTGGCCAAGACGCTGCTGCCGCAGGATTATTGCGTCGAAGACTGCAACTACCTGCTCGACTACTACCGCCTCACCCGCGACAAGCGCCTGATCTTCGGCGGCGGCGTGGTGTATGGCGCACGTGACCCGGCCAACATCGAAGCGATCATCCGCCCGAAGATGCTCAAGGCCTTCCCGCAGCTCAAGGACGTGAAAATCGATTACGCCTGGACCGGCAATTTCCTGCTGACCTTGTCGCGCTTGCCGCAGGTGGGTCGCCTGGGCGACAACATCTATTACTCACAAGGCTGCAGCGGCCATGGCGTGACGTACACGCACCTGGCAGGCAAGGTGCTGGCGGAGGCACTGAGAGGTCAGGCGGAGCGTTTTGATGCGTTTGCCGACCTGCCGCACTACCCGTTCCCGGGCGGGCAACTGCTGCGCACGCCATTTGCGGCGCTGGGCGCCTGGTATTACGGGTTGCGGGACAAACTGGGGTTCTGACCACGCAGTGGGAGCCGGCTTGCCGGCTCTTGCAGCCGAAAGCCAAATCGCAGAAACAAAAAACCCCGGTCTCTCGACCAGGGTCTTTGCTATCGGATCAAAGTCAGCCTAAGGCTTTCTTTGTGCTTCAAGGCGTTCAGTGGGCCTTGAGGCAGATATGGCGCAGCGGACGGGACTCGAACCCGCGACCCCCGGCGTGACAGGCCGGTATTCTAACCGACTGAACTACCGCTGCGTATCGCTTGACCGGCTGAGCGTAAACCCTCAACCGTCTTTAAACATCTGATCGATCAGCCTGGGCTGTTCAATCTCAAGCTCGACATGTCGAACCTGGAAAATATGGCGCAGCGGACGGGACTCGAACCCGCGACCCCCGGCGTGACAGGCCGGTATTCTAACCGACTGAACTACCGCTGCGCGTCGGTGCAACCTTTAACGTTGCGTCCTGCCCTAGGGCAAAACTCTCAAGAAGTGGTGGGTGATGACGGGATCGAACCGCCGACCCTCTGCTTGTAAGGCAGATGCTCTCCCAGCTGAGCTAATCACCCTTTGCTTCGTTGAGGCCGCGAAATTTACGCAGGTAGCGGACCTAAGTCAATAGCCTGCTTGAAGTTTTTCTGAAAAAGACAAAATTGCTTCAAGACGGCTATCTGCCCTACTCGCTGTAAATCATCTTCTTGCTCATGCCACCGTCCACCACAAACTCTTGCCCGGTGACAAACCCCGCCTGGCGCGACAGTAACCACGCCACCATCGCCGCCACGTCTTCCACCGTACCCACCCTGCCCGCCGGATGCTGGGCATGGTCGGCATCCGTCAACGGCTCGGCACGCCGGGCCGCCGGATCACGCGCATCGATCCAGCCGGGGCTGACGGCATTGACCCGCACCTCCGGCCCCAGGCTCATGGCCAAGGCATGCGTCAGGGCCAGCAGGCCGCCTTTGCTCGCCGCATAGGCCTCGGTGTCCGGCTCCGACTGACGCGCCCGGGTCGATGCCAGGTTGACGATGGCACCGCCATGGGCACGCAGGTACGGCGCGCAGTGCTTGGCCAACAGCATCGGCCCACTGAGGTTCACCGCAAGCACGCGGTTCCAATACGCCAGGTCGAGGCTTTCCAGGGTGATATTGCGCGGGTCGGCCACCGCCGCGTTGCACACCAACGCGTCCAGCCGCCCGAACTGCCCCAGTACTTCCGCAACACCCTGGGCCACTTGTTTTTCGTCGGCAACGTCCATGGTAATAAACCAGGCATTGTCGCCCAGCACCTTGGACACCTTGGAGCCGCGCTCGCGGTCCAGGTCGGTCAACACCACTTGCCAGCCTTCGCTGATCAGCCACGCCGCGATCCCGAGACCAATGCCCCGCGCCGCGCCGGTCACCAGTGCGACGCGGCCGTTACCGACCGCCGCAGCATCCATGGACCACTCGATCACAAGGCCGCCAGCCCGCGGGCCAGGTCAGCCTGCAAGTCGGCCACATCTTCCAGGCCCACCGCGATGCGGATCAGGCTGTCGCGGATGCCGGCCGCTTCGCGCTCTTGCGGCGCCAGGCGACCATGGGAGGTGGTGCTTGGGTGCGTGATCGTGGTCTTGCTGTCGCCCAGGTTGGCGGTGATGGAAATCAAGCGAGTGGCGTCGATAAGGCGCCAGGCGCCCTCTTTGCCGCCCTTCACTTCGAAGCTGACCACGGCGCCGAAACCGCGCTGCTGGCGTTGAGCCAATTCGTGTTGCGGGTGGCTCTTGAGGCCGGCGTAATGCACTTTCTCGATGCCATCCTGCTGCTCCAGCCACTCGGCCAGGGCCTGGGCATTGGCGCAATGGGCCTTCATGCGCAGGCTGAGGGTTTCCAGGCCCTTGAGGAAGATCCAGGCGTTGAACGGGCTCAGGGTCGGGCCGGCGGTGCGCAAGAAACCCACCACTTCTTTCATCTGCTCGCCACGCCCAGCCACCACGCCGCCCATGCAACGGCCCTGGCCGTCGATGAACTTGGTGGCCGAGTGCACGACGATGTCTGCGCCCAGCTTCAACGGCTGCTGCAATGCAGGCGTGCAGAAGCAGTTGTCGACCACCAGCATCGCGCCTTTGGCGTGCGCCACTTCGGACAATGCGGCGATGTCGACCAACTCGGCCAGCGGGTTGGACGGCGACTCGACGAACAGCAATTTGGTGTTGGCCTTGATCGCCGCGTCCCAACCGGACAGGTCTGCCAGCGGTACGTAGTCCACTTCAATACCGAAGCGCTTGAAGTACTTCTCGAACAGGCTGATGGTCGAACCGAACACACTGCGTGATACCAATACATGGTCGCCAGCGCTGCACAAGCTCATCACAACGGCGAGGATGGCCGCCATGCCGGTCGCCGTGGCCACCGCCTGCTCAGCGCCTTCGAGGGCCGCAATACGCTCCTCGAACGCACGGACGGTCGGGTTGGTGTAGCGCGAGTAAACGTTGCCTGGCACTTCACCGGCAAAACGCGCGGCGGCGTCGGCGGCGGTGCGGAACACATAGCTGGAGGTGAAGAACATCGGGTCACCGTGCTCACCTTCCGGGGTGCGGTGCTGGCCGGCGCGCACAGCCAGGGTATCGAAAGCTACGCCATCGAGGTCGCTGTCCAACCGACCGGCATCCCATTCCTGACTCATGCTGCGACTCCTTACTCAATTCTTTATTTAAGATACAAAACCGGCCCCTCAGGGCCGGTGTTTACTCAGTTGTTGTACAGATCGATGATCGCGCTGACCGCCTGGGTCTTGATCTTCGACGAGTCGTTGCGCGCCTGCTCGATCTTATTCAGGTAGGCCTCGTCGACATCGCCGGTCACGTACTTGCCGTCGAACACGGCGCAATCGAACTGCTCGATCTTGATCTTGCCGCCGCCAACCGCTTCGATCAGGTCCGGCAGGTCCTGATAGATCAGCCAGTCGGCGCCGATCAGGTCGGCCACGTCCTGGGTCGAACGGTTGTGGGCAATCAGCTCGTGGGCGCTCGGCATGTCGATACCGTACACGTTCGGGTACCGCACAGCAGGCGCAGCGGAGCAGAAGTACACGTTCTTGGCGCCCGCTTCACGGGCCATCTGAATAATCTGCTTGCAGGTGGTGCCACGTACGATGGAGTCATCCACCAGCATCACGTTCTTGCCGCGAAACTCCAGCTCGATGGCGTTGAGCTTCTGGCGGACCGACTTTTTGCGCGCCGCCTGGCCCGGCATGATGAAGGTACGGCCGATGTAGCGGTTCTTGACGAAGCCTTCGCGGAACTTGACGCCCAAATGGTTGGCCAGCTCCAGCGCAGCGGTACGGCTGGTGTCCGGAATCGGGATTACCACGTCGATGTCGTGCTCAGGACGCTCGCGCAGGATTTTCTCGGCCAGCTTCTCGCCCATGCGCAGACGCGCCTTGTACACCGAAACGCCGTCGATGATCGAATCCGGACGCGCCAGGTAGACGTGTTCGAAGATGCACGGGTTGAGTTTCGGCGCCACGGCGCACTGACGGGTGTGCAGCTTGCCGTCTTCGGTGATGTACACCGCTTCGCCCGGGGCCAGGTCGCGGATCAGGGTAAAGCCGAGCACGTCCAGGGACACGCTTTCGGAGGCGATCATGTACTCGACGCCTTCGTCGGTGTGGCGCTGGCCGAACACGATCGGGCGGATGCCGTGCGGGTCGCGGAAACCGACGATGCCGTAACCGGTGACCATGGCCACGACCGCGTAACCACCGACGCAACGGTTGTGCACGTCAGTCACGGCGGCGAACACGTCTTCTTCGGTTGGCTGCAGCTTGCCGCGCTGGGCCAGCTCGTGGGCGAACACGTTGAGCAGCACTTCCGAATCGGAACTGGTGTTGACGTGGCGCAGGTCAGATTCGTAAATCTCCTTGGCCAGTTGTTCAACGTTGGTCAGGTTACCGTTGTGCGCCAGGGTAATGCCGTAAGGCGAGTTGACGTAAAACGGTTGAGCTTCGGCCGAGGTCGAGCTGCCCGCAGTCGGGTAACGCACATGGCCAATGCCCATGTGCCCGACGAGGCGCTGCATGTGACGCTGATGGAACACGTCACGCACCAGGCCATTGTCCTTGCGCAGGAATAACCGGCCGTCGTGGCTGGTCACAATACCGGCAGCGTCCTGGCCGCGGTGCTGGAGGACGGTTAGCGCGTCATACAGCGCCTGATTCACGTTCGACTTACCGACGATACCGACGATGCCACACATGCGACGCAACCCCTACTTAATGAATCTTGACTGAACACTGCTTACTGAGGCGTTTTGGCCGGCAAGAGGTGTTCCTTGAACGGAAGATCAGCGGGTACGCTGATTCCGCTGGCCAGCCACTGACTGCTCCACCCCAGAATGAGGTTCTTGGACCAATCTGCAACCAATAGAAATTTTGGCACGAGTACCGACTCCTGCCACCACGAATCCTGCTGTACCGGCCCCAGGCTCAACAGCCCGACTGCCACGACCACCAGCAACGCGCCACGCGCAGCGCCGAAGGCCATGCCGAGAAATCGATCGGTCCCGGAGAGGCCGGTGACACGTATCAACTCGCCAATAAGATAATTGACCATCGCCCCCACCAGCAGCGTGGCGATGAACATGATGGCGCAGCCCGCGATGACGCGAGCCGAAGGTGTCTCGATGTAACCGGCCAGGTAAACCGACAATGAACCACCGAACATCCAGGCTACGACTCCTGCGATGATCCAGGTCAGCAACGACAGTGCTTCTTTTACGAAGCCGCGGCTTAGACTGATCAAAGCGGAGATGGCGACGATTGCAACGATCGCCCAATCAACCCAGGTAAATGGCACAGTGCAGCCTACGTACGGATAAGGCGGCGCATTTTAGCAGAGCGCCGGGCTGTCGGTAAGCTGTGATTGCGGGTGCTTTGCAAATCAATGGGTTGAGTAGGGCGAAGCCCCCCTCAGGACCACCCAATACAATGTGGGAGGGGGCTTGCCCCCGATAGCGACGGGTCATTATCAGAGAGGCTGACTGACCTACCGCCATCGGGGGCAAGCCCCCTCCCACATTGAGTGCATTCCAAGCTGAAACGGGGGTGAAATCAGCCGCGCTCAGGCTGAAAACGCACCACAAAACCATTCAGGTTCTGCTGGCGACCCAGCAGATCACGCAGGCGATCCGCCTCGGCGCGCTCGATCAGCGGCCCGATAAACACGCGGTTCTTGCCATCGGCACTGCGGATATAAGCGTTGTAGCCCTGAGTGCGCAGCTTTTTCTGCAAGGCTTCGGCGCTCTCGCGATTGGCCAGGCTGGCGAGCTGGATCGACCAAGTGATCGGCAGACCATTGGGATCGATACGGCTTTGACCAACGTCTGGCTTGCCCGGCGCGGCAGGTTGCGGCGCAACCGGCTTGGGCGCTGGCGCCGGCGCGGCCGGTTTGGCGGCAACCACAGGCGCTGCCGGCGCGGGCGCAGGTGCAGGCTTGACCACCGGCACACTCGGCTGCACCGGCATGCTCGGCGCCTGCTGCGCAGCCACATCCGCATCACTCGGCACAGGCTCCTCAGGCAACGCCTGCGGCTCGGGCACCACCACCGGCTCAACCTGAACTTGCGGTACCGTCGGCGCCTGGGGCGCAGCCGGCGCCTCAACAACTACCTGGCGCTGCTCGTCCTGACGCGAAAACAGCATCGGCAGAAAAATCACCGCCAACGCCACCAACACCAGGGCTCCAACCATTCGCTGCTTGTATGCGCTATCCAGTAATGCCATGTGCAGCTTCCTCCGTGGAGCGCCGGGCCAACCACTCTAGCGCCTCGGCAACACAATAAAATGATCCGAACAACAGAATCTCGTCCTCGGCCGTTGCCACCGCACACTGCGCTTCAAGCGCGGCGGTGACGCTTGCATACGACGCCACTGGCGCACCAAGGTTCTGCAAGGCCGTTTCCAATTCGGCGGCCGGCCGACTGCGGGGCGTATCCAGCGGCGCCACCGCCCAAGCCTGCACATCGCCCAGCAACGGCGCAACCACGCCGCCCAGGTCTTTGTCAGCCAACAGCCCGAATACCGCCAGGCGGCGACCCACCGGTGGCGTACGCGACAGGCGTTGTGCCAGGTACTCGGCGGCATGCGGGTTATGCCCCACATCCAGCAGCAGGTTCAGGCGCTTGCCCTCCCACTCGAAGGTGCGACGATCCAGACGCCCGACCACCCGAGTGGCCAGCAATGTCGCGGCAATTTGCTCGGCATGCCACGGCAGATCCAGCAGCAGGTAGGCCTGCAACGCCAGCGCAGCGTTTTCCATCGGCAGGTTCAGCAGCGGCAGATCATGCAGCTCTACCGCCTGCCCGCGCGCATCACACCCACGCCATTGCCAATGTTGAGCACCGATGTCGAGATTGAATTCGCGGCCGCGCAGGTAAAACGGACAATCCAACTCGCGCACCTTGTCGAGCAAGGGTTGCGGCGGGTCCAGATCACCACACAGCGCAGGCTTGCCCTGGCGGAAGATCCCGGCCTTTTCATAGGCCACCGACTCGCGGGTATTGCCCAGGTAGTCGGCATGATCCACGCCAATGCTGGTGACCAGCGCCATGTCGGCATCCACCACATTGACGGTGTCCAGACGCCCACCCAGGCCGACTTCCAGAACAACCACATCCAATTGCGCACGCTCAAACAGCCAGAACGCCGCCAGGGTGCCCATTTCGAAGTAGGTCAGGGAAATTTCGCCGCGCCCGGTATCCAGTGCGGCAAAGGCTTCGCAGAGCTGCTCATCAGTGGCTTCGACGCCATTGAGCTGCACCCGCTCGTTGTAACGCAGCAGGTGCGGAGAATTGTAGACGCCAACTTTCAGCCCTTGGGCTTGCAGCAGCGCCGCGACAAAGGCACAGGTTGAGCCTTTGCCGTTGGTGCCGGTCACCGTGATCACGCGCGGTGCCGGCCGGCCCAACCCGAGGCGGGCCGCTACCTGTTGCGAGCGCTCCAGGCCCATGTCGATGGCTGACGGATGCAACTGCTCAAGGTAGGCGAGCCATTCGCCAAGGGTACGCTGGGTCATAGGTTTGCAGGCACCGGCGGCACAACGATCGGTTCGACTTTAGGCGCGACGTACACAGGCGTCGGCAGGCCCATCATTTGCGCCAGCAGGTTACCCAGGCGTGGACGCAGCTCGCCACGGGCGATGATCATGTCAATCGCGCCGTGCTCCAGCAGGAACTCGCTGCGCTGGAAACCTTCCGGCAGTTTTTCACGAACGGTCTGCTCGATCACGCGCGGGCCGGCAAAGCCGATCAGGGCCTTGGGTTCGCCGACAATCACGTCACCCAGCATCGCCAGGCTGGCGGAAACGCCGCCATAGACCGGGTCTGTCAGCACGGAGATGAACGGAATGCCTTCTTCACGCAGACGCGCCAGTACCGCAGAGGTCTTGGCCATTTGCATCAGGGAAATCAGCGCTTCCTGCATGCGCGCGCCACCGGAGGCGGCGAAGCAGATCATCGGGCAACGGTTTTCCAGCGCGTAGTTGGCGGCACGTACGAAACGCTCACCGACGATGGCACCCATGGAACCGCCCATGAAGGAAAACTCAAACGCCGACACCACCACGGGCATGCCCAGCAACTTGCCGCTGACGGAAATCAGCGCGTCCTTTTCACCGGTCTGCTTTTGCGCGGCGGTGAGGCGATCCTTGTACTTCTTGCCATCGCGGAACTTGAGACGGTCAACCGGCTCCAGGTCAGCGCCCAGCTCGGCACGGCCATCGGCGTCGAGGAAAATGTCGATGCGGGCGCGGGCGCCGATACGCATGTGGTGGTTGCACTTGGGGCAAACGTCCAGGGTCTTTTCCAGCTCCGGGCGATACAGCACCGCGTCGCAGGATGGGCACTTGTGCCACAGACCTTCAGGAACCGAGCTTTTCTTCACCTCGGAACGCATGATCGAAGGGATCAGTTTGTCTACTAACCAGTTGCTCATGCTTTCTTTCTCCAGTACCGGTGGCTTGAACACAGCCCCGCGTATGCCCTTGAGCTAAATTCATATGTGGCGATGACACAGACGGGACGGGGTCAGACGTTCGACCAGCCATTTCCTGCCTGTATCCTCAGCCTTCCAGACAACCCGCAGCGCGGGTTGCCACTACGTTTCCGGGCCTCCCGCAGGCGGCGCCGATGCTGTTTTACACAGTGGTAGTTATGGACGGCGGCAGACTGCGAGCCGTCACATCACACCATTGCTGTTGCGCACCGCTTGCATGAATGCGCGAATCTTGTGGTGATCCTTGATGCCCTTGCCCTGCTCCACCCCACCGCTGACGTCCACGGCGTACGGCCGAACCTGCTCGATGGCGGCTCCGACATTCGCGGCGTTGAGCCCGCCGGCAAGGATAATCGGCTTGCTCAGCCCCTCGGGAATCAGCGTCCAGTCGAATGCTTCGCCCGTACCGCCCGGCACGCCTTCGACATAGGTATCCAACAGAATGCCACGAGCGCCAGTATAGGCAGCACACGCGGCGGCGATGTCATCCCCGGCCTTGACGCGCAGCGCCTTGATATACGGGCGTTGGTAGCTTTCACACTCGTCGGGGCTTTCATCGCCGTGAAACTGCAGCATGTCCAGCTGCACGGCATCCAGGGTTTCGTTGAGCTCGCAGCGGCTGGCGTTGACGAACAAGCCGACGGTGGTCACGAACGGCGGTAACGCGGCGATGATTGCACGCGCCTGCAGCACATTCACCGCCCGTGGGCTCTTGGCATAAAACACAAAACCGATGGCATCCGCCCCCGCCTCGACTGCCGCCAGCGCGTCTTCTATGCGGGTGATCCCGCAAATCTTGCTGCGAACGGCTGACATGTCGTAGAAACCTCAGGGGTTGAACCGAGAAAGTCCCGGATGGTAACAAAAGCTATTCCGGGCGTCAGCCGCCAAGTTCGCTGAAACCTGTGAGGAAGTGTGGCCCGATGAAGCGATCCGGCAATTCGAACTCGTCGCGGTACTCCACGTCCACCAGATACAGGCCAAAGGGATGCGCCGTCACCCCACCTGTGCGGCGGATGCGACTTTCCAACACCTCTTTGGCCCACTCCACCGGGCGCTCGCCGGTGCCGATGGTCATCAACACGCCTGCAATATTGCGCACCATATGGTGCAGGAAGGCGCCAGCGCGGATATCCAGCACGATCATCTTGCCGTGACGGGTCACGCGCAAGTGATGGACTTCCTTGATTGGCGACTTGGCCTGGCACTGGCCGGCACGGAACGCGCTGAAATCATGCACACCGACCAAATGCTGCGCGGCTTCGGCCATGCGCTCGGCATCCAGCGGGCGATGGTTCCAGGTGATTTCCTGGTTGAGGTGCGCCGGACGGATCTGGTCGTTATAGATCACGTAGCGATAACGCCGGGCAATGGCCTTGAAGCGCGCATGAAAATGCGCAGGCATGACCTTGGCCCAAGTGACGCTGACGTCATGAGGCAAGTTGATATTGGCGCCCATCACCCACGCTTTCATCGTGCGCTCGGCCTGGGTGTCAAAGTGCACCACCTGGCCACAGGCATGCACACCGGCGTCGGTTCGCCCGGCGCACATCAGCGACACCGGCGAGTCGGCGACCTTCGACAAGGCGTTTTCGAGGGTTTCCTGCACCGTCAGCACACCCGAGGCCTGGCGCTGCCAGCCGCGATAGCGCGAGCCTTTGTATTCCACGCCCAGAGCGATGCGGTTAAAGCCTGCGGCCGCCATTTCGGCGGCCGCGTTATCTAGATTTGCCAAGAACTGAGAGCCCGATGAGTTGCGCAAAGGCGGCCATTATAAAGGCGGAGCACGCATGAGGGGCGCTTTTGTTGCGAGGCCACGCGCCAAACCAACTGTGGGAGCGGGCCTGTTCGCGAATGCAACGTGCCAGGCGCTCAATCCGCTAACCGACACGTCACGCTCGCGAGCAAGCCCGCTCCCACATTGGCGTTACACTCCTGTTCAGATTTTGCCGAGCATTTCCTTGGCTTCACCGCGCTGGGCTTCATCGCCCTCAGTCAGCACTTCGGACAGAATGTCGCGCGCGCCGTCGGCATCGCCCATGTCGATGTAGGCCTGGGCCAGGTCGAGCTTGGTGGCCACCTCATCGGTGCCAGAGAGGAAATCAAACTCCGGCTCATCAGCACCCAACGCCGCATCTTCGGCGGTAAAGGAAGGCTCGATCGGCGGATGCTCGAGGCTCTGGGACAGGCGATCGAGCTCAGCGTTGACGTCGTCCAGCTCGGATGTGAAGGCATCCGGCTTGGCGGCCGGCGGCGCTTGCGGTTCGTCAGCCAGGGACAGGTCGAAGTCTTCCGGCAGGTCGAAATCATCCAGTGCGGCAGGGGTAAGGGTTGGCGGCTCAACAGCCGGCACATCCTTCATCTGGTCTTCAAGGCCCGAGAGGAAGTCATCGTCCGATTGCGTGGACGACGGCGCGTCCAGCTGCAGGTCCAGATCGAAGTCCGACACATCATCCGGCGCGGGCTTGGCTTGCGTCTGGCGCTGCAGGACAGACTCGAAACTCGATTCATCCTTGGGGCTGACCACGGCCGGCGAAGCGGCTTCCAGATCGTCCAGGCTCAAGTCGAAATCCGTATCGAACGCGTCGGGTTCCGGCGCCGGCGCTGCCGGTTTGTCTTCAAGCAAGTTCTTCACGTATTGAGCGTCCAGCGCCGCCGCGGCCACCGCAGCGCTGACGCCCGCGGCCAACACGGCCATGGCCGGGAAGCGACTCTTGAGCTGCTCGACCTGGGCGTGGTTTTCGCCCGTGGCCACCAGTTGACGCTCTTGCGTGACGAAGCCGTCCTTATCGCTTTGCAGACCGTAGACTTCCATCAGCTTCAAGCGCAGGTCACTGCGCTTGGGCTCGCGCTTGATCGCCTGCTCCAACACATCGGCGGCCTGATTCAGGTGACCACGGTCGATATGGGATTGGGCTTGTGCGAGCGCATCGCTGGAATTTTCCGGGGCCACGGCGACGGCCAAAGGCGCCAGCACGGAAGCCACGCTCGGCACCACGACAGGCTCAACCACCGGGGCAGGCGCAGGCGCGGCCGCCAGCTTGACGTTCGGCGGCGGCACTTCCAGGCCTTCGAAGCTGTCCGGCGGCAGGTCGTGATCCACATTCGGCGAAAACTGTGGTTCTTCAGCCAGCGCCCGCGCCATACGCAGGTGCTTTTCCTCTTCGAGGCGGGCATTGCGGTGACGGGCCCACAGCAGCAGGAGCAACAACACCAGCAAGCCGGCAGCACCGCCGATGACCCCGAGGACAATCGGGTTGGTCAGCAGATCGTTGAATTTACCTTCGGTGCTGCTGGCCGGCGCGGCATCCGGCTTGATCGGCTCGGGCGTAGCTACCACGGCAGCCGGCGTCGCATCGGGCGCCGGCGCCGTCGATGCAGTCGCCGCAGGCTCACCTGGCAGCTGCGCCGGAATGGCTGCCGTCGTCGGCGCAGTGCCCGGCACTGCCGGGTTACCGCCCTGAGCCTGCAACTTGGCCAGTTGATCGTTTTTCAATTGAATCAGCTTTTGCAGCTTGTCCAACTGACTTTGCAGGTCGGCCGCGCGGCTTTTCAGCTCGGCATTGTCGCGGCGCGTGGTGTCCAGCTCTTCCTGGGTCATCGCCAGCTTGTCGCTCAATGCACGCCCGTCAGCGGCCCTGCCCTTGGCACCTTTCTTGGCGGACTCGGCCGACACCAGGCTCAAGTTGTCCTTGGCATTGGTGCTCGAGGGCGCATCGCCTGCCTGGGTGCGCCGAGTGGCGTCCAGTTGCTGCTTGCCGGCGGCCTGATTATTGGCCGTGCGACGGCCCTCGCGCCAGGCGGCATTTTGCGCAGTGACTTCGGCAATCGCCTCCGGCTGCGGCAGGCTGGTGGCTTGCTGGCGATCCGGAAGACGCAGCACCTGGCCGGTTTTCAGGCGGTTGATATTGCCGTCGATAAAGGCATCAGGATTGAGCGCCTGGATCGCCAGCATCGTCTGCTGGACCGACGCGCCGTTGCGGTTCTTCGCGGCAATTTCCCACAAGGTATCGCGAGACGTCGTGGTGTGCTGCGCAGCTTTGCTGACCGTGGGCGCCGTGCTGGCAGGTGCCGACTGGGTCGGCGCACTCAAGCGCGGTGCAGGTGCGCTGGCGGTCGGTGCCGGCTGCTCGAACTTGGCCGGGTCGAGCAGCACACTGTAGTCGCGCATCAGACGGCCGTTGGGCCATTGCACTTGAAGCAGAAACCGTACGTAGGAATCAGGCAGCGGCTTGCTGGAGGTGACGCGCACCACACTGCGGCCATTGGGGTTGATCACCGGGGTAAACGTCAGGTCATTCAGAAACGCCTGGCGATCCACGCCGGCGTCCACAAACGCCTGGTCAGACGCCAGGCTCGGGGTGATCTCGGAGGCAGTGAGGCCGCCGACATCGAGCAATTCGATTTCCACCGCCAACGGCTGGTTCAACTTCGACTTGAGGGTCATCTCCCCAAGCTGCAGCGCCTGCGCCATACCGGAAGACAGCGCCGAGGCGGCCGCTATTGCTAACACCAGTTTGCGAACTTGAACCATAGCCTCATCCTTTGTTTGAACACTCCCCGGCCTGCGAGAAGGTTGGTAACCGCTGCCATAAGGCATGGCGAGCCGATAGGTTACCGACGCGCTTCTGTTTCGCTTGGGGCCAAGCATAGCGCTTGGCTAGAATCAATCTACAAATTGCCGCCAAGTATCTTTTACACAAGGCCTTTTATCAACAACTGCGCCAGTTGCACGGCGTTCAATGCCGCGCCTTTGCGTACGTTATCTGACGTCAGCCACAGATTTAGTTCCGCCGGGTCGTCCACGCCCGCACGCACTCGGCCAACGTAGACCACATCCTGGCCGACCGCATCCCCAACGGCCGTGGGGTAGTCGCCCTCTTCCACCAGCTCGATCCCCGGCGCTGCCTCCAGTGCACGGTTGACAGCGGCCAGGTCGACCGGCGCGCCCAACTGCAATGACACTGTCAGGCTATCGCCAAAAAACACCGGGGCTTGAACGCAGGTTGCGGAAATCTTTAGCAGAGGTGTTTCCAGCACCGCACGCAACTCGTGTACGAGGCGTTTCTCCAGGGCTGTATGACCCTGGGCGTCAGGCGTGCCGACTTGCGCCAGCAGGTTGAAGGCCATCTGCCGATCAAAGAACTTCGGCTCCAGCGGGCGCACGTTCAGCAACTCGGCGGTCTGCCGGGCCAGCTCGCTGACGGCCTCGCGGCCCTGGGCCGAAACGGCCAGGTTGGCAGTGACGCTGACGCGCTGGATCTCCAGCAGGCCGCGCAACGGCGCCAGAACCACCGCCAGGTTGGTGGCCGACGGACTCGGGCTGCCGAGCTGGAAGGGCTTTTTCAGACCCTTGAGAATATGCGCGTTGGCTTCCGGCACGACCTGAGGTGCCTGATCGGCCGGCAAGGCGCCGGAGAGGTCGATCACCGAGCAACCGGCCGCCGTGGCGCGTGGCGCGAAACTCAGGGTCACCGCCGGGCCTGCCGCGAAGAACGCCAACTGGGCTTTTTTGAAGTCGAACTCATCAACTTCCTTGACCCGCACGTTCTTGCCGCGAAACGGCACCGAGGCGCCGGCCGAGTTGCTGCCCGCCAGCAGATACAGGGTGCCTACCGGAAAATCCAGCTCTTCGAGAATCTGCACCAGGGTTTCACCCACGGTGCCGGTTGCACCGATCACGGCGATTTCAAAGGTCTGGGTCATGGTGGCTGCCTCGGGCATTGCGGGGGGAGCGGCACTTTACCGGGTGGTGGGGAGTGAGGCAATTGACCTGGGGTGGATGGTGTGGCTGATGGCCTCATCGCCGGCAAGCCAGCGCCCACATTCAAACGCCTCCCAACGTTGAAATGCGATCGAGTGTGAGAGTGGACTTGCCCGCAAAGAGGCCCTGAAGGGCAATAAAAAACCCGCGCCTGTCACCAGAACGCGGGTTTCCTACTCACCAGCAGCGATCAACGCTCCAGCAAAATCCGCAGCATGCGACGCAGCGGTTCAGCCGCGCCCCACAGCAGTTGGTCGCCGACGGTGAACGCGCCCAGGTACTGAGTGCCCATGTTCAGCTTGCGCAGACGGCCAACCGGCACATTCAGGGTACCGGTGACCTTGGTCGGGCTCAGCTCCCGCATGCTGATGTCGCGGTTGTTCGGCACCAGCTTGACCCATGGGTTGTGCTGGCTGATCAGCCCTTCGATATCGGCGATCGGCACATCTTTGTTCAGCTTGATGGTCAGCGCCTGGCTGTGGCAGCGCATGGCGCCGATGCGCACGCAGATGCCGTCCACCGGGATCGGGTTCTTGAAGCGACCGAGGATCTTGTTGGTCTCAGCCTGGGCCTTCCACTCTTCGCGGCTCTGGCCGTTCGGCAATTCCTTGTCGATCCACGGGATCAGGCTACCGGCCAAAGGCACGCCGAAGTTTTCGGTCGGGTAGGCATCGCTGCGCATGGCTTCGGCCACACGGCGGTCGATGTCCAGGATCGCGCTGGCAGGGTCAGCCAGTTGATCGGCAACGGCCGCGTGGGTGGCACCCATTTGCTTGATCAGCTCGCGCATGTTCTGCGCGCCGGCGCCGGAAGCCGCCTGATAGGTCATGGCGCTCATCCACTCGACCAGGCCAGCCTCGAACAGGCCACCCAGGCCCATCAGCATCAGGCTGACGGTGCAGTTGCCGCCCACATAGTTCTTGGTGCCAGCGTCCAGCTGCTGGTCAATAACCTTGCGGTTCACCGGGTCGAGGATGATCACGGCGTCGTCCTGCATGCGCAGGCTCGAGGCGGCGTCGATCCAGTACCCCTGCCAGCCGGCTTCGCGCAGCTTGGGGAAGACTTCGCTGGTGTAGTCGCCACCCTGGCAGGTCAAAATCACGTCGAGGGTTTTGAGCTCTTCAATGCTGTAGGCGTCTTTGAGCGGAGCAATATCCTTGCCCACGGACGGCCCTTGGCCACCCACGTTCGACGTGGTGAAAAACACCGGCTCAATAAGATCGAAATCCTGCTCTTCCAGCATCCGCTGCATGAGCACGGAACCGACCATACCGCGCCAACCGATCAGACCTACACGTTTCATCGCAACTACACCTTGTTAAAAAGTGGGCCGCCTTGCAGCAACAACTGCAAGCGGGCCCGAGAGATTACAGATTCCGCAGCGCGGCGACTACTGCGTCGCCCATTTCTTGCGTCCCAACCTTGGTGCAACCCTGCGACCAGATGTCGCCGGTGCGCAAACCCTGGTCCAGTACCAGGCTCACAGCCTTCTCGATTGCATCCGCCGCTTCACTCAGGTTGAAGCTGTAACGCAGCATCATCGACACCGACAAGATGGTCGCCAACGGGTTGGCAATGCCTTGGCCTGCGATGTCCGGCGCCGAACCGTGGCACGGCTCGTACATGCCCTTGTTGTGGGTGTCCAGCGACGCCGACGGCAGCATGCCGATGGAACCGGTCAGCATCGACGCCTGGTCGGACAGGATGTCGCCGAACAGGTTGTCGGTGACGATCACGTCGAACTGCTTGGGTGCACGCACCAACTGCATGGCGGCGTTGTCGACGTACATGTGGCTCAGTTCGACGTCCGGGTAGTCCTTGGCCACTTCTTCGACGATTTCGCGCCACAGTTGGCTGGAGGCCAGTACGTTGGCCTTGTCGACCGAGCAGACCTTCTTGCCACGCACGCGGGCCATGTCGAAACCGACACGGGCGATACGGCGGATCTCGCTCTCGCTGTACGGCAGCGTGTCGTAGGCCTGACGCTCGCCATTTTCAAGGGTGCGCACGCCGCGTGGCGAGCCGAAGTAAATACCGCCGGTCAGCTCACGCACGATCAGGATGTCCAGGCCCGCCACCACTTCCGGCTTGAGGCTCGACGCGTCGGCCAGTTGCGGGTAGAGAATCGCCGGACGCAGGTTGCCGAACAAGCCCAGTTGCGCGCGAATTTTCAGCAGGCCGCGCTCCGGGCGGATGTCACGCTCGATCTTGTCCCACTTCGGGCCGCCCACGGCGCCGAGCAGTACGGCGTCGGCTGCACGGGCGCGGTCCAGGGTTTCGTCGGCCAGGGGCACGCCGTGCTTGTCGATGGCGGCGCCGCCGATCACGTCGTGGCTCAACTCAAAGCCCAGGCTGTACTTGCTGTTGGCCAATTCCAGGACTTTGACCGCTTCGGCCATGATTTCCGGACCAATACCGTCGCCAGGAAGAATCAGAATCTGCTTGCTCATGCGTTCCTCATTTCATCAAGCGACCCGCCCGTGGGCAGGTCGGGAAAATTAATCAGCGTTCGGCAAAGACCACCAGCACGTCGGTGCTGAAGGTGCCGTCGGCTTGAATCTCGTAGTAATCGCGTACTTCCTGGCCCATCGCCTGCTGCAACTCAAGGATCGCGGCGCGCAATACCTCTGGGGTGCGCATGCGCTCCACCCACGAGGTGTATTCCAGGCGCAGGCGCTGACGGCTGCTGGTGCGTACGTGCAGGCCGGCCTCGCTGAGCTGGCGCATCCATTCGGCGGCGGAGTAATCGCGCACGTGGCTGGTATCGCGCAGCACTTCGACGGTTTGCAGGTAAGTGTCCAACAGCGGGCTGCCCGGTGACAAGACATCGACAAATGCCGCGATACCGCCAGGCTTGAGCACCCGACGCACTTCACGCAGGGCCAGGCCGAGGTCGCTCCAATGGTGGGCCGAATAGCGGCTGAACACGAAGTCGAACTCGCCATCGGCGAATGGCAGGCGCTCAGCGGCGCCGTGCACGGTGCGGATGTTGTTCAGGCCACGCTCTTTTGCGGCGGCTGCCACCACGTCGAGCATCTGCTGGGACAGGTCGTAGGCCACCACTTCTTCAACCAGCGGCGCAACGTGGAAGCTCACATGCCCGGCACCGCAACCCAGGTCCAGCAGTCGCGCAGCGCCCTGCCCGGCCAATTCGGCCTGGAGTAGCGCGAATTCGGTGCCTTGAGCGTGAACTGCGCTGCTCAGGTAGGCCGAGGCCTGTTCGCCGAATTGTTTTTGCACGACTTGGGTGTGGGCGGTGCTGGTCATGGTGGTTTTCCTTGGGTTTTGTGGTGTTGGTACGGGCGCTATCGCAGGCAAGCCAGCTCCCACACTCGACCGTGTTCACAGGTCAACATGTGGGAGCGGGCTTGCCCGCGATGGGGCCCGCACGGCCTACCTCAAATCAAGCGTCGCGAAACAACCAGGGCTGGCTCGCCCGGTGCCTGGTTTCAAACGCGGCAATCGCATCGCCGTCCTGCAAGGTCAGGCCGATATCGTCCAGGCCATTGATCAGGCAGTGCTTACGGAACGCATCGACTTCAAAGTGATACACCTTGCCGTCCGGGCGGGTCACGGTCTGCGCAGCCAGGTCAACGGTCAGTTGGTAGCCGACATTGGCTTCGACCTGCTTGAACAGCTCGTCCACTTCGGCGTCGCTCAAGATGATCGGCAGCAAGCCGTTCTTGAAGCTGTTGTTGAAGAAGATGTCGGCGTAGCTCGGCGCGATGATGCTGCGAAAGCCATATTCTTCCAGGGCCCACGGCGCGTGTTCACGGCTGGAGCCGCAGCCGAAGTTCTCGCGGGCCAGCAATACGCTGGCGCCTTGGTAACGCTCGGCGTTGAGCACGAAGTCCTTGTTCAACGGGCGCTTGGAGTTGTCCTGGTAGGCGTAGCCCACGTCCAGGTAGCGCCACTCATCGAACAGGTTCGGACCAAAGCCGGTGCGCTTGATCGACTTCAAGAACTGCTTGGGGATGATCTGGTCAGTGTCGACGTTGGCACGGTCCAACGGCGCGACAAGACCGGTGTGTTGGGTAAAAGCTCTCATCGGGTTTTCCTCAGATCAATTCGCGAACGTCGATGAAACGACCGTTGACGGCAGCGGCGGCGGCCATGGCCGGGCTGACCAGGTGGGTACGCCCACCGGCGCCCTGACGCCCTTCGAAGTTACGGTTGGAGGTGGACGCGCAATGCTCGCCCGACTCCAAACGGTCCGGGTTCATCGCCAGGCACATGGAGCAGCCCGGCTCGCGCCATTCAAAACCGGCCTCAAGGAAGATCTTGTCCAGGCCCTCGGCTTCGGCTTGCGCTTTGACCAGGCCCGAACCTGGCACCACGATGGCTTGCTTGATGGTCGAGGCCACTTTGCGGCCCTTGGCGATCACCGCCGCGGCGCGCAGGTCTTCGATCCGCGAGTTGGTGCAGGAACCGATAAACACGCGATCCAACTGGATGTCGGTGATCGCCTGGTTGGCCTTCAAGCCCATGTACTTCAAGGCACGCTCGATGGAGCCACGCTTGACCAGGTCGGTTTCCTTGGCCGGGTCCGGCACGTTCTGGTCGACGGCCAGGACCATTTCCGGCGAGGTGCCCCAGCTGACTTGCGGCTTGATCTGCGCGGCGTCGAGCTCAACCACGGTGTCGAAGACAGCGTCGGCGTCGGACACCAGGTCTTTCCAGGCCTCTACGGCAGCCTCCCAATCGGCGCCTTGCGGAGCGAAAGGACGGCCTTTGACGTATTCAACGGTTTTTTCATCCGCCGCGACCATGCCGACACGGGCACCGGCTTCGATGGACATGTTGCAGATGGTCATGCGGCCTTCGATGGACAGGTCGCGGATGGCGCTGCCGGCGAACTCGATGGCATGGCCGTTACCGCCGGCCGTGCCGATCTTGCCAATCACGGCAAGCACGATGTCCTTGGCGGTCACGCCAAATGGCAATGTGCCTTCGACTTTGACCAACATGTTCTTCATCTTTTTGGCGACCAGGCACTGGGTGGCGAACACATGCTCCACCTCGGAAGTGCCGATGCCATGGGCCAGGGCGCCGAATGCGCCGTGGGTGGAGGTGTGAGAGTCACCGCAGACCACGGTCATGCCCGGCAAGGTGGCGCCCTGCTCCGGGCCGATCACGTGCACGATGCCCTGACGCACGTCATTCATCTTGAATTCGGTGATGCCATATTCATCGCAATAGTCGTCGAGGGTTTGCACCTGCAAACGCGACACCTGGTCGGCAATGGCCTCGATGCCGCCTTTGCGCTCCGGGGTGGTCGGTACGTTGTGGTCCGGGGTGGCGATGATCGAGTCGACGCGCCAGGGCTTGCGCCCGGCCAGCCGCAGGCCTTCAAACGCTTGGGGCGAGGTCACTTCATGGATGATGTGACGGTCGATATAGATCAGCGACGAGCCATCGTCGCGCCGTTTCACTTCATGGGAATCCCAAAGCTTGTCGTAAAGCGTTTTGCCGGCCATCAGTCGGTCCTCATCATCGGTCTTTCTATGCCCCGGGCTTTTGAGACATTCAATAACCCTTTGGCTTGTGAGGCTGATGGTATGGCGCTACATTAAATAACTCAAATTCATATTTTTTATGCTTTGGATTACCAACTGGAATACCACAATGGACCTGGCCAACCTTAATGCCTTTATTGCCATCGCCGAGACCGGCAGCTTCTCCGGCGCCGGCGAACGCCTGCACCTGACCCAACCGGCCATCAGCAAGCGCATTGCCGGGCTGGAACAACAATTAAAGGTACGTTTATTCGACCGCCTGGGCCGTGAAGTCGGCCTGACCGAGGCCGGGCGCGCTCTGCTGCCGCGTGCTTACCAGATTCTCAATGTGCTGGACGACACCCGCCGCGCGCTCACCAACCTGACCGGCGAAGTCAGCGGCCGCCTGACATTGGCCACCAGCCACCACATCGGCCTGCACCGCCTGCCACCGATTTTGCGCACCTTTACCCGCGAGTACCCGAACGTGGCGCTGGATATTCAGTTCCTCGATTCGGAAGTGGCCTACGAGGAAATCCTCCATGGTCGCGCTGAAGTGGCCGTTATCACCCTGGCGCCCGACCCGCACAACCTGGTACGCGCCACGCCGGTGTGGGACGACCCGCTGGATTTCGTGGTCGCGCCCGAGCACAGCCTGACCGCCAATGGCACGGTCAACCTGGCCGATATCGCCAAACACCCGGCGGTATTCCCCGGTGGCAACACCTTTACCCACCATATTGTCAGCCGCTTGTTTGAAGCCCAGGGCCTGACGCCGAACATCGCCATGAGCACCAACTACCTGGAAACCATCAAGATGATGGTGTCCATCGGCCTGGCCTGGAGCGTGTTGCCGCGCACCATGCTCGATGAACAGGTGGCAAGTATCGCTTTGCCGGGCATACAGCTCAGTCGCCAGCTAGGCTATATCGTGCACACCGAAAGGACGCTGTCGAACGCTGCGCGGGCTTTCATGAGCCTATTGGATGCACAGGTCGATCTGCCAGGGACACCGGCATGAAGCTGTGCGGCCTCAAGGTCTGAATAAACCGCGCCGAACGCCCATTGAGCCAAGGCCCTTTGATAATGCGCAACCCCGTCGATTCCGTGCCACCCCTGCCCCGCATTTACGCCCTGGACCCTCAAGAGGCGGAACAAAGCTGGGACAGCGCTCCGCAGTTGCTGGCAGCCCTCAACGCTGCCCGCCTGGGCGCATGGTGCTGGGAAATCGACACCGGCAGGATCAGCTGGTCACGCGGCACCCAGGCGCTGTTCGGCTACGATCCGCGCCAGCCGTTACCCAAAGACCTGGATTACCTGGATCTGCTCGCGCCTTCGGATCGCGCGCGCGTGGTGCGGGCCTTTCACGCCGTGCTGGCGGGCGAGCCGTTTGAACAGGCCATGCACCACCACATCCAGTGGCCCGATGGCAGCCATCACTGGCTCGAAATCAACGGCAGCCTGGCACCGGACAGGACCGGCCGGCGCCGCATGATCGGCGTGATTCGCGAAACCACTCGCCAGCGCGAGCGCGAACACGCCCTTATCCACTCGGAAAAACGCTTCGCCACACTGTTTCATCTGTGCCCGAATATGGTCCTGCTGACCCGCCAGGCCGACGGCCTGATCAGCGAAGCCAACCAGTATTTCGAGATGCTTTTCGGCTGGCCCGTGGCCCAGGCCATCGGCCGCACCACGCTGGACCTGGGCCTGTGGCGTGACCCGCAACAGCGCGCCCTGCTGGTCAGGGCAACCCAACGCAAGGGCGAACCCATCAGCATGGAAGTGCAGTTCTGCGCCAGCAACGGCCAGATCCACGACGGCACCTTGAGCGCACAAAAAGTCGAGCTGGAGGGCGAGGCCTACCTGATCAGCACGTTTGTCGACACCACCGAGCGCAAAAACGCCGAGCAGGCGCTCAAGGACAGCCAGGAGCGCCTCGACCTTGCCCTGGATTCGGCACAGCTGGGCACCTGGGACTGGCATATCCCCAGCGGCATGCTGTATGGCTCGGCCCGCGCGGCGCAACTGCACGGCCTGGAGGCGTTGCCGTTTCACGAACCTTTCGATGCGTTTTTTGAAGGCATGTCCGATGAAGAACGCGAGGGCATGCGCAACGCCTATCGCAGCCTGCGTGAAGGCCCGGACGGCAATTACCAGCTGACCTACCGCGTACAGATGGAGGACGGCAGCGCTCGTTACCTGGAAAGCCGCGCGCGGCTGTATCGCGACGAATCGGGCAAACCGTTGCGCATGGCCGGCACCTTGCTGGATATCACCGACCAGGTGGAACGCGAGCAGCGCATCACCGCCTCCGAAGAAAAGTTCGCCAGCCTGTTCCAGGCCAGCCCTGACCCAATCTGCGTGACCTACCTGGACAGCGGCGCCTTTATCGAAATCAACCCCGCGTTCACTCAGACCTTTGGCTGGACCGCCGCCGAGGTGATCGACAAAAGCGCCGACCAGATCGGGCTGTGGGATGACTCGAGCAAGCGCCTGCAACGTATCGAACGGGTCATTCGCGAGCAGTCGTTAAACAATGTCGCCATTGTGGTGCATCACAAAAACGGCCAAAGCCTGACCTGCGTGATTTCCAGCCGCCTGATCAAGGTCGGCGACCAACCCTGCATTGTCACGACCCTGCGCGATATCACCCAGCAACAACGCTCCGAGGCCGCCCTTAAGGCCAGCGAAGAAAAATTCGCCAAGGCCTTCCATTCAAGCCCCGATGCCATCTCCATTACCGAACGTGACACCGGCCGTTATGTGGAGGTCAATGACGGCTTCTGCCGCCTCACCGGTTACCGCGCCGAGGAGGCCATCGGGCTGACGCTGTATCAGATCGGCATCTGGGCCGATGAGAATCAGCGCGCGGCGCTGCTGGCCGAACTGCAGATCAAGGGCCGAATTCATCACCTGGAAATGCTGTGGCACAACAAACGTGGCGAATTGTTGGCCGTGGAGGTATCGGTCGAACCGATCACCCTCAATGAGACGCCGTGCCTGCTGCTGACGGCGCGGGACGTGAGCCTGCTGAAAAACGCCCAGGCGCAGATCCGTCACCTGGCCTATCACGACCCGCTGACCAACCTGCCCAATCGTGCGCTGCTGATGGACCGCCTGAGCCAGCAGATCGCCCTGCTCAAACGCCATAACCTGCGGGGCGCCCTGCTGTTTCTCGACCTCGACCATTTCAAGCACATCAACGATTCCCTCGGCCATCCGGTGGGCGACACCGTGCTGAAAATCGTCACCGCACGCCTAGAAGCCAGCGTGCGCATGGAAGATACGGTGGCGCGCCTGGGCGGCGATGAGTTCGTGGTGCTGCTCAGCGGCCTGGAAGGTACACGCGTGGAAGTCAGCGCCCAGGTACAGGAACTGGCGGACACCCTGCGCGAATTGCTCTCGGAACCGATGTTCCTCGATGGCCATCGCCTGCAGGTCACGCCGAGCATTGGCGTGGCGCTGATCCCCGACCATGGCTCGACACCCGCAGACCTGCTCAAGCGTGCCGACATTGCGCTGTATCGGGCCAAGGATTCAGGACGCAACACCACGCAGATGTTTCATAACAGCATGCAGAAAACCGCCAGTGAACGCCTGCGCATGGAGACCGACCTGCGTCTGGCGCTGTCACGCGGTGAGTTCAGCGTGCATTACCAGCCTCAAGTCGATGCGCGCGGCAATCGCATCATCGGTGCCGAAGCGCTGGTGCGCTGGCAGCACCCGCAACTGGGGGCGCAGTCACCCACCGAATTTATCAAAGTGCTGGAAGACAGCGGCCTGATCCTGGAAGTCGGCACCTGGATTCTTGATGAAGCCTGCGGCGCATTTGCCCAATTGATCGCCGATGGCTTGGTGGACCCGTTGAATTTCAGCCTGTGCGTGAATATAAGCCCGCGCCAGTTCCGCCAGAACGACTTCGTGGAGCGGGTGGAGCGCAGCCTCAAGCAGCATCACCTGCCGTATAGCCTGCTGAAACTGGAAATTACCGAAGGCATCGTGATCCAGAACCTGGATGACACAGTGGCCAAGATGCGCCGCCTGAAAAAACTCGGCGTGAGCTTTGCCATGGACGACTTCGGCACCGGCTATTCGTCGCTGACCTACCTCAAGCGCCTGCCGGTGAATGCGTTGAAGATCGATCAGTCCTTCGTGCGCGACGCCACCCACGACCCCAACGATGCCGAAATCATCCGCGCCATCGTCGCCATGGCGCGCAGCTTGAACCTGGATGTGATCGCCGAGGGCGTGGAAACCCCGGAACAACTGGCATTCCTGCAAAAGCTGGGCTGCCATTTGTTCCAGGGGTATTTACACAGCCGGCCTCTGCCCATCGAGGCGTTCAGGAAGCTACTGGGCTGACCCTTACACGAGCTTCAATGCGCGAAACCCGGTGTTCATCCATCGCGATGACGCCAGGTCCTGCTTTTGCCCATAGAAGTCCAGCGCGCCATTGATGACCGCGACCGAGTGGCCCGTGTCCGCCAGCGTACCGACCGCGCCCCGGGCCAGTTCTTCAACCGTGCTTTCACGCATATAGGCGTACAACCCAAGCCGCCGCAGCGCCTCCCCCGGGTACTCGCCGTCGTTGAGGGTGTGCAGGGCGGCTGCATAGCTCTGTCCGGCGCGCATGTCGTTATTCTCCATGTGCGCGCGCTTGGCGCTGACCGCGTACAAGAAGTTGGCGTAATTGATCAGCTGCGTATGACTGCCGTGGAAGTTTGACGCGACGATGGCCTGGCGCAGTTCATCATGGGTCACCGTCAGCGTGAAGGAGTCCCTCATGACCACCTCAAAACCGTCGGCGGTGACTTGGATGCGCTTATAGATCCCCTGAGGGTCCTGCCAGAACCGGATGATCGCCGCCTTGATCGCCGACACCGTGACGCAATTGCCTTCCACGCCCTGATAAAAACCACCCCAGATCTGTTCGGGCGTCATGCCGGACACGACGTCGGACACCTGCCTGGCGTTGTCGGGGGCCGCCGGTTTGTCGTCGAACAACACGTACCCGTAACCCTGCTTGACCGTGCGCCGCTCGTGGTAATGATGGCTTACGCCCTCCATCACCAGCGCCGAGCCAAAGTTGTGCGTCCCCATGACCCCCACCGCGCCCTTTGCCTGCATGGCACTTGACGGCACGTACTGGCACAGGCCGAACAGGCCCATGCCCTGCAAACACCGCTGGACGGTCTCGCCCTCCAGTGTTTTTGCCAGCGCAGCTTCAAACGTCGGGTAATTGCCGGTCAGTTGCTTGCGCTTTACGAACGCCGCGAACACAAAATTGGCATCCTTGACTGCCCCGCTATCGTCGCCGCTGAACCTTGAGGCCTGCGTCGCCTGCGCCAACTCCTGGCGAGACAACTGAACCTTGAACTCGTCCTTCATGGTGATGTGGTACCCATCGCCCGTGGCAGTCAGCGCATTGAACATGCCAGCCGGGTGTTGCCCGAAGGTTGTCATCATCAGTTTGATGACGGCTGCGTGGGTGCTGGTGTCAAAGTGCTCGCCAAACTGGCCGTGCGCCGCATTGAATGCACGGATGATCTGCGCAGGTTTTTCCCCCGCACGTTTCGACGAAAACACCGAAGCCGCGTCGTCGTACCCGTTGGCCGGCGAGCCTGGGCCATTACTTGCTGTGATATTCATTCACTGATTCCTGAGACTTACCGAAGCAATAACCTGCAAAACACAATCGGGGCGGCGTTGCGATGGGGTGAGCCGCCCGCATCGCCTGTGGTCGCGCCCTAGAAAAGTGCTATCGCCTGACCGCGGGCAGGCGTGGCGCCCCTGCGTCCCCACAACTCTTCGCGGCCGTTGATCACCGCCACCGAATGCCCGGTGCGATTGCACATGCCCAATTGCCCACGGGCGAGCTCTCGCACAGAGACCGTTTTCATGTGCTTGCGCAGCCCCAGGCGCATGAACCCCTCCCCCGGCCCATGCTCATCCTCACCGTTGTTCAGGCTGCGAATCGCAGCCTGATAACTTCTGCCCGCCGTGTAATCGTTGTTTTCCATCTGTGCGCGCTTGGCACTGACCGCAAACAGAAATTGCGCATCCTTGAGCATGCCCTTGTCCTGCCCTCTAAACTTCGCGCCTCGCGCACCTTCGGCCAATTCACGGTCAGTCAGGGTGAGCTGAAAATCATCGCGCATCACTACTCGATAACCGCCGCTGAGGCGGGTGACGTGCTGGTAGATATCCGTGGGGCTCTGGCCAAATCGGTGCATCGCCGCCTTGATCGCCGACACCGTCACGCAGTTGCCATCGGGGCCTTGGCGAAATCCACTCCAGATGTTGTCCGGCTTCGCACCGCCACGCTTGTTTGAAAGGCACGGGATCGCGGCTTCGGAATTGGGCCTGGGGGTGATCGGCTCATGCACCACCGACGGATTGACCGGTGGCGTGGGTATAACGGGGACGGACTTATCTTTGTCGGCCGACAACACCCTCAGTATCTGAGTCAATAAAGAACTCAACAGCGCAGCAAACGATTGAACAGCATCGCGTTCATTATCGCCGCGCACCCGGCGCTCTGAATGACTGACAGAGGGACGACAAATAGTCGCCGCAGTTTTTTGTTCAATCAGGTTCAAGTGAATATCCACTGGATGATTGGCACTTCTTAAATCACTATTGATCGCCTGCCTGACATCGATGACACGCGCAATATTATTAATTAAACAGTTAGACATATGCCCCCCATGGGCAGGCGCCTCTTTGCAACTTACAGCCAAAGAGGTGCCTGCACGCCTCAAGAAGTTAAACCGGGTTTGGGACGATCAGGCCTTGAACATTGGCCTGGTATTTAACCGCCAGTTTCTTGGATCAAAATGATCTTCAACCGGGCCTGGGCTGGTTAAGTCCGGAACCGGCGTATCAGGCAAGGGCTTTGGAGTGATGTCCGGCACCACCGACGGCGTTGGCTCTGGCGTGACCACCGGCGTGACGCTGCCTGGCACCGCCGGTGTTTGGTCTGGCTTGATCTCGGTCTTTGGCGCTGGCGGCACGCCAGGCTTGATACCCGACTCGACCTCAGGCGTGACCGTGCCGGGCACCTCAGGGGCAGGTTCTGGCGTGATGTCAGCCTTCACGTCCGGTGTCACACCTGGCTTGATCCCCGGCTGCGGGGCGGTTTCAGGCAATGGCGACAGATCCAGCACACGCTTTAGTTGTGGCACGTTGTTCACAACCGCCTGCGCATCCGTGCAATGGCAATGACCGGCATTCACATTGACGTGTACGTTGGTCTTGCCGTCATTCGTCACGGTAATCGCCGGCTCGGACGCGGACTGATGTGGCAGCGCCACTGGCGCCTTGAGTGCAGTGGGCACTACCACCGCAGCATCCATCAGTTGCCGCTTTGCTTGCGGCTTCGGCGCCTGCGGTTCGGCCGGCAAGTTGCCCACCTCCGGCGTATTCGGCTGCTTGGCGACATCGGAATTCACCGGCAACGTGCGCGCCTCAGGCTTTGCGGCTGGCACAACGCCTGGGCCGGACAGCAGCGCGGGCGTCAAATCCTTTCCGGAGACCATTTCACGTATAGCCTTGAAAACCTGTTCGAGCATGTCAAATAACCGCATGAGCGCAGTACCCGGAATCATCAGTTCGTTGGGCGAGAACCGGACGTTGTCAGTGCTCAGCGGCGTGTTGGCAACACGCACTCCGGAAACCTGCACGTCTGTTGTTTCAGCCAACTTAGCGGATGAAATACTGTTGCGATCCAGCACAGATGCATTAACTTTCATGAACGATGGATTATTAACCGACAGCGACATTTAGCAATTCCTTATTTAACAGTGCCTGGCCGATCAGCGGGCCAGAGAAGTGAGCGTGTCAACAGCTGAGAACAACAATGTTGCTTCACAGTCCTTACTTACGTGGAAAGTTAGGCTATCGAGTTCCGCCAATCGCAGCTCATATAAGGAAACCAATGCGCGTTATCAGACTTTGCCGCATGAACTATCGCGACAGGGCCTTGGCGCAAGCCCCTCGTGACGCTGAAGAATCGTCACACCCGTTAATACACTGCGGGCATGCAACTCACCGACAAGATTAAACCGCCTGTTCGCCACTCTTTTGTGCTAGCCCACACACGAAAAAAGGGCGCCAATGGCACCCTTTTTTAGTGAACGTGAACAATCAGGCTGCAACGGGGTGCTGCATGCCCAGCAGGTGGCTGACGTGTTTTAAATCCGTCTCGCGCCGCAATGCGGTAAACAGCGCCACCGCCTCGGGATAATTGCGCGTCAGCATCGCCAGCCATTGCTTCAACCGGCCCGGTGCCTGCTTTTCAGTCAATTGCGCCACTGATTGGCTCCAGAACGCCTGAAGCATCGGCTGCATCTGCGCCCAGGTCATTTCCACCACTTCTTCGCCCGCCTTGGCTGCCACAATTTGGCGCGCCAGGTCAGGCCGTGCCACCAGGCCCCGGCCGAGCATGATGTCTTCGGCGCCGCTGATTTCACGGCAACGCTTCCAGTCTTCGACGCTCCAGATATCCCCATTGGCGAACACCGGCACGTTGACCACGTCCTGCACCCGCGGGATCCACTCCCAGTGGGCCGGCGGCTTGTAGCCGTCGGTCTTGGTACGCGCATGCACCACGATATGCGCCGCGCCACCTTCAGCCAGCGCCGTGGCGCACACCAGCGCACCGTCCGGGCTGTCGAAGCCAAGGCGCATCTTGGCGGTCACGGGGATATGCGCGGGCACGGCACGGCGCACATGTTCAACAATCTGGTTGAGCAGCTCCGGCTCCTTGAGCAGCACGGCGCCGCCGCGCGACTTATTGACCGTCTTGGCCGGGCAGCCGAAGTTAAGGTCAATCACCTGGGAGCCCAGCTCGCACGCCAGCGCGGCGTTTTCGGCCAGGCACACCGGGTCCGAACCCAGCAACTGCACACGCAGCGGCACGCCCGCTGCGGTGTGGGCACCGTGCAGCAGTTCCGGGGCGAGCTTGTGGAAATAGGCGGGAGTCAGCAGGCGGTCGTTGACGCGGATGAACTCGGTCACGCACCAGTCAATACCGCCCACGCGGGTCAGCACATCGCGCAGGATGTTGTCGACCAACCCCTCCATGGGCGCCAAAGCAATTTGCATGGAAAACACTCAACAAAAATCGTGGCGCAGTTTACTGGGTTTCCTGCAAGAAACGTTAACCCCCTGTCAGCGCGGGACCGTAGCCGTCGAGAAATTCGGCCGGCATACGCTTGGGCTTGCCCGTGGAGAGTTCGATGCAGACAAACGTGGTGTGGGCGCGCAGCAAGGTCGCGCCGTCGCGAGGACGGACCAGCTGGAAACGGCGGGTCATCTTCAGGCGCTGGTCCCAGTCGACGATCCAGGTCGCCAGCTGCAGCTCATCGCCTTCGTAGCCGGCCGCCAGGTAGTCGATCTCATGGCGCACCACGGCCATGGCGCGGTCGAGTCGACGGTATTCGGTAAGGTCCAGCCCCAGGCGCTGGGAATGGCGCCAGGCGCAGCGCTCCAGCCAGGACACGTACACCGCATTGTTGGCGTGCCCGAGGCCGTCGATGTCTTCAGCGCCAACCTGCAGATCGATGATGAATGGCGTTGCCAAATCCCAGCCCATGCCTTGCTCCAGTCGATTGATGTCGGCGGGGCAGTGTATCAGGCAGTTTGCCGCGCCTGTAGACGACGGCCGGCCAACAGGGCAAGCACACCCTCGATCACCCGCGGATCGGCCAACACTTTCTGGTGCCCGCCTTGTTCCAGTCGCAGCAGGCGGCTGTCGAACCAGGCCTCGTGAATGGCTTGCGAGGCTTTGACCGGCACAAAGGTGTCGTCTTCGGCGTGCACGATCAAACCGGGGATATTCATCTGGTAGTGAGCCACGTCCAGGTGTTTGAGCGGCATGCCGAAGGTCAATTCGACTTCCTGGATAAACGCCGAGCGCGCCCGTGGCGGCAACCCGACCATGCCGGCGAAACCGCGCAGCACATCGAGAAAGCGCGAAGGCGCCGCAATGCTCACCAGCGCCTCGGTGCGCAGGCCCAGTTGCACCGCCAGCATCGCGCTGGCACCGCCCATGGAATGCCCCACCACCGCGTGCAACGGCGGCAACTCAGCGGCGGCGTCGAGCATGGCGCGGGCGAACAGCAGCACATGCGCCTCGCGCCCGGGTGAATGGCCATGGGCCGGGCCGTCCAGGGCAATCACCGAATAGCCGTCATCCACCAGCGCCGTGATCAGGCTGGCGAACTGCGTGGGGCGCCCTTCCCAGCCGTGCATCAGCAGCACGGCGGGGCCCTGGCCCCAACGCAACGCCGACAAGCCGAAACGCAGGGTGATGCGCTCCGACTGCGCCAACAGCGGCAGCTCCCAGTCGCGCGGCGGCAGAGTGCGTGGCGTCATGAAGGTACGGCGCAACTTGCTGGCCACCAGGTTCGGCGCCACGCGGCCGACGGTGCCATTAAAGCCTCGAATCCAGGTCAACGCGCCCATCAGGCGACTCCTTTTTCAGCGCACCGCCGATTTGGCCGCGCGCAACACGCGGTCCGACAACTCGCCCGGCCCGAGCGCGCGAGCCAAGGCCAGGCCGCCAATCATCAAGGCCATATCCGCCAGGGCTTTGTCGGTGTCCTCCGGGCTGGCGGCCAACTGCGCGGCCATCAGCTCCGTGTGCTCGTTGAGCGCCTGGCGAAACTCATCCGGCAAGCGGCTCATCTCGCCCACGGTGGCTGGTATCGGGCAGGCCTGGTCCGTGGAGTCACGGTGCTTGCGCGACAGATAAAACGCCGCCACCAGGCCTCTGCGCTCTTCACCGGTGAGTTGCGCGTCCATGTCGTCAATCGACGCGCGTCGCCGGGCGAGCAACTGGGTGAAGGCCTCCAGCATCAACGCGTCCTTGCTTTCAAAGTGCGCGTAGAAACCGCCGACCGTAAGCCCCGCCGCGCCCATGACTTCGCCGACACTCGGTTCGGCCGGGCCGCGCTGGATCAACGCCGCGCTGGCAGCCTGCAAAATGCGTTCGCGGGTTTGCGCTTTTTTATCGCTCATCGTTGCCTCCGTCTCTCATGGGTTGAATATTATTACCATAATAATATTTCGCAAGCCACCCGCATGACCGCTCGTCCGAGCAGCACAGATCACATCAAGGGAATAAATCGCTCGCCCCAGCCGTTCTCATTGCAATGAACTGCACATCGGAGAGAACGACATGGCCTGGCGGCAGCAAAACCAGAACTGCGCGTGGGTAGCCGGAGAAGCCCCCTACGTGTTCGCCAACGAGTACACCGCGAACTTCATCAGCGGCTTTCGCACGGTGCTGATCGCCAAGGTTGAAGGCGAAGGCGTGGGCAACCAGCCGTTTGGCAAATTCTTCAACGACGCCGACGGGCATGCCGAGGCCAACTTCCTGGAGGCCCTGCGTGCCAATGACTGGGTATTCGATGCGGGGTATCAGGAGATCGTGGTGAGCATCAACAACTCACCGTGTCGGCAATGCTGCGTGCTGTTCAAGCAGTTCATGGAAGACATCCTGCTGCGCTTTCCAAACACCCGGCTGGTGATTGAAACCGCGAATATCTACCACCCCAACGACGAAATAGACCAGGGCTGCCTGCGTGCGATTTCACGCTTGCCCGGCATTCGCGTCGAAATGTGGAACGTCGCGCTGGAGAATGCCCAGAACAGAGGCCCACAGGTTGATCAGCAAAAAGAGCTGGCGCGCATCAACAAATCCCTGCGCACCGCCAACGTGGTACGCAGGATGCCGTAAACGGCTGCGCGAAAACCCAAACGCCAGACAAACAAAAGGGCCATTCAATAATTGAATGACCCTTAAAAATCCCGCAGAGCGGGTAATCGTGGCGTCCCCTAGGGGACTCGAACCCCTGTTACCGCCGTGAAAGGGCGGTGTCCTAGGCCACTAGACGAAGGGGACACAAACCTTCTATACAACTGACCAGCGCTGAGAGCTGATCGATTCAAGGACGGTGTGGCCAGACCTTGAACCTGTAAATTGGTGGAGCTAAACGGGATCGAACCGTTGACCTCTTGCATGCCATGCAAGCGCTCTCCCAGCTGAGCTATAGCCCCGGATTTTTCGTCTCGCGACGCAGCAGACCTTTCGAGCTGCTTGTTGAAACTGGCGTCCCCTAGGGGACTCGAACCCCTGTTACCGCCGTGAAAGGGCGGTGTCCTAGGCCACTAGACGAAGGGGACAAAACCTTCTGTACATCTGATCAGCGCTGAGAGCTGATCAATTCAAGGACGGTGTGGCCAGACCTTGAACCTGTAAATTGGTGGAGCTAAACGGGATCGAACCGTTGACCTCTTGCATGCCATGCAAGCGCTCTCCCAGCTGAGCTATAGCCCCTCATCGGTGAGGACGGGGCGAATCTTAATGGCGGTTTGGAAACGTGTCAAATTTATTTTCAACTATTTCCAAAATTTTTTGCCGGGATAACAATCACTTACCGACGAAACCCCGGAAAACCGGGGTTTCGTCGTAACAACAGCCGACTTAAGCGATAGCGCCCAGCAGCTTTTCCCACTCTTTGTTTTCTTTCTTCGACACACCACCAAGCAAATCAAGGGCTTGGCGCAGACGGAAACGCGTCAGGTCCGGGCCGAGAATTTCCATCGCATCCAGTACCGACACCGAACTGGCCTGCCCGGTGATCGCTGCAAACATCAGTGGCATCGCATCGCGCAGTTTCAGATCAAGGGACTCGACCACCGCCTGAATCGTCGCAGTGATTGCATCCTTCTCCCACTGACGCAGGCTTTCGAGCTTCCACAGGATCAATTGCATCAGTTGGCGAACCTGATCGCCCGAGAGCTTCTTGGACTCAAACAACGTGGCATCCGGGTTCACGCCACCGGCAAAGAAGAAGCTGGCCAACGGAGCAACCTGGCTGAACGTCTCCACCCTGCCCTGCACCAACGGCGCGATCTTCATCATGTACTCGGGGTTCAACGCCCACTGCTGCACACGGCTGGCGAATTCTTCTACCGGCAGGTCACGCAGCCACTGGCCGTTGAGCCACGACAGCTTCTCGATATCGAAAATCGGCCCGCCCAGGGATACGCGGGACAGGTCGAAGTTGTCGACCATTTCCTGCAACGAGAACTTCTCACGCTCGTCCGGCATCGACCAGCCCATGCGGCCCAGGTAGTTGAGCATCGCCTCGGGCATGAAGCCCATGCGCTCGTAGAACGTCACCGAGGTCGGGTTCTTGCGCTTGGACAGCTTGCTCTTGTCCGGGTTACGCAGCAGCGGCATGTAGCACAGCTGCGGCTGTTCCCAGCCGAAGTATTCGTAGAGCAGGATCAGTTTCGGCGCCGACGGCAGCCATTCTTCGCCGCGCAGCACGTGGGTGATGCCCATCAGGTGGTCGTCGACCACGTTGGCCAGGAAGTACGTCGGCAGGCCGTCGGTCTTCATCAACACCTGCATGTCCATGCGGTCCCACGGAATTTCGACGTCACCGCGCAGCATGTCCGGCACCACGCACACGCCTTCGCTCGGCACTTTCATGCGAATCACGTGAGGCTCACCGGCAGCCAGGCGCTGGGCCACTTCTTCTTTGGACAGCAGCAGCGCACGGCCGTCGTAACGCGGGGTTTCGCCACGGGCCTGTTGCTCGGCACGCATCTGGTCGAGTTCTTCGGCGGTGCAGAAGCACGGGAACGCATGGCCCATGTCGACCAATTGCTGGGTGTACTGCTTGTAGATGTCGCTGCGCTCGCTCTGACGATACGGGCCGTGCGGGCCGCCGACGTCCGGGCCTTCGGCCCAGGTGATGCCCAGCCAGCGCAAGGCATCGAAAATCTGCTGTTCCGACTCACGGGTCGAACGCAGTTGATCGGTGTCTTCGATCCGCAGGATGAATTCACCGCCGTGCTGCTTGGCAAAGCAGTAGTTGAACAGGGCGATGTAAGCAGTGCCGACGTGGGGATCCCCAGTAGGCGATGGCGCAATGCGCGTGCGGACGGTGGTCATGGCAGGTCTCGAATGGGCGATATAACTGAAAATTGAAACAAGGGGCGAATGGTAACAGCCTGGGGGATTTCTGGAAAACCGAGGCGCGGTCATCGGGGGCAAGCCCCCTCCCACATTTGCCGGCGTTCACACGCCAACGTGTGGGAGGGGGCTTGCCCCCGATGAGGCCCGCCCATTCACCGCAAATCAAACAGCCAGCAACCGCTCGCGCAATTTGCCGATCTCGTCGCGCATCTGCGCCGCCGCTTCAAACTCAAGGTCGCGCGCCAGCTGGTACATCTTCTCTTCCAACTGCCGGATACGCTTGGTGATCTCACTCGGCGAGCGCAATTCGTTCTCGTACTTGGCGCTTTCTTCAGCGGCCTTGGCCATGCCTTTGCGCTTCTTGCTGCGCGAGCCGGGTACGGTGGCGCCTTCCATGATGTCGGCGACGTCCTTGAACACGCCTTTGGGGATGATGCCGTTCTCCAGGTTGAACGCGATCTGCTTGTCACGGCGACGTTCGGTCTCGCCAATCGCGCGTTCCATGGAGCCGGTGATACGGTCCGCGTACAGAATCGCCCGGCCATTGAGGTTACGCGCCGCCCGGCCGATGGTCTGGATCAGCGAGCGCTCGGAGCGCAGGAAGCCTTCCTTGTCGGCGTCCAGAATCGCCACCAGCGACACCTCCGGCATGTCCAACCCTTCACGCAACAGGTTGATGCCCACCAGCACATCAAAGGTGCCCAGGCGCAGGTCGCGGATGATCTCGACGCGCTCCACGGTGTCGATGTCCGAGTGCAAATAGCGCACGCGCACGCCATGGTCGGCCAGGTAATCGGTCAAATCTTCGGACATGCGCTTGGTCAGCGTGGTCACCAGCACCCGCTCTTCCAGGGCCACGCGCTTGGTGATTTCCGACAGTAAGTCATCGACCTGGGTCAGCGCCGGGCGGATTTCGATTTGTGGGTCCACAAGGCCTGTCGGGCGCACCAGTTGCTCAATCACGCGGCCCGCGTGTTCAGCTTCGTAGTTACCTGGCGTGGCCGAGACGAAGATCGTCTGCGGGCTGATGCTTTCAAACTCGTCGAAACGCATCGGCCGGTTGTCCAGTGCCGACGGCAGGCGGAAACCGTATTCCACCAAGGTTTCCTTACGCGAGCGGTCACCTTTGTACATCGCGCCCACCTGCGGCACGCTGACGTGGGACTCGTCGATCACCAGCAAGGCGTCATCCGGCAGGTAATCGAACAAGGTGGGCGGCGCCTGCCCGGATTCGCGACCCGAGAGGTAGCGCGAGTAGTTTTCGATGCCGTTGCAGTAACCCAGCTCCAGGATCATTTCCAGGTCGAACCGCGTGCGCTGCTCCAGGCGCTGGGCTTCCACCAGCTTGTTGTTGGCGCGCAGGTAATCCAGGCGCTCCACCAGTTCGGCCTTGATGCCTTCGATGGCGCCCATCAGTGTTTCGCGCGGCGTTACGTAGTGGCTTTTGGGGTAGAAGGTGAAGCGCGGCAGCTTGCGAATCACCTCACCGGTCAACGGATCGAAGGCCGACAGGCTTTCGACCTCATCGTCGAACAGCTCGATGCGAATCGCTTCCAGGTCGGATTCGGCCGGGTAGATGTCGATCACATCGCCGCGCACACGGAAGGTGGCGCGGGCGAAGTCCATGTCATTGCGGGTGTACTGCAAGCTCGTCAGGCGCCGCAGCAGCTCGCGCTGGTCGAGTTTGTCGCCACGATCGACGTGCAGCACCATCTTCAAATAGGTTTCCGGGCTACCCAGGCCGTAGATGCACGACACCGTGGTGACGATGATCGCGTCCTTGCGTTCCAGCAGCGCCTTGGTCGCCGACAACCGCATCTGCTCGATGTGGTCGTTGATCGACGCGTCCTTCTCGATGAAGGTGTCAGAGGATGGCACGTAGGCTTCGGGCTGGTAGTAGTCGTAGTAGGAAACGAAGTACTCCACCGCGTTGTTCGGGAAAAACGCCTTGAACTCGCCATACAGCTGGGCGGCCAGGGTTTTGTTCGGCGCCAGCACCAGGGTCGGGCGATTGGTCTGCGCAATCACATTGGCAATGCTGAAGGTCTTGCCTGAACCGGTCACCCCAAGCAGCGTCTGGTGCGCCAGGCCGGCTTCAATGCCTTCAACCATCAGGCGAATGGCTTCGGGTTGATCGCCGGCGGGTTCAAAGCGGGTGACGAGCTGGAAATCCGACATAACGTACCTCGTGTAGTCACCCCAGACTCGAAACCGCCAGGGACGAAAAAGCTCAGCAACCCGCGAATAGTCAACGCAGGTTGCAGGAAAAAACCATGATAGCTGTAGAAGTGGAGGCGAATGTGACGGGTTTCAAGGCAATCGTCCTACCTGCCGTCGCCGCCCCATGTTGCAATAAGACTAACGGTCGGCAAATAAACCGAAAAACTTGGCCGAAAAGCCGTTTCGGTTGTCGCCCTGAGCCTGGATGGCCTCTATACTAGCTCCCCGTTTGTGCACCGCTCTAGTGCATTCGGCTGGAGCGCGACACGTCCCTCCATTCCCCCATAGAGCTGCCGCAAAAATGAGCCTGTTCTCCGCTGTCGAAATGGCACCACGCGATCCAATCCTGGGCCTCAACGAAGCATTCAACGCCGACACACGAACCACCAAGGTCAACCTTGGCGTGGGCGTTTACTGCAACGAGGAGGGGAAGATTCCACTCTTGCGTGCCGTTGCCGAAGCGGAAGCCATTCGCGTGGCGCAACACGCCGCCCGTGGCTACTTGCCGATCGACGGCATCGTTGCCTACGACCAGGCCGTGCAAAAGCTGCTGTTCGGCGCCGACTCGCCCCTGCTCAGCGCTGGCCGTGTGATCACCGCGCAAGCCGTCGGCGGCACCGGCGCGCTGAAGATCGGCGCCGACTTCCTCAAGCAACTGCTGCCCAACGCCGTGGTTGCCATCAGCGACCCGAGCTGGGAAAACCACCAGGCGCTGTTCGAAAAAGCCGGCTTCCCGGTGCAAACCTACCGCTACTACGACGCCGCCACCCACGACGTCAACCGTGCCGGCCTGCTCGAAGACCTCAACGCCCTGCCGCCACAGTCCATCGTGGTGCTGCACGCCTGCTGCCACAACCCGACCGGCGTCGACCTGAGCCCGGCCGACTGGCAAAACGTGCTGGACGTGGTCAAGGCCAAGAACCTGGTGCCGTTCCTCGACATGGCCTACCAAGGCTTTGGCGATGGCATCCACGAAGACGCCGCAGCCGTGCGCCTGTTTGCTGAGTCGGGCCTGACCTTCTTTGTGTCCAGCTCGTTCTCCAAGTCGTTCTCGCTGTACGGCGAACGCGTAGGTGCGCTGTCGATCGTCAGCGAATCCAAGGAAGAAAGCGCGCGCATCCTGTCCCAGGTCAAGCGCGTAATCCGCACCAACTATTCCAACCCGCCGACCCACGGCGCGGCGATTGTGGCGGCGGTGCTGAACAACCCTGAGCTGCGCGCCCAGTGGGAAGCGGAACTGGCCGAAATGCGCCTGCGCATCCGTGGCATGCGTGAGCAGATGGTGGCTGAACTGGCCAAGGCTGCCCCAGGTCACGACTTCAGCTTCGTTGGCCGCCAGCGTGGGATGTTCTCCTACTCCGGCCTGACCGTGGAGCAAGTCACCCGCCTGCGTACCGAGTTTGGTATCTACGCGCTCGACACCGGCCGCATCTGCGTAGCGGCGCTGAACCAGTCCAACATTGGTGCAGTGACCAAAGCGATTGTTCAGGTGCTGTAAGCCTGCAACGGTTGTGACAAAGGGGAAGTCATTCAATGGCTTCCCCTTTTTTGTCGCCAGCAGGCTTCCCGTGGCAAACAGGCCTCCTGTGGCGAGCGGGCTTGCCCCGCGTTGGGCTGCGAAGCAGCTCCATAAAGCCCCCCCGTGAACTTACTGAAAGAACCCGGTGCCTGAACAAGGGGCCACTGCGCAGCCCAACGCGGGGCAAGCCCGCTCGCCACAAGAGGAAAACCTCGCTGCTTGCCGCGACCAGCCCTAGACTGAACCCCAACTGCCCCTTTGCTGTGAGAGCCTTATGAGAAACGACGACCTGGACCTGCGTGCCGACCGCGACGAACTGCATGACTTCACCCCGCGCGCGCCGCAAGCCAAGCGCCAGAAAAGCCTGGTGCTGCAAGTGGCACTGGGTGTGTTCCTCGGTGGCCTGGCTCTTTGGTTGGTGCAACTGGGCGCCACGGCCATCATGGCAAAACTCGCCATGGGCACCCTGCAATTTGGCGGCTGAAAACACGATCAACCGGTGGGAGCTGGCAGGCCTGCGATGGCGTCAGCCCAGCCTGCACGGCCTTGGCTGATACACCGCCATCGTAGGCCAGCCAGCTCCCACATTAGATCTAAGTGGCTACCAGACCACGTTCCTCCAACAGCTTCACAAAACTGTTCAAGCTCTGCGACACCGTGCCCCGGCGCCAGATCAGCCAGGTATTGAGGATGCGGAACGCGTCGCTCAGCGGCCACACACTCACCGCCGTGAACCCTGGCATGCTCTCCAGCATGCTGCGCGGCATCAGCGCCAGGCCGGCCCCGGCACTGACGCAGGCGAGCATGCCGTGATAAGACTCCATTTCAAAGATCTTGCCCGGCACCGCGCCATCCTGTGAGAACCAGCGCTCGAAGTGATGGCGATACGAGCAGTTCGAGCGAAACGTATAGATGCTCTCCCCCGCCACATCCTGCCCGCGCGTGATCGGCGCATGGTGCAGCGGCGCAATGACCACCATCTCCTCCTCAAACACCGGCACGCCTTCCAGCGTGGCATGCAGCACCGGCCCGTCGACAAACGCGGCCGCCAGGCGTCCCGACAACACGCCCTCGATCATCGTGCCGGACGGCCCGGTGCTCAGGTCCAGCTCAACCTTGGCGTGCTTCTGGTTATACGCCGCGAGCAACGCCGGAATGCGCACCGCCGCCGTGCTCTCCAGCGAACCCAGCGCAAACGCGCCCTGGGGCTCCTCCCCCGCCACCGTGGCGCGGGCTTCCTGCACCAGATCAAGAATGCGCCGCGTGTAGCCGAGGAAATTCCACCCGGCCGGCGACAGGCGCAGGCGGCTCTTCTCACGGATAAACAACTCAACGCCCAGGTCCTGCTCCAGTTGCTTGATGCGCGTGGTCAGGTTCGACGGCACGCGATGAATCAACTGCGCGGCGGCGCTGATGCTGCCTTGCTCGGCAACGGCCTTGAAGATTTCCAGCTGCACCAGGTCCAAGTCATTCTCCAATCGTGAATGTATTGCTTAATATTATTCAGTTTCCAGAAAACATGCAGCCCCGTAGGCTGAACCCATCCACTCATTCAGCCGGACGGTGCCATGAACGCTATCACTCGCCAGACTCACGCCTTGTCGATCAACCCCGCCACTGGCGAAACAGTCGGCAGCTACCCTTACGAAACCGAGGCGCAGTTGGACGCGGCGCTTAATCGCGCCACTGAGGCCTTCCGCACCTGGCGCCGCCAACCAGTAAGCCAGCGCGCCGAGTTGTTGCTGGCCCTGGCCGCTGCGTTGCGTGAGCAAGCCGAAGACATGGCGCAGATGATCACCCTGGAAATGGGCAAACCCATCGCCCAGGCCCGCGCCGAAATCGAAAAATGCGCGCAACTCAGCGAATGGTATGCCGCCCACGGCCCGGCCATGCTCGCCCCGGAGCCCACGCTGGTGGACAACGGCAGCGCCCAGATCGAATACCGCCCACTGGGCCCGATCCTCGCCGTCATGCCGTGGAACTTCCCGGTGTGGCAAGTGCTGCGCGGCGCCGTGCCGACCCTGCTCGCCGGCAACACCTACGTGCTCAAACATGCACCCAACGTGATGGGCAGCGCCTACCTGATGAAGGCGGCGTTTCAAAAAGCCGGCTTCGCCGATGGCCTGTTTGAAGTGGCCAACGTGACCAACGACGGCGTGTCCAAGGCCATCGCCGACCCACGCATCGCCGCGGTCACCCTCACCGGCAGCGTGCGCGCCGGCGCCGCCATCGGCTCTCAGGCCGGCGCCGCGCTGAAGAAATGCGTGCTGGAACTGGGCGGCTCCGACCCGTTCATCGTGCTCAACGACGCCGACCTCGACGCCGCCGTCCAGGCCGCCGTGATCGGGCGTTTCCAGAACAGCGGCCAAGTCTGCGCTGCCGCCAAGCGCCTGATCATCGAAGAAGGTGTGGTGCAAGCCTTTACCGCCAAATTCCTCGCCGCCAGCCGCGCCCTGGTGATGGGCGACCCGACCGACGCCAGCACCTACGTCGGCCCAATGGCCCGCTTCGACCTGCGCGACGAGCTGCACGGCCAGGTGCAGGCCACGTTGGAAGAAGGCGCAACCCTGCTGCTGGGCGGCAACAAAGTCGCCGGTGCCGGCAACTACTACGAACCGACCGTGCTGGCCGACGTCACCGACCAGATGACCTCGTTCAAACAGGAACTGTTCGGCCCCGTGGCCTCGATCATCACCGCCCGCGATGCCGACCACGCCGTGGCCCTGGCCAACGACAGCGAGTTCGGCCTCACAGCAAGCATCTTCACCACCGACGCGGCGAAGGCACGGGATATCACCAACCAGCTGGAAACTGGCGCAGTATTCGTCAACTCGTTCAGCGTGTCCGACCCGCGCGTAGCGTTTGGTGGAGTGAAAAAGAGTGGGTTTGGGCGCGAACTGTCCCACTTTGGCGTACGTGAATTCTGCAACGCACAGACCGTATGGCTGGATCGCAAATAAAACAGGCAACACCCTCCAACTGTGGGAGCTGGCTTGCTCGCGAAGGCGGTGTCTCAGTTGGCAAATTTGCCGACTGACAGACTGCATTCGCGAGCAAGCCCGCTCCCACCTTTGATTTGCGGTGTTTGTGGCCGTGCGTGAATTCTGCAACGCACAGACCGTGTGGCTGGATCGCAACTAAAACAGGCAACCCCCCATCAACTGTGGGAGCTGGCTTGCCTGCGATAGCGGTGGATCAGTGACAACTCTTTGGCTGACACGCTGCAATCGCAGGCAAGCCAGCTCCCACCTTTGATCTTCGGTGTTTGTAGCCGCGCGTGAATTCTGCAACGCGCAGACCGTGTGGCTGGTTCGCAAATAGAACAGGCAACACCCTTCAACTGTGGGAGCGGGCTTGCTCGCGAAGGCGGTGTATCCGTTGGCAAATTTGTCGACTGACAGACTGCATTCGCGAGCAAGCCCGCTCCCACCTTTGATTTGCGGTGCTTGTGGCCGTGCGTGAATTCTGCAACGCACAGACCGTGTGGCTGGATCGCAAATAAAACAGGCAACACCCTTCAACGGTGGGAGCTGGCTTGCCTGCGATAGCGGTGGATCAGTGACAACTCTTTGGCTGACACACTGCAATCGCAGGCAAGCCAGCTCCCACCTTTGATCTGCGGAGTGTGTAGCCGTGCGTGAATGCTGCAACGCACAGACCGTGTGGCTGGAACGCAAATAAAACAGGCAACACCCTCCAACTGTGGGAGCGGGCTTGCTCGCGAAGGCGGTGCTTCAGTTGGCAAATTTGTCGACTGACAGACTGCATTCGCGAGCAAGCCCGCGCCCACTCAAACCCGCTCCCACCGTTGATCTGCGGTGTTTGTGGATTAGTCCACAGTGACCTTTCCAGTTGAAAACTCGACCTTCAAATTAAGCCTCCCTTCATTCACCAACCACGGCCGAATCGAAAACCTGCGCGCACCGCACTGATGCATCGGGTCTTGCGCGGCGATGGCCTTGGCATGCTCAAGCGACGTTGCACGAATCACAAACATGCCGTCGCCGTCCCAATACTGCTCATCCTCACTCCAATGCGGCCCGGCGGCGACGAGGATACCGTCGCGCTCGATCTGGCATTGATGCTCGAGGTGAATCGGCAGGTTCTGCATCACCGGGCCAAACCCGTCGGTTGGCGTTGAAAACACTACATAGAACTGCTTTTGCAGCATGCCCTTACTCGCATCCAGCACTTGCTGACGCGTTACCCGGTTTGTTTGCATGGGTTTACCTGTAGGAATATCGACGTAGTAGCGCAGGCGTGTTGGCACCGCGTGTCGTGGAGCATTCCCTATCCGTCAGGGCAAGCAGTAGGCCGTTCGCAGGCATAAACCTTATGCCGGGCAGGAATACACGAGTCAGCCGTTCAACAACGGCAGCGTCACCACAAACTCACTGCCCTTGCCCTTGCCCGCGCTTTTGGCGGTGACCTTGCCGCCATGTGCTTCAACCAGCTCGCGCACCACCGTGAGCCCGATCCCCAAGCCCGAGCCGTTGAAGCCGATGGCGTGTTCATCCTGCACGTAAGGGTCAAAGATCAGCGGCAGCGCCTTGGCTGAAACGCCGATGCCGTTGTCACAAATGCTGATCCTGAGCGCGTCCGTCGCGGTCACAGACAGCACAATCGAGCCACCCACCGGCGTGTACTTGGCCGCGTTGGCCAGCAGGTTGTGCAGAATCTGCGCAAGACGCCCGGGGTCTGCGCTCACCATCAGTTGGCCGTCAGGCAGGTGGGCATCAAATTGCTGTCTTTTCGCCCGCATCACCGGGCCGCAGGCATCAATGGCACTTCTAAGGATCTGCAGCATGTCTACATCGCGTCGATCGATGCGCAGCTTGCCGGTGCTGACGCGGGACACGTCCAGCAAGTCGTCGACCAACTGTGAAATATGCTGCACCTGACCTTCAATCAGCGCACGCATGCGCGGCAGCTGGTCGCTGGGCATGCGAACCATGCGCTCGGCGATCATGCTGATCGGCGTCAATGGGTTGCGCAGCTCATGCGCCACCATCGCCAGGATGCTTTTCTGCTGACTCAACGCGCGCTCGGCCGTGGCTTGCAGGTCTTGCGCACTGAGGGCCGCGATCACCAGTTGCGCATTCGCCTCGCGAAGCTCCTGGTACAGGCGTTGCTCCTCCAGGGGCGGCGGGCTGGCGGCGTCCGACTGCGCAAGGAGGATCGCCAGCACCAACTGCTGGTTAGCTTCAATCACCTGCTCGACGTGCTGGGTATCCACCAGACGGCTGCTGGCGTCAGTCAGTTGCTGCTGCAGCGCCGCGAGCGCCGCACGCGCCTCAACGGTTTTTTGGCCAATGAGGAACAGCTCGTGAGCCGCCGTGGTCAGCTCACTTTCATGCTTGCCGTCGCCGTCACTCATGAGTCGGGCTCACACATGTTTGGTTTTCGCCGAAACCTGCCGGGTCGGGTGCCCACCCAGCAACCCTTCCTGCTCCGGCAGCATGTCGCGAATCTGCAGGCCGTTATCGTCGATGTGGTACTGGCGCAGTTGGTCGGAGTGGGCGCTGGCGCGCACCTTGACCACGGCCATGATGCGCAGTAACCGGCTCTGCACCTCGATATAGCGCTGCACGATGATCGCGTCGGTCAGAAACGCCGTGCCATAAGGGCTGAAGCGCAGGTCGGTGTAACGGTCTTCGAGCTCCGAGGTCATCAACACGCTGACCCCAACGGCAGTCAGCGCCGTCACCATGCGTGACAGCGACTCGCGAAAATCCGCACGGAAGGTAGGCGCCAACGCCAGTTCAAAGCCTGACAGCGAGTCAATCACTACACGGGTGGCGTTCAACCGGCTGATTTCACCGAGCAGCAGCTGCACGATTTCGTCGATGGACAGGTCCGGCGCGCGGCTGTCCACCAGGCCCACTTTCCCGCTCTTGATCAACTCGGCCAATTGCGGGTTCTGCGAATGGTTGGGCCGTTGCTCGAACGCCGCAATCACCCCGGTTTCGCCGTTGCGCGCGCCTTCAGCGAGGAAGGTCGCCGCCAGGATGCTCTTGCCCGAGCCGGACGGGCCGGCCACCAATAGCGAATAACCCCGAGGCAGGCCGCCGCCGAGCATCTCATCGAGCGCCGGCACGCCCATTTTCAGGCGGGTGATCGGGAACGTCGACGGCGCTTCAACCAGACGGTTGACGGCGGCCGGCGGGAACACCTTGACCCCCGAGGTGGCAATACGAAAGGTGTGCAGCCCCGGCAACGTCGGTTGGCCGCGCATCTTCATGATTTCCATCTTGCGCACCATCGAATTACGCTCAACGCTCTGGCGTAGCCAGATCAGGCCATCGGCCACGGTGAAAATCGGATTGGTGTCGGTCTCGGTGAAGTATTCGCCGATCAGGAAGGTGGTCGCCTGCCACGTGGTCATCAACATGCCCAACTGCTGGATGAACTGCGGCAGGTTGTTGTTCGGGTTGTGCTGGGTCTGGCTGGCCAGCACCACGGAGCGGAACGAATCGACAAACACCAGCGACGGTGAATGCGCCTCGACCTCGCTGACAATGCGCCGCAGTACCTCGTCCAGGTCGCCCGCCAGGGTGTCGTCGGCCAGGTTGATATAACGAATCGACCGGTTAATGGCAGCGTCGTCGAAAAAATCGAATTGCTGCTGATAGCGCAGCATCTTCAGCGGCGGCTCACCGAGCACGGTAAAGAACAGCGCCGGGCGCTCCGGCGTGGCCAGGGCGAACATCATCTGGTGCGCGAGGGTGGTTTTGCCGCAGCCTGGCGGGCCGGCGATCAGGTTGAACGAAAACTCCGGCAGGCCACCGCCCAGGACCTCGTCCAGTCCTGGCACACCCGTGGCCAGACGGTTGATAGTCACTTTGGTGCTCATGGCGAAATTTCCTGCGAAGAGGTGTCGCTCGAAGAAGGCTGCCACACGCCAACCAGCAGACGTGCGGTGAGTGAAGGCCCGATCAGCGTGGTCAGAAGCTCGTAGAGGGTAGTCAGCAACACCTCACCGAAAAACAGCACATCGGTTTCGTTCTGCTCGACGAGTACGGATTTGAGGGCAATCAAGTCCATCGCGGCCGGCACCCTGTCATAGGTGGCGGCCAGGCGTGGATGGGTCGAGACGCACAGATGGAAGCTGCGACGGTACAGCGCGGCAACGCCTTGCTGGCCGATGATGGGCGCCAGTGCTGCGCCCACATCCTGCAAAATCGAAACAACCGCCGCGGCGATGCTTGCAGTGTCAGCCTGCGGACCAACACGGTGCGCCAGAGAAGCTACGATCCGGCGGCTCTCTTCGCTAAGCGTGGGCATGTCTGACTAATATCTGATGAACAGAGACCGATGGTACACCCTATATCCGGAGATAGAGACCCCGGCGGCCTGCCAATTGCGCATGGAAAGGCTCCCCGTTGCGGGCATGATCGACTACCATAACGCGCCGGTTCCCACACGGGACTAATAGGGAATCCGAAGCGCGTTCATTGTGCCAATCGGAACTGCCCCCGCAACTGTAGGTGCTGAGCCTGCTCCACATCGCCACTGGGCATTGCCCGGGAAGGCCGGAGCGTGGCGACGACGCATCAGTCAGGAGACCTGCCGGCCCAGCAAAATCACTAACCGGCGGGGTGTCCGGGAAGTACCTCCGCGCCCTGCGATGCCCGCAGCGCTACAGGGTGTATTTCCGAGCCGTACCTCCCCAGTTCCACGTACGGTTTACCCGGAGATTGCCCGATGCTGCCACGCGTTACTGCCCTGATCACCGCCCTGGGCTTTTGTGCCCTGGCCCAAGCGGCGCCCACTCACTACCCGCTGACGGTGCAGAACTGCGGCAGCACCTTGACCTTTGAGCAGGCGCCTGCGCGCACGGTGACCATCGGCCAGGCCGCCACCGAAATGCTTTACGCCCTGGGCGTCGGCGACAAAGTGGTCGGTACCTCGCTGTGGTTCAACAACGTATTGCCACAATACAAGGCGCAGAACGACGCCATTGAGCGCCTGGCCAACAACGAACCCAGCTTCGAAGCGGTGATCGCCAAGCGCCCGCAGCTGGTGGCCGCCGAGCTGGAATGGGTAGTGGGCCCGCAAGGTGTGGTCGGCACCCGCGAGCAGTTTCACGAGCTGAAAATCCCCACCTACCTGCTGCCCTCCGACTGCGAAGCCAAGGACAACCTGGTGGGCGCCGACGGCACGCGGCTGGAGCCGTTTCGCGTCGAGACCGTCTATAAAAGCATCAGCCAACTGGCCGAGATTTTCGACGTACAGGCGCGCGGCCAACAATTGAACGACGAACTCAAGGCGCGCTTGGCCAAATCCATCGCCACCGCCCACAGCAAAGGCCTCAAGCAGGCCAGCGCATTGGTGTGGTTCTCCAGCTCGGAAATGGCCAGCGACCCGTACGTGGCCGGCCACAAGGGCGTGCCCGAATTCATGCTCCAAACCCTGGGCCTGCACAACGTGGTGCAGTCCGATGAAGAGTGGCCCGCCGTCGGCTGGGAGACCATCGCCAAGGCCAACCCGACCTTCCTGGTGATCGCGCGCATGGACCGGCGCCGCTACCCCGCCGACGACCATGAAAAGAAACTCGCCTTCCTGCGCAGTGACCCGGTGACGCGCAACATGGACGCGGTGAAAAACAACCGCATCATCATCCTCGACGCTCTGGCATTGCAGGCCAGCGTGCGCACGTTCGATGGCCTGGAACAGCTGGCCGCCGCCATCGACGGCTACGACCTGCGCAAATGATGCGTACCCTTCTCGCCCTGGCGCTGCTGTTGCTCGCCGTGCTCGCCGGCGTGGCCATTGGCGAAACCGCCATCGCACCGCAGGTGGTGTTGCAGGTGCTTGCCAACAAACTGTGGGCAGCCGGTTACGCGCTCGACCCGATCGACGAAGGCGTGGTGTGGAATTACCGCCTGACCCGCGCCCTGGTCGCCGCCGCGTGCGGTGCCGGGTTGGCCACGTGCGGGGTGATCTTGCAGTCGTTGTTGCGTAACCCGTTGGCCGATCCTTATCTGCTGGGCATCAGCGCCGGCGCCTCGACCGGCGCGGTATTGGTGGCGCTGATCGGCGTCGGCGGCGGTCTGGTTTCGCTGTCGGCAGGCGCGTTTGTCGGCGCCATGGCGGCCTTTGCGCTGGTGATTCTGCTGGCGCGCGCCAGCGGCTCGGCGAGCGGCACCGGCCAGATCATCCTCGCCGGCATCGCCGGGTCACAGCTGTTCAACGCCCTCACCGCGTTCCTGATCACCAAGTCCGCCAGCTCCGAGCAGGCACGCGGCATCATGTTCTGGCTGCTGGGCAACCTCAGCGGGGTGCGCTGGCCGTCGGTGTGGCTGGCGGTGCCGGTGACCGTCGCAGGCCTGGCGGTGTGCCTGTGGCACCGCCGCGCGCTGGATGCCTTCACCTTCGGCACCGACTCGGCGGCCTCGCTGGGCATTCCGGTGCGCCGGGTGCAGTTTGTGCTGGTGGGTTGCGCGGCATTGGTGACGGCGGTGATGGTGTCGATTGTCGGCTCCATTGGCTTTGTCGGGCTGGTGATTCCGCATGCCGTGCGCCTGCTGGTCGGTACCGGGCATTCACGGCTGCTGCCGGCCAGCGCCTTGGGCGGTGCGCTGTTTTTGATCGCCGCCGACGTGCTCTCGCGCACGTTGATCAAGGGCCAGGTGATTCCGGTCGGCGTGGTCACCGCGCTGGTCGGCGCGCCGGTGTTTGCGCTGATCCTGATCGGCCGGAGAAATGCGCGATGACGGTGCTCAGTTGCACAGCGCTGGGGTTCAAAGTGCGCGATGCCGAGTTGCTGCGCGATATCCACTTGGACGTTCAGCAAGGTGAAACCTTGGGCATTGTCGGGCCGAACGGTTCCGGCAAGTCCACCCTGCTCAAACTGCTCGCCGGTTTGCGTGCACCGGCGTCCGGTGAAGTGCTGTTGGGCGGCCAGCACTTGGGCCGCCTATCCCGGCGCGCCATCGCGCAGCAACTGGCCGTGGTGGAGCAGCAGGCTGATACCGACGATGCCATCCGCGTGTTCGACGCCGTGGCGCTGGGCCGCACGCCCTGGCTGTCGGCGCTGAGCCCGTGGTCTGACGAAGACGACGCCATTGTGGGTCAGGCGCTGCACGACGTAGACGCCACCCACCTGAGCAAACGCGCGTGGCGCAGCCTTTCCGGCGGCGAACGCCAACGCGTGCACATCGCCCGCGCCCTGGCGCAACGGCCGCAGATTCTGTTGCTGGATGAGCCGACCAATCACCTGGATATCCAGCACCAACTGGCGATCTTGAAGGGCGTGCAGGCCTTGCCGGTAACCACCTTGATTGCGCTGCATGACCTCAACCAGGCACTGACCTGCGATCGCCTGGCCGTGCTGGACCGCGGGCGGCTGGTGGCGCTGGGCCCACCACTGGAGGTGCTGACGCCGCAGCGATTGCAAGAGACATTCGGGGTACAGGCGCACTACCTGACAGACCCGTTTGACGGCGCTCAGATCCTGCGGTTGCGCTCGAACTGATGAGCTGACTGCGGCCCCTAACAACACCACCAATCAACTGTGGGAACTGGCTTGCCCGCGAGGGCGGTGTGTCAGTGGCATGTCAGTCGGCAGACCCGCCGCCTTCGCGGGCAAGCCCGCTCCCACAGTTTGACCGCGTTCATCTGCCAGTGCCGCACCGCTTTGCCTTTCTGTGGGAGCTGGCTTGCCTGCGAGGGCGGTGTGTCAGTGGCATGTCAGTCGGCTGACCCGCCGCCTTCGCGGGCAAGCCCGCTCCCACATTGAATTGGGTTCAGCTCTCAGAATCAGGTCGGCTGTCAGGCCGCCTCGCTTGCGCTTTTGATCTAACCACTCAGGTCGGCTACTAGGCCGCCGTGCTCTGCTTTTGATCTTGATCTGCTTTTGATCTTAGGCGCCCCGTTAAACCACGCTGGCCGAACGCAGGTTTTGGAGCGTGGGTAAACCGGCAGGACGCCGGTTTAGCCGTGTTGGGCCATGGATGGCCCATCGCGGCGGCCCACGATCCAAAGCCTGCGTGAGGGCACACCGAGCCTAAGCGAGGTGCCGAGTGGTGGGGCAAGAGCCCTTTGGTTACTTTGGGGCTTTTCCAAAGTGACCCGCCGTAAGGGCGGAACCCTCTGAGCCACCCCCCAATCACGGATATCCACTCAGCCCCCCAAAAAAACCCAGCCGCCAGCGCTACAGCGACCGCTGCATATGCGTCGTCCGCCAAACCGGATCCGCCTCGACATCAACAATCTCAAACCCCTGCCGAAGCCAAAAATCAATCGCCCCAGCAAGAAACGGATGAGTATGCAGGTAAACCATCTCCACCCCCTCCCCCCGCGCCTTCGCCTCCAGCGCGCCGTACAACTCACCCGCCAACCCGAATCGGCGCGACGCCGGCGCCACAAACAGGCGTACCACCTCCACCGTCTTGAGGCCCTGGTAATTCAACTGGGAGAAGCGCCCGTCGTAGGGCACATAGCCGATGGCCGCAACAATCCGGCCATCGACGCGGGCGATCGAAAACTGGCCGTCGCCATGAACATACACCGCTTCAAATCGCACCAGATCGTCCGGCATGCCGGCTGCGCTGAGCTTGGGGAAAAGCTCGCCGCGAGCCTCAAGGACAAAATCCAGCACTGCTGGAATGTCGTCGCAGGTCACGTCCTGAATGACCGGTCGCTCGTTCATACAACCCTGATCTGACTGATCCCTACCACCTGCGCCTGCTCCAGAATCTCCTCGGGCGTCGCATCCGCAGGCGGCAGGATCAACCCATTCTCCGCATCGCCAAAATGCAATTGCAGTAAATGCATCGCCGCCTCGTGCAGGGGCAGTTCAGGCTGTTTGAGTTCAAACACGTGGGTGCGGGGCTCGTCGTTGAACAGGTAGTTCAGGGTGTATTCGCGCATGGTGAGGTCCTGATGAGGGAAAGGAGCAACTGATTAACCTGACTTATCGATCAGCTTTTAAGTTCCCAACCCACACGCTCAGTGTCATTTGGTCTGCACGTAGCACAAAGCAGAGCCCTTCACGCCCGAGGCATGGACGCTGACATGGCGAGTGGAAAAACCTGGCTTCTCGACGAACTGCTTCTCTTGCCAACTCGCATAGACGCCGTACTGATAACCGATGGCGCCATTGGCATACCACGACACGGCGAGCTTATACACGCCCTTCTCATCGGGGGCCTGCCACAGCGTCTTGTCAATGACCGGCTTCGCCTGATTGAACGTACGCAGGTGGAACGTGCGAGGCCCGCCGTTTGGCTCGGTAGAACTGGACAGAAACAGCGTGTCGTCCTCGGCATCGTCTTCGGCAGCCGCCAGAATCACTGACGGCACCCACTTCTCGCCCCGGTATTCTTTTTCGATGAACACCGTGCAGTTCAACGTGCCGTCACCTGGGGTCTTCATTTTGAATTGCCGCTCGTACTGCCCATAGGGCACATCAAACGAGAAGTTGTATTCGGCGGCTTGAACACCCGCCACCAGCAAAAATGCCGATAGCCCTACGACTGCATGGGAAATGGTCACGTGTGCGTCCTTGCGAGAGTCTGAAAATCAGGGTGTCAGAGGTTACGCGGCCTGTAGGAGAATCGGAAAGATATCACCCACTCTACCTTCACTTTTCAGGACTTCACGCTGGAAGGCGTCGTGAGTGAAGACGAGTGTTCATGACCGCAGATCCAGATGTTGACGTCGGAAGATAAAGCGAGCGCCGTGTGGCTCGAATGGCTAATGGCTGTAATCCAATACCGCCTAGATCCTCGCCGATATCCACCCCCGACTGTAAGCAAGTACGCCATCTGCCATCGCCACCGGAAAATGAATAAACCCATGGGCTGATTCCGGCAACAGGTGTGCCTCAACCTGCGCAGCCGCGCCCCAGCGTTCGGCCATCTGCAGCGTGTCGTCCAGCAACGGGTCGAGTTCGCCGACAAACATCAACGCTGGCGGCAAGTCGGTCAGGTCGCCATACAACGGCGACAACGGTGGTTGCCGACGTTCTTCATCACTCAACCCCGGCGTGAGCATGCGCAGCGCTTCGACCATTCCCGGCCCGTCCAGCAACAATGTCTGCGGCCCCGCCGTGCGCACGCTCGGTGTGCCGGTCAAGTCGTACACGCCGTAGTACAACACCGCACCGCTCACGCGCTTGAGCAAATCCGGCCATTGCTTAAGCGCCAGCAAGGTTGCCGCCGCCAGATGCCCACCGGCTGACTCACCCACGACAAACACCGGCAAGTCGGCAAACTCGTCACTGCTGAGCAGCCAGCGCGCAGCATGCAGGCAGTCCTCCATCAGCCCCTCAACCGGCGTGTCGATCGCCAGCCGATAATCCACCGACACCACTGCCACGCCACACGCCTGCACCATGCCCAGGTTCAGGTCGTCGTCCATCTGCGCATTGCCGATCACCCAGCCGCCGCCGTGGATATCCAGTACCACGCCTTTGGCTTTGCCTGCCGGCCGCAGAATACGCACGGGCACTGCGCCCACCGTGCGGGTTTCTGCCGGCGGCGCTTTCTTGAGCGTTTGGCTGACCCGCAACAGCGCCTGAATCACACGCGGCGTGACGCGGTTGCGGATTTTAAAGCGCGGCATCCAGGCAAGCTTCTTGTTGAAGTCGCGCATCTGCGCCAGCTCAGGCTCGCTGGCAGGCCAGGGTGTGTAGGCCATCAGCGATTGTTCCGCAAAATCGAGAAATTCAACGCCGCCGCCACGCTCAGCCACGCCAGGTAGGGGAACAGAATCAACCCGGTGATCAAGTCCAACCGCAACGCCATCACCACCAACGCCGCCACCACCAGCCACAGCAGCACAATCACCACCATCCCGGCGAAGAGGTTATGCGCGCCGAAAAACACCGGCGTCCACAGCGTGTTCAGCGCAATCTGCGCCGCCCACAAGCCCAGGGCCAATTGGCTGCCGGGGATCATCGTCAGGCGATAGCCCGCCCACGCGAGCAGCAGGTAGATGACCGTCCAGGCCACCGGAAACAACCAATTGGGTGGGGTGAAGCTGGGTTTTACCAGGCTTTCGTACCACTGGCCGGGCTTGAAAATAACACCGGTACTGGCGGCCGCGCCGCAGGCGATGAGGAAAATCAGGAAGATCATGGGCTATCCACTCTCAGGGTTCATTTGAAGATAGGACGTATGGGGAGTCGGTAAAAGTTCACAAATCATCCGGCGCAACGATCTTCAGCCAAGGCCAGCGCGCTTGATAACTGCGGGCCTTGGCGGCGAACAACTCAGGCTCCGGGTGCAGCGGGTTGATGCGCAACACGCCCTGCTCCACATCCGCTAAGCCATAGGGCGCATACACTTCGCCCGTGTCGATCTCCAGCCCGATGCACGTACCGGCCACCAGGTAGCGGTCCACGCCCTGTTTAGCCGAGTGCAGCTGTGGGTAAGGCCGCCCAAAGCGCTCGCCGTACCACAGGTGCACCCGCGCCTGGTTCTTGACCTCGACGTTAACGCCCAAATCCTCAAATAAACGTTCGGCGGCGCGGATCACTTTGTCCTCAGCTTCGTAGGACAGATCCGTGTCGAAGTAAAAGACGTCGTAGTCCTTTACGCCCTGAGCCGCAGGCAAGTTTGACTGATGGTTCCATACGGCCTGGAACAGGCAGCCCGCCGTGAGCATGCACTGCTCCACACCGAGGTCGGGCAGGCGCGCGGTAATCTGGGCGTTGATGGGGTTGGCCATGGCCAGTTCGAGCAGGGTGTTGACGGTCAATGTCATGGTTAATCCTTGGCTGTTCAGTGCGGCTCAAGCCACCGACCCTACACGACTGGCGGGAGGGTTTCGTGACAGCCATATTTCTATACACTTTGCCCGCCCGCTACCAATCGTCAAGGATAAAACGATGCGAATCAGAGAAATGGCCCTCATCACCGCCGCCGCGTTGCTGCTCACCGCGTGCAGCGACAGCCCATCGGACGCCGACATTCAAGCCGCGCTGCAACCCAGGCTGGAAGGGGCTTCCTGCGTAAAGGCGGCGATGTTCAACAGCTTCCCGGTGACCTTGAGTGACAGCGTCATGAGCGGCACCTCCAGCGCCAACCAGCCGGCCTTCGATGCGCTGACCAACGCCGGCCTGCTGGCCAAAAGCGACAAAACCTACACCCTCACCGACGCCGGCCGCGCCGCCTACGTGCAGCAGGAATCCGGGTTCTGCTACGCCCAGGGCTATGAAATCGCCAAGGTCCAGAACATTGCCGCCAACACCAACCCCATGGGCGCCGCCGTGGACAAATCCTGGGTGGTAACCGTCGACATCCGTCAGAAAACCATCGCCGACTGGGCCAACACCCCGGCGATTGAAAAACTGGCCCGCAACCCGGAAAACCTCTCCGAAGCGCCAAAGACCTACCACGTGGTAGTCGGGCGCCTGAAGGGCGAGCAAACGCTGAAGCTGATCGACCCACGGTTTTCGGTCATGCGTGGGGTTGGGGTGAACCAGGCGTTCTAACCCGGCATGGTGGTGGCAAGCAGGCTTGTTGTGGGTTGAAGGCCTTTTGTGGCTTGAAGACTTCTTGTGGCTTGAAAGTCTGTTGTGGATTGAAGACTTGCTGTGGCTGAAGGCCTGTTGTGGCTTGAAGACTTGTTGTGGCTGAAGGCCTGTTGTGGCTTGAAGACCTGTTGTGGATTGAAGACTTGCTGTGGCTGAAGGCCTGTTGTGGCTTGAAGACCTGTTGTGGATTGAAGACTTGCTGTGGCTGAAGGCCTGTTGTGGCTTGAAGACTTGTTGTGGCTTGAAGACTTCTTGTGGCGAGCAGGCTTGCCCTGCGTTGGAGTGCGCAGCGCTCCCAACCCAGCCACCGCGATCCAACAGTAAGACTCGGTCGCCGGTTTTAGGGCCGCTTCGCACCCCAACGCAGGGCAAGCCTGTGCTCGCCACAAGGGAGTTTCCTCTGCCTGGGGAATTGCGAACGGCCCGCAGCACCTTGCCCCATTGCCTACGCGTGCGTCAGAATCCGCCGGCTTGTGCGCTGGGGTGGCCGTCTCTAAGGTGGCTCGGTCGCTGAATGTTCAGTGATCGGGTTTAGTAGCCTGAGGGTTTATCCAAACAGTGTGCACAAGCTTCATCAGTCAGACATTTTGTCTGTATTTGATGGCGGCTGTGCGCAGGGCACCTTAGGGTGCGCCGGCTTCGTTTGGATTCCCCGGTCTACTAACCTGCGTACAGCCGCCACCCTTATGTTTAGTAGCTAAAGGGTGATGGCTCTAAACAGGAATTCAAACATGCTAAAAGCAGACTCAACCACCCTCTTCACCGTCGTCCCCGACGCCAGCACCGAAACCCTCATCACCAACAGCTACGAAACCTTCACCAGCGTCAGCACCCTGCTGCTCGACCTGTCCGAAGACCTGTGCGGCAAACACCGCGACATCGCCCTGGCCATCCACCAACTGAGCGAACTGGGCGTGCTGCTCACGGCCAAATTGCTCGACCGCGAAGCGCCTTGCCCTGGCTGACCCACAGCCCACGGCAGCGCCGCTGAGGGCGCTGCCTTCAATTAACCCCAGGGAACGAATCAACGTACTGAATGGTGAAGTCTGGAAAGGAGTCAACAATCTGGATCTTGTAGTCGGGGAAACTCTCGACTGTTTTCCACTTGCCGGCCGAATCGGGAAAACTGCTCACCTGTTTTACCTTAAGGTCAGGGAAACTGTTTACCACCTTGACCTTATAGTCCGGGAAGCTACTGACAAACTTGATGTTGCCGTAAATCTTTGACACATCAACAGTCGTATCCGCTTGAGCGCCGAAGGCACACGCCAGCAGCAGTGACGCGAGAGCAACTTTGAACATGACAGCCTCATCCTGAGAAATAAAAAGGCGCCCAGTTTACCGACCTGCGCGCGCAACGTCCTGCATTGCCGGTTCTTAACCCTTCAACTCACCCGCGCGGTTACTCGCCGCATCGTCATAAGCCACATACAACGACTCGGCGATCTGGCTTTTGATGGCTTTGGTGGCTTCCAGCCCCAACACAAACCCTTCAGCCTTGCCGCCAGCGCGGTTGAGTTCTTCGTGCGTGGAAGCGCCGGTGATGGCGTCGAGCAGCTTGATGGCGTGAGGGCCAACGCCTTTTGGGAGGGAGATTTGGTCGATGGACATGGCGATACCTTGATAAAAAAATGATCGGGAGCGCATGGACCACTGCCGGGGGATGCCATGGTAGACCGGTTAGCGGGGAAAGGGGCTGCTTTCGGCCAAAAGCGGACGCTGATGACAGGTCAGCTTCCGGCCAAAAACGAACGGAGGCTGACGTGACCTAGAGGGAACATAGCTGAACGTCGAACTCGAAGAAGAGGAATGCGCCCGTCCTCCCACCTCCTGAGTCGTTGCAGCGACCAGAGCTTTCTCTAGTTGATGGCAGACGCCTTCGATTTATATCGATTTTTGCGCTCCCGCGCGTTAATGCGCACATGGACATTTGAGCTGATTAGGTCTTGACTGAGTGTTGGCCGCTAAGTGAACAACATAGATCACCGCAAAGGAACGCCCCCTATGAATACAGATAAAGCATTCAGAGCGTTTTTAGAGATTAAAAGATATGCTGAAGCTAATGCTGACTCGATCATCACAGAGCAGGATGCGCGGTTTCAATTAATCGATAGGTTTTTGATGGAGGTGCTTGGCTGGCCTAGAGAGTCTTTTAAAACTGAGCCTCATCTAGATGAAGGGCGGATCGATTATTTACTGCAGTATGGGGATCGAAATCGTTTTGTTGTCGAAGCAAAACGAAGCGAAATCTCTCTTGTTACAACGAAACAAGAAAAGCGTGCGTACTATAAATACGACGGACCTGCGGCGAAGAATGCCCAGTCAACCTTAAGGCAAGCTGAGATGTATTGCTTAGACGTTGGCGTACAATTTTGCGCACTAACTAACGGATATGAATGGATAGGTCATTGGCCGATAAGAGGTGACGGCAGACCTAAAAAAGATTACAAAGTGGCGACGTTTCCTAATCTGAAGTCAATAGAAGATGATTTTTCCGAATTTTATGAGCTTTTCTCTATAGAAGGTGTAACGCAAGATTTATACAAATATTACCTCCATGAAAGTGAAGGTATATCTGTAACGCAATCGGAACTTCTTCAGTCAGCGAAGATAGACTCTCAATCATCAATGATGAGAAAAACTGACTTAGCCAGAGATATCGACAAAGTATTTTCGAGTTTTTTTAGCTCAATGTCTGGCGATCATGATCCTGACATGCTCATCAATTGCTTTGTCGAAAGCAAAGAAAGCAGAGAAACAGACATCCATCTTGAAAAAATTGCAAAGAACATTGTGGATAGTATCTCTTACGTCGACTCGAACCCACATTATGGGCTCGAGGCAGATATACGCGACGCTGTAGCAAGCGAGCGCGGCGAATTCGCCTTAATTATTGGAAATAAGGGGGCTGGAAAATCCACTTACATTGATCGTTTTTTCAAAGTTACCTTAAATGATGAACTCAGATCCAAATGCCTGGTTCTAAAAATTGATTTGCGGGATTCGCCTGGTAGCATTGAAGGCATTACTGCCTGGTTAGACGCTCGGCTAGCTTCGATTTGTGAGCGGGCATTATTTCCGAATGAGCCAGAGTACGACGATTTACGGGGTGTGTACTGGCGCGAGTATAAGCGCTGGTCTACTGGCGAGATGAAGGAGTTATACATTACCAACAAATCACAATTTAAGATAGATTTTGGCAAGCATATTAACAAACAGCGACTTGAACAACTGGACTTGTATTTAAGTAATTTGCTATGGCATTGCGTAGGAGCCCGACAGATGATGCCATGCTTGGTGTTTGATAATGCAGATCACTTTTCAAGAGAGTTTCAAGAAGCGGTTTTTCAATACGCACAAGCTATATTTAGATCCATCAAAAAGTCTTTTGTCATATGTCCAGTCACCGATAGAACTATTTGGCAGCTTTCTAAGCATGGACCATTTCAATCATATAACTATAAGGCATTTTATTTGCCAACACCCTCAACAAAGGAAATACTTCAAAAGCGCGCTGCCTTTGTACAAACAAAACTTGACGACAATGATGCCGGCCAAGCAACTCGCTATTTCCTGACGAAAGGTATCAGGGTTGGCCTGCAAGACTTAAAAGCCTTCGTTGCTTGCATTGAAACCATTTTTATAGAAACCGAATATATATCTCGACTGATTAGCTCGCTGTGTAATTACGATATCAGGCGAAGCCTTGAACTCACGAGAAAAACGCTTGTCTCCCCTCATATCGCAATCGAAGACCTGATAAAAACTTATATGTCCCAGGGGCACAGGCTACGCATTCCAACTTCAAAAATAAAAAAAGCGATTTATCTTGGTGATTACACCTGTTTCTCTCAAGAGGACAGTGCCTTCATACTCAACATGTACGCCATTCATGCCGATCATATTTCTTCGCCGTTAGCTAGACTCTCGATCATGCAGGTGTTGAAGAATAAGAGTGCAGTCACTGACGACATTGAATCCAAGTATCTTGAAGTTAATCTTTTGATGGATTACTTGGAGCCCATTGGTTTGGCCCGAAAAATTACACGCAGGCATTTGGACGCTCTTTTTTCCTATAGATTAATCGAAGCATACGACCCGACCATGGAAACTCTTGAGGATAATACACGGGTAAAAATCACCCCATCTGGATTAATCCACATAGAGCTTGCATCAGATGATGCCACCTATGTTGAGCATGTTGGACTATCAACGCCAATCCGATCATGTGACGCGCTATTTAAAATACGAAATTTACTAAATTCAAAAAAGCTGGATGCGGGTGACTGGGCACATTTGGCAGGAATGTTTGTAGAATATCTAATTACTCAGGACGAAATTTTCTGCCCCGGTGCTTCGGCACTTAGTGGGCAAGGCGTCATCCGTTCAAGTTTGCGTCATCACATTAGGGCTGAAGTAATGAACGGCTATAGGCAACCGGATGCTTAGATCTATAGTTATTGCATTTCAAAGAGAAATAAGCTGGCTACATTTAAGCTTGCACTTAATGCAGCCAGATTTAACGTGAAAATCTAATCGAAAAGTTCAAGCTGTGGTTTTACTGTCAATTTAACAGCCACAAGCGAACAATCATCCGTGGGCACCAGCCGTACAATACGTCTACGTAGGTTTGCTGCGAACCGGCTTGGATCTTCCAGAGTACTTTCCAAAAAGCGAGGCCTCAACTCCCACGGGTGATAAGCGCCATCAGACATAATGAACAAACTAACACTTCCATCATGCGCGCAAATTTGATCATATCTCAAAAAGATCTCTTGGAAACGCAAGTTGATTTTTTTTGATATAGCCGAAAACAGAGTATTTTTCCCGCCGGCCTCTTTAAGCTCAGAAGGTTTGTATAGACCTTCGTCTATAAGCATTTGATGCTGGGTATGATCTTTAGGAGAAACAATAGGGTCAGACCACCATTATCTAAATGTGGTCTGACCCTATCTTTAATTCAACCTGGTGAGCGGCCAATCCTTCTCACTTATTGCTTGACTCACTGTGATTGATCAGGCCTGTTAGTGCCGCCTCTACCTCCATTAATAAGGAAATTATGAAGCCTCTCTACCTGTGCTCAGTTCTGCTACTTGTAGGCTGCGCCCCACCGCCGAAATACCTTGTGCCGGCGGGGGCGCCCCAGGCGCTGATCCGCAGCGAATTGGTCTCTATGGAAAATTATCGAAACGGCGTGACTCTGGTCGAGGCGCCTGCCATCGGCTGCAAATACGGCAGAACCGTGGCGACTGAGTCAGGGATGGGGAAGCAGTTGGTTTCCGTTTATAAGAATGTCTCGACGCCGGAGGGATTTTTCCCAATTGAAGCCGGCAAGCCGCTGCACTTGGAAATGCGCGGCGTGGCCAATGCCCATCGCTCGTGCAGCGTAGCGTTTGTCAGCGAATTTTCGCCGGGCGCACGCTATGTGATAAAGGGAGGGATTGTCGACGTCCCGGGCTCGCTGAGCCGTTGTTACATCGACATATTCAATGTCGATTCGGGCGTGCGCGTGCCCACGGCCGACGAGCCGAAAATAGAGCGCACTTGCGCGCTGGACCGGTTACCGACGCTGTAGTGGACAACTGCACCCTACCTGACCGCACTTTTGGTAGATTCCTCAGGGTCAGCCCACGTTTAAACCAATGGTGATCTGACCTCGATTTCATATAAACGGCGGACTGAGGCACTGGCAATCATTGAGATACCCGTTGATGAACTATCAATCACGGTCAAATGGCCAACTCCCGACCCCGAGGGATGCGCACGCTTTGTTCGTGAGCTTGCTAAATGATTGAGGGCCGCAAGTAAGAGGTAAAGGGACAGATTTTTTCCTGAAAATAAATCTGCCCCTTTTACCGGAACAATAGTGGCTTCACTGACGCAAGCTCAGAACAGCTGTTCCGATTCGCAGGCATAGGTTTGGAACACAGAAAAAATCAGGACATCAAGGGTGTATCTAGAAAACTGGTGACAGGCTTGCTTTGTGACTATATTGATAGCAACCTTGCCAGCATGACTACAATGGATTTTGTTATCACCATCAAATGAATGTAATCGGGGTCAGACCACGTTTGGGCGATTGCTTAAATCGTGACCTCACCCGATTTATGCAATTTTCATATATCGCGAAAGCGGACCGCCGCTTTTTCTCAGCACATACAAATCAAAAAGGAGTAATATTAATGGAGCCAGCAGTACAGGGAGCATTGGTTGGAGCAACTGCAGCAATTATCGGAGTAGTTTCAAGTGGTGCTATTCAATGGGGTTTAAAAATCTCTGAAGAGTCACGCCGAAAACAAGAAGCTGCAGAGCTGATGATATTTTACTGCCGTCGACTTCGAAGTGTGCTTCGAAAACTCAGCATTCAACCCAGTCTCTCTAGCCATTTAGCACTAGGGATTTCAATTAATGATGACGATATTAGCGATCTAGAATACATCCTTAAAGAACTTACGACAAAAATCCCCCAACTTAATTTGATAGCTTTCGACATCAGAAGAGCATTAAAAAATATTCAAAACTATTCAAATCAATATTGGGACCTACTAGACACCCTAAAAAAAGGAGCAGGAAATCAAAAGGATCTACCCATAATTGAGTCATGGCTTATGACTGATGCACGACAAGGCAGCATCCAAGCCCACAATGCCATACAGCTTTCATTTGAACAGCTTACAAAATCGAGAAGAAAAATAGTTATTCACAAGGTTCGCCTCGATGACACATATAGCTATAAATGAGCCCTAACTCAATAGCGCAGCCAATCTCTAGCACAGAAAATGGGGGCGGACTTACTTTCAAGGAAATTAATCTGCTTCCATTTTTTACTAGTTTTTTAGATACACGTATGCTGCCTTGTGAAAAGGCACTTTTTTCATATACCTTTTGAATGTCCGTTATTGGCCGAAAACTGCCCTTTCCAATAACCCGCTACCGAACAAACGTAAATAAATACATCATTTCCCCACCCTCCCCACCAACACCCCAAACAACTCCCCCCGCGGCATCTCACTCACCGCAATCCCCGCATTCTCAAACCACGCCTTCCCCGCCTCCGGATGCGGCCCGCTCAGCACCACCACGCCCTTCTCATACCGATACCGCGCCGCCGCCACATCCCCATTGCGATAAGTCGCAATCACCGTATACGGCGCGTGGCCATCAACCTCGGGAAAATACGGCCCGTCCTGATAGAACACACTGTCCAGCTTGCCATCCCACACCACCCGCACCGCCGCATCTTCAATCCCGCGCACTTCAAACCCTGGCCGCCCGGCTTCGGAGTCCAAGTCCTGCGGTATCAACCCAAAGTTGCTGTTGTCCGCCAGATAAGCGCCCATGCATAACCCCAGGTAGCGCCCGCCCTTGGCCACGTATTCACGAATGGCGTCCACGCGTGCGTCACCAAAGCTGTCGAGCGCAGCGGGAATATCTTGCCCGCCGCCCGGCTGAACATAGAGGTCGTAACGCGCAAGGTTTTGCGGGGTGATGTCGATGGCTTCGTCCGCGCCGACAAAGTCGATCTGGTAGTTCGGGCTGAGCCGTAGCAAGGCGTTTTTGACGTTCTCGGAACAGTCATCACACCCCGCCGGGCCACGGTAGAGGGCGACATGGGTGATGGGCGTCGCGCCTTGCGCCCATGGTGACTGCAAGGTGGCGAGGGCAAAAAACGTGACAGCGATGGCAGGCAGTTGCATGGCGGCAGGCTCAGCGAACAGTGGGTCGGGCTGTTGAAAGCCTATAACGAAGGTTTCTTTGAATACGTAAACAGTTGTAAATCGACTAGTGTCGCCTGAACCCACATCCGCCAGAGGGCATGCAATGGAGCTGACATTCAGCCACGTCGATGTATTGGTCGAGGACCTCGAACAGGCGTGCGCGTATTACGCCAACATTTTCAACGCCAACCTCTCCACCACTCAAGTCTGGAATCGCGGCGGCTTTCATGTGCGGTATGCGGTTGTGCTGATGGGCCAGGAGCGTTTCATGCTGGTGCAGCCGCTGGCGGGTAACTTGCGCGAGCTGTTGGACGCACACGGCGAAGGGATGATTTACCGGCACTGCTACACCACGCCGGACATCGAGGTGGCCTATGCCGAGTTGGTCGCCAAGGGCGTGCAACCGGAGGATGAGAACGGCCGGCCATTGGCCCTGGAGGATCTGCAGTCGCCATCCGGCACGCGCATCATTTGGTTGCCCAAGCGATTTGGGCATTTCTCCATCGAGATTCTGGAAGAAAAAGGCTTGCAGGCATTTATGCAGGCGGCGTTTGCTTGAGCGGCGTTGCATTACCCCTCTACATGAGGATTACTGTAGGCCGTGCCTGACTCAGAGATCGCCGCCATGTTTGAACTCGCCTCCCTCGTCACCTACGTCGCCGTGGTGATCGGTCTTTTCCTGATCCCCGGCCCTTCGGTGCTGTTGGTGCTCACGCGCACGATTCAAGGCGGGCGCAAGGTGGGCATCGCCACCGGGCTGGGGGTGGCTTGCGGCGATTTGATTCACACACTGTGCGCGGCACTGGGCCTGTCGGCGATTTTGATGACTTCGGCGGCGGCGTTTAATGCAGTGAAGTGGGCCGGTGCGGCGTATCTGATCTACCTGGGCGTGCGGGCCTTCATGGCTAAAACCGGCACGCATGCGCGCCTTGAGTTACCGGCGGTGACGCCGCGCCAGGCGTTTTTCCAGGCGATCGGGGCCGAGGTGCTGAACCCGAAAACCGCGATCTTTTTTCTGGCCTTTTTGCCGCAATTTGTTCATCCAGAATCCGGCTCGTCGCTGGTGCAGTTTGCGGTGCTGGGTTTGATTTTTTCGGTGCTCAGCGCGATTTATACGAGCTTGCTGGCGATCTCGATTCGCCCGTTGAGTCGCGGGATCAAGGGGCTGTCAAAGTTGCGTCGCTGGGAAGGCAAAATCATCGGCACGCTGTTTATGGGGCTGGGGCTCAAGGTCGCCTTTCAGCAACGATAGGCAGGCGCGATGAAATTCCACGGTTTTGTACTCGGGCATATAGAGGTTGAGGTCGAAGGACGCGCCTGTGACCTGCACAATTTCTATGTCGCCAGCAACATCCATTACGCGCTGTCTGAGCGCACGCTGTCGCTCAGGTTTACGCGACGAACCGAGGACTGGGTGCCGCCCGAAGAGCCACGGGAAATCACCATCACCTTCCATGGCGTGAGTTATTTTTCGGCCGAAGGGCGCCATGACAGCCCGATTGAGGACGACACAGTGCTTCACGCCATCGGCATTGTGGCGGCCGACGCCGAGGCAGAAACGTTCTACCTCTGCGACACCTTCCCCGCCGACCATCACGTGGTCGTGTGCTTCGCATCGGGGCTGACCTTGCGGCTGCACGCCGTTGAAGCGTGGTGTGACATTCAGGTCTAAGGCGTTTCACTTCGAACCGATGGAAGCACCTGGCTAACCCGTGAATACGGGCCGGATGATGTGATGACTTTTTTTGAATCTCAGGACCTTTGATGCCCCTAACCAAACGCGACACCGCCCGCCTCGAACGCCGCCTGGTCGCCACGCTGACCGAAGCCTGCGAAACCGCCAAGGCTGAAATCCCGGGCTTCGAGTGGCTGACTCACACGGTTGATTACGCCGCGTTCCCGCAAAGCCTCCGGGTGATTTGGGTGTTCGATACGCGGGCCAACAAGGAGCAGGCCCTGGCAAACGGCGCGGACAAACGTATGCGCGAACTGACGGCTGCGGCATTGCACGACGCCGAGGTGGCCCCCGTGAAAATCGAGCGCTGCGTGCGCTTTGATTGCGAAGAAGCCTGCAACCTCCAGCATGGCGGTGATTGGCGGGCACGCCTGGCCTGATACTGCAGCGATTCAGGTCTTTCGGCTCGGCAGGTCGCCCGTGTTGATGCCTTCGCAGGCAAGCCAGCTCCCACAGTGATTGTGGGAGCTGGCTTGCCTGCGATAGCTATGGGTATCTACACAACTTTTGAAGGCAGCCAATTTCTCCTGTGGCGAGCAGGCTTGTTCTGCGTTGGGCTGCGAAGCAGCCCCAGTAAAGGCACTGCAATTTTCCTGAAAGAACTCAGCGTCTGGATTTGGGGCCGCTTCGCAGCCCAACGCAGGGCACGCCTGCTCGCCACAACAGCCCACTCTATGCTGCGATAGCGGTGGATAAGTGGCATAGGCTTACGCTGACACACCGTCATCGCAGGCAAGCCAGCTCCCACAGTTGATCTTTGTTGCCTGCCGAGCGCTGTGGGAACTGATCATTCCAGTGGCCGCAATGCCGAGGCCACCAGCAAATCCCGCGTATACGCATGCTGCGGCGCCTCAAACAGCTGCTGCGTACTCCCCGCCTCCACCACCACGCCGTCCTTGACCACCATCAAGTCGTGCGCCAACGCGCGTACCACGGCCAGGTCATGGCTGATAAACAGGTAAGTCAGGCCGTGCTCCTCCTGCAACCGACGCAACAGGCTCACCACTTGTTTTTGTACGGTGCGGTCCAGCGCCGAGGTGGGTTCGTCGAGCAGAATCAGGTCGGGTTTGATCACCAGCGCGCGAGCGATGGCGATGCGTTGGCGTTGCCCGCCGGAAAACTCGTGGGGGAAACGGTGGCGGGTGTCGGGGTCGAGGCCGACGTCGCGCAGTGCGCTGATGACGTCGGCTTCACGCTGGGCGGCAGTGAGGTCGGTGTGCACGCGCAGGCCTTCTTCAATGATTTGCTGCACGCTCATGCGTGGGCTGAGGCTGCCAAACGGGTCCTGGAACACCACTTGCAGCTTGCGCCGCCATGGGCGCAGCGCCTTGCCTTTAAGGGCGTCGAGGGCCTGGCCCTCAAAGCGGATACTGCCCTGGGCGTCCACCAGGCGCAGGATCGCCTGGCCCAGCGTGGACTTGCCCGAGCCGGACTCGCCGACAATGCCCAGAGTTTTGCCGCGCTGCAAACGCAGGTCGATGCCGTCCACCGCCTTGATCGGCGGCTTACGCCGCAGCAGGCCGCCTTGGGCGAACCAGACTCTCAGGCCGTCCACTTCCAGCAGGTTGCCGGCCGGCGCGCGTTCGAGCGCACGCCCGTCCGGCTCGGCTTCCAGCAACTGGCGAGTGTAGGCGTGCTGCGGTGCAGCAAACAGGGTCTGGCACTCGGCCTGTTCGACGATCTGCCCCGCGCGCATTACCGCCACGCGCTGGGCAATGCTGCGCACCACGTTGAGGTCGTGGCTGATCAGCAACAGCGCCATGCCCAGGCGGTGTTGCAGGTCTTTGAGCAGCGTGAGAATGCGCCGCTGCACGGTCACGTCCAGCGCGGTGGTAGGCTCATCGGCGATCAACAGCAGCGGCTCACACGCCAGCGCCATGGCAATCATCACCCGTTGACGCTGGCCGCCGGAGAGTTGATGCGGGTAGGCATTCAGGCGCTGGCGCGGCTGCTGGATGCCCACCAGTTCGAGCAATTCCAAGACGCGCGCGCGTGCGGCCGCACCGCCCAGGCCTTTGTGCAGCAGCAGGGTTTCGGACAGTTGTCGCTCGATGCTGTACAGCGGGTTGAGCGAGGTCATCGGCTCTTGAAAGATCATGGCGATGCGGTCGCCACGAATCTGGCGCAGGCGCGCAGGCGGCGCGCCGAGCAGCTCTTCGCCCAGGTAGCGAATGCTGCCCTGGGTGCGCGTGGTGTGCGCGGGCAGCAATTGCAGGATCGAATGCGCGGTCACCGACTTGCCGGAGCCCGACTCGCCCACCAGCGCCAGGCATTCGCCGGCGCGAATATCCAGGTCAATACCGCGCACCGCCTTGTGCCCCTCGAACGCCACCTGCAGGTTTCGGATTTCAATCAACGCATCAGTCACGGCACGGCTCGCTTATCAGGATCGAGGGTCAAAGGCATCGCGGCAGGCTTCGCCGATAAACACCAACAGGGACAGGATCAGCGCCAGCGCAAAAAATGCCGTCAGCGCCAGCCATGGGGCTTGCAGGTTGTTTTTGCCCTGCCCGATCAACTCACCCAGCGAGGCGCTGCCGGTGGGCATGCCGAAGCCGAGAAAATCCAGCGCAGTGAGCGTGGATATCGCGCCGGTGAGGATGAACGGCAGGTAGGTCAAAGTCGCCGTCACGGCATTGGGCAGGATGTGCCGCAGCATCACCGCAAAATCGCCCACACCGAGGGCGCGTGCGGCCTTCACGTATTCCAGGTTGCGCCCGCGCAGGAACTCAGCGCGCACCACGTCTACCAGGGTCAGCCAGGAAAACAGCGCCATGATCCCCAGCAACCACCAGAAGCTCGGCTCGACAAACCCGGACAGGATGATCAGCAAATACAGCACCGGCAGCCCGGACCAAATCTCGATCAAGCGCTGCCCCAACAGGTCGACCCAGCCGGCGTAATAGCCTTGCAGTGCGCCGGCGGCGACACCGATCAAGGCGCTCACCACGGTCAATGCCAACGCAAACAACAGCGACACGCGGGTGCCGAAAATCACCCGTGCCAGCACATCCCGCGCCTGGTCATCGGTGCCCAGCCAGTTCTGCGCGCTGGGCGGCGTGGGCGATGGCGCGGTGAGGTCGTAATTGACCGTGTCGTAGCTGAACGGCACCGGCGCGAACAGCATCCAGCCGCCCTGCCCTTCGATCAGCTCGCGCACGTAAGGGTCGCGGTAGTCCGGTTGAAACGGCAGCGTGCCGCCGAAGTCCTGCTCGGTATAGCGCTCCAATGCCGGAAAATACAAAGCGCCCTGGTAGGCCACCAGCAAGGGCTTGTCATTGGCCAACAGCTCACCGCCCAGGCAGGCAACAAACAACGCCACAAACAGCCACAGCGACCACCAGCCCCGGCGATTACGTTTGAAGTGCAGCCAGCGGCGGCGTGTGGTCGGGGAAAAAGCCTGCATCAATGCGCCCTCGCAGAAAAATCCAGACGCGGGTCCAGCAGCCGGTAACACACATCACCGAGCAATTTGATCACCAGCCCCACCAAGGTGAAGATAAACAGCGTGCCGAACACCACGGGATAATCCCGCGCCACCGCCGCTTCGTAGCTCAAGCGGCCGAGGCCGTCGAGGGAGAAAATCACTTCAATCAGCAGCGAGCCACCGAACAGCATGGCCGTAAGCGCCTGGGGCAGCCCGACCACGATCAACAGCATGGCGTTACGAAACACGTGCTTGTACAACACCTGCTTTTCGCTGAAGCCCTTGGCCCGTGCGGTCACCACGTACTGGCGGCTGATTTCATCGAGAAAGCTGTTTTTGGTGAGGATGGTCAGGGTGGCAAAGCCGCCGATCACCAGCGCCGACACCGGCAGTACCAGGTGCCAGAAGTAGTCGACCACCTTGCCCGCCCAGGACAGCTCGGCGAAGTTTTCCGAGACCAGCCCGCGCACTGGAAACCAGTTCAACAAGCTGCCGCCGCCGAACACCACGATCAGCAGCAACGCAAACAGAAACGCCGGCATGGCATGGCCGATGATCACCGCCGCGCTGCTCCACACATCAAAGCGGCTGCCATGGCGCACGGCCTTGCGAATGCCCAGCGGGATCGACACCAGGTAACTGATCAGCGTGGCCCAAAAGCCCAGCGACAAGGTCACCGGCAGTTTTTGCAGGATCAGGTCGGTGACCTTGGCGCCACGAAAGAAGCTGTCGCCGAAATCCAGTCGCGCGTAGCTGCTGAGCATCAGCCACAGGCGTGCGCCCAAGGGTTTGTCAAAGCCGTATTGGCGCTCGATATCGGCCACCAGCGCCGGGTCCAGGCCACGGGTGGTGCGTGATTCAGTGCTGCCCGTTTCCACGCGGGTGCCCGCCGCGGAGGCCTGGGTGCCGATGCCTTGCAGGCGCGCGATGGCTTGCTCCACCGGACCACCGGGTGCGGCCTGCACGATAAAAAAATTCACCAGCAAAATGCACAGCAGGGTCGGCACGATCAGCAACAAACGGCGCGCGCTATAGGCCAGCATGTTGGCTCACCTCGGTCAGTTCACGCATTTGCGCGGTGGTCAGCGGCGTCGGGCTCAGCTCCCACCAGGTGTCGATGCCCACCTCATTGAGCGGCGCCGTGCGCGGGCGGCCGAAACGGTTCCACCACAGCGACGACGAGCCTGGCGGATAGTAGTTGGGAATCCAATAGAAGCCCCACTGCAAAACACGATCGAGCGCGTGGGCGTAGCGCACCATGCTCGGACGGTCGTTGGCGCGCACCAGGCCATCGATCAATGCGTCTACTGCGGGGCTGCGCAGCGCCATGTAATTGTTGGAGCCCGGGTCGTCGGCGCTTTCGGAGCCAAAATAGTTGATCAATTCGCGGCCCGGCGATGGGCTGACCGGGTAGCCCACAACAATCATGTCGTAGTCCCGGGCGCGCACGCGGTTGGTGTACTGGGCCGAGTCGATCATGCGAATGTTGAAGCCGATGCCGATCTGCGCCAGGTTGCGTTTGTACGGCAGCAGCAAACGCTCGAAACCTTTCTGGCTGTTGAGGAAGGTGAATTGCAACGGCGTGCCTTCGGCATTCACCAGTTGGTCGCCCTTGGGTGTCCAGCCCGCCGCCTCAAGCAACTTCAAGGCTTGCGCCTGCTGGGGCCGAATGCGGCCGCTGCCGTCGGTGTGCGGCGGTTGATACACCGCATCGAACACCGCATCCGGCACCTGGCCGCGCCAGGGTTCGAGGATCGCCCGCTCCTGGGCGTCGGGCAGCTCACTGGCCGCCAGCGGGCTGCGCGAAAAAAAGCTGCGCTGGCGCAGGTACATGCTGTGCATGATCTGGCGGTTGCTCCAGTCGAAATCCCACAGCAAGCTCAGCGCCTCACGCACGCGGCGGTCTTGGAACTGCGGTTTTTGCAGGTTGAACACAAACCCCTGGGTGCCCTGCACCGCATTCGGGGCCAGCTGTTCGCGTTGCAGTCGCCCGTCGCGCAGGGCTTCACCGTCGTAGCCCACCGAGTAACTGGTGGCAGAAAACTCGCGGTTGAAGTCATAGCCCTGGGCTTGCAGGATCTGGCGCGACACGTCGGTGTCGGCGAAAAATTCCAGGCGCAGGCTGTCGAAGTTGTACTGCCCTTGGGCCACTGGCAGGTCTTGCCCCCACCAGTCCTTGACCCGCTCGAAGGTAACGCTGCGGCCGTTGTCCACTGCGCTGATGCGGTACGGGCCGCTGCCCAGCGGCGGTTCAAAGCCGCCGCCGTTGGCAAAGTTACGCCCGCGCCACCAATGCTCCGGCAGCACCGGCAACGAGGCGATATCCAGCGGCAAGGTGCGGTTGTCGGCGCTTTTGAAGGTGAAGCGCACCTGGGTCGGTGATTCCACCTGCACCTCATCCACGTCGGCAAAGGTTTGGCGGTACGCGAGGCTGCCCTGGGTGGTGAACAGCTTGAAGGTGTAGGCCACGTCTTGGGCGGTGATGGGCGTGCCATCGGCAAAACGCGCCTTGGGGTTGAGGTAGAAACGTATCCACGAATGGTCGTCGGCCAGCTCCAGGGTCTGCGCCACCAATCCATACACGGTGTAGGGCTCATCCTGTGAGCGGTACGCCAGCGGGCTGTACAGCCAGCCCTGGATCTGCGTGATGCCGGTGCCTTTGTCGACATACGGGATCAGGTGATCGAACGCGCCGCCTTCCATGGACGAGCGGCGAAAACTGCCGCCCTTGGGGGCGTTCGGGTTGACGTAGTCCAGGTGCTTGAAGTTTGCCGGGTACTTGGGGGCTTCGCCGTAAACCGTTAATGCATGCACCGGTTGCGCCAGCAGTGACGGCGCCCAAAGCCCCAGCAGCAGCGCTGCCAGGATGAAACGACACAGGATCACAAACGCGGCTCCTTTTTTGAAAACACTGAAGATCACATGTGGGCGCTGGCTTGCCTGCGATGAGGCCCTGTCAGTCAGTATTTCATCGACTGATCCACCGCTATCGCCGGCAAGCCAGCGCCCACCGTTGACGTGCTTTGTTCCTGAGGCAGTGCTTCACCCTCAGAAGTTGTAGGAAACCCGGCTATACAACGTGCGGCCAAACGGGTCGGAGTAACGCGGGTCGTAGCCACTCTGGAAGGTCGAGGTCTGGTTGCTGAACGGTGGTTCGCGGTCAAACACGTTCTGCACGCCCACCGTGACCTGCGCGGTGTCACGCCAGGTGTAGGTGCCGGCCAGGTCCCACACGCTCCAGGCACCGACCTTGTCGTGGAAGGCGCGGTTGTAGTCGTTGTAGCCACTGGTGTAGCGGTTGGTCAGCGAGGCGCCGAGCGGGCCTTTGTTCCAGGTGCCGGTCAGGCTGTGACGCCAGCGGGCGACGGCGCCGGCCGAGGCAAAATCGCCGCCGCGAAAGTCGCCGGCCTTGTCGATGTAATCGCCCTTGAGCTGCTGCTGGTACACGTAGCGATCCACGTAAGTGCCTTGCAGGTTGGTGCCGAACTGGCCCAGCCGGGACTCGGGAAAGCGGTAGTCGAGGCTGACGTCGACGCCGTTGGTCTTGACCTTGCCCAGGTTGGCGAGCCCGGTGACGATGTGGTCGATGGAGCCATCGGCCTTGCGCACGATGCGGTCCGAGTACAGGTCAGGCTGTTCGAAGACCGCCGACTCCGGGAACTCGGCGATCTGATTGGCGATCTTGATCCACCAGAAATCCAGGCCCACCGACAAGTTGGTGATCGGCTGATAGACAAAGCCCAAGGTCACGTTGCGCGCGGTTTCGGGGCTCAGGCTGGTGTTACCGCCACTGCGGCTGAAAAACTGCTGCGCACAATCGCGGTTAGCCAGGCCACCGTTGCTCGGCGAGCCGCCAGCGCACAGGCGCGGGTCGTTGTAGTTGGCCACGGTAAAGCTGGTGAAGTTGGGGTTGTAGAGTTCATACAGGGACGGCGCACGGAAGCCTTCGCTGTAGGCGCCACGCACCACCAGTTCGCGGAACGGCTGGAAGCGGAACGAGTATTTGGGGTTGGTGGTGTTGCCAAAGTCACTGTATTTGTCGTGACGCAGCGCTGCCGACAGCTCGAGGCTGTCGATCACCGGCACGTTGACCTCGGCGTATTGCGCCGACACTGTGCGATCCCCCGCCACCGTCGCGGCCGGGTCGACGCCCAGGCTTTGCACGTTGGCGGCAAAGTCGGCGAAGTCCTGGTGGAAGTCTTCCTTGCGGTATTCACCGCCCAGCGCCAGGGCCGACGGGCCTGCGCCGAACCAGTCGCCGATGTCGCGGCTGATACGGCCATCGATGCTTTTGACACGGCCGACGGCAGAGCCGTAGTCGCCGTCTACCCCGCTGGCGCCGAGCAACGCACTGCCGGCCGCCGTCTGCGGACCGAACGGGTTGATCACGCCGGTGTTGATGCCGCTGGCAACCACACGGTCGTCCACATAACCGCTTTTGATCGTGTTGGTGACTTTGTTCTGGTTGTAGGCCGCGCCGACGTTGTAGTCCCAGCCCGCCAGCGTGCCTTCGAAGGTCAGCAGCAGGCGCTGGCCGACGTTATCGTCTTCATGCTTGCGTGGGCCCACTTCACTTTCGCGCCAGTTCACATCGACCGGCTGCGTCGGGTCGAGGGCAAACTGGGTCGGGCCCGGTGTGATGCCGTTGCCTGGGTAGAACGGCGTGCCCGGTTGCACTTGCAGCCCTTGCAGCAAGCCGGGGCCGATCTGGGTACGGTTGAGGTTGCGTGCCCAGAAGTACTCGAGGCTGACGGTATGCTCGTCCGCCAACTTGCCGCTGGCTTTGCCGAAGAACGAAGTGTTTTCGGTTTCTGGCACCAGGTCCAGGTAGCTCCACAGCGATTGGCGGCAGATGCCGCTGCGGGAAATCAGCCCCGGTGCATTACAGCCGGACGCCGCCAACGGGTTGCTCGCGTTCGCGCCCTGGCTGTAGTTGGCCGGTGAGGCGATGCCCGATGAATAATCCAGGCCGCGGCCCGGCTGGTAGTTGTAGGTGTAGTCGCGGTCTTTGGCCTTGAGGCTTTGCTGTTTGTCGTGGCTGACCACGCCGAACACGTTGAAGCGGTCTTCTTCCAGGTCGCCAAAACCCCAGCTGCCACTGAAGTTATTGGTTTCACCGCCACCGGAGCGGGTTGGCGTGCTGCCGCCCAGGGTCAGTTGGCCGTCGGTCACGCTTTTTTTGGTGATGAAGTTGATCACCCCGCCGATGGCGTCCGTGCCATACAACGCCGACGCGCCGTCGCGCAGCACTTCCACGCGGTCGATGGCGGCAAACGGGATGGTATTAAGGTCTACACCCGAGCCGTTGATTGCACTGGTGGCGTTGTTGGCCAGGCGCCTGCCGTTGAGCAGCACGAGGGTTTTGTTCGGGCCGATTCCACGCAAGTCGGCATAGGCCGCACCCCCGCTGCTGGAACCGATCGAGCGGCCGGAGCCTACCGAGGACTGGTTGGCGGAAATACGGCTGATCAATTGCTCGGTGGTGGTGACGCCCTGTTTTTTCAGCTCTTCGGTGCGCAGGATGGTCACCGGCACGGCGGTTTCCGCATCAACCCGGCGGATCGCGCTGCCGGTGACTTCGATGCGCTGCAATTGCGGGATCACCGACGGGCTTTCTACCCCGGCGGTGACCGGCGCAATAGTTGCCTCGCGCGGTGCGGCGCTCAGCACAATGCCGCTGGCGCTTTCGCTGTCTTGCAGGTCGGTGCCCTGCAGGGCGATTTGCAGGGCTTCACCGACGCTGAGGTCACCCTTGATCGCCGGTGCATTCAGGCCACTGACCAGGCGTTGTTCGAACGCGATCGGCTTGCCGCTTTGCTGGGAAATACTCAGCAGCGTTTTGTCGAGCGACCCGGCGGGAATGTCCAACGGGCTGGCCGCCGCGCTACCGGCGACCAGCGTGGCGGCGAGGCTGAGTAAAAAACGTGTGGGGTTTGGCGTAAGCATGCGTCGAGGGCTCCCTGTCCTTTGTCTGGGTATGCAGGGTTGTGCGTCGATGCCGGTTTTTTTATAGAGCGCCGTTTAGACCGTTAACGCATGTCCTTATGCGTTAGCGACACCTCACTTGCCGAAGTGGTAACTCACGTCCAGCCAGACTTGCCGACCATAGGGGTCGTAGTTGCCCACCGGGTAATACGGCCAGGCGGAATCATCATGCTTGTAGGTGTTGAGCAGGTTGTTGACGGTCAGGCCAACACTGGCCTGGTCATTGACCTGATAACGCGCGCTGGCGTTGAAGGTGGCCCAGGGCGACAGGCGCCCGTCGCCGGCGCCATTGGTCACGCTGCCGTAACGGATGCCGGTCAGGGTGGTGGTAAAGCGCTGGTAATCCCAGGTCAAGCTGGCGTTGACCTTGCTGCGCCAGTCGTAGTTGTTGGTGCTGCTGCGCAGGTTCTGGGTTTGCGCCTCATCCGATTCCTTGAGGTAGTGGGACAGCACCAGGCTGTAGCCGATCACCGAACTGAACGCGCCGTACTCGCCTGCGCCCCAGCGGATATTGCTCTTGAGGTCCAGGCCGCTGGCGCGTTCGCTGGCGGCGTTGATGGCATTGACATACACCTGTTGCAACTTATTCGGATCGACCGCCGCGTTGCCGGCATTACGCTGCACACGCGCCAGCACATCGGCGCAGGTGGCGGCGTCGAGCAGGCCATTACGGCACTGGTCTTCCTGTTGCAGCAGGCGGTTGATGTCAACGGTGGTCAGCAGGTCCTTGATCTGCACGCGCCAGAAGTCAGCGGACACATCGAACTGATGCGAGGGCGACCAGACAACCCCATAAGTCCAGGATTTACCGCGCTCCGACTCAAGGTTCGGCGTGCCGCTCTGGGTGTAGTCAACGCGCCCGCGATCACAGGCGCCTTCAAGGCCTTTGCTGCAACCGTAGTAGTCGATCTGGTCCGGTTTGTAGCCTTTGCTGTCGGCCTGATAGAGGTAATTAAGGTCCGGCGCGCGAAAGCTGGTGCCGTAGCTGCCGCGAAACAGCAGGCTGGTGATCGGCCGCCATTCGAGCCCCAGGTTGTAGGTTTTCTGTTGCTCAGAGCGGCCACTGAATGTGTACTGGTCCCAACGCCCGGCGGCCGAGGCCAGCAGCGTGTCGGTGAGCGGAATGCTGAACTCGCCGCCAGCAGCATAACGGTCGCGCGAGCCGCCGGAATTGGACGCCGGCGTGGTGTTGTAGAAGGTGCCGTCATTGAGCTGGTCATCGACATGCACGCTGTAGGACTGGCGCCCGACTTCAGTCACGCCGGCAAACCCCACCGGCCCGGCCGGCAAGTCGAACAGGTCACCGTTGATGTTGGCGCTGAAGGTTTGGGACACCGACTTGCTCTTCTGCACCAGGTTGCCGCGAAACTGCCGCCACTGCGCTTCGGTCAAGGGCTGGTCGAGCCGCGACGGGTCCGGGGCAAATACCGGGTGGCCGTCCTGGGTGCCCAGTTGCAGCCCCAGGTAGTAATCGCGGATGCCGCTCAACGGTGTGTAGCGGGTGTTGCGGTCGCTGGTGTACTCGGAGCGGTTGGCGGCGATCTGGTAACCCCAGTCGCTGTTGGCGAACTTGTCTTCCAGGCCCAGGGTGCCGGTCCAGGACAGCTCGCGCCATTTGCTGTTGTTGGAGGTCTTGCCGCCGATTTCCTCACTGGCGAAGTTACGCGACCAGCGCTCCAGGTTGCCGGTGTTCTGGTTGATGAAGTCCGGCGAGGTAAAGCTCGGGCCGCGCGTGTTGTTCTGGGTGTGATCAAAGCCAAACATCAGGTCGGCAAATACTTTGCCGCTGTCGCTGAAATGCCAGGTGCCCCGGGTGTAGCCGTCGTAGTTCTCCTTCTCGGCCTGGAGGGTCGAGTAATCGTTGTAGTACTGGTTGGTGGTGCAGCGATTGCCGGTGTTGCCCAGCTTGCCGTTGTAGATACCGCCATAGGCGGCGCAGCCGGGCCCCAGGTAGGCGCCGCTGTCGAGGTTGCGCCGGTAGCCGACGTTGACCGCCGGGCCGTCGGTCATGAAGCCGCGCTGGTTGCTCCAGATCGGCTGGCGGTTGGTCAGTTCAAGGCCGAACACACCGTCGAAATCGCCCCAACTGTCGCCGCCGCTGATCTGCAGGCGCTGGTTGTCGCCGCCGCCGCGCTCGGCGTAACCGCCGCGCAGGTTAACGTCTACGCCGCTGATTTTGTCCTTGAGGATGATGTTCACCACCCCGGCAATGGCGTCGGAGCCGTACACGGCCGACGCACCGCTGCTGAGGATTTCGATGCGCTCGATCATCACCGCCGGGATATTCGCCAGGTTAGTGAAGTTGACCGCGCCGTCGTACGCCGTGGGGTAGTCGGCCACGCGCCGGCCGTTGATCAGCACCAGTGTGTGGTTGGGCCCCAACCCTCGCAGGTTGAGGGCGCTGGCGGCGGGCTGGAAGGTGTTGCCGTAGTCTTCGCCCTGGGTCATGCCGGTGTTCTGGGTTTGCGAAGCGATGGCGTCGTAGACGTTCTTGTAGCCACGGCTGGTGATTTCTTCGCCGCTGATTACCGTGACCGGCGACGGCCCTTCGACCTGGGCGCGGGCAATGCGCGAGCCGGTGACCACGACTTTTTCCAGGGCCACATCGCCAGGCACTGGTGCGAGGGCGACGGCCGCAGCAGGTGCCGCCTTGATGCTGGCGGCAGGCGCCTTGGCCGCGCGGCGCAGCACCCAGCCGCCGTCGCCGCTTGGCACCGCGTCCAGGGCCGAACCACGCAGCGCCTGTTGCAGCGCTTGCTCGGTGGTCAGGCGACCCCGCACCGCGGCACTGGTAAGGCCTTGCACCAGGTCTTGCTGGAAGGAGATGGTCTGCCCGCTGTTGCGCGACAGGTTCAGCAACGCCTGGTCGAGGGGACCGCTGGCGATATCGAAGTCATAGGTCTGGGCGTGCGTGGCCGCTGCCGGCGACGGCGACTGGCCGAACGCCAGGGCGCCATGCCCGGCCAGGGTCACGCCAAGGGCCAAAGACAGCGCCGCCAGCGATGAGCGATTAAGGTGTTTGAAGTGCATGGTTGAGCGTCCCCATCAGTGTTATGCAGTTGATGGGTTGAACAACCAATCAGCGGTTTTTATAGACGGGCGTTAGGCTAAAAAGGCATGGGTTTATAACGGCGAAAACGGCTGTACGCGGGCAGATAAACCTCTGCCTGCACTGGGTTGTGCAACTGCCATGGGATTTTTATAGGGCGCCGTGCAATGATTTATCGGCGCTCGATACTGACCCAGTACGGGCTGTGGTAGTCGACCTGCACCGGCAACGACTGAGCCAGCAATTGCAGGGCACGCTGGCTGTCGTCCAGCGGAAAAATCCCGCTCAAGCGCAGGCTGGCTGCCTCGGGGCTGATGCGGATAATGCCGCGCCGGTAGTCGCGCAATGCGTCCACCACTTCACCCAGTGAGCGGTCACGCACTTCCAGCAGGCCCTGCGTCCACGCGGCCTCGCCACCGCTGGCGGCTTCGAGTTTCAACAGGCCCTGCGCGTTGAACGTGGCTTTCTGGCCGGCGTTGATCACCTGCACGGCGCCGCTGCGCGTGGTGATTTCCACTTGGGAATGCAGCATCGTGATTTGTGTCTGGCCGTCGCCCTGCTGCACCTGAAAACGCGTGCCCAAAGCGCGCATGCGGCCCTGCTCGGTCTCGACAATAAACGGGCGCAGCGGGTCCTTGACCACGTCCACCAACAGCTTGCCGTCGAGCAACGCCAGCAGCCGTTGCCGAGCGTCGAAATGCGTGATCACCTTGCTGCGCGCGTCCAGGCTCAACGCGCTGCCGTCTTCCAACGTCAGGTTCAAGCGCTCGCCCGTGCCGGTGCGCAGGCCGTCGGACGGCAGCCAGGTGTCGGACAGCCGCGTGACCAGGCTCGCGCAGGAAACGAAGCCCACCAACGCCAGGGTATTGCGCAAAAAGCGGCGACGGCCCGAGGGCGCATTCAAGGTGTGCAACAGGCTCTCGCGCGGCATGCGCCGCAGGTCGTCGTTGCCCAGCGCCGACATGCCACTGCCCATCATATTGAAGACCTCGGCCCGCCGTGGGTCGCCCTCGCGCCAACGGCGGAACGCGTGGTGCTCCTGGGCACTGGCATGCCCCGATTGCAGCAACGCCATCCATTGCGCCGCCTCATCGATCATCGCCTCATCGGGCGGGTTGGTGCTCATGGCTGCGCCATCGCCAGGTAGCAACGCTTGAACGCATCGGCCATGTACTGCTGCACCCGGCTCACCGACACCTGCAGCCGTTCGGCAATTTGCGCATAGGTCAGCCCATCCAGTTGGTGATACAAAAACGCTGCCTTGGCCTTGGCCGACAAGCCGTTGAGCAAGCGGTCGACTTCAAGCAATGTCTCGATCAGCAACAAGCGCTCTTCAGGCGACGGATGCACCAACTCCGGCGCCAGGGCCAGTGCTTCCAGATACGCCCGTTCCAGGTCCTGGCGGCGCCAGCCCTCATACATCAGGCGCCGCGCAATGGTGGTCAACAATGCGCGTGGTTCTCGAATGGCCGCCGGGTCCGGCAACGCCAGCACCCGCAAAAAGGTTTCCGAGGCAATATCCTGCGCCCCGTGCGGGCATCCCATCGCCCGGCCAACGCGCGCACACAGCCAGTTGTAATCGCTCTTGAACATCTGACCAATCAGACCGAAATGCAGGTTCTGATTAACACCCATTGCATGCTCCGTGCGGATAACGGCCATTCAGCCTTGCTGTCGAGGAACGATGGAGATCCATCGCTGGAAAGGCGGACTTTGCATGAAGGCGGTATAGGTTAGGAAAGAATAAAAAATTGCAAAGGGCTTTGTAATTGGCATATGCAGAACGCGTGGTCCAACGCCGCAAGGCGAGGCGCCCGTGCCTGTTGCCCATTGTTTTTTCTGCCGTCTTGGCCTCAACTACTGCCCTGCCCTCAGACGCGAGTATCAACCTTGGAACGCTATGAATCGCTGGTCATCGGCCTCGGCGCCATGGGTGCCGCCACGGTGTACCAACTGGCCAAAGCCGGTGTAAACGTTGCCGGTATCGATCGCCATCACCCGCCCCACTCGTTCGGCTCAAGCCACGGCGATACGCGTATCACGCGGCTGTCGGTGGGTGAAGGCGCGCAGTACGTGCCCATTGTGCGCAACTCGCACCGTATCTGGCGTGAGCTGGAGGCGTTGTCCGGGGAGGCGTTGTTCGAGCAGTCGGGGCTGTTGGTGCTGACCTCCCGCGATGACTTCGACCCCAGCGATGAAACCGACTTCACCCTGCGCACCATTGGCCTGGCGCAAACCTATGGCATCGAACACGAGTTGCTGGATGCGACGCAGATTCGCCAGCGCTTCGCGCAATTTTCCCAGGTCGCGGACAGCGCCATCGGCTACTACGAACCCGGCGGCGGTTTTGTGCGCCCGGAGCGGTGTATCGATGTGCAGCTCAAGCTGGCCGAGCAGCACGGCGCCACGCTGTACAAGGGCGAGACCGTCACCCAGATCAGCTCGGACGCGCACGGCGTGACGGTGACCACCGACAAACGCACGTTGCAGGCCGACAAACTGGTGGTGAGCGCGGGCAATTGGGCGGGCGGTTTGCTCGGGGCGCCGTTTGATCGGTTGCTCAGCGTTTACCGTCAGCAACTGTTCTGGTTCGCGCTTGAACCGGGTGCCGAGTTGGTCGGCAAATCGCCCACGTATATCCTCACGCATGGCCAGGATCAAACCCACTACGGCTTCCCCGCATTGCCCGGCGAGGGCAGCCTGAAACTTGCCACGGCGCAGTATCACACCGCTGCCACGCCTGAGACGCTGGACCGCACGGTCTCGGCGGCGCAAGCGCGCGAGATGTATGAGCAGCAGGTGCAGGGCCGTATCGCCGGGGTGACGGCCGAGGTGGTGAAGTCAGCGGTGTGTGCCTACACGGTGACGCCGGACCACCATTTCATCATCGACGAGCACCCATCGCTGCAGCACACACTGGTGGTGTCGCCGTGTTCGGGGCATGGCTTCAAGCACTCGGCGGCGTTGGGCGAGGCGTTTGCGCAGTGGTGTATGCGGGGGTCGAGTGACCTGGATTTGTCGTCGTTTTCGTTGAAGCGGTTTGCGAACAGCTGAGAAGCCGCTCTCGGTGGGCTGTAGGGGCTAAGGCGTTGTGAAGCGCGGGCCTCTTGCGGCGAACGGGCTTCTTGTGGCAAGCGGGCCTGGTGTGGCGAGCGGGCTTGCCCCGCGTTGGGCTGCGCAGCGGCCCCAATGGAGCAGAACGCGGTGTGTCAGGCGGTACTCGGCGGCTGGTTTGGGGCTGCTTCGCAGCCCAACGCGGGGCAAGCCCGCTCGCCACATCAAGCCCACTCTTCACATCAGGCCCGTTTGCCACACCGGGCCCGCTCGTCACACCAAGCCCGTTTGCCACACCAGGCCCGTTTGCCACACCAGGCCCGTTCGTCACAGGGGTAACGCCTGCGCTTTTATTTGGCGAAGGCGTACTCGCCGCCCTGCTCCACTGCCTTGCGGTAGGCCGGGCGCGCCTGGAAGCGTTGCACCCACGCGGCCAGGTTCGGGTAGGCCTGCAGCTTGCCTTGGGCCTTGGCGATTTCGCCGATGAAGCTCATCTGGATATCCGCGCCGCTCAGTTCATCACCCACCAGGTATGGCGTATCCGCCAGCACGTCGTTCAGGTAGCCCAGGTAGTTGGCCAACTCCGACTCGATGCGCGGATGCAACGGTGCGCCCGCTTCACCCAGGCGGCCGACGTAGAGGTTGAGCATCAGCGGCAGCATTGCCGAGCCTTCGGCGAAGTGCAGCCATTGCACGTATTTGTCGTAGGTGGCCGTGGCCGGATCGGGCTGCAGACGGCCTTGGCCATGACGGCGGATCAGGTAGTCGATGATCGCGGCAGACTCGATCAGCACAAGGTCGCCGTCTTCGATCACCGGGGATTTGCCCAACGGGTTGATTGCCTTGAGTTCGGGCGGAGCAAGGTTGGTTTTCGGGTCGCGCTGGTAGCGCTTGATCTGGTAAGGCAGGCCGAGTTCTTCGAGCAGCCACAGAATGCGTTGCGAACGCGAGTTGTTGAGGTGGTGGACAGTGATCATAAGGGCTCCGCTGAACGAGAGTGGGTATCCAGGTAAGAGACTACGCTGTCGCGGTGGAGTGCCATGGATTAATTCGCAACCATCGCCCACAACGACGCGCCGACCCCGGTGATGCTCTCCCCGGCGATCAATCCGGCCGCAGCGGTAATCGCAAAACGTTCGGTGAGACTCGGCCAGCGGCAGCTCGCCAACCACGTCAGCACCGCGCCGAGGGCCATCATCAGCGACACCGAAGCCGGCAGCACGAAGGCCAGGCCCAAGGCCGCGGCGCTGGGCAGATACCGGGCGCGTCGGGCCGACAACGTGCTGTCGAGAACGCCCAGCAACACGCCGACCGCACCCGCCAGGCCAATCGCCCAACGAATGCTCACCGACAATGAATCCAGGCCATGGGTCAGGGTTTGCGCCACGGCCTTCCAGGTGGCGACCGCAGGCGCCGGCCACTCTTCGGTGAGCAGCATGCTTTGCGGGTCGGGGATCAACGCCAGGTAGGCAAATACGCCAACGATGCTGCCCACAAAAATCCCCAGAATCTGCGCGATCACTTGCTTGCGCGGCGTGGCGCCAATCGCCTTGCCAACCTTGAAATCGTTCATCAAGTCCGTGCATTGCCCGGCCGAGCCGCCGGCGGTGTTGGCACTCATCAAGTTGATCGGCACTTGCCCCGGCGCAACGATGCCGAAGCTCAGCTGGGACAATTGCCCGATGGCGCCAATCGGCGGAATGCCGGTGGCACCCACCACGCGCGCCGCCACGGCGGCCAGGCAAATCGCCAGGGGAATGGTCAGCAAGGCCATCCACAGGTTGATGCCGAACAACAGCGCCTGCAGGCTCACCACCAGCACAATCGCCAGCGCAAAACCGGCGGCAGGCCCAACCTTGGGCACCGCCCATGGCGTGCCGCCGCCGGCTTTGGTGGACGTGTGCAAGGCCCACAGACGGATCGCCAGCGAGGCCAGCGTCGAACACACCATCAGGCTCACGCCGGGCCACAGCAACCATTCCACCAACGCGGCAAATTGGGGGCCGCTGCTGCCTGCCGGCAGGCTGACCAGGCCTTGCGCCAACAGCCACGGCCCCAGCCCGCCCCAGGCGAGCAAGGCGCCAAGCAGCAGGGTCAGGCCCACGCGAATACCGATGATGCCGCCAAAGCCCAGCAACAGCAGCGAAGGGTCGGCGGTAAACGTCAGGCGCTCCAACGCCGCGCTGGGCGACCAGCGCGGCAAGGCCCACATAAACGTATCCACCCACTTGACCAGCCCGGACAGCAACGCGGCGCCGAGCAGCACCTTCAAGCGCGTGGCGGCTTCACGGCCGTGGTTGTAGATGTGCAGCAGGGTTTCCAGGGTGGCCATGCCCTCGGGGAATTTTAGCGCGTTGTCATTGAGCAGCGAGGGCCGCAGGTACCAGGCGATCCAGATCCCGAGAAAGCTCACCGAGAACACCCAGGCGATCATCGGCAAGGCGTCCAGCGTGTGGCCGGTCAACAAGGTGTAGGCCGGGATCGGCGCCACCAGCCCGCCGGAGATAATCGAGGCGGCGGCCGAGGCAACGGTCTGGTTGATGTTGCTTTCGTGCAGTGTCCACGGCATTTGCCCGGGGCTGCGCCTGGCCAGGCCCTGCCAGATGGCGTAGCCAACCAGCAAGGCGATGATCGACATGTTGAACGACCAGCCGATCTTGAGTCCCGCATACACATTCGAGGGCGTGAGCAGGATGCCCAGCACGACCCCGGTAATCACCGCGCGCAGGCTGAGTTCGCGTTCCACGGGGGCGGTCAGGTCGGGTGATGGGGGGGTTGAAGGCATGCAGATTCCTTTCGGCAACGGGACAGGGCGTCTTGATAAGTGAGCCCTGTTGGCGCTGAAGGTTCATCTAACGCGCGGTGCTTTCATTCAGAGCGCACCGCGTTGAGGGGGCGCAGCAGGCTCAATTAGAGCGATGGGGTTTTTCTGATAGTCCTCGTTGTCTGGGTTTGGGGCCGCTTCGCGGCCCAACGCGGGGCAAGCCCGCTCGCCACAGGGGGGATGGTCAGTCCAGGCGAAAGCGCGCGGTGTTTTCACTCAGGGCGCGGCTGCCTTTGCTCAAGGTGTCGGCCGCCTGGTTCACCGCGCGCGCGCCGTCGAGCAAGCGCCCTGCGGCCTGATCGACCTGCTGGATATTGCCGCTGACTTCATCCGCCGTCGTCGCCTGTTCTTCCACCGCCGCCGCAATCTGCGCCAGGGTGTCGGTGACGTTTTGCACCGCGCCGGCAATTTCGCCCAGGCGTGTGCCCAGGCCGGTGACGGACTCGGCGTCAGTCAGCGCCTGGTCACACGCGGCGCCCATCAGCGTGACCGCCTGGCTCACCGTCGCGCGCAGGCTGTCCACCGTGCCGGCGATCTGCGCCGTCGAAGCCTGGGTGCGTTGCGACAGGCTGCGCACCTCATCCGCTACCACGGCGAACCCGCGGCCCTGCTCGCCTGCGCGGGCGGCTTCGATGGCGGCGTTGAGTGCGAGCAGGTTGGTCTGTTCGGCAATGCCGCGAATGGTGTCGACCACCGACTGAATCTGCTGGCCCTGCTGGCTGACTTGCTCCAGGGCATTGGCCGTGTCGGTCAGGCGCTGGTTGAGTTGCTGGATACTCGCCGTGGTGCGCTGGCTGTCACGGCTGCTGTCTTCGGCGATACGCCGGGTTTGCTGAGCGCTGCCGGAAGCCTGTTCGCAGCTTTTGGCGACGCCCATCGAGGTGGCCGCCAGTTGCGTGGCGGCGGCGGCGATCTGGCTGATCTGGTGTTGCTGGTCTTCGACTTCGGTCAGGGTGCTGCCCGATTGCGCGTTGAGGGTGAGCACTGCCGAGCCCAGTTGCTGGGTCTCGTGGTTGACGCCCAGCAGGCTGGTGCGCAGCTGCACCACGGCGACGTTGAGCGCGGTGCTGATTGCCGCCAGTTCATCGCGACCTTCCACCGCCACTTCGACGCACAGGTTGCCGTCACGCAGGGACTCGGCGAGCGTGGTGATGCCACTGGCACTGCGACGAATCGAAGCCTGCAGGCAAATAAACAGGTACAACGCCGCCAACGCCAGCAGGCTGAACGTGGCCACCACCGGAATGAACTCCCTGAGCGAGCGGTCACGGTAATAACTCAAACGTTCATCCAGCGAGTGCAGCGACTGGCTGCGCAGTGCGCCCAACGCGCCGAGGATGCTGTCGACACTGCGATCAAAGCCTGCGGTGTCGAGCTTGATGGTGCCGCCAAACACGCCGTCGTCCAGGCCTTTGAGTTCGTTATCGAGCAATTGCAGGCTGGTGTCGTATTGCGCCGTCCACGGTTCCATCCCGGCATATTGCTTGGCTTTGAGTGACGCGGCGGCCTTGACCAACTGGTCACGTGCATCGCCGATTCGGCCGCGCAGGTCGCGCATCTGCAAGCGGCTTTGCAAGGTGAATTGCCCGGAGGCAATCGAGGACTGGCCGACGCTCGCGGTGCGGCCGATACGTTCGATCAGGTCCGGCGTGTGCTGGGTGGAAATCTGCATCAGCAAGTAGGTTTCCAGCCACGGGTCGAGGATCAGGCCGGCGTCCAGGGTGATCTGCTCGCGCAAGGTTTGCATCGCAGTCAGGGCGGCGGTGAAACGGTCATAGCCGTCCGGCCACCAGCCCACGGTGTGCAGCGATTGGGTGTCCATGCCCTTGACCGTCGCCTGCAACGCCTCAAAACGGGCCAGGGTGTCGGCGCTGGCGTTGTGGGTCTTGAGCGCCTCGCCCAAGGCTTGCAGGCTTTGCACAATGGCCGGGTTGCCGGCATCGACGTTGTCCATCGCGGCCTGCGCGGCGGGGGTTGGGGTGTGCAGAATATCCAGCGCTTTCCAGCGGGCAGCCAGGTTGCGTTGTGCGGTCAACTGCCCATCCAGGGTGTCCAGGGCCAGCAGTTGGCGCACGCCGGACTGCTCGCTGGAAATCACCGCTAATTTGTCGCGATAGTCCTGGCCGATCAGCCACAGGCTTCCGGCCAGAGGCAGCATGAACAGGAAAAACAGGATCTGGAACTTGCGCGCAAAACCGAAACGGCCAAGCAGGCGGATACCCGGTGATAAAAGACTGTGCATGGCCGACCCACTCCCCCAAACAACCTGGATATGACTAGAAGCAAAATGCCATGTCATTGATTGGGAAGGTACTAGCAAGATACGGGCCGTTGGTGGCGGGTCGCGAAATAGGCGGCTTGGCGAGGTGACGGCGCTGTGGCATGCGCGAAAATGGGGCAAAAGCACTCAGTGTGCAGAGTGGAACGGTAACCCGGCTTTCCAGGTAGGCTGGCTTACCCTGGAGGGCTCTGGGCACTGACCTGCCTGACCTGGCGTGCAAGGGCATCTGAAACAGCCATGGATATCCATCGGCTGCTGAAGAAAGGACAACTCAACGTACAAGAGCAAGTGGAATCGGTGCCGACGAGCTATTTGACCAACATGTACTGACTGAAATTATTGATGTGATCATCCAGATTGTCCTCAAGCATCATCCGGTACTGGTCACAGAAATACTTCAGCATCGCTTCCCGCGCCTCGGCCATTTCGGCGCCGGACTTGAAGTTGCGTGCACTGGCCCAAGCGTTGAAGCGCGTGGTGCCGAACATCATCGAGGCACTGACCTCGCCGAGGTTTTCACAGGTTTTGAGTTGTTCGTTCGACAGTTCGATGTGTGCGTCTGCACGGTCGTAGAAGGCTTGATCGGTGGTGTCGGCCATGGCGGGGGTCCCGGATGAGCAAATGATGGCGGCTATTGGAGCATATCCGGCGGCCGGATAGGAGACGCCTCCGGGTGGAGGCGTCCTTGCACATCACGCCAACGCAAGCACCAGACGCTCAAGCCCGATGCCGAACCCGGCGCCTTCGCGGTATGCACCGCCGCCCACCACTTGCTGCTGAGCACCCAACGCGGGGCAACGCACCTCGAAGCCATTGCCTTGCAGGTAGTAACTCAACCCGCGTTTGACGGCCAGGTTAAGCTCATAGTCAAGGTCCAGCGTGTCGAGAAAACCGGTGCACAGCGCTTGGCTGCGCTGCAACGCCAGCGCGGGCTCAGGGCTGAGAATTTCCAGCCCCAACTGAGTGAACTCCCGGTAGCGCCCAGCTTGCGGCCGCTCATACCGGTAACACCGCGCCACGTAGAAAAACATCGCCTCCGCGCGCGCGCCAAGCAATTGCGTGTTGCGTTCCTGGAACAGCGCGGTGGCTTCCGGGATCAGGCAACACTGACGTCCGGCCTTGTCATCGAAGGCCCACATCTGCCCGATGATTTCACTGCCGCCGGCTTTTTCGATAAACGTGTCCTGGCCCCACAGGGCCGGCACGATGACTTCTTCAGCGCCCGCGTCGATGAAGATAGCTCCGAAAACGCGCCTCGATCTCACGCATTGTCGCGGCTTCTTTGCCCATCACTATTCGGGTACCCCGTAGCATTGTCATCTGTTGAATCTCCCTTTTTACAAGCAATAAAAAAGGCGCCATCGGCGCCTTGGGTGGTGGTTCATCGAGTGATCAGAGGTTCTGGTCAATCAGTGAGCGCAAGCAACCGCGGCACCTTGGGCAAGGTCCGTGGGGGTGATGGCGGTTGCTTTGCGAAAATTTGGTCATGGGCGATCCTTGCACAGGTGGGCGACGCGTGACAAGCCGGCGTTAAACCAGCGGCGTCAACTGACTCAATTGCGCAGGCGTTGGAAAACCCAGCGTGCGATAGCGCGCCGGGTACAGGCTCGCCGGCGCCAGCAGGTCACCCAATTTGGCCTCAAGCTCAGCCCATTCGACCACTTGGGTCTGGGCGGTGCCATCGGGCTGGATCTGCACCAGCGCCACGCGGTCGGTCTTGGGCAGCAAGGTGTCGACGGTTTCTGTCCAGCTACAGAGCGAGAAGGTCTTGCCGTGACTGTCCTTTAACTCGAACAACGTGTAGGTCGCGACAAACACGTCGATCTTCTGCTCATCGTGAAGGATGTCGAGCTGCTCTTTCTGCGCGTGGTAGTTGCCCTGCAGCAGCATGTGTTCGAGGCTCGCCATGCGCGCCTTGAGCGCTTCATCCTGGCTGATGAAAGGCACGATCCGTTGATCGTCATAGGTGTAGACCTGGCTGGACACCGCGCGCCCGCTTTCCATGGCCTTGAAGCTGACCTCGACCATGTGCCGAATGCCCGCTTCATCCTTGTCACCGGTCACCATCAGGATGTCGCGGGTCGGGATCATGAACACAGGGCGGCCCTTGATGGCCGCACGCTGCAGCACATCCGGCAACAGCACGCGGCTGGTGTCATAGCCGTCATTCCAGCGGCCGAGGTAGAGGCCGGGCACGATTTCGTCAAACGCGTCCTGGGTCGCTTCACGCAGATTGCTCACCGCCACCGCCAATGCCTCGTCCAGGCTCACGCCCCACTGTGGATCAGGCCCCTCGGTCAGGGTGGAGGTGGTCTCGGGGTAGTCCACCGCCAGCAGGGTCACGCAGTCGGTGCCCAGCGCCTGGTGGACGGCGGTGTACGGCGCATCCCAGCCCTTGTTGCGGACGTGATGAAGGCGCACTTCTTCGAGCATCGCCAGGTTACGAATCACCGGCCGCAACAGCGGCCTGACGCCTTCGAAGGTTGGCGGGGCTGGCTTTTTGTAGCCGAGCAGGGTCGATACATACCCTTTCAATACGTCAGATTTGTGCGCTTTTTCGGCGTTCTGATAGTCATTGAATGCGTTATGCAGATTGAAGTAGCTACCGTCGCCATGCTTGAGGCGGAACTCTTTGGGCACGTACTCAAGAGGTTCGCTGAAACCCGCTTCGCGAGCTGCCTTGATGACTTTCTCGGCGAACGCGTCTTCAGTCAGCGGGCGATTGAAAAGTTTGTCGAGCAGGGAGCCAAACATACGCAGCGTCCTCCATGAGTGCGAGCCGTCCATCATGGGCGGCGCAAGAGACCGGGTAAAGCGCCGGTCTGGGATGTGTGACCCTGTTCACTGTTGCCAGTTCAAGCCAGCAGCTGGGTGATCCAGCGCGCCTGCTGTTCAATCTCCTGCACCTTATGCTGGGGCACCGCCTGCCGGGCCTGCTCGAAGCTGGCCAGGGTCTTGTGCTTCTGACGCAACATGCGTTGCCACTTGCCCAGGAACTGCGGGCTGCGCGCCTGCATCTGCAGCGGGCCGAAGTACAGCTGTTGCGCCGTGTAGACCAGCGGCTCAGCGCGTTCGGCGACGATGATTTCGTAGTAAAACCGGTTTTCCTGCAACAGCTCCTCGCGCACGATCCGGTAGCCGTTGTCCATCAGCCATTGGCGCAAGGGTTGTTCGCCGCCATTGGGTTGCAGGATCAGCCGTTCTTGACCGCTCAGGTGCGCCCTGCCGCTGTTGAGGATGTCGCGGATGGTTTCGCCGCCCATGCCGCACAGGCTGATCGCGGTGATTGCGTCCGCCGGTTCAATGGCCGCCAAGCCATCAGCCAGCCGCACGCTGATGTGCTGCTCCAGAGCGTTGTCGCGTACCATGCGTTCGGCCGCGTGAAAGGGCGTGGCCGCCACCTCACCCGCCACCGCCGCTGCGATCGCGCCGCGACGCATCAAGGCTACCGGCAGGTAGCCGTGGTCCGAGCCAATATCGGCCAGGCGCGCACCCGCCGGCACGTTTGCCGCCACGCGCTCCAGGCGCATGGACAATGTGTGTTCGTTCAACGGTTGTTCCTTATCAGCACAACATTACACACCTGAAAACCGATCCCGGCTGTTGGTCAGGTGCAGCACCATGGCCGCGCGCGCGGCGTCCGGGTCCTGGCGCTTGATGGCATTGAAGATCGCTTCGTGCTCCAGGTTTGCCAACTGACCGAGCTTGGCAAAATCGGCGCCGCCGCGCTCGGCGCCCTTGACCTGGGTGCGCGGGATCATCGCATTGCCCAGGTGCAGCATGATTTCAGTGAAGAAGGTATTGCCGGTGGCCTCGGCGATCAGTTGGTGAAAGCGCTTGTCCTCCTCCACGCAACTGTCGTTGTTCGCCAGCGAAGCCTGGTAGTCATCCAGCGCTTCGCGCATGCGCACGAGTTGCTCGTCACTTCTGCGCACAGCGGCCAGCGCCACCGCTTGCACCTCCAGGCCCAGGCGCAGCTCGAGCATATTGCGCACGCTCGCGACGGTGTCCACATGCAGGCGCAAGCCCTGTTGCGCAGGTTGCTCCAGTACAAAGGTGCCGATGCCGTGGCGGGTCTCTACCAGACCTGACGCCTGCAACTTGGAAATCGCTTCGCGCACCACCGTGCGACTCACCCCATGCTCAAGCACGATGGTGGATTCGGACGGCAGTTTTTCACCGGGCTTGAGCTGGCCGAGCAGGATGCGCTGGGTCAGCGCATCAACCACGCCCTGGGCCAGGTTATTGGAACGTCTACGGACCAGGGTTGCGTTTTCAATGGGCATCGCTAGGGTCCACGGGGTTGGGCTGGACGGAGCTTAACACCCCGCTTGGCGGCAGCGTTGAGTTGATTCAAAAAATGCCTAACTTGTATGACAACTAAGCTCTATAGCTCTTAGCCTAAAGGGCGTCGGTGTCGCTTGGCGGGTGGCGCTCACGCCTTATCGACATACCCCAAACGGCGTAAAACCCAATAAACGCTGAACAAATAACCAAAACATCTATTAAATTCTCTCGCTTATAAGAACAAATACACCCACGCCGCATTGCGAAAAAAATAAATGCACTTGTATGATGTCTATCAACAAAACACGCAAACCCGTATAAAAATAAATCAGGGGAGTTTTGAATTGTGACCAATTCAAACCATGCATCTGCCGCTTCACCCAGCGACTCAGTACTCACGCGCGCCGTGAGCAAAGTGAAGGGCCATGTGCTCCCACTGTTCGTGATCATGTTCATCCTCAACTACATCGACCGGGTCAATATCGGCTTCGTGCGCACGCACATGGAGCATGACCTGGGCATCGGCGCGGCCGCCTATGGCCTGGGCGCCGGGTTGTTCTTTATTGGCTATGCGCTGTTTGAAGTGCCCTCCAACATGCTGCTGCAAAAGGTCGGTGCGCGGATCTGGCTGACGCGCATCATGTTCACCTGGGGCATCGTTGCCACGCTGATGGCGTTCATCCAGAACGAAACACAGTTCTACATCCTGCGCTTTCTGCTGGGCGTGGCCGAAGCCGGGTTTTTCCCTGGGGTGATCTACTACTTCACTCGTTGGTTGCCGGGTGTGGAGCGCGGCAAAGCCATCGCAATCTTCCTCAGCGGTTCGGCGGTCGCCTCGCTGATTTCCGGCCCGTTGTCGGGCGCACTGTTGCAAATCGAAGGTTTGGGCTTTCACGGTTGGCAATGGATGTTCGCCATTGAAGGCCTGGCCTCGGTGGCGCTGGGGTTCTTCGTGTGGTTCTGGCTGGACTCCAACCCCCACGACGCCAAATGGCTGACCCGCGAAGAGCGGGACACACTGGTCGGCGCCATCGACCAGGAACAACGTGAGCGGGAAGCGCTGACCACGGTCAAACCGACCATTGGCAAACTGCTCAAAGACCGCCAGATCCTGCTGTTCTGCGCCCTGTACTTCTGCATCCAGCTGACGATCTACGCGGCGACCTTCTGGCTGCCGAGCATCATCAAGAAAATGGGTGACCTGAGCGACATACAGGTCGGGTTCTTCAACTCGATTCCGTGGCTGATCTCGATCATCGCCATGTACGCCTTCGCCTCGCTGTCGGGCAAGTTCAAGTTCCAGCAAGCCTGGGTCGCCGCCGCGCTGTTGATTGCCGCTGCGGGCATGTTCATGTCCACCACCGGCGGGCCAATCTTCGCCTTCGTGGCGATCTGCTTCGCGGCAATCGGGTTCAAGTCCGCCTCGTCGCTGTTCTGGCCCATTCCCCAGGGTTATCTGGATGTGCGCATCGCCGCGGCCGTGATCGCGTTGATCAACTCCATCGGCAACTTGGGCGGCTTCGTGGCCCCGACCACGTTTGGATTCCTGGAACAAACCACCGGCTCGATCCAGGGCGGCCTCTACGGCCTGGCCGGCACGTCGGTGCTTGCCGCGATCCTGGTGTTTTTTGCCAAGACGTCACCCTCGGCCGTACTGACCTCTGCCAGCGCTGTGCCAACGGGCGCCGCCATCAGCAAACCTCTTTGAGCTTACTTAGGACACTGCCATGAACACTCCTGTAGTCACCCATTTGCAAGTCATCCCGGTGGCAGGCCACGACAGCATGCTGCTCAATCTGAGCGGCGCCCACGGGCCATTTTTTACCCGCAATATCGTGATTCTCAAGGACAGCGCCGGCAACACGGGCGTGGGCGAGGTGCCCGGTGGCGAGCGCATCCGTGAAACCCTTGAAGATGCGCGCAGCCTGGTGGTCGGCCAGCCGATTGGCCAATACCAACGCGTCCTTAACCAGATGCGCAGCACCTTTGCCGCTCGCGACGCCGCCGGTCGCGGCCTGCAGACCTTTGACCTGCGCATTACCATTCACGCCGTCACCGCCATGGAAGCTGCGCTGCTCGACCTGTTGGGTCAGTTCCTGGAAGTGCCGGTGGCGGCGCTGCTGGGTGAAGGGCAGCAACGTGATGCGGTAAAAATGCTCGGCTACCTGTTTTATGTCGGCGACCGCACAGCCACCTCTCTGGCCTACCGCAACGAGGCCGACGCCGATGACGCGTGGTTCCGCCTGCGTCACGAGAAGGCCATGACTGCCGAATCCGTGGTGCGCCTGGCCGAAGCCGCCAAGGCCAAATACGGCTTCAACGACTTCAAGCTCAAAGGCGGCGTGCTGAGTGGCGATGAAGAAATCGAAGCCGTCACCGCCCTGGCCGAACGCTTTCCAGACGCGCGCATCACCCTTGACCCCAACGGCGCGTGGTCACTCAAAGAAGCCATCCGCCTGTGCCGCGACCAACACCACGTGCTCGCCTACGCCGAGGACCCCTGCGGTGCAGAAAACGGCTACTCGGGTCGCGAAGTCATGGCTGAATTCCGCCGTGCCACCGGGCTGAAAACCGCGACCAACATGATCGCCACCGACTGGCGCGAAATGGGCCACGCGATCCAGCTGCAATCGGTCGACATTCCGCTGGCCGACCCACACTTCTGGACGATGCAAGGCTCGGTGCGTGTGGCTCAAATGTGCAATGAATGGGGCCTGACCTGGGGTTCGCATTCCAACAACCACTTCGATATTTCCCTGGCGATGTTTACCCAGGTGGCCGCCGCCGCACCGGGAGACATCACCGCCATCGACACCCACTGGATCTGGCAGGACGGCCAGCACCTGACCAAGGCGCCACTGAAAATCGAAGGCGGCTACGTAAAAGTGCCCACCCAGCCTGGCCTGGGCGTGGAGATCGACATGGATGCAGTGGCCAAGGCCCATGAGCTGTACAAAGGCATGGGCCTTGGAGCGCGGGATGACAGTGTGGCGATGCAGTTCTTGATTCCGGGCTGGCGCTTTAATAACAAGCAGCCTTGCCTGGTGCGCTAAGACTTGAGGACAACGGCGACCGCTCCCACATTTGATCGTCGTGATTCGATATCAGGGCTTACCGGCTGCCACCGGCTTAGCCCTTGTCGCCTGATTGACAGCAATCGGTTGCACAGTGAGCTCAACGCCTAACGCCAGCATCAGCTTCTGAATCGTCTCATAGCGAGTCTTAGAGCCGCCTTTGAGGGTTTTGTACAGACTCTCCCGGTTGACCCCTGCCGCCTCAGCCACCTTGTTTACGCCTTGGGCTTTGGCAACCTCGGCAAGCGCCTTCATGAATATTTGCGGATCTTGCGCCTTCATGCTTTGCGCGAGATAGGCACTGATAACTTCCGGGCTGTCGAGAAAGCGCGAAGCCTCATAAACACGGGTGCCGGACGTATCAAGATCGAGGATCGGCATGTCCTCGGGTTTGAATTTCGATTCGCTCATTTCATTAACCTCTGAGGGCATCGAGGATCTCTTTTGCCCGTGTGATTCCCCGCTTCTGGTCGGTTTTATCGCTGCCCCATAACATCAGGTAAGCGGTAATGCCCGTCCGTACAAAGTAAATTCTGTAGCCCGGCCCGACGAAAACACGCATTTCGCTCAGGCCTTCACCGACTGGCTCGCAATCGCCAAAATTGTGTTCTTCGGCGCGGTCCAGGCGCGTCAGAACAGCCGTTCTTCCCCAGACATCCTTCATGCCGTCGAGCCATGTATCGAACTGCGGCGTCCTGCCGATCAAGTTGGTCACAGATTCACATGTAGCCTACTGGCTACTCCTCGCTGATGCTAGTTAATTTTTTGTCCCGGTGCGCACCGGAATAAAAAACCTAGCCCAGCCCAGGCATAATCAGCCTGTCGATACTGTTAGTGCTTATTTCCGTTACGTTTAAAGCGCCCGATCAAACAGTGGCGTCACGTCATACCGCTGCTTCAGCATCTGCGCATCCACCAGGAAATCCGCCGTGGCCTGGGCTTCGCTGACAATCGTCGGCGAGATCGGCAGAACCTTGATCGCATCACGCTTGAACCACACTTTGGCAATCTCCGGCGCCGACTGGTTGGCCTTCGACCACGCCTGCGCGTACTCATCGATATGGCTGTTGCTCCACACCCGTGCGCGGGTAAGGCGCGCGACGAAGTCTTTGATGATCGCGCCTTTCTGCGCCAGCGCCGGCTCATACGCAACGATGTAGGTCGGCGCACTCATCAAGCCCTTGTCGTTGCGGATCAGGCGGCTGCCCTCTTTCTCCTGCAGCGACACGTAGGGTTCCCAGGTGCCGAACGCATCGATGTCGCCCTGTGTCAGCGCCAGGCTGGCCTCGGCCGGCAGCAGGTATTTGAAGGTCACGCTGTTGCGCGGCACGCCGGCTTCGTCGAGGGCTTTGTAGGCCAGTTGCTGGCTCCACGAACCATTCCAGATCGCGATGGTTTTGCCTTTCAGATCGGCCACCGACTGGATGCCTTTGCGCGCCACGATGCCAACGCCGTCAAGGCTGGTCTGGGTGCTGGCGACCACTTTCACCGGCGCGCCGTTGGCGGCCAGGCTGATCACCGGCGTGTCGCCGACAATGCCCACGTCCAGTGCGCCGCTGGCGACCGCCGAGGCCACAGGGGAGCCAGTATTAAAGCGCTTGAAATCGATCTTGTAGGGCAAGTCCTTCAACTCGCCTGACAGCTCCAGAACAATGCGGTTGGAGAAAAACTGATCGCCCACGGTGAGCGTCAGCGGCTCTGCCGCCTCGACCGAAGGACCGTGCAGCGTAAGCGCGGCCAGGCCGAGCAGGGCAAGCAAGTGTCGACGATTGATCATGAATGCACTCCACACACGTGAGGGCTGACTCAACCATCTGTGGGCGTGCAGTCTGGTCATGAGAAAAGGGGTTGGAAGGTCGCCAAGAACGGCGCCCGTAGAAGCTAACGCAATAAAAGCACGGGGTTTAATACTGTTGCGCACTATCGATAGAACCGCCGCGCAGCTCCATAGCTATTTTTCGTATTAAAAACTTTGCGAACTGTGGGTTAGGGTGGCGGCACCAGACCACTGGACCCCAGCACCTGAGCCACTTTCTGCAAGGTCCATTGCATGTCGATTTGCGCGTTGAATATCTGGGGCGCTGCGCCCTCCTCCCGTTACGAACAACTGGCTGCTCCCTTTCGCCCGCTTTTTGCGCAGATCCTTGCGCAAGCCGCAGAGGCTGATCAGACACGCGCCAGCCTGGCACTTGTTATCCGCCAGCTCAACGAACTGGGACTGCCCCGCTGGCGCTTGCCCGTGAGCCACGGTGGCCAGGGCGCGACCTTTGCCGAACTGCTTGCACTGCTCACCGAACTGTCCGCCGCCGACTCCAACATCACCCAGGCCCTGCGTGGGCATTTTGGTTTTTGCGAGGACGTCCTCTGTGCCAAAGACCTCGACTGGCGCGCAAAATGGCTGGACCGGCTCGGCCAGGGCGCGCTGCTTTCTCCCGGCAGCACCGAGGTCGGCAACCAGACCCGCGGCGACTTCGAAACCCGTCTGCACCGCGATGCTGACGGCACCCTGCGCATCAGCGGCAAAAAGTTCTACACCACCGGCGCGCTCTACAGCGACCTGATCAACACCGTCGCCACGGGTGAGGATGGCACGGTGTATTCGGTCGTCGTCGACCTCAAGGCCCCTGGCGTGCACATCGTCGATGACTGGAATGGCTTCGGCCAACGCCTCACCGCCAGCGGCACCTGTATTTTCGACAGTGCCCCGGTGGAGGACGACCTGCGCCCTACCCACCAACGCTTCGGCTACGGCCAGTCGTTCTACCAGATCTACCACCTCAGCACCCTCGCCGGCATTGCTCGCCGCGCGGCGCTGAGCGGTGCACAAGAACTCAGCCAGCGCGCCAGAACCTTCACCACCGGCAACGCCGACACCGCAGCGCAAGACGTACAGTTGCTGCAAGTCATCGGCGAAGTTGCCAGCCAGGCCTACGCCGCGCACGCCATCACCCAGCAAGCGGCGCAGCGCCTGGAGCAGACGGCGCAGTCTGTGATCGCCCACAAGCAGGCGCTGCACGACGATGACCCGCACCTGGCATTGGCGGAGCTGGAAGTGTGCCTGGCCGTCAACCCGGTGGTGGACGCGACACTCGCGGCGACCACCGCACTGTTTGACGCGCTGGGCGCCAGTGCCACGGCCAGCAACAAAGCGCTGGACCGGCTGTGGCGCAATGCGCGCACGTTGGCCAATCATAATCCGCGGGTCTACAAGTCGCGCATTGTGGGCAACTACCTGGTGAACGGTGCGCTGCCGCCGGCGCAGTGGCGGGTGGGTGTGGCCAACGCCTGAGCAAACAACACAGAGCAAATGTGGGAGCGGGCTTGTGTGGTAGCTGGCTTGCCTGCGAAGGCATCACCTCGGTTTAACTGCAAGACCGGGGCGCCTGCATCGCGGGCAAGCCCGCCCCACATTGGATAGGGGGTTGCCTTACTGGCTCACAAACGCCACCACCCGCTCTAACATCCGGTCACACGCCGCCAATTGTTCCAGGCTGATGAACTCGTCGGGCTTGTGGCCCTGCTCCATGCTCCCCGGTCCGCAGACCACGGTGGGAATCCCTGCCTGGTCAAACAGCCCGCCCTCAGTCCCAAAAGCCACAGTGCCGTAGTCGCGCGAGCCGCAAAATTGCGCAATCCACTCAGCCGCCTGGCTCTGCAGCGACGTCGCCAGGCCCGGGTAGCTGGATAACTCGCTGAAGCTGATCGCACACTGCGCGCTCACTGCCTGCATTGCCGGCAGCAGCGTGTGTTCGGCGTAGCCGCGTAACTGGTCCGCAACCTGCCAGGGGTTCTGGTTCGGCAACGCGCGCACTTCAAAGTCAAAACTGCAATCCTGCGGCACGATGTTCAAGGCCTTCCCGCCGCTTATCACGCCGGTTTGTACGGTGGAAAATGGCGGGTCAAATCGCGCATCAAGGTGCTGCTCAGCCGTGAGCGTTTCACCGAGCCGCACCAGCTCACTGATCAACCGCGCAGCGTATTCGATGGCGTTTACGCCCGACGGCGCATAGGCCGAATGGCACGCCGCGCCATGGATCTGGCAGCGCATGCCCAGCTTGCCCTTGTGGCCCAGCACCGGCTTGAGCTCGGTGGGCTCGCCAATCACGCACAGCAGCGGCTTGACCGGTTGCGCGTGAAACCTTTCGATCAGCGAGCGCACACCCAGGCAGCCGACCTCTTCATCATAGGACAGCGCGATATGCACCGGCATGCGCAGCGGCGCCTGCACCAGTGCCGGCACACAGGCCAACACACAGGCGATGTAGCCCTTCATGTCCGCCGTGCCACGCCCGTACAACTTGCCGTCTTTTTCTGTCAGGTCAAACGGCGCCACCGTCCAGCGCTGACCGTCCACCGGCACCACATCGGTGTGCCCGGACAACACAATCCCCGGCACGCCGGCCGGGCCAAGGGTTGCCAGCAGGTTGGCCTTGCTTTTTTGCGCGTTGAACACCAACTCGCAGACCACGCCGTGGCCTTGCAAATACGTGCGCACAAAGTCGATCAAGGCCAGGTTGGATTCACGGCTGGTGGTGTCAAAACGCACCAGTTGCGCCAGCAGGTCGCGGCTGTTGCTCATCGGTCATCTCCCGGTACCGCATAGCCCGGTGCATGTTGAGGGTTGATGGCGCGGTCAATGTAGTCCTGCAGTTGGCTGCGATAGGCCTGCCACAATTGGTCGAGGGCGCCGATCGGGTCGTCATCGGCCCAGTCCACGCGCAAATTGACGATGGGCCACAGCAGGTCATCGACCACCACGAGGGCGGCCGAATGCACCGGGCCGGCTTCACCGCCTTTAGCCTGGCCCGCCTGCATCGCGGCAAGCAGTCGGTCGGCCAGGTGCCCGGAGGCATTTTCGAACGCCCGCACCATGGCCTCGATCACGCCGGGATGGGCGAGCATATTCCCCGCCGCCACGCATTGCTCACCACTCAGCGCCGCATGAATACCAAGGGTCTGCGCGCCGCTGAAGTGCGCCGTGCGGCCTTGGTTATCGATCACCGTCACCTGGCGAAACTGGCTGTGATCCTGGCCGGCCAGCACCGTTTCCAGCGCCTCATTCGGCGCCAAGCCGTGCCCTAAGCTGTCCAGGATGTGCGGCCCCAAACTCGGCAAGGTGATGTTCTGCGACGCCACCGCGCCCACACCGGGTCGCAGCCATGGGCAGCGCGCACCGACGGCAATGCTTGAAGAGCTGATTGCAATGCCCAGCTGGCCGGTCTCGGCGCAGCGAGCGACAACGGAAAACGTCATAAAAAGCCCTCAGTCGAGCACCGACGGGTCGGCGTCGATCATCAACTGCTTCATTTCTTCAAAGTGCTGCCGCGAAAAGTCCGCGATACCTTCCCAGCCGCGTGCGGTTTTCTCCGCCACGTCATCCGACAACACCCGCAGCGGCTGCCCGGTGGACCACGCCGTCACCAGGATCTGGCAGGCACGCTCCAGGGTCCAGATATCGTCAAAGGCCTCACCAATGGACGCCGCCGTGACCATCACGCCATGGTTGCCCATCAGCAGGCGGCTCTTGCCGTCGAGCAGCGCGGCCAGGCGCGCGCCTTCGGCTTCGGTGTCAGCCATGCCGCCGTACAGTTCGTCCACGGCCACGCGGTTGAAATAGCGCGCGGTGTTCTGGTCAATCGCCGGAATGTGCGGTGTGGCCAGGCACGCCACCGCCGTGGTGTAGACCGGGTGCAGGTGCAGCACGGCGCGGGTTTGCGGCAGCAGTCGGTGGATCTGCCCGTGGATCGACCAGGCGGTGGCGTCCACATGCGGGTGGTCGGCGCAGGCCGGGTCGTCGGCGTTCAACAGCAGCAGGTCGCTGGCGCGAATGCGCGAAAAATGCTTCCACTTCGGGTTAAGCAAAAACTGTTTGCCGTCGGCCGATACCGCCGCGCTGAAATGGTTGGCTACCGCCTCGTGCATGCCCAAGTGGGCAATGATGCGAAAGGTTGCCGCCAGGTCGATGCGCGCCTGTTCTTCAAGGGATAACGCCATGAATCTGTCTCCGCAAGGCGCGACCGCAGGGCTGCGGTCGCGCAATAGGCTTACTTGGGCATCAGCGCGGCGATGTCGGCATCGGTCGGCGCTTCAAAGTTGTATTTCTTGAGCAAGACCGCGTATTCCGGGGTCGCGCGGTACTTGTCCAACCCGTCGAGCAGGGCTTTTTTCACCTCGTCGTTGCCCTTTTTCACGCCGAAGCCGTTGAGGACCGGGTAGATCAGCGTGTCGGACGAAATCACCACGCGGCTGCCGAGCTTGTCGACCACACCCCGCGCCACGGCGGCATCGGTGATCTGCGCTTCAACGGCGTGGGCCAGCAAGGCCTGGGTGGTTTGCGGGTCGGTGCTGTATTCACTGATCGCAATCGGTTTCAAGCCCTTGGCCACGCAGTACTCATCCGACAGTTTGTGCATCTGTGCCAGCCAGGACGTGGCGCCCATGGAGCCGATCTTGTGGCCGCAGAACTCTTCCGGTTTTTTGGGTTGGAACGCACTGTCCTTGAGGGTCAGGATCGACTCGCCGCTTTTCAGGTAAGGGATCATGTCGATGACTTTGACCCGCTCCGCCGTGATGTACATCGACGAGTTCGTCACATCGAACCGCCCGGCCTGCAGGCCGGTGATCAGGTTGGGGAAGCGCGTGTCAAGGGTTTCGACCTTGCGCCCCATGACCTTGCCCAGGCCGTCCATGAATTCGATATCAAAGCCTGCCGGCGTGTTGTTATCCATGTACTCGTAAGGGAAGAAGGTCACGTCGGAACCGGCGATGATCTTGCCATCCTGCTGGAACGCCGAAGCCGCCAACGAGGTCAGTGCAACCGCGGCGCCCAACAGGCACACGGCAAGAGGGCGAAGACTTTTTTGAGACGCTGTCATGGTCATTACCTGCAAGGGTTTTAGGGGGTTAGGCAGTCGCGGAGTCTTGGCCGGCCTGTTGCACAAAGAACGAGGCGCCACGGGGTTTCTGCGGCAAGCGCAGGTGGTTGTCGGTGGAACGCACCAAGCCACTTTCTTCACCGGCCACCAGCAGGCCGGCGTGTGCACTGGGCAGCGGGTTTTCGCCGAATGGCAGCGCGTCTTCAGCGGCGTAGACGCTGATGAACAGGGTGCGCGGCAGTTCGGTCTCATTAGGGCTGGAAGCATGTAGAAGGCGCGTGTGCATAAAGCACACGGAGCCGGCCGGGCCGTAGCAGGCGACCGGTTGCCGGCAATGTTCTTGAACCACGGCATCGTCCACCGAACCGGTAAAACGCTGGTTCTGCCAGTGCGACCACAACGGGCCTTTGTGGCTGCCGGGGATCACATTCAGTGGGCCGTTTTGCGGGGTTACTTCGCTGACCATCAGCAAGGCAGTGACGATGTCGTCGTTGCTGTGCGGCGTGAACAGAAAGTCCTGGTGCCACTTCACCTGCGTCGCGGTGTGCGGCAGTTTGGAGTTGATCTTGCTGTGGTGAAAACGCGCGCCGCCAGCGCCCACCAACTGCGCGGAAATCGCCGCCATCCGCGAGTGCAGCGCCACGCGCTCATACGCCGGGGAAATCTCGGTGGGCGAACTCACCCGCCGCAACGACGGGTGATCGGCGCGGTGGTCGCCTTCCAGGTCGAAACGCGCGCGGCCATCCACGGTGGCACCCCAGCCCTGGTCGTGGCTGCGGCTCTCCTCCACCCACAGGTCGAAGTCGTGTTGCAACGCGGCCACTTCGTCCAGCGACAACACGCCCTCCACCACCAGGAAGCCGTCGCGCTGGAATTGTTCGATTTGAGCTTGCTCGATCATTTTTAGTGAGTCCTGAACATTGAAGAGATCACGCCAGCGAGACGTCCTTGAGGAACGCCTCCACGCGTGGGTTGTGGCCGCTGCGCAGGGCCTGGGGCGTGTCGTCGCAAACCACGCGGCCCTTTTCCATGAACACGATGCGGTCGGAGACCTTGAAGGCGAAGTTCATCTCGTGGGTAACAATCACCATGGTGATGCCCTCCCCGGCCAGGGCTTCGATGACCTGCAGCACTTCGTTGACTTTCTCGGGGTCGAGCGCCGAGGTGGGCTCGTCGAACAGCATGATCTGCGGGCGCATCATCAAGGCGCGGGCGATGGCCACACGTTGCTGCTGGCCGCCGGACAGCTGGTGCGGGTACTTCCAGGCGTGGTCGAGCATCCCGACCTTGTGCAGCAGCGCGTAAGCCTGTTGCTTGAGCTCATCGGTGCGCCCCAGGCGATGGTATTTCGGCGCCATCAGCAGGTTGTCGAGCACGCTCAAGTGCGGGAACAGGTTGAAGCTCTGGAACACCATGCCGATGTTCAGGCGGTGCTCGGCGTGCTCAATAAATTGAGGTTTCTGCGCGCCGACCTTATGCAAGTGAATGAACGGCAAGCCGTTGATATGAATCTCGCCGTTGTCCAGTTGCTCCAGGCCGTTGAGCAGGCGGATCAGCGTGGTTTTACCCGATCCGGACGGCCCGATCACCGACACCACTTCACCTGGCTGCACCTGCAGGTTGACCGAGCCCAGCACTTCAATGTCGTTGTAAGCCTTATGCAACCGGGCAGCTTGCAGCGCGGCGACGCCGGTGTTGGCCGGGCGCGCCGGCGCCGTGCGTTGTTGGGTGGCCAGGGCCAGCACTGCGGCATCCGGTACGCGGGACACATTGCGTTGGTTGACGTCGAGAAAGCGCTCCAGGCGTTTGAGCAGAAAGTCGAACACGGTGACGATAAACACGTAGAAAAACGCCACCGCCGCCATGGTTTCGATCACCAGGAAGTTCTGCGAATACAGGCGCTGGCCGACCATCAAAATCTCGGTCAGCGAGATCACCGACACCAGCGAGGTGAGCTTGACGATGGAGATGTACTCGTTGGCCAGCGACGGCAGGGCCACGCGCAACGCCTGGGGAATCACCACGCGCCACTGGGTGCCAAAGAACCTCAAGCCCAACGCCCGCGCCGCTTCACCCTGGCCTTTGGGAATCGAGAGCAAACCACCACGGTGGATTTCGGCCACGTACGCCGTCTCGCAGATCACCAACGCCAGCAGGCCGGACCAGAACGGGTCGGCCAGCACGGCCGAGGTGCCGGGCAGCGCCTGGGGCAGGTTGTAGATAAAGATCAGCAGCACCAACAGCGGCAGGCTGCGGAACAACCAGATATAGCCACGGGCCGGGACGCTGAGCAGCCCATGTTTGGATTGTTTGGCCAGCGCCAGCAGAAAGCCCAGGGCGATGCTCAGGACCCAGGTCAGGGTGCTGAGCTTGATTACCGTCCACGTCGCCCGCCAGAACTCGGGATCGGCGAGCAAACCAAACATGTAGTGCCAGTCGAATGTCATCGTCGCGGTGCCTTGCTGAAAAGAAATTGATCTGCATCGATGGGATGAGAGTCGTGGGGACGGGGGTTCAGGGTCAATTCGTAAAACCCGGCCCACTGGGTAGGCAGAACCTATGCAGTGATAACCGGCCAGGGGAAACCATGAAGATCAAATGTGAGAGCGGGCTGGCTCGCGAAGGCGGTGTGTCAGTCAACTCATGTTTAGCTGACATACCGCATTCGCGAGCCAGCCCGCTCCCACATGGGTTCTTTGGTGTTTCCGGGATTGTTGGCTCCGGCCAAAAGGGTGCACCGCCGAGCAAGTGGCGCAGCCCGCGCCACCTTTTGGTGCAATCTCAGCTCACACCACTCAAGACCCGCACCGCATGCGGGTCAAAAAAGCTCGGCGGGGCCATGCCGGGGATGTACTGGTCGGACACAAACATGCGGCAGCGCTCGGCGAACGCCGACACCACACGCGACAGCTGAGTGTTGCTCGCCGTGGCGTAGCCCAGCCGCATCGGCCGGTGCGAGCCCGCCAGGCGCAGGCGAATCACGCGTTTGCCATCCTGGGACACATTGGATTTGGGCCGCGCATTCGCGAAGGAATAGCCAATGCCATTGCCGACCATCGCGCGCACCGTTTCGAGGTTGGTGGAGCGCATGATGATGTTGGGCGTGGTGCCCGCCTGCATGAACAGGCTGAGGAAATAGTCGCGGCTCCAGGGCGTGTCGAGCAGCACCACCGGGTAGGCTTCAAGGTCTTGCATGCTCACCGCAGGAGAGCTCGCCAGCGGGTGATACTCGCCGACCATCACATACGGCGGCAGGTGCGCCAGGGCTTGGAAGTCGATATCGGGGCTGGTCACCAGGTCGTAGGTCAGGGCGATATCCAGCTCGCCGCTGCGCAGTTTTTCCAGCAATTCCTCGTGGTTGCCTTCGGCCTGGGTCAGCCGCACGCCGGGGAATGCGCGGCCAAAACCAAACACCAGCTCGGGGGTGATCATCGGCGCCAGCGACTCCAGGCAACCCACTCGCAACGGCCCGCGCACAGAGTTCAACGACTCCGAGGCGATGGTGTAGAGGTTGGTCATCTGCTCCAGAATCAGCTTGGCTTCCTGCATCACCTGGCGCCCCACTGCCGTGAGCGAAATGCCCTGGGCGTGATGGCGGATAAACAGCTGGATGCCCAGCTCGGCTTCCATATGGGTGATGGCGGCCGAGATCGACGGCGACGACACATGAATGCGTTCAGCCGCAGCACTGATGCTGCCCGCCTCTCCCGACGCCACGAAATACTCCAGTTGACGCTGAGTAATACGACTGAGCATTACGCCTGCCCCTCAACAATGACTGTACGCGAGGTGTTGCAGGGTTCGTGCCGGGTCAGGCGCGAGCCGATGACCTGCACGGGCTTCGGTTTTTCCTAAGCACTACCGCGCGCAAATGCTGGTTTCGCGAGGTCGGGGGCGATGTGAAGCTTGTTGTATCCCGCTTCCGATGAGTTGCCCGCCATGCCCACCCACACCCGCATCCGCATGTTCAACACCAAACAGACCTACCCCAACCAGGCGCTGGACAACGACTTGTGCCAGGCCGTGCGCGCCGGCAACACCCTCTATGTGCGCGGCCAGATCGGCACCGATTTCGACGGCAACCTGGTCGGCCTCGGCGACCCACGCGCCCAGGCCGAACAAGCGATGAAAAACGTCAAGCAACTGCTTGAGGAAGCGGGCTCTGACCTGTCGCACATCGTGAAAACCACCACGTACCTGACCGACCCGCGTTACCGCGAGCCGGTGTATCAGGAGGTGGGCAAGTGGCTCAAAGGCGTGTTCCCGATCTCCACCGGGCTGGTGATTTCCGGCCTGGGCCAGCCGGAATGGCTGATGGAAATCGACGTGATCGCCGTTGTGCCGGATGACTGGACCGTATGAAGGCGGTGATTGCCCGTGAGCCGGGCGGGCCTGAGGTGCTGCACTGCGTGGAGCGCCCGGTGCCGACACCCGAGGCGGGCGAGGTGTTGATTCGCGTGGCCGCCGCAGGCGTCAATCGCCCGGACCTGATGCAACGCAGCGGCGCACCGATTGCGCCTGGCGTCACCGACGTACTCGGCCTGGAAGCGGCGGGCATTGTGGTCGCCACAGGCCCTGGCGTAGACGAGTTTGCCCCTGGCGACCGCGTGATGGCGTTGCTCAACGGCGGCTACGCCGAGTACTGCGTGGCCCAGGCCGCGCACTGCTTGCCGGTGCCGGCGGGGTTATCACTTCAGGATGCCGCAGGCGTGCCGGAAGCGGCGTTCACCGTGTGGCACAACCTGTTTGAACTAGGCCGCCTGCGCAGCGGCGACAGCGTGCTGATCCACGGCGCCGCCAGTGGCGTCGGCAGTTTTGCCGTGCAGTGCGCGCACGCCGCCGGGGCGCGGGTAATCGCCACCGCCGGCGGCGCGCAGAAAGTCGCGATGCTGCACGCCCTTGGCGTGTGGCGCGCGGTGGATAGACACACGGAAGATTTTGTCGAGATGGTGAACGACTGCACCGAAGGGCGCGGCGTGGACGTGGTGCTGGATAACGTCGGCGGCCCTTATGTCGCGCGCAACCTCGCGGCGATGGCGATGGGTGGGCGGCATGTAAGTTTGTCCTTTCTGCAAGGCGCAAAAATCGAACTGGATTTACAGGTCTTGATGCGCAAAAACCTCAGCCTCACCTCCTCCACCTTGCGCCCCAAAAGTCACGCCGAAAAAGCCCGTTTGGCGGTGTGTATTCGCTCGCGTTTTTTACCTTGGCTCGCCTCGGGCCTGGTGCGTCCGCAAATCCACACGCAGTTGCCCCTGCTTCAAGCCGCCGAGGCCCATCGGCTGCTGGAGGCCAACGCTAACGTCGGCAAAGTCGTGCTGACCGTCGCGCAATAACTGGAGCGCAAGCCATGTCCCACCGCGTGTTTTTCCTCAATGGCCCTAACGCCAACCTTTACGGCCTGGACAAAAACGGCACCTATGGCAGCGAAAGTTTCGCCAGTATCGAAGCACGCTGCCAACGCCACGCCGCTGAGCTGGGCCTGAGCCTGGACTTTCGCCAGAGCAACCACGAAGGCGTGTTGGTGGACTGGATTCAAGAGGCGCGGTCGAACGCCGACGCCATCGTGATCAACGCCGCCGGGCTCACCTACAGCTCGGTACCGATCCTCGACGCGCTGCTGGCCTTCGACGGCCCGATCATAGAAGCGCACATGAGAAACATCTGGAAGCGTGAGAGCTTTCGGCATCACTCCTACGTGTCCAAGGCGGCTACCGGCGTGATCGCAGGGCTGGGGGCCCTGGGTTATGAGCTGGCGCTTACGGCGGTGGCCACGTTGTTGAAAACCCAATGAGCCGCCTCACCGCAGATCAACGGTGGGAGCTGTCGGGCTTTAGCGAGGCGGCGAAGGGATACTGTTCATATTGATGAACCAGCGCGGGCGGCGTATTTCTCGAAAAGATCATTGAAAAAAATAGCGCTTACGATGATCGGGTAGTCCGAACACACTTCTTTATCTACCAGTGGACGCACCGTCAGCTCGTCCCCTACAGACTCGTCCATGGGAAAGAACCAGGCACCAAAATGACGAAAGTCATCCAGGGTCAGCTCATACACTTGCTTATCTAGAGTGCATCAGTGATGCATCGATAATGACGCGGCTGACGACTGCCCCATGGGGTTTGGATTTTCCTAACCTCTGCCTTCAAAAAGCATAATTTCGCTCCTTCCACTGCGTGATCACACTGAGGCTGTCGATGCTTGCGCGTCGCCCAAACCGACCGAGGTCGTTCACTTTTAGGAAACGCACATGTCAGTGGAAACAATCAACACCCTGGTAGTGGGCGCAGGCCAGGCCGGCGTCGCCATGAGCGAGCACCTTTCCCTGATGGGTGTGCCGCACCTCGTGCTGGAGCGCAGCCGCATCGCCGAACGCTGGCGCTCGGAGCGCTGGGACTCGCTGGTCGCCAACGGCCCGGCCTGGCATGACCGCTTTCCCGGGCTGAAATTCGAGGGCATTTCCCCCGAAGCCTTCCCGCCGAAAGAGCGCATGGCCGACTACTTCGAAGCCTACGTCGAGAAGTTACAGGCCCCCGTGCGCACCGGCGTGGAAGTCCAACGCGTGGAACGCCACGTGGGTCGCCCCGGCTTCAAAGTCACCACCTCCGCGGGCATCATCGAAGCCGCGAATGTAGTGGCCGCCACCGGCCCGTTCCAACGCCCATCGATCCCCACCATCGTCCCGGCCACCGCGCCCGTGCACCAACTGCACTCCTCCACCTACAAGAACCCCGCGCAATTGCCCGAAGGCGCCGTGCTGGTGGTGGGCGCCGGCGCGTCCGGCTCGCAAATCGCCGAAGAACTGCAAAAGGCCGGCAAAACCGTGTACCTCTCGGTGGGCGAACACTACCGCCCGCCCCGCGCCTACCGCGGCCGCGACTACTGCTGGTGGCTCGGCGCGCTGGGCCTGTGGGACGAAGTCAAAATTCAGCCGAAGAAAAAGCACGTGGCTTTTGCCGTCAGCGGCTATGAAGGCGGCAAGACCGTGGACTTCCGCCGCCTGGCGCACCAGGGCATCCACCTGGTCGGCGTCACCCGCGAGTGGAACGAGGGCGTCATGACTTTCGAACCGGGCCTGGCCGACAACGTGGCCGAAGGTGACCGTGCCTACTTTGATGTACTGCGCGACGCCGACGCTTACATCGAGGCCAACGGGTTGCCGTTCCCCCTGGAGCCCGACGCCTGGAAATTGCTGCCCGACCCGGAATGCCTGGTTAACCCGACCCTCAGCCTGGACCTGGCCGAGGCCGGCGTAACCACTGTCCTTTGGGCGACTGGTTTTAAATTCGATTTCAGCTGGTTGAAAGTCGATGCGTTTGACGAAAAAGGCGAGCCATTTCACAAGCGCGGCATCTCGGCGCAAAGCGGGATTTACTTCCTGGGCCTGCCGAATCTGGTGAACCGCGCGTCGTCGTTTATCTACGGGGTTTGGCACGACGCGAAGTACGTGGCCGACCATATTGTTTTGCAGAATGAGTACATGTCCTACACCAAGCCCTGAAACAGCAAAGTCCGAGGCGACGGCGCCTTGCTCCGTTGCCTACGCTTGCGTCAGAATCCGCCGGCTTGTGTGCTTGGGTGGGCGTCTCTAAGGTTGCTCGGTCGCTGAATGCTCAGTGATCGGGTTTAGTAGCCCGAGCGATAACATAAAGTGCATGAGCCTCATCTGTCAGATGTTCTTGTCTGTGCTTGATGGTGGCTGTGTGCAGGGCGCCCTCGGGCGCGCCGGCTTTGTGTGTTTCCCCGGTCTACTAACCTGCGCACAGCTGCCACCCCATCGTTTAGTAGCGAAGAGGTGTTGGCCCTAATCAGGTACAACACACATGTTCAAAGTCACACCCAACCCTCCGAACGAGCCGGACCTGAAGCTGAACCAGGCGGCGCATCGCGCGATTGATCGCTATCTCAGCCCGGAAGCTGACTCACCATCGCCGCCGGGCCTGTTCAGCGTTGCCGCCGACGCCAGCAACGAAGCCCTGATCACCAACAGCTATGAAACTTTTTCCTCGGTAACCGCCTTGCTGCTTGACCTGTCGGAGGACCTGACCGGGAAACAGCGCGACGTGGCGCTGGCGATTCACCAGCTGAGTGAGCTGGGGGTTTTGTTGATGGACAGGCTGATGGAGCGGGAGGCTGCTGTAGTGGGTCGCTGAGCTTTCAACTGCATGACCCGAATAAACAACCGGGTTTACTCGCGAACACGTCGGGCCGGCAAACATGAGGTCGACTGACCCACCGCTTTCGCGGGCAAGCCCGCTCCCACAGGGGGATCGGCGCTTCACTGATTGGTAGTGGGGAACAGGCCACCTTTAAAGGCGTGGCCTGGCGCCTGCTCTCTCTAACTCAACCGAATACACGGCAACCGATACCTCACCTCGACCAGCTGCACACCGCCCCTCTCAAGCGTGCGCTCACTGCCCGCCTCCTCAACACAGCCTACCCGGCGATAAAAGCGGATAGCTCGTTCATTACGGGCCAACACCCACAGCGTTAACTGTTCAAACCCCTGTTCAGCCAAATACTGTAAGCCCGCGTTCCACAACGCCAGCCCGACACCCGTGTGCCAGTGCTCGGCGACAACGTAGATGGCCATCACTTCACCTACGTTCTGCGCAGCAGCATCCTCATCACGGCTGGCGCCGACGGACACCCAGCCGACTACCTGCTTGCTCACCTGCGCCACCCAGACTTTTGATTCGCCCGATTCAATCGAGGCCATCCAAAATGACTCGCGCCTGGCCAATGTCGAGCTCAACGCACCCAAGTAGTCGGCGGGCATCAGCTCGCGATAGGCGTCCTGCCAACTGCTGATGTGCACCTGGGCAATCGCCCTGGCGTCTGCGGGTGAGGCGTGACGAATCATCGAAGCGTTCCTTGTTCGGATATCAAGTGGTCAGGGTAAGCCGGCCTCAATTACGATTTTGTGATGTTGTTAAATTTTCTATGGTCTGAGGTGTCAGGCACCTTATGAGTGCGGGGAAATAAAGGGACAACGTCATCGCCTGCATCTTCGACGGCTACTGGCGTAGCGATTCAGCCATTCGGGCCGATACTGAGGTTGGACCGCAAGTGAATGGCTATTCACTGATGTCTTCCATCCCCGGACTATTTAGGTCACCTCACGTATTTGCACGGCATACGGGGTCGCGAACATGGACATCAGCTGCCTCACGTTCCAACAAATGCTTCGCCCTGGAAGCGACTTAAAAGGTTGCACGGTGGCCGAGCGTTGTTCAATTGATTTTCTGATTAATCAGCGTTCGTTGCTCGATACGCTCGTCACCGCGGGCGGTGACCACGCAGACTATATGAGCTGTTTCGTCAAAGGCTTCTGCGAGGCAAACAGCCGGTCCAGCGCTCGCCTGCTGTTGCGCGAACCCGCCGGAACGGAAAGTGGACGTGTCCTCCTGTACGCGTGCCCCGAGTGCGGCGACATCAGTTGTGGCGGCTATTCAGTGCATGTCAGTCAAACCGATAACCGCTTTACGTGGCACGCCTTTGCTTACGAGAACGGGTATGAAGAGCCAGTCATCATCGATGGCGTTGGCCCCTATACCTTCGAGAAGCAGGCCTATGAAGCAACCCTGAACAAGGCAGAATGGCTGATGAAGGAGTAGTCGTGTAGCGCGCTTTTCTATTTAAAGCGGACTGACTCTGGTGGGCCACTCAGCACTTGAACATGGAGATCCGCCCAGGGCGATCGGTTGATTCAGCATGAGTGCCGCACAAATCACCGCGATCAGTCTGGTTTATGACTATCTGCGCAAACGGAAGAAGGTGTAAAGACGGCGATTCGCGAGAAGCAATGCATAGGGCTCACATCATTTCACCCGACGGGCCAGTTACGCCGCACGTCGTAAGGTGCTGACGGACATAATAATTGTCGAACTCACTGCTTTCGACGAATTGGAAACCATGGCGGGTATAAAACCGGTTCGAGGCGCTTTCTTTGAGCGCACCTACTTTGATCGGCAGTGCAGCCGCATCCGCTTCTTTGAAAACCTGAGCAAGCACCGCAGCACCTACCCCTGCCCCTTGCGCACTCGGCCTCACGTACAGGTGGTCGAGCACGAGTTGATCGGGATGGTGCTTGACCACGACAAAGCCGACCCGGTCCCCAGCGACCTCAATGTAGCGGGTGCTGTGGGCTTCGAAGCCGCTGACGAACCGCTCACGCGCCCGCACCGGATCAAATCGCCCGACACGCTCCAGACTGTCGCGCATCGCCTCGATTCGAATGGCAACCAAATCGTCCACGTCGCCGGGTTGAGCGAGGACTAACTTCACTGGGGTGGTTTGATAGCGTGTGATGGGCATGACGTTGCACTCTACTTAGGCGCAGGAGTAAGACCACGTCCATAGGTTTCCCGAAGCGTGGTCTACCTTGTTTTTCGAGCGCACTCAGGCTCAGGCGCGCTTGGGCAACTTCCAGTTCGGCCGGATGAAGTGGCAGGTATAGCCATTGGGTATGCGCTCCAGATAATCCTGATGCTCCGGCTCCGCTTCCCAAAACGGCCCTGCGGGCTCTATTTCAGTCACCACACGGCCTGGCCACAACGTGGAGGCATCCACGTCGGCAGCAGTGTCTTCGGCGATGTCGCGTTGCTGTTCGCTCAGGTAGTAAATCGCTGAACGATAGCTGGGCCCAAGGTCATTGCCCTGGCGGTTAGGCGTGCTGGGGTCGTGGATCTGGAAAAAGAACTCGAGAATCTGCCGGTACGTGATCACAGCAGGATCAAACACGATCTCAATCGCTTCAGCATGATTGCCGTGGTTGCGATAGGTGGCGTTCGGCACATCGCCGCCGGTGTAGCCGACTCGCGTGCTGAGGACGCCGGGGTAGCGCCGCAACAGGTCCTGCATGCCCCAGAAGCAGCCGCCGGCGAGGATCGCGGTTTCGGTTTGGTTGGTCATGGTCTGCCCTTGTGCTGAATGAGTACTGGGATAGTTATGGGGCTGTGCTGGGCAATAGCAAGGGTGAACGTCGGGTTGCGCTCGCCTCACTCATAAAACTCCCGGCCAGCAAAATGGCCGCACAGCGCTGCGCAGCCGTGAGGCAATGGTTCATACACCGCAGCGCGCTGACATCCGCATGACTTCAAAATGCCGCCATGGCGTCATATTTCTGCAATGAAACCATGCGATTTTTGTCGGCGGAATAGGACATAACAGCCAGTTTCAGCACGCTAAACCGCTGTTTTTATTATGGAAAATGGATTTTAAGGAAAGTCGATGTCGATGTTTTGTCAGATTATGGATAAATCTGAGAGTGGTGGGTGCGGGTGCAAGATCCCATCCAGCGTGTTAACGAAGATTCTGTCGCAAACTGCAGCGGCCAATACGGTGTCGGATGACAAAGTGGTATTGGGCTTTGAGTCTTCTGACGATTGCGCCGTCTATGACGCAGGTGAAAAATACCTTTTATTCACCACCGACTTTTTCTCCCCGATAGTCAACGACCCTTATGTCTTCGGCCAATTGGCAGCCAGCAATGCTGTGAGCGATATCTTTGCTTCAGGCGGAAGTCCACTGATTGCCAACTCGATCATGGCGTTCGACCCGGAACTGGTGTCGGCCGAGCAAGTAACGCAGATGATCCTGGGCGCCCAGTCGGTGATGAACAAGTTCAACGTCAGCATCGTCGGTGGCCACACGATCAAGAACAGCCAGCCCTTGTACGGCTTCTCGATCATTGGTGAGGTGGAAAAGCAACGCTTGAAGAAAAACAACACGGCCAAGGCCGGTGATTGGCTGGTCATGACGCGTCCGATTGGTGTCGGCATCCTCGCCAATGCCCTGAAGACCGGCGTGATTGAACAAGAGGACATTGCTGCGTCGACGCTTGCCCAGATCACCGGCGACAACGCGTTTGGGCGCACGCTGAGCGAAAGCCCTGAAGTCAGCAGTTTGACTGACATCACCGGGTTCGGCCTGATCGGCCATATCAGTGAGATGGTCGGGATGGGGCAACTGGATGTTGACCTCGATACAAGCGGTCTGGTTTTTTATGACGGTACAGAGTCATTGGCAGTGGCGGTGACGTCGGCCGACAGCGGTATTTTTTCTAACATTAAAAAGTACGCGCAGCACGTGGAGTACCTGGCTGATATTCCCTTGGCTAGAAAGTTTCTGTTGCATGACCCGCAAACGAATGGCGGGTTGCTGTTCACTGTGAGTGCCCAAGGGTTTGAAACGAACCGTCGGACGTGGCAGGCGCTTTGCCCTGATCTGATTGTTATCGGTCGGATGACGCAAGGGACCGGCAAGATCAAGGTCTGCTGAGATGGTAGCCATGACAATCTACCCGGTTATGGTCGGTGTGGGCGTGATGGCGGGTTTCATGTCAGGCCTGTTCGGTATCGGTGGAGGCATCATCGTGACGCCCCTGTTGGTGCTGGTTTACCCGATATTGTCCGGTCAGAAACTGCCAATTGAAGTCGTGACGGGGTTGTCCTCTGCACAGGGCTTCTTTTCGTCCCTCGTGTCGTTCGCGTTGCACCGCATCAAGTTTCAGCCGGATTGGCGAGTGATCAGAAGCTTTGCCGTACCGATGGCTGTCGCCAACTTTTTTGCCTCGCTCCATGCTGATGCCTTCAGCGAAAACTTCATCCTGTTCGTCTTCGGCCTGCTGGGGCTGATGTCGTTGTTGGTCACGTACCTGTTCCGTAAACCGGTGGCCGTGTTGTGCAACCATCAATCGCTGTCGTTGCCACTGATAGGGCTGGTGCTTGGCGTACTGTGCGGGCTGGTTGGACAGGGCGGCGGGTTCATCTACCTGCCTGTACTGATCAGCTTGTTTGGTCTGCAGATAAAGCAGGCCATTTCGACCTCGGCGCTGATCGGTATCATCGGAGCAAGTGGGGCGTTATTCGGCAGAGTGGGCTCAACCATGGATTTTCTCGGCTACACCGGTGAGTTGGTACTGGGGATATTGGTGGGGGGGTTGCTCGGCGCCATGCTTTCTCATCGGCTGGATTCGAGGCATCTGAAGCAGGCGCTGAATGCTTTCGTTTTGCTGTGCTCGCTCCAGCTCATGCTGCGCGTGCTTATTTGACCTGTGAGCCTCTGTTCGCATGTGCGAGCAGCATCCTGAATGACATAAAAAGAAAACCTGGAAGTGTTTGATATGGATATTGCTGTGGATGCAGTTTATGCCGACGTCTGTGGGTCGGCTCCGGTTTCAATGGGTGTCAGCAACATGCTTCAGGCGTTGTTTTCGACCCGCCAATGCGCCAACCCCAATGCCAATCACGCCCTGGGCGTTCAGTTGCTCGAACGCGTCGAACGGGCGCGTGGCAGCATCGCCAGCCTTTTGAACGTGGACGCCGACTGCCTGATTTTCAACAGCGGCTCCAGTGAGGGCTGTGCCCAGGTGTTTCATGGTTTTTTCGAACGCTACAAACATGAGCAACCCTTGGTGTTGTACTCAGCGATCGAACACGCCTGCACCCTGCAGAACATAAACCGCTACAGCCTGGAAGGCCTGCAGGCCATAGCAATCGGGCATCAAATGAACGGTCTGCTCGACACCGAACAATTGGAGCAGTTGCTGCGCGCCCATGCAGGTCGCCCGACGTTGGTTTGCGTTATGGCCGTGCATAACGAAACCGGCGTGATTCAACCGATCGAAGACATCGCCCGACACGTGAAGGCTGGAGGTGGTTGGCTGTTTTCGGACATGACCCAGGCCATCGGCAAAATCCCTGTGGACCTGCACGCATCCGGCGTTGATTTCGCCATTGCGTCAGGACACAAGTTCGGGGCGTTGCCCGGTGCCGGTTTTCTGTACGCCAGAAGCCGCTACGGGTTGTCGCCATTGATTGTTGGCGGCGGCCAGGAAGGTGGGTTGCGCGGTGGTACTCAGAACTATCCGGGCATTCTTTCGATTGAAACCGCGTTGCAAGAGAAACAACACACCTACGGCACCGGCAAAGTCGCGGTACAACAGAGCCGGGAAACGTTTGAACGTACGCTGCAAGCGATGCTGGGCGAAGTGGTCGTGATCGGTCAGCAAGCGCCGCGTGTGCCTTGTGTGAGTTTTGTTGCATTGCCAGGGGTCAATACAAAAAAACTGCAGTGGGCCTTGAACACGCAGTCGATCTACATCACCGGTGGGTCGGCATGCTCGGACAAGCAACGGAGCCTGTCCAACACGGTTATACAACTGGGATATCCCGACCGGATCGCCGGGGCCACGGTGCGCATTTCCATCGCCGAAGCGCAGTGTCAATTGGCGTATGAGCGGATTCTGGCGGGTATCGCCCAAGCGCTGAAGCTGTCTTCGACTGTCCCGGCAGCTCACGCTGTGACCCATGCGTCATGAGGGTAGTGACCTCAGGCTCGGCGTACCTGGACATCGACGCGTATGCCTGTTGCATTGCGTACGCCGAGCTGTTGAATCACCAGGGCGTTGATGCTCGTGCCGTCAGTAGCGCCCCGCTCAATGTCAGCATCTCCAGGACCGTGCTCGGATGGCAATCATCGCTGGACGATTATCGGCCGAGAGCGGGTGATGAGTTCGTGTTGGTGGATGTCTCCGACTACCACCATTTCGACCCGCTGGTGGTGCTTGAACAGGTGGTGGAAGTCATTGACCATCACCCAGGTTTTGAAAACCATTGGGCGCAGAAGCTCGGACCTACGGCCCACATCCTGCCGATCGGCGCAGCGGCAACGCTGATTTTTCTACGCTGGGAAGCGGCAGAGTTGTTGCCGCTGATCAGCGAAAAAAGTGCCGCGTTGCTGGCCACGGCCATCCTGGACAATACCCTGAATTTCACCGGGCAGTTGACCACCCAAGCGGATATCCGGGCGTATGAAGTCCTCGCAGAGCGGGCGAAACTGGAAGCCGACTGGCCCGAGCGGTATTTCTCCGAGTGTCAGGCCACTGTCGAATCAGACCTGATTGGCGCGTTGGCGGTTGATGTGAAGCGGCTGAAAGCCGAGAGCAACCTGCCGCAGGTTTTCGCGCAGCTGGCGGTATGGGATGCCAGTGCGCTCATCCGAACCCATCGTGCAACGATGGGACACTGGCTGGCGGCGCAGGGTGAAGACTGGCTGTTGAACGTCATCAGCATCCGCGAGTGCAAAAGCTACTTTCTGGCTGAGCCCTTGGTCAGCCAACAAAAGTTGAGCCATTTACTGTCGATCGAATGGCAGGCCGCAATGGCGGTGCTGGAGCCCGCGCTGCTACGCAAGGAACTGTTGAAGTTGGGGTTGGCCGCGTCTGCGTTGTGAGTAAACCGCAGCTGGTTTTGTAGCCGCGTTGAAGGGCTGTTTTTGGCCGATTCTGTTGAAAAAGTCGTACTCGCTTAGCCAAGGTGACCGCCTGCATCAATGAATAGCTTGCGGAGTTTTTTTCGAGCCGCCTCTGAAAGACGCGGTGAATAGCGTTGAAACTCTTCTTCGGCTGTGTCGGGCTTGCCGTTCATGGCCAATACAAACGCGTATGCAAGAGGATGTTGTATGTAGTTGTAGAAACCCAGGCCACCAGTCGACAAATGCTGCTTGACCCGCTCGAAAGCATCAGGCAGGTCGGCTATCGAACGAGCCTCGTTCCAAAACGATTCGGCTTTTGGAATTGCAGCCCGGAGGATATTGGGTGCGCGGGTTGCTATGACATCAGGTCCGTAGCTGCATGAGATATCAAACGCTCGATCTCGCACATCGAAAGTCAGATCAGGTCGTGCTGATTTTGACGTCCTGTGCCATTTGATTTCATTGCCGGAAAGATGGGGAACGAAGTCCAGTGACAGAGCCCATGACGGCGCTAGCGCGCCGCCTTTGCACTGCTCAAGGCGAAAGAGTTGGCGAATGGGAGCATTGACGCTACGAAGCCAGGACAGCGGGCCCTGAACTTCGAACCCTAACGGCTGTAAAAGTGATTCTACGGTTGGCGAAACAATTTCGTGGATTTGATCTATTCGCACTATTTCGAACGTTTTTCCCTGCATCGTCGGCCCCATGCCCAAAAGTAATCCCACTTCGACAACTACGCTCGTTGGTTCGACCTCAGATAATGGATGGAGTCTTCTTCATCTACATTCGGGAATCAAGGCACACGAAACCTCTGTCGGCGAACTGCCTTTTACATCAGCAGATGATGAACTGTCCTTTTGCAAAAGTAGCTCTCCTGATTGGTCTAAGGCAAAATCTGCCCGTCGGCCAGCGGGAGAGTACGCAGCATGATGGGACAGTTATCGAGTAAGCAGGATCGGCTGTTTTATTCGTTCAATCTTGAAGAACACATCCCAAAAAATCATCTCCTGCGTAGCATTGATCGGTGTCTCAATCTGAGCGACCTGCGCCACTACCTCGCCGATTTCTATAGCCCGATTGGGCGCCCTTCGATTGATCCTGAACTGATGATCCGCATGCTAGTCGTGGGCTATTGCTATGGCATTCGCTCCGAACGGCGCTTGTGGAGAAAAACAGAAAAACGGGGTCAGACCACAATTACTTTAACTGTGGTCTGACCCTGTTTTTTTGGGGAAGGCCGAGCTGGAAGGGCTGATAGGCAACTAGTATGCTTGAGTCCCTCTAATGATAGGAACCTGACATGGGACATGATCCCTCGTTGCAGATCGAACGCGCCGCTTATGAGGAGTTCGTCTGGCTTTGGAGTCATGGAAGCTTCGAGCATCAGCGACTGGGCCAAGCGTTTTACAACCACTTCAATCTACACAAACTCACCGATCAGGCCGGATTACACGGTCTATATGAGGCCGACGGTGATAAAGCCTCACGCTTGATCTTGAGGCTTTTCCACCTTCACTGAGTGGCAGCTATCGACCCGAAGCGGACGCCATAAATTGCAGGCGGGGATAGTTTTCTGATGTCTTTGGGCGCCGTATAGTGGCAATACTTATTCAGTCAAAGGAGTGGCTATGAACCCGTTAAGCGGCCTACCTGTCGGTGTAAACGTCACTACTCACTGCGCGAAAAGGGCAGTTCAATGCGTGCAAGAATGATTTTTGCCGGGATCGGCACGCTGTTGGCGCTGCTGTCTGCATCGCCAGCCCAGTCTGCGCCCCTGCCGCCAGGCACAGTGAACAAGGGGGGTATCTCGGTGCAGGTACAAGGCTCGGGCACAGATATCATCTTGATCCCAGGATTTGCGTCGTCCTACGAAGTATGGGCAGATTTGGCCTCCAGATTAAGACTCAGCCACCGGCTCCATCTTATACAGGTAGCTGGATTTGCCGGCTCGCCTGCTGTATCCAATCCGGACGGGAGAGTAGTCGCGTCTACGGTCGAGGCGATCGCTGAATACATCCGCAGCCAGCGCATCGAGTCGCCGGTCATCATCGGGCATTCGTTGGGTGGCGAGGTGGCACTCATGCTAGGTGCTCGTCATCCTGATCAAGTGGGACGCCTGATGATTGTCGATGCGATGCCCTTTTACACTTTGCTCTTTGATCCCTCCGCGACCAGTGAAACGGCGGCCCCGCATGCGGCTGCAATGCGTGATGCAATGTTGGCGGCAACGCCTGAGCAGGCGCAAGCCATGCAGCATGCATCCATCGCCCGCCTCGCCAAAACTGAAGCGGTCAGGCCAGGCCTGGTCGCGGCGGGGTTAAACTCGGACCGAAAGACCATGGCCGATGCCATGTATGAATTGATGGTCTCAGACCTCCGGCCTGAGCTTGGGCACATTAAGGTGCCGGTTGAGGTCGTCTACGCCTACGATGCGCTTTTCGGCGTAGAAGCGTCCCACGTCGATGCAATGTTCCGTAACGCCTATGCTTCTACCCCAAACATCAGCTTCAGGCGCATTGACGGCAGTTTTCACTTCATCATGCTCGACCAGCCCGAACTGTTCGCCAGTGCTGTCATCAAGTTCCTGAACCAGTGAACGGCAACGGAGTTGCCAGAGTGGTGAGTCGCCGTAAAACGGTACAGGATTCGTAGCCGTGCTTGCAGGTCACCGACCGTCCGCTTTTGGCCGATTGCTGCCCTCCGTAAAGGGCAGCTTAGGGTCGAGAGCAGCCTATCTCGCAGCGCATAACGCCATAAAAACCGGGTCAGGCCACCCTTTATAACAGTGGTCTGACCCTATTTTCTCGAGGAGCTATCCTTGAAGACCGTCCAGCGTGTCTCTGCGTATGCTTCAAATTTATTAGCCCCCTGTTCTTCCCGTTTTCACAGTGGCGTGAAAAACTGCGCGCACTTTGCCGCTCACCTTTTTGTCTGTTTCGATGGAACTGCTGATGGACATCATGGATACCCAGCAAGAAAACAACCTCGAAAAATCACTCCGGCTGGCGGCGAATGAACCGGCCCATCGTCCAGACTTTTTCAAGACTTTGTTGAATTCCTCCGTCTACGTCCTCGGCACTGCCGGCGTTGGCGAAGGTCAAGTCAACATCGAGTCTGGTAGCAACATCAGCATTGCGCACTGGCAAAAACCTGACGGCTGCGCAGTCATCCCGTTTTTTTCTTCGTTGCAAACACTCCAAAGATCCATAGATAGCAAAGAATCCTACATAGAGATCTCGGCCAGATCGCTGTTTGAAATCACACTAGGCACCCCTCTTTTCCTCAATCCAAAGTCTGCTTACGGCAAAGAGTTTTTCCCGGAGGAAGTGCGCCATCTGCTCTCTGACGGGATCGGCCAGGAGCCCGTGCAGCGCACAGTAGAAAAAGACACCAACGTGCTGCTCGGACAGCCGTCGCACCATCCGTCGAAGATGGTCAACTCGCTCACGCAATTACTCGCCAAACATCGCAACGTAAAGCGTGCATTTCTGGCGTTGATGCATGACGCATCGTCTGATCAGAAGCCTCATCTGATCATTGGTATTGAAGCGGATGGGGATATTGAACGGGTCATGCGCGAAGCCGGTAACGTTGCCGGGGATAGCGCTCCGGATGGCGAACCCGTTGACCTCTACCGCGTTCACGCGGGGGAATCAGGCCTTAGCGATTACTTCCTCACACAAACCGCACCCTTCTATGAACGAAAGTCGGCAGGCTGGCTGCGTTCATTGCTTGGCTTTGGCAAAGCGTGACAAGGATCAACTCCTTGCTAACCGCAGAGCAGGCCTGCGAAATCGTGCTTAGCCTGTTTGACGGCGTCATGAGAGATGGCAAACCTGAGCGTTTTGTCATTCAGTCATGTGAGCTTTCCGCCAACGGTGATTACTGGGTTATTCGCAGTAACAGTGAGGATTACGTCGTCCACGGCATGACGGAGTTCTGCTACGTCGGCGTTAATGCGCACTTGATCAACGTCATGACGGGAGAGCGTGAGACGGTCGTCAGTTGCATGAGTGTCGATGAATATCTGCAAGACAAATACGATCTGGAGGCAGCGTCGGGCAACAAGTATGTACTGACCCCAGCAATTGACCGAGGCGACAAACCGGCTCTGGTCAATTTGCGTCGAAAGCTGCAGTGCACTTACCCGCAAACCCTTGCGTTGCTGACGGGCAAACAACGCTATTGGCTCACAGGTAAACGCAGGCTGCTTGAAGACGCGCAGCGACTGCTTTTCGAACAAGCCATAGCCACCCAAATTGAGTTAGTGCTTGATGCCGGCGAAGCGGTCGCCATCGGTGTCGAAACCTGGCACATAGAAGCGGTATTGAGGGCTGTGCGCGAGAGGTTGTGCTGAATGATTGGCGAACAATGAGCGAGGTGAAAATTCAGCGAATCCCATTCTTTGTCGGTGGAACATGCGTTTCGTGATTTGACCGTATTGGGTCTAAAGCCGGCTATCTCGCAGCGCATACCACCATAAGCCAACAGCCCCCCGTGAAGCCAAAGCACCTCGACCAGATACCAAACGCTTCACACCTATAAAGCTGGTAAAAACACACCAACCAAACCCCATCTTTCTCGGAACCTCGCCATGCCGCGCCTTCTCCCCCTTCTGCTCTTGCTTCTACCCAGCCTGGCCCACGCCCTCCCCGCCCTGAAAGACACCACGCTCTACACCACCACCGCCCACGACTGCGTGGACGTCAACCTGGCCACCTGGCAGCATCCCACCCGCACGTTACTGGAGAAGAACAACTTTCAGCTCGAACGCATCCAGCTGTGCAACGGCGGTCATTACCCGATTTTCCAGGTGCAAGCGCCCTACGACCCACGCGGTCAGACCAAGGATTTTTTCCTGCCGTTGTATGAGCACATGCGTAAGGCCAACGGTAAATGGCCTTACGCATTGGTCGACAGCAGCGACGCGGTGGTGGTGTACGTCAGCTACCCGAAAGACGATGAGATCTCCCTGGATTACGAGGGTTTCGAAGCGCCGTAGAAGCGCGTTTCAATCGTCGCAGGTGAGCCGGCAGGGGATGCATTGCGAGGGCATTTCAGGTAATGATGCGCCACCCAAATCAAGGACGATAAAAACAATGAAAACCGCGCTGCGCGCCCTGTTCCTGCTGTGCCTGTCTACGCCCGCCTTCGCTGCCGAAACCCCGGTGGGCTTCAAGACCGCCACGCTGCCCGATGCCACACACCAGCGCCCGCTGGAACTGGTGGTCTGGTACCCCGCTACCTCCACAGCCCAACCCAAGCTGATCGCCGACAACGCGGTGTTCATCGGCGCTCTCGCCGTGCCCGACGCGCCACCGGCTGCCGGCGAGCATCCGTTGGTGGTGCTGTCCCACGGCTACGGCGGCAATTGGGGTAAACAGGTGTGGCTGGCCAGTGCCTTGGCGCACCAGGGTTATATCGTGGCTGCGGTCAATCACCCCGGCACCACCACCAAAGACCGCAGCCCCCAAGCCGCCGCGCAACTGTGGCTGCGCCCGGCCGACCTGAGCCGCGCTATCGACGCGGTCCTGGCTCAGCCGCAGCAATTTGGCGCGGTCGCGCCTAGCCGGATTGCTGCGGTGGGCCACTCCCTCGGCGGCTGGACCGTGATGGAAATCGCCGGTGCACGCTTCGACCCCGACCTGTTCAGCCGCGACTGCGCCGAACACCCGAAGTTGGGCGGCTGCATCGGCTACCAGCAGATGAACCCCGCCGCCACGCCCGCCGGCAAGGCCCAGTTGGCCGCTGACTTGAGCGACAAACGCATCACCGCAGTTGTGTCACTGGACCTAGGCTTGTCGCGAGGCTTCACCAGCGCCAGCCTGGCCGCACTGCCGGTGCCGGCGCTGGTGATCGCCGGGGGCGTGCCAACCGAGGACATGTCGCCCGAATTGGAGTCCGCCGACATGGTCAAGCGCATGCCAACATCCTCCACGCAGTACGTGGAGATCAGCGACGCCACGCACTTCAGCTTTATGCCGATCTGCAAGCCGGGTGGCATGGCATTGATTGAAGAAAGCTCGCCGGGCGATGGCATGATTTGCCGGGATGGCGAAGGCGCGCGGCCACGGGCGGTGATTCAGCAGCAAGTGGTGGCGCTGATCAGCGGGTTTCTGGCGAGGGCAAGCACGCCGGGTCAAAAAACCACCGAACGCTGACAGGCCGATGTCGCCACGATCTTCCCGCGTTTGAGCACCATCAACCGCGTCGGTAAATCGAGAATCACATCACTGACTGCCCGCGTATCCAACAACACCAGGTCAGCAGCCTTACCCACTGCCAACCCGTAGTGCTTCAAGCCCAGTGCTTTGGCCGGGCTTGTGGTAAGCATCGACAACACCGTGGCCTGGTCGTCCGCCCCGCCCAGGTGGCAGGCAGGAATCGCCAGTTGCGCAATATTGAGCAAGTCGCCGGTGCCAAACGGGGTAAAGGCGTTGCGAATATTGTTGGTGGCCAGGCACACATTCACGCCGCCATCACGCAGGGCCCGCACCGGTGTCAGCGTGCGGCGCACGTTATGACTGTCGCCGCGCGCACCGAGGTGCAGGTCGGTGGCAGGCAGGCACATGACGCTGATGCCAGCCTCGCGGATCAGCGCAATGATCTCGTGCTGTTTGTGCGGGGGCACGGCGCCCAGGCTTGTCAGGTGGCCGACACACACGCGGCCTTGGTAGCCTTCCTGAAGGGTTTTGCGCGCGAGGTACTCAATGGTCATGTGTTCGGCGTGGTCGGCGAAGTCCTGGTGCAAATCGATGTCCTTGCCGTAGCGCTTGGCCAGGGCGAACACAAAGTCGATATGTTCATGCGCCGAGTCATCGTTGTAGGGGATGCCGCCCACCACATCGGCGCCTTTTTCCATGGCCTCGACCATCATTTCCTGCATGCCGGGCAGCTTCAGGATGCCTTCCTGAGGAAAGGCGACCACCTGAATATCGATGACGTCGCGAAATTTCTCCCGCAGTTCCAGCACCGCATCAAACCCGGTGAAGCCTTGTACCGGGTCGAACTCGGCGTGGGCACGCACATGAGTAGTGCCGGCTTGCACCAGCGCACGTAAGACCTGGGTGGAGCGCTCCAGAATGTCGTCGCGGGTCAAGCTGGGTTTGAGTTCGGCGGTCACCGCAATCGCCTCTTTCAACGTGCCGGAGCGATTGGCCTTGCGGTGCATGACATGGGCTTTTTCCAGGTGCAGGTGGCCTTCGACAAAACCGGGTATCAGCACGTTGCCGTGACCCTGAATTTCCTGCTGGGCATGCGCTGAAATGCGCGGCGCAATTTCAATGATTTTGCCGTCGTGCACCGCCACGTCCATCAGCGGTTGTGCGTCGTCGACGCGTACGTTGCGAAAGATTAAATCCATGGGTATGGCCCTCAAGTTGCTGCCCTCAGGCGCACCGGGCGCAGCGGTAAAAACACAAACAATGGGTGGCTTAACCGTTGGAACAGCCGTTACCCATCACGTGGTATTCAAGAATGTGCTGCTGGCCCTTCGAGTCTTCATAGGTCATGCGCACAGGCACCACAGCGCAGACGTCTGCAATGTCGCTGATGGAAATGACGTGGGCGATGTCCAGGTGCTGGGCATAGCTGTATTGCTCAACCGGAAGTAGCTGGTCGGCCATCGCCGCGCTGCAAAAAACCCCAACCACCAGTGCAAGTAACGCTTTCATGCTCAGATAACCTCTTCGACATCGTGAGGAGAGTGGAGCCCGGCGACCAGGCGCCGCCGGGCCCTTTGCGGACGTGATCAGAACGGTTTGGTCGGCAGGTATTTGCCATCCAGGGTGATCACCGCGCGCGAGCCGCCGTCCGGGTCTTCAACCTTCTTGACGTCGAGCTTGAAGTTGATCGCGCTGATAATGCCGTCGCCAAACTTCTCGTGAACCAGTGCCTTGAGCGTGGTGCCGTAGACCTGAATCATTTCGTAGAAACGGTAGATGGTCGGGTCGGTCGGGATGCCGTTGCCGATGCTGCCGCGCACGGGGATGGTTTGCAGCAGCAGCACAGCGTCCGCGTCGAGGCCCAGGGTGTCGGCAACGGTTTGGGCGGCGTCGGCCGGCAGCGGGTGTTGGCCGAGCAACGCAGCGGTGACGAAGGCTTCGTGCAGGCCAGTGCCCTCGGCGATCTGGGCGAACGACAGGTCTTTGCGGGCCTTGGCCAGCAGGATGACGTCGGTCAGGGCAAGGCGAGTGTTCTGGCTGATGTGTGACTGGATCATGGGGTTATCTCCGTGAGTAAAAACAATGGGTAAAACGGTTGATGGGGAAAGCGCCAACTATCAACTGTGGGAGCTGGCTTGTCGGATCGCCGCACCGCTGCGATGCAGACACCTCGGTGCATCAGGCAGGGTAATCGGCCAGCGGCACGAAGGTGCCGGTGCGGCTATCGAAGGCCTGGATACAGCCGCTTTCGATGTCGTAGACCCAGCCATGCAGGGTCACGCGCTTCTCTTCGAGTGCCAGCCGTACCGAGGGGTGCGTCTGGATATTGGCCAATTGCGCGATCACATTTTCGCGGACCATGGAGGCGACTTTGGCGGACTGATCGACATGCTGGCGAGCCTCGTTGACCACCCGGCCGGAGTCGGCGTAGCGCAGCCAGCTGGCCACGGCGGGCATGTGGTCCAGGCATTTGCAGGTGGCGATGGCGGTCATGGCGCCGCAGTCGGAATGCCCGCAGATCACGATGTCGCGAACCTGCAAGGCCGCAACGGCGTACTCCACTGACGCCGACACGCCGCCCGGCTCCGGGCCGTAGGACGGCACGATATTGCCGGCGTTGCGGATGACGAACAGGTCGCCCGGCTCACGCTGCGTGACCAGCTCGGGCACCAGACGGCTGTCGGAGCAGGAGATGAACAGCGCCCGTGGGCTCTGCTGGTTGGCCAGGTCTTTGAACAAGCCGGCGCGCTCAGGGAAGGCACTGCGCTGGAATTTCAGGAAACCGTCGATGATGTCTTGCATGGGTAACTCCTTTGAATCGCGATGCGATGGAGCAAAGGTTACGGAGCCCGTGCAATAAGGTAAAAGTCTCATATATGATCCGGCACATTAGATAATCTTATGAGTACAAATATGCTGGCACGCCATATCCACTACTTCCTGGCCGTTGCAGAACACCAAGGCTTTACCAAAGCGGCGGCGGCCCTGCATGTCTCGCAGCCTGCACTGTCCCAGCAAGTGCGGCAGTTGGAGGAGAGCCTCGGTGCCCAGTTGTTTGATCGATCCGGTCGCCAGACGCGCCTGACCGATGCCGGTGAGGTGTACCTGCGCTATGCGCTGCGGGCGGCGCAGGAGCTGCAGCAAGGCAAGCGCGCGATTCATGACGTGGGCGATCTGAGCCGGGGCACGCTGCGGATTGCCGTCACGCCGACGTTCACCACCTACCTGGTGGGGCCGCTGGTGGAGGCCTTTCACGGCCGCTATCCAAACATCTCGCTGAACGTGCGTGAGGTTGCCCAGGAACAGATGGAAAACCTCCTGCTGGCGGACGAACTGGACGTGGGGATTGCGTTTGATGAGGTGCATGCGCCCGACATTGACGCCACTCCCCTGCTGGTCGAAACCCTTGCACTGGTAGTCGGCAAGCAGCACCCGCGGGCTGAGGAGCGGGTTATTGGGCTGGAGGCGCTGGACGGTGAATCACTGATTTTGCTGGGCAAGGAATTCGCCACCCGCGAGCAGATTGACCGCTATTGCAGCACGCACGGCATTCGCCCACGCGTGGTGATGGAGGCCAATGTGATTGGCGCGCTGATTGAGGTGGTGCGCCGGACTACGCTGTCGACGCTGCTGCCCGCCGCGATTGCGCGGGCGCATCCAGAGTTGGTGGCCATTGAGCTGGGCCCGCAGCGGTTACAGCGCACCGCCGTGTTGATGCAGCGCAAAGGGGGTTATCAGCCTGCGGCGGCGCGGGCGTTTTTGGCGCTGGCCAAGGACGTCGCCGAGGGGCTGACCTGACAAGGCAAACGGGCCTACTTACCAGGCCCCCAAACAATGGCCTGAGCCACCACAACGTACTCGCCGTTGAAGGTGGCCGCTGGCGAGCCATATAACTGATAACCCAGCGCAAGGGCTTCAGAGACGCGGTGACAAAACGCGGCGTCATCCTTGCCCGTCAGTAGCCGGTAAACAGGTAATCCATCGGGCGGCGAGGTTTGCATGGTGTGGTTTTCCTGGTCGACATGAAAGTATCAGGCCCCAACGCATCGTACGGCCCGTGAACGAATCGACAGCAGCATCCATGATTTCCTGCTTCGGCTCAAATCTGCCAATCCGATAAGCACAGCGGCACGCGCGCTCGTCAGGAATGTTAAGGGTGCACGGCTTGATCATGGAGGGCTGCCGTTGAGTTCCGTATCACATCGCCTTGAGTAATACTCGCCCGGCCCCAACCCCGATGTATTCCCCGTGTAACCTGGTCGAGTAGCGCGAATAGTCATGGATAGAACTAAACACAGCGCGTTCGCCTATCAGGCGGTGTACCGCTACCTGGTCGAGTTGATCGACGCCGGCCCGCCAGACGGCGAACGCAAATTGCCGTCTCTGCGCCAACTGGCCGAGCGCCTGGGTGTGTCAGTGTCGACCACCAAGTACGCCTACGCGCTGCTTGAAGATCAAGGGCGGATCTACGCCAAAGCCAAGTTCGGCTACTTCACCCGATCGCTAACGGCGCCGTTATTGACTGAAGGCACATCAAGCCTGCTCGACCAGGTGTTTGCCACGGCCCGCCAGCCCGGGATGCTGGCGCTGAGCAGCGATGCTCCGGCGATGCTGCTGTCGCTGGAACACCCGCTGCTGATGCTCGAACGCGAACTCACCCGCCAACACCCGCGCTCGCTGGCGCCGCTGTACCTGCCGTTCGGCGAGCCCGAGTTGCGCACCGCATTGGCCGAGCGCTACACCCAATCTGCCGAGCGTTACTGGCAGGCCGACCATGTGTTTATCGGCTCGGACTTGCACGCGGTGTTGGACGCAGCGCTCAACGCGCTGGACCTCGCCGGCACGGTGGCGTTGGTGGAGTCGCCGTGTTCGTGGGCGATCCTGCGTCAGCTGCAGGCAGCGAAGATCCGGGTGATCGAATTGCACCTGAATGCGCACGGGCGGTTCGACCTGGCCGCGCTGGAAGGAGTACTGAAGCGGGCGCCGATTCGATTGGCGGTGCTGTCGTCGACGGTGAATATCCCCCAGGGTGGCGTGATGCCCGCGCAGGATAAACAGCAGATTTGCCGCTGGCTGGCAGAGCGGGATATCTGGCTGTTCGAAAACGACACCTACGGCGAGTTGTATTTCGAGCCGCCACCTGCGCGCTATCGCGACTTTGCCGACCCGCAGAAGCTGTTGGTGTTTTCGACCTTCGACAAAGTCATCGGCGCGGAAGCGCCTTATGGGTACGTACTGAGTCGCGGGCATGGCTCGCAGTTGCAGCGAGAGTTTCTCAAGCGCGGGTTCCGCCTGTCGCCTATCCGTCAGAAGGCGATCGCCAAACTGTTCACGTCCAAGCGTATCGACCCACATTTGAAAGCGCTCCGGGCACTGTTGCTCAAGCGCATGACCCAACTCGACGCGCTGCTGAGCGAACACGATCAGTGGCAGGTACACCGCCCCCACGGAGGCGCGAGTTTCTGGCTTGAGGCTTCGCCCGCCGTCGACATGCGCAAGGTATTCGAGCGTCTGCGGGCCGAGCGCATCGTCATTGCGCCCGGCGAGCTGTTCAGTCAGCAAGGCGCCTGGCGCCATCACCTACGCCTGAGCTACACCCTCGACTGGGGCAAGGATATCGCCCAGGCCGTAAACCTGCTGGCCCAGGCGATGCGTCAAAGCCCGTAGCAATGCCGCGCCTCGGGGAAACGCCCGTGGCGTACGTCATCGGCAAAGCGCTCGCAGGCATCGCGAATCACCGCGCCGACATCGGCGTACTGTTTGACGAAACGTGGCAGGTGCTCACCGCTCAGGCCCAGCACGTCTTCGGTGACCAACACCTGGCCATCGCAGGCGGGCGAGGCGCCGATGCCGATCGTCGGCATTTTCGCGTCCTGGGTGATCTGCCGGGCCACACCTTCGGCCACGCCTTCCAGCAGCAGGCTGAAAGCGCCCGCCTCCAGGTTGGCACGCGCATCTTCAGCGATCACCGCAGCGGTTTGAATCGTGAGACCCTGCGCCTTGAAGCCGCCCATCACATTCACAAACTGCGGCATCAGCCCCACATGGGCCATCACCGGAATGCCGCGCGCCACCAGAAACTCAACCGTGCTGGCCAAGGCCTGGTTGGCTTCCAGCTTGACGGCGTCGCACCCGGTGCGCGCCAACACCTGGGCGCAATTGCGAAACGCCTGCTCGTGGGATTCCTGGTAGCTGCCAAACGGCATGTCGGCGATGACACAGGCCAGGCGCGTGCTATCGACCACTGCGCGAGTGTGGCCGATGATTTCTTCGAGCTGCATGCTCAAGGTTGAAGGCCGGCCATAGCCGACCATGGCCGTGGAATCGCCCACCAGAATGAAGTCGACCAACGGGTCGATCAGCGTGGCGATGGCGCTGGAATACGCCGTCAGGGAGACGATTTTCTGCTGGCCTTTCATCGCGACCAGTTGCGGGACGGTGATGCGTTGGGTGCGGGTATGCGTGCTCATCAAATGCCTTCCGTTTGCGCTGAATACCCGGCCTGATTATTGGCAAAACAGCCGGTGATTCAATGCACAGATCGGCGCTGAAAAGCGACCCAGATGCCAAGACGTTCCGTTGTGGCGAGGGCCGTTGCGCGTTCGCCAACAGCACCGGGGTCACGCAGAGGGGTTTATTTGCCCTCGATCAACCGCAGCGCCAACGGCGCGCTGAACGTGCCGGCCGCCGGCCCACCATGGCAGTCGGCGATGGGCGAAGAGGCGCCGTCCGAGTTGCCCGGCAGCTTGATCCACAGCGCCAGCAGGTTGGGCGTGACGGCGTGCGGCAGCATGCCCAGCTTGCGTGCAGGCGGGTTGCACCAGTCGCCAGGGACGGCGCCGTTGCCGTTGCGGCTGGTGTCGACGACCACGGCCTTTGTGTAAGTGTGATTGGCAAAGAGCCTGGCGTTGATCCGGTCGGCGTAGTCACGGGATTGATCGAGCGTGTAGAAATTGGAGACGTTCAGCGCAAAACCGTGTGCGTTTTTTATCCCGGCCGCATGCAGGGTATCGGCCATCTGCGCGGCGGGCTTCCAGCGCGCGTTACCGGCGTCCAGGTACACGTCGGCCTGGGGCGCGCGTTGCTTGAAAGCTGCGACTGTGTAGTTGAACAGCGCCAGGCGCTCGTCTCGCTGAGACGGGCTGAGGCACTGCATGTCCGGCAAGGCATCGGGCTCCAGGATGATGATCGCCGGTTTGCGGCCAACGCCGTTGATCAGGTGGTCGATCCAGGCGCGATACGCTGTCGCATCGGCCGCGCCGCCTGCAGAGGCGCCGCCGCTGCAGTCACGGTGCGGCAGGTTGTAGGCGACCAGAATCGGTGTGGCGCGGGCCGTGGCGGCGGCGGATACGTAGCGCTCCACACGCGCCTCAAGCTGATCGCTGCCCTGGCTGCTGCCGGTCAGCCACAGGGCACTCGGCACCTGGGCAATGGCCACACGGATGGTTGCCGCATCGGCCGCCTGCGGGTTGTGTTTTACCCACTGGGCAGCGGTCGATTCAGGATTGACGTAGAAGGCGTCGCCGGCATGCGCAGCCGGTAGCACCGCTAACACCACCAGACTGGCAACCCCAACGATGAACCTGAGCATAGGTTGACTCCACAAGGCCGAGGCCTGACGCACTGCCTCAAGCTGATATCATGCGAACACTTACCCGCTGAGTAGCACACCATGAACCGCCAGAAAAAACTGCAGCAGCTCTTCAAGGCCAAAGCGAAAAAAGCCAGCGCCAAATTGGCCCCCAAGAGCAAAGATAAATACATCAGCAAAGCCGACCGCGCCAAACTCGAAGCCCAGGACGATCAAGCGTCAACCACCACCGACACGCCCAGCTGACGGCGTCCCCGCTTCATATTTGCCCCAGATACGCCGCAGATGCCGCGCCGAACCAAAGCCCGCGCGCTCGGCGACGGTTTCAATGTCCAGGGTCGATTCAACCAGTAATTCACGCGCCACGGTTAAACGCAGGGTGTGCAGATAATCCAGCGGGCTGATGCCGACGTGTTCGTGAAACAGTCGCGCCAGGTGCCGGGTGCTGGTGCAGGCCAGGCTGGCCATACGCGCGACGGTCCACGGCTCACACGGGTCTGCGGCGACGGCGTCCTGCACCCGATGCACGGCGGGATGCAGGTGGTTGCGCCCGGCGATCCAGGCCGACAGCTGTGGATCGGCGCCGCTGCGGCGCATGTACACCACCATGTCCCGCGCAACCGCGCAGGCCAGTCGCGGCCCGGCCAGCTCGGCCACCCAATGCAGCATCAGGTCGATGCCGGCAGTGACGCCGGCACTGCAACTGATGTTGCCATCGGTGACGTACAAGCGGTTTTCCAATACTCGAGCCTTGGGCGCCAGGGTTTGCAAAGCGGCGCACAGCGCGTGGTGCGTGGTGCATTGGCGTCCGTCCAGCAGCCCGGCGCGGGCAGCGCTCAAGGCGCCCGCACAGACGCAAACCAGCTTCTCGCCAGACGGCGCGAACACCGCCTGCAGCCACTGGGTCAGCACGCTGCTGGCCGCTTCAAATGCCTGCTGCCCCGTCTTGCTGACCTTCGATGTAGAGCCCACCAATACCACGAGCGTGCCCGGCGCCAGATTTGGCGGAAGCGGCGCCAACCCGGTCAGGGGCAAGCCGATGGACGTTTGCAGCGTTTCAACGGGGCTGACGTATTGCAAGTCGAACTCAACGGCCGTCGAGTCCTCGACCTGAGTGGCCAGGCGCAGCACTTCGGCGGGACCGGCCAGGTCCAGCATCAGCACGTTGGGCAGCAGTACAAACAGCACCGGCACGCTCACGGGGTCAATCCTCCAATGCCTGGGCGACCGTGACGATGCGCGCAAAGCGGCCTTCCAGCACCAGCTCCGTACGCTCGCGTATTTCGGCTGCGGTATAGACCCGGCCGCTGCGCGCGTGGGTCATCGGGAAGGTCAACGTCGCTTCGCTGACAAACTCCACACTGAGGCCACTGTCCGACGCCTGCCGCGTGGTGGTTTCACAGCACTGTTCGGTGCGGATGCCGCTGATGATCACTGTGGTCACTCCCATTTCCGTGAGCCGCGCCGCCAAGGGCGTGCCGGCGAACGCGCTGTGAAAGCGCTTGTGAATGACCTGGTCAGGGTTGATCGACAACTCGCTCAATGCCCGAACATTGCCCGAGGCCAGCGAAAAATGCCCCTGGTCTTCCACATGGAAGACTTGTATCACCGGGATGCCCTGTTGAACACACCCATCAATGAGGGCCTGTTGCTTTTCCAGGTAACCCGGCAGGTCATTTTCGGACCAGTAGCTTGAATGGCGGAACGAATGCTGGGCATCGATAACAATAAGGGCTTTGCGGCTCATGAGGTGTCCTGTTGGCGTGCAGTTCAGCGAGTGATGCAAGCCATACTAGGCAGTGCGGCACGCGAGCGACAGGCACATGGCGGACCACTTGCGGACGTATTCGGACATTCATTCTCAGCGGCGCAAAGCGCCTTGGGAGGTTTCACGCAAGGTGGTCAAGGCAATCAACGCACAGACCGCCGCGCCGGCCATGAAAAACCCCGGGATCAGCAAATTGCCGGTCGAGCCGATCAGTGATGTGACGATGTAAGGCGTGATCCCGCCGCCCAGGATGGCGCCCAGATTGATGCTGATGGCCATGCCGGTGTAACGAACCCGAGTAGGAAACTGCTCGGCATAGGTCGGATAGCCCACCGACTGGATCACCGGCATCGGCAGCGTCGCCACAAAAAACGCCAGGACCGCGATGAACAGGCTGCTGTTGTTCATCAACACCATCATCGGAATCACCAGTACCGCATAACCGACAAAGCCGATGGCCAGGGCTTTCTTGCGCCCGATACGATCCGACAGCCCGCCCCAGAACGGCATCAGCGCGGCCATGCACAGGCTGACGCCGGCGATGACCCAATAGATCTTGGACTTCTCGAAATGCAGGTAGGTGGTCAAGTAGATGTTCATGAACACCAGGCCGATGTAGTAGCCGGCGTTCTGTGCAAAGGCGAACACCACCACGCGCAGCACCGCCGGCAGGTTCTGCGTGAGTACCTCCTTGACCGGCGCGGTGGGCGGCTTTTCCACGGCAAGAAAGGCTTTGAACTCAGGCGTCTCCTCGACGTTGTGGCGCATGATGCACGAAAAGATCACCAACGGAATCGCCAGGAAAAACGGGATACGCCAGGCCCAGGCTTGCAGCTGCTGCGCATCGACCAGGCCGGTGGTGATGCCGCAGATGATCGCTGCCATCGACCCGCCAATCGCAACACCCACCGGCGTGAACGCACCGTAGAAGCCACGGCGGCCCTTGGGTGAAGACTCGGCCAGAAAAGCCGCAGCCCCAATCACCTCGCCGCCGGCGAAAAAGCCCTGCGCCAGCCGGATCAGCACCAGCAGGATCGGCGCGGCAATCCCCACGTGGGCGGCCGTCGGCAACAGCCCGATCATCGCGGTCGCGGTGCCCATTCCGATGACGGTGCTCAGCAATACTTTGCGCCGACCGATGCGGTCCGCCAGCCGCCCGAGCAGAATGCCGCCCAACGGCCGGATCAAGAATGCGCTGCCAAACACCGCCAGCGTGGCCAGCAATGCGGCGGCGGCGTTATCGCTGGGAAAAAACAACGGCGCGATAATCGTCGCCATAAAGCCGTACACACCGAATTCGTAATACTCCACTGCAGTGCCTGTCGCGGCAGCGATGGCTGCCCGCTTGGCGATCCTGGTGGCGCTGCTGTCAGCGGTCTTGTCGAACTCGCCCAAACGCGGCGATGGGATGGGAGTAGCGATTACGCGAGACATAAACACCTTCCACTCTGACCGTTGGTCATTTGAGTTATTGAGGTGGACAGTTCCACCCAGAAGTAAACCCGTCAGGTTGCGAGGGGTTTTAATGCTCGACAGTAAGAAATGTGAACGTGGGCTTAATCATCTAGCGCTCCTGTTTTTATTATCGGTAGCGACGGCTTTTGCTCAGTGGGCGGCCTCCAGTCGTTCCAGCGCGTGTGCACGCGCCACGAACAACGCTTGAGCCGTGGGTAAATCAATCAGCGAAAATCGAATCTCATCGCCGGGCAACAGTTGCGCCAGCCTGGGTAAATCCACACTGGCCACCTGGGCGATGCGCGGGTAGCCACCTGTGGTTTGCCGGTCGGCCATCAGCACAATCGGCTGACCGCCAGCGGGCACTTGCACGGTGCCGAAGGCCACGCTTTCGGACAGCAGTTGGCGGGGCTGCGTCAGGTCCAGCGCGGCGCCGTCCAATCGATACCCCATGCGATCCGAGGCAGCGGTCAGCTGATAGGGCTCATGCAGGAAGTCATGGCGAGCCGTTTCTGTGAAGTCGGCCCATTCGCGCCCCGGCAGCACCCGAATGGACGCTGGCCGTGTCGGCGCGCCAAGCCGCCAGCCCGCAGGAATATTCAACCGCACGGGGTTTGCGAACGATGAGCAAATGGGGATCACATCGCCGGCTTGCAGTGCGCGCCCCGACAGCCCGCCAAACCCTCCCCGGCTATACGTGCTGGCACTGTTCATCACCGGCGCGAGCAGATAACCGCCGGCCACCGCCAGATAGGCCCGCGCGCCGTACTCACGCGTCTCGAAGCGAAGCATCGCGCCCGGTTTGATACGCACGGCGTGCCCGGGTTGCAGCGCAACACCGTCCAGGCGCGCGCCCAGGTCAGCCCCGGCCAGGGCGATCAGCGCCTGTGCCTGAAAGCACAAGACCGGGCCTTGAAGGGTAATTTCCAGGGTCGCAGCGGTGGCCGGGTTGCCCACCAACAGGTTGGCCAGCGCATGCGCGTCCTGGTCCATGGCGCCGTTGACCGGCACGCCCCAATGCTGGAAGCCCACGCGGCCGGCGTCTTGAAAGGTGGAAAACAGACCGGGCCTGATCACTTTGATAGTCATCGCTGCGCTCCGGCCAGTTGTTTAAATTCACGGGCGGTGATGGGCACGAAGCGCACCTGATCGCCACCGCTCAACAGGCACGGCGGCTGATTGGCCGGCGAAAACATCGACAACGGTGTGCGGCCTACGATGTTCCAGCCACCTGGCAAATCAGTGGGGTAAATCACGCTCTGACAATTGGCCAGGCCGATGCTGCCGCGCGTGACCAGCGTGCGCGGTACGGCGCGGCGCGTCAGTTTCAACGCAGGCTCGTGCATGCCGATATAGGGATGGCCCGGTGCGAAACCGACCATCAATACGTCGACCCACTGCCCGCTGTGTGCGGCGATGACTTCGTTGGGCGTGATGGCGCAGGCGTTGGCGATGTCCAGCAGATCCGGCGCGTAGTCGCCCTCGTAGCACACCGGGATTTCCAGGCGTTTGGGTGTGACGCGTGCCAGGTTGTGCTGTTGAGTCAGGGCGTTTTCCAACACCTGGGCAATAGCGTCGTAGGGCAACAATTCGGGGTACAGCCTGGCGATGATAGGCGGGGCATAATGCACGCCCACGGACACCATCGCCGGGATCACATCGGTCACGCCGCCAAGCAGCCCACGCGCCAACAGGTCATGCAGCGTGGCACTGAACGCCACGGCACGGCGGTTGGCCTGCGCGCTGAACAGCGTTGCAAACACCACCACGATGCAGCTGTCGCCACACGGCTCGAACTGCCAGCGCTGTTCGGCAAGCACGGGCCGAAAATCACAGTCAACGTCAGACATCACGTCACTTCTCTCATGCGGCAGGCGTGCAGCTTCACGTCTTATTAACGCCGTCGCTCGGGTGGCGACGGTCGCGCGGATGGCAACTACTTGGCGAACAACTGGCTCATGTCCTTGAACGCCTTGAACTCCAGCGCGTTGCCGCACGGGTCAAACAGGAACATGGTGGCTTGCTCGCCGACCTGGCCCTGAAAGCGGATGTAGGGTTCGATCACAAACCGGGTTTCACGCGCTCTGAGCCGATCGGCCAGGGCTTCCCATTGGTCCCAGTGCAGGATGATGCCGAAATGCGGGACCGGTACGTCATGACCATCGACAGGGTTGGAGTGCACCGATGCCTGGGATTCAGTCTTGGGGTGTTCGTGGATGACCAACTGGTGCCCGTAAAAGTCGAAATCGACCCATTGCGCGCTGGAGCGACCTTCGCGAAGGCCAAACACGTCGCCGTAGAAGTGGCGGGCGGCGGCGAGGTCGTAGACGGGAATAGCAAGATGAAAGGGCGAAAGGCTCACGGTGGCTACCTGCGGGTTCTGTTATTCAGAACTCGATTCTTCACCAGAAAGACCGTGCGATAAAGCGCATATCTTTCGTCCTGAGCCTCAATTTTTTCGATGCTCGCGCCCTACTTCGGCGCACCGAGCACTTCCATGATGCACGCCCTGAATAACGCGAAGAGCGGCAGTTGGCGCTGGGTGTACTTGGTGAGCAAGACGATTTCGCGATGGAAGGTCAGGTCGTCCAATCGCAAAACCCGCACGTCGCTTTCGTGTTCCAGCCACAAGCCGGCCAGTGGCACCAGGGACACGCCGAGGCCGCTGCGGACCATCTTGACGATGGCGTCCAACTCATCAAGCTCAAGCGCCTGCTGGGTCTGGATCTTTTGTTCCTTGAGAAACTGCGTGACCTGGCGGCCACCGAACGAGCCCCGGTCGTATCGCACAAACGGCTGCTCGCGCAGGATCTGCAGCGGGTCATCGCCTGGCACGTCCTTGGCGGTGATCAGCACAAAAGGCTCGCGGGCGATGACCTCGACATTCAGGTCCTTTGGCAGGTTGAACGGCGGGTGAATCATGATCGCCAGGTCCAGTTCACCGGCATCGACCTGGCTGAGCAGGTTCAGCGAAACCCCCGGCACCAGGTTGACTTCAATAAACGGCGCCCGCTGTTTGAGGGCCACCAGCGCCTTGGGCAGGATGCCGGTCTGCACACTGCCGATGGCGCCGATGCGCAACGAACCGTGGAAGTTGTTGGCCCTGTCGGGGGTGCCCATGCGCGAGAAAATATCGAGGATTTCCTCCGCCAGCGGCACCGCGCGCTGCCCCGCGGAGTTGAGGGTGGCCGAGCGGCCGGTGCGGTCGAACAGCTTCACCCCCAGCGCGTCTTCAAGGTGCTTGATCTGCGCGCTCACGGCCGATTGCGTCAGCCCCACCTGCTGACCGGCAGCGGCAAAAGTGCCGCGCCGCGCGGCGCTGACGAAAGTCCTCAGTTCTCGAATCATGCCGCATACCTCACTGGTTCGCTCAGCAGCCGCTTAACGCCACCTGCGGCCGCTCGCCCGCAAAGAAGAAGGGACGCAACCGCACGCCCACGCTGTTACCGATAAACGCCGCCACCAACCAAACCCAGCCATGCAGGCTGCCCGAGGCGATGCCGCTGAAGTACGCGCCGATATTGCAACCGTACGCCAGACGCGAACCGTAACCCAGCAGCAAGCCACCGATCACCGCCGCCACCAGCGAGCGCGCGGGGATTTTCAGGCTGGGCGCGAAACGCCCGGCCAGGCCGGCCGCCAACAAAGCGCCGAGAACAATACCGATGTCCATCACGCTGGTGATGTCTTCCCACACCGGTGCGGCCAGGGCCTTGGCATTGCCCGGTACCTGCCAGAACGCCCAACTGGCCACGTCTACACCCAAACCGCTGGCGACCTTGGCGCCCCACAGCGCGAACGCCGAGGTAATGCCCCACGGCCGCCCAGCCAACGCCAAGGTGGCGTAATTGAGCAGCGCCAGGCCTATCGCGCCCCATACCAAGGGCCACGGCCCGCGCAGGAAACGGCGCAGGCCGGTGTGTTCGCTGGTCACGCCCTCTTCCAGTTGGCCATGACGGCCCTTCTCCAGGCGCACGGTGACGGCTGCAATGATCGCGAACACCGCCAGGCTCAAGAGCAGCGCCGGTACGACGCCGAAGCTTTTGACGATGGACACCGCCGGGAACGCCGGCAGTGCAAACCACCAATCGACATGGTGGGTGGCGATCAACGAACCGCAAATGAAGAAGAACAACGTCACCAACATGCGCGCATTGCCGCCGCCCACAGTGAACAACGTGCCCGAGGCACAACCGCCGCCCAGCTGCATGCCGATGCCGAAGATGAACGCGCCAAACACCACCGACACGCCGGCCGGCGCCACCAGCCCGACCACCGGCTGACCCAACAGCGTGCCCGCCCCCAGCGCCGGGAAAAACAGCACGACCGCCACCGCCAGCATCACCATCTGCGCTCGCAAGCCGGCGCCACGCCGATCATTGATGAACACGCGCCAGGCGGAGGTAAAGCCAAAGGCGGCGTGATACAGGGTCAAACCCAGTGCCGCGCCGACCACCAGCAACAGCACCTGGCGTGAGCCGACACTGCTTTGCAGGAACACGGCGCCCGCCAACAGGATGATAAAAGCCACCAGCGGCGCGATAGGCTTGCGCGCAGGCGTGAGGGAAACAGAGGTGCTCATGGGGTATCTCGGTTTGTTTGAGAGTGTGCAATCGCCAGTGGACGAGTATAAGCCCAGCGCTACCCAATATTTGACCCCGCTCCAGCCATTAGCTCAAAGCGTGCCCTCGGGTTTCCTTCAGCACTGGACCTGTCCAGATCCTACGCGGCCCTGACACGCAAAGAACCAAGAACAAAGAGCGCGGAGCATACGCATGCGAACCCAAAATTATCGATTATCAGAGATAACGCGAAATTCTGCAGATACCGAGTGCGCCAGAGCTTCAGCCCCCAGCAACAACGTATGCAATTGAAGCTCACCTATGGTGGGCGTGCCCGTAGGATTAAACTTACTCTTCAACGCATGTGGCTGAACAATAACAACTTGATAATCACAATCCTGCTTAATACCACTAAGAGCGTTATAAAAGTCTGTCTTTACTGAACCGTTACTCCTCAGACCTACGCGCCAAGCCTCGTCCCAAACGCGATTCGTAGAGGCGATCAAAACAGACTTGATACTATCAACGATAGAGCCCGCAGAGATCCTTTTCAGATTTTTAATCGCTTGCGCTGTGACAAGTTCATAGGCACCCGGTGAGATCAAGCGAGTAAGGGAGTCATTATTCGCCCCCTTGACATGGATAATTGATACTTTAGGCGTGCCGGAAGCCGGCTTATACACATGAATGAAGTCTGCTACTTCTTTAGACCTGTCATCACAATACAACCAGCAACAACCGGGCGTTGGCTGCTCCAGCTTCATAAGCCCCAGTCCTTCTTTAGCCACCCATTTGAACAAGCTGACATCGTTCAAATCGTAAATATTGTCGAGTGGGGGTGGCGCGCCCGGAGGCTTTTCCATTTTCACATTATAATTAAACCCAAGAGGGGCAAAATCTAAAAACTCTATTCCGAACTTTCTATGAACTACGGCGGGCAGACATAACGTGGCGCACACCACTGAGTGCCCGCAGTCATAAAGCAGTCGCATCACTTCAGCATCGTGCTCCACTCCCGCTATCCAATCGATAAACTCTGAAGATACCTGGCGCGGTGACGCCTTGAAAGTAACTTTACGATTTTTCATACCGAGTGCCAGGTCAAAAACCTGAGACGTACCTGTAGCCGTTGCGGTGACTTCAACTTGCACATCCTTTGCCAACGGCTGCGTGGATGTCAAGTTCATTTCATAGGTGTCGCGTAACTCAACTATTCTTTTCCCCTTCGTTCGTCCCTTTATAGTTTCTGGATCGGCCCATTCAATCAAATAGGCTCGGCCGACCCGGCTAAAATCAGGCGCACTGCTCGCCAGCCCAGAATGAACAGAAGTACTTTTTGGTTTCTGCTGATCGGAAGCATTTAATGTAGTTAACAAGCCATAGGCAGCATCTGAAAAGTCTGACCAGTTTTTTTTCGGACCGAACCAAACACCACTTCTTTTCAAACTCACACCGGCGATATTGGATCGAACGGCCCCGGCGATAAAGGTATTATCCCCGAACGTATCTATCGCATCCCCCAAGGACTCTCCGCTGAGCACCTTGCTGTTTGGTTTCACTGACACATTCCGATGAATGCCTCCCAACCACAGGGTACGCAATGATTTCCCGTTAATATAAGCGTTAATCAATACAGCCTCATCCACGGGCTTGAGTGAAGGAATTTCATCGAGCATGAGCGCCTCATGCACGGTGGACTTAAGGTCACTATCACTTACATAAAGTGCCACATAATCCTCGACAAGAAAAACAGCAAAAAAATGATTAAGCTCGTCTTCGACTCTATTCCCACCCGCCCAATTTACCTGCCGCTTTTCAATTAAATGAAATGCACTCGCCTTCAGCAAATTGCTATTGGCTTTTATTGTCAGCTTTTTTGATTCACGCCAGCCTCCGACGGGCTTAATAACCTCCAACACCGCGTTTTCGATTTCAGCTATTTTTGTTCGTCGCCCCGCCAAACGCGCGACAATAAAGCTTGCAAAGGGCGACACACTGCCTGCCGAAGTTATCTTGCTTTTTGAACTCATAGTTCACGCTTCCTTTCGCTCAATCTGTACCAGAATATGCGAGTCCTTTATACGAACGGGACGGTCCATATACCCAGATAACCAATGGGGCTGATACCCCGCGCTCACCGAGATAAAGGATGCACTTGAATCACTCACCGTTACGCTACAGGAAAGAGGAAAGAGGAAAGAAATCAAATGCCCCCTAGCCTCTCACCGTGATCAATAATCCTCCCTGAATATTTAGCTAAATTCGACCTGTGACGCTTGCGTTTCATAAAGGTATTTCTGACGCAACGCAGCGACCTGAATAACAGCGGGGATGGTCACTCTATAGGCGGGGCTGGCGATATCGATGGCCGTCCATGCACCGGTGATAACCCATCCAATAGGGCCTGTCAACACGGCCATAGTCCGGGTCAAGGCAACGTTGCCCGCCAAACTCAGCCCACGCCCGATCAACGCTTTGAGAATCGCGTTAACGATAATCAACGTTAATTGATAGGATTTAAATCCTCCTGCTTTGAAGACAGCCTGGAATACCCCAAGCATCGCTTCGGAAGTGAGTAATCCAACGTTCTTCACGCCTACTGCGTCTGCCAACTCTTTCAATTCGGCCGGCGTCATTTTTTCAACCGCATCCGTGAGGATTTTCATCAGCAGGTTTTGCTCGATTTTCTCAACACTAGAACTACTGTTGTAGTTAACCCTCATTTTGTCGCAAACGTCTTGGAGCACCTCTTTATAAAGGACGCCTTTCCCACCCCTAAGCATCGTTGCGAATGTATTACCGCCAAAGCACTGAATTTCGGCAGCGACCGATTCCCAATAACGTCGGTGATCCGGGAACCAGGCTTTGTACATGTCATTGGTCGTCAGCTCTTCCGTCAGCCTGACACTCCCGTCTTTATCGTGGACGAGGCAATAGACCAAATCGTTCATCGACTCCGAGTCAAGTTTTGAAAGAAACTCAAGGTCGCTATCGTCTCTGTAGGCCATCACTGGCTCCTTTTCCTATTGGCTGGGTAAATATTTCAAGACGCAAAAATATCATTTTGCCACTATTCAAGGAACACTGAGCAGGGAATTATTCATCGCCTAAAATCAATACAGCAAAACTGTAAAGCTTTGCTGTGGGCATGCTACCGTTCTGAGATGAGCAAATACTCTCCTATCTCCAGCACCCACTCCTGCGCCACCCTGGCCGCCGAACTGCGCATCTCACTGGGCAAGCTGATCCGCCGCCTGCGCGAACAGACTCACCCCGATGATTTCACCACCGCGCAAAAGTCGGTGTTGCTGCGCCTGGACCGTGATGGCCCGACGACCGTGTCCGCCCTCGCCCGCGCTGAAAGTGTGCGGCCGCAGTCGATGCGCATCACCGTGGCCGGGCTTGAGGCAATGCAAGCCGTCAGCGGCAAGCCGGACCCATCCGATGGCCGGCAGACGCTGATCGAACTGACGCCCGCCTTGCGCAAACACCTGACCCAAAGCCGCGCCGCCAAAGACGATTGGCTGCTGCACGCGCTGCAGGAACAACTGTCGCCCCAGGAACAACACGAACTCGCCGCTGCGGTGAAACTGCTGGAGCGCCTAGCCGACTTTTGAATCACCCGATTGAGGAAATAGCATGGCTGTCACCTCGCTGGATGCAACAACCGCCCTGATCATCGTGGACCTGCAACACGGCATCGTTGGCTACCCTTTTATCCATCCCATTGGCGAGGTGATAGAGCGGTCGCGTGCACTGCTCGACGCCTTTCGCGAACGCGGGCTGCCGGTGGTGCTGGTGAATGTCAGCGGCTTTGCGCCGGGACGCACCGAGCGGCCGCGTCGCATCACTGACCTGCCACCCGATTGGGCTGATCTGATTGCGCAACTCGGCCACCAGCCCAGCGACATTCTGGTGACCAAACGCAGCTGGGGCGCCTTCGCCAACACGGACCTTGAGGCGCAGTTGAAGGCGCTCAATGTCACCCAAGTGGTGATCACAGGTGTCGTCACCGGCACCGGCGTCGAAGCCACCGCGCGGCAGGCCTACGAATTCGGCTTCAACGTGACCCTGGCCATCGATGCCATGACCGACGTCAGCCCCGAGGCCCATGCCTACAGCCTGCAGCACGTGTTCCCCAAGCTGGGCGAATCGGGCACGGCGCAAGCCATCATCGAGTTGCTCGACAACCGGGGGAACTGAAGCCGTCATGAGTTTCCTCGGCACGTTCCGTTCCCTGCGCAGCCCCAACTACCGCATCTGGGCCGCCGGCGCGCTGGTGTCCAACGTCGGCACCTGGATGCAACGCACCGCCCAGGACTGGCTGGTGCTGACTCAGCTCACGCCGCACAACGCCGCCGCGGTGGGTATCGTGATGGCGCTGCAGTTCGGGCCGCAGTTGTTGTTGCTGCCGTGGACCGGGTTTGCTGCCGATCACTACGACCAGCGCAAGCTGTTGATCTTCACTCAGGCGGTGATGGGCTTGCTGGCGCTGACGCTGGGCGTGTTCACCATCACAGGCTTCGTGCAGCTGTGGCATGTGTACGTGTTCGCGTTTTTATCCGGCTGCGCCTCGGCATTCGATGCGCCGGTGCGGCAGATTTTCGTCGCAGAACTGGTGGGCGAGAAGGACTTGTCGAATGCCATCGCGCTCAACTCCACCTCGTTCAACATGGCGCGCATGATCGGCCCGGCCGTGGCCGGCGTGACCATCGCGTCGGTGGGCACCGGCTGGGCGTTCCTGCTCAATGGCTCGAGCTTTTTTGCGGTGCTGGCGTCGCTGTTTTTCCTGCGCGTCTCAAGTCAACACACCAAGGTGCGCGCGCTGCGTACCAAAGGCAGCCTTACCGAAGGCATGCGTTACGTGTGGGCGCGGCCGGACTTGAAAGCCATCCTGCTGATGCTGTTTCTGATCGGCACCTTCGGCATGAACTTCCCGATTTTCATCTCGACCATGGCCGTCACGGTGTTCCACGCTGACGCGCGCGGCTACGGGCTGCTGACCTCGACCCTGGCCATCGGCACCATCGCCGGTGCGCTGATTGCCGCGGGCAGCGAACGCCCCCGGTTCAAGTCTTTGCTGACCGGTGCGGCAGTGTTTGGATTTGGCTGCGTGCTGGCAGCCCTGGCGCCCAATTACTGGACGTTTGCGATTGCGCTGGTGGTCATCGGCGTGGGCGCCATGACCTTCAGCAACACCACCAACAGCTTGATGCAACTCACCACCGAACCCGCGATGCGCGGCCGGGTGATCGCACTGCGCGTCGCCGTCGCCCTGGGCGGCACGCCAATTGGCGCGCCCATCGTCGGTTGGGTCGCCGACCACTTGGGCCCGCGCTGGGCGCTGGTGGTCGGCGCGGTGTCAGGCATCCTGGCGGTGGGCGTGGCGCTCTACACAATCAAGCGCCAGCTGGATCGGCCGCAGGTGATCACGTCCGGCCCACCGACCCCGTGACCGGCAGATTGCCCAGCAGCTTCAGCCCGGTACTCTTCACAAACGTTTCGTAGTCCATCGGCTTCTGGATGCGCGTTTCAGCGTTGGGCAGCACATAGGCCCAGGCGCGTTTCGACGAGGCGTCGTACACCAACTTGAACAGGCGCGTCGGCACCCAGACCTTGTTGTCGCCGATGGTGCTGTAGCCCGCGTCGAACAACGGGCCGGTGAACACAAACACATCGCCGCCGGCACGCACGGCAAACTTGCGCACATCCGCCTCGACCTTGCTCCAGATCTTGCGGTTGTTGGTGGGGTCTTGCGGCACCATGTTCGACAGCGCGAAGGATTGCGCCATGGCATTCGCGCTCGGCGCGTCGGCCGCCGGAGACTGATGACCACGGTCCACGGCCGGGTGCTGGCTGCGGTAGTCGCTCAACTCGGCGCGAGCGCCTTTGGGGATGCGCGGGTCTGCGTAGAACTGGTTGGTGCGTTCCTCGCCTTTGGCGTCCTTGAGCTGGGCGGCGTTCAAGCGCTCGACCACCACCAGCGGCGTCTTGCTCGTTTGCGAGTAGAGCACCGCAAAGCTATCGGAACACAACGCCATGGGTTTCATGGTGCTGGGCACGGTGGCGGTGTTGATCGGTGTGGCACCAGGGAACAGATCGGCGCAGCTGGCGAACGAGGGCTGCTGTTGCTTGCTGGAATAAAGGTCGAGGGCCGCGCGCTGGCTGGTCGAGCCTGCGCGTGAGGTGTGTTCCTGGGCGGGTGGCTTGATAAGGTCGAGCAAACCACGGGCATCTGCCCCGGTGGAAAGCAAAACAAGGGCTGACAGCCCGACTGCAATTTTGCGCAGGTGCATGCATGACTTCTTTGAAAGGGAGTAAGGCGGCAGGCTCCGCTGGCGGAGCCAAGTGGATGATCTTGCGAGGTTTATTGACCCTCGAAAGGCATTTTAGTGCGGCCGCTTCACGCGCTTTATCGCGTCAATGTTGAATCATCGGTACAGGTAATGCGAAGGCCACCACGTAGTCGCCTTTGAGCGTGGTGGCCGAGTTGCCACCGGCGCTGATGACCAGGAACTGGCGGCCGGTCTTCGGCGAACTATACGTCATGGGTGTTGCTTCTGCGCCCACCGGCAAACGACCTTTCCACAGTTCATGGCCGGTGCGTACATCAAAGGCGCGCAGGTAGAAGTCCTGGGTGCCGGCCATGAAGACCAGGCCAGTGGCGGTCGTCACCGGGCCGCCGCGCGTTGGCATGCCGATGGGCATGGGCAGATGGGTGGCGAGCCCCAGCGGCCCGGTTTGCTCGGTGGTGCCCAGGGGCATTGACCAGAGCACTTTGCGCGTGGCCAGGTCGACCGCGCTGAGGGTTCCGTAAGGCGGCGCCTGGCATGGGATGCCCAGCGGTGACAGAAAGCGTCCTTGCTCAATGCCCCACGGCGTACCCGCCTGGGGTGCATTGCCTTCGTGCCCGCCGCCGCTGAGCGCTTTTTGATCGTAGACGGCACGCGGGATCATCCGGCTCCAGGTCGCCACGCGCGTGTCGTTGACGATCAGGTAGCCGAGGTTTTCGGCAATCGACACAGAGCCCCAGTTCATGCCGCCCAGCCAACTCGGGTATTGCAGGGTCAGGCGCTCGCTGGGCGGTGTGAACTCACCCTCGTAACGCGCCCGGCGAAATTGAATGCGGCACATCAACTGATCCAACGGCGTGAGCCCCCACATGCGTTTTTCGCTCAACGGCTGCGTGCCAATCGAAGGCATGCCGACCGAGTACGGCTGGGTCGGCGACGTCCGGTCATCAGCCACACCACCTTGCGGGACGGGTTGTTCCTGCACCTGCGCAATCGGGCGACCCGTGCGTCGGTCAAGCATGAAGATCTGCCCGCGCTTGGTGGTCTGGATCAACGCCGGGAGCGTTCCGCCGTTGCCATCCGGCACGTCGTACAGCGCGGGCTGCGACGGGACGTCGTAATCCCACACGTCGTGGTGCACCGTCTGGAAATGCCAGCGTTCTCGGCCGGTGGCAATGTCGAGGGCAACGATAGAGGAGGAATAGCGGTCGTCGGCGTCGGTGCGATGGCCGCCCCAAAAGTCTGGCGTGGCGTTGCCCGTGGGAAGATAAATCAAGCCCAGTGCCTCATCGAACGCAGGCGTCGACCACACGTTCGGCGTGCCCGCCGTGTAGGTGTGGCCCTCGGGTGGCTCACGGGTAATCGCCGGGTTGCCCAAGTCCCAGGCCCACACCAGTGCGCCCGTACGCACATTGAAGGCGCGCACCACACCGGAGGGCTCGCCGGTCTTCTGGTTGTCCCAGACCAGCCCGCCGACGACGACAAGATCACGCACCACGGTGGGCGCGGCGGTAGGGAAATAAAGCGCCGGATCGGCGCTGCCCATGCCGCTGCGCAAGCTGACGCTGCCCGCGTCGCCGAACCCTGCGCACGCTTGCCCCGTGTGCGCGTCCACGGCAATCAAGCGCGCATCCACGGTGGTTGCAATGATCCGCCGCGTGCACGCTTGGCCCGTTGAGGTTGAAGCCTCAGGCGCGGCGTAATACCCCACGCCTCGGCAGCGCGGGTAGACATTGTTCGCCTGCACGTGTGGGTCGTGGTGCCAGATTTCCTGACCGGTGTCGGCATCCAGCGCGAACAATTGGCTGGACTGTGTGCAGCCATACAGCACGCCGTCCACATGCAGCGGCGTGACCACATGCCCCTGGCTGCCGCGGGGAATTTCGCCGGTGCGGTAGGTCCAGGCCACTTGCAGCCCGGCAACATTTTGCGGGGTGATTGCTTCGAGCCGCGCATGTCGGGTTCCCGAGGGGCTTTGGCCGAAGTAACGCCAGTCGGTCGCCGGCTCCACGTTGCCGACGGCCTTACCGGCTACCGGCGCCGGCGCCCCCGTAGCCGTTTGAATAGGCTGTGGCTGCAGGGCCAGGTAGAGCGTGGCCGCCAGGCAGAGGCTCACGAGCGCAGCCCCTGCGTAGGCGGCCGGCCGAGCCTTGGCGCACAGCTGCGCAGTGGCAAGCAGCACCGGCACCGCCAGCGCCCCAAACGCCATCAAGCGGGAAAACAGCGGCCAGAAATCCAGGCCGACCTCCCACAATGACCACGCGACGGTGGCGGCTGATACGCCCAGGTAAATCACCACGCCTTGCAGGCGGCGGCGCATCAACAACACCCCGCTGGCAGACAGGCCAAGGCCCGCGAGCGCGAAGTACCAGGAACCCCCGAGGGCGATCAGATAGCCGCCACCGCCCAACAGGCACGCACCTGCCAGCGCGAGCATGAGGCCGAGCCCGATGAGCATGAGCGCAGCTGTTTTGGAAGAGGCTGATGGCGGCATCGGCTCGGTACTCCTTGTGGGTAATGTCGGGCGCGGCTTGCGTGGCGTAACGCCGGTGCTAGCGCATGACAAAACCCCCGTCCACCGAAATGGACTGGCCTGTGACATAGCTGGAGGTCGAGCTGCTGAGCCAGAGCACGGCGTCGGCGATTTCTTCCGGGCGACCGTGACGCCCCATCGGTATGCTTTTGACCATGCCCGCCAGCGCGTCGCCCTGGCCGGCGGCAACCATCTGGTCAGCCATTGGCGTCCAGATCAATCCGGGGCATACCGCGTTGATGCGGATGTTTCGGGTGGCGTATTCAAGCGCCGCACTTTTGGTCAGCCCGATCACGCCATGCTTGGCCGCGTGGTAATTGGCGCGCTGCGCCCCGCCGACCAGACCGCCCAGAGAGGAACAGTTGACGATGGTGCCGCTGCCCTGGCGACGCATGTGCTCAAGCTCGAACTTCATGCAGCTCCAGACGCCTCGCAGGTTGACCGACATGACCCGGTCGTAATCCTCAACGCTCGCATCGGCGGTTTCTGCCAGTACGTTCTGGATGCCGGCGTTATTGAATGCCGCATCAAGTCGGCCAAACGTCGCGACGGTTTCCTTGACCATGGCCTGTACTTGGTCAATGTCGCAGACGTCGCAGCCAAGACCAATCGCTTGATAACCGGCGGCCACCAACGCCTCGGCGGCCGCGCGTGCAGCCTGCGCGTTGACGTCGACAATCGCCACGGCTGCACCGGCGTGCGCGAATGCGTTGGCGGTCGCCAGACCAATGCCGGACGCCGCGCCGGTGACCAGCGCAACCTGATGCTGGAATGAAAAACTCATGGGTATCTCCTCGCTCAAACGTAGCGTCACGCTAAGTGACGCAGCAGAGGATGAATACCGGGTGAAATCGGGATGTACTGATGAGCGCTGCTCAGCAATCACCGAGCGGCTGCACTTCCCGGATCAGGTCGATCAAAAGTCTCAGCCCCATCGGCAATTGCCGATGGCTGGCGTAATACATATGAAACCCGGGGCCCATGCTGGCCCAGTCGTCGAGCACCCGCACCGCCTCCCCGCGCGCCACCAAAGGGGCCATGGCCGGTTCCGGCGCATACATCAGGCCAGCGCCCTGGCGCATCAACGACAGGCCGACGCGCGTTTCATCCAGGGTGATGGCGCCTGGCACTGCAATCGCCAGGTGCTCGTCGTCTTTTTCGAATTCCCAGTCGTACAGGCAACCGTTGCCCAAACGGATGCGCAGGCAGCGATGGTCGAGCAAGTCCTGGGGATGGCGAGGCACGCCATACTGCTGCAGATAATCCGCCGAACCGGCCACCACCCAACGGATATCCGCGGACAACCGCTGAGCGATCATGTCTTCCGGCACCGTACCGCCGTAGCGGATGCCCGCATCATGCCCTGCGCCAATGACGTCGACGAGCTGATTGGTCACGGCCAGGTCGATCTGGATGTCCGGATAGCGCGCGTTGAACAATGGCAACACCGGGCCCAGCAGCAGGTCGGCGGCATCGCTGAGCAGGTTCAGGCGGATGCGCCCGGTGGGCTCGTCACGAAAACGATTGAGCGCTTCGACCGCCTGGCTGATGTCATCCATGGGCTGACTGATGACGCTGTGCAACTCCTCGCCCGCAGCGGTCAACGTGACGCTGCGGGTGGTGCGGTTCAACAGGCGCACGCCGAGGCGGGTTTCCAGACCTTTGATGGCATGGCTCAGCGCCGACGCACTGATGCCCACCTCCAGGCCCGCGCGGCTGAAGCTCTGGTGCCGGGCAATGGCCAGGAAGAGCACGAAGTCGGCAAGGTTGGCGCGGCTGATCTGCATGGCGGGGTCCTGGGCGGTAGTGACGACTGGCCGGAGTTTACCCCGTTACTCAGCAAGATTAATGAGCGTCACTCAGCAACCAGTCAATGCCCCGCCACGGCGGGCTTGCCCGCCCCGCGCGCGCCAGGCTTGAACGCATGGGTGCGCGCGCGCCAGGCAATCGCAAACGACAGCGCTACCAACAGCGCCATTGCCCAGGGAAATGAGGCAACGCCCCAGGTATCGAGCAGTACGCCGCCCACCACGCCACTGCCGGCGATCGCGCTGTTCCATGCCACCACGTTCAGCGACAGCGCCACGTCTGCGCCGTCACCCGCCGCGTCCGCGAGGGCCGTTTGCAGCAAGGTTGCCGCGCCGCCAAAACTCAAACCCCACACCGCCACGCCGAGGTAAATCACCTGCGGCATATTGCCCACAAAACCGAACACCACGCTCACGGCCGCAAACGTCGCCAGGCTGACCAGCACGGTACGGCGCAACAGCGGCTCGACCAACTTGGCCGTCAGCCAGATCCCCGCCAATGCAGCACTTCCGAACACCAGCAGCACCACATCCACGCGGTCGCCCAAGCCGGCCGGCGCCACGAACGGGGCGATATAGGTGTACAGAATGTTGTGCGCCAGCATCCAACTGATCACCACCGCCAGCACGGGCCGTACACCGGGCGTGGTCAGCACCTTGGCCAGCGACACACGCTGGTGCGCGGCCTGGGGCGGATAGTCCGGGACTTTTACCAGCACCCACACAATCAACATCAGCGTCAGCGCCGACATGAGGCCGAACGTGGTACGCCAGCCCACCAGCCCGCCCAGCCACGTGCCCAGCGGTACGCCCAACGACAGCGCAATCGGCGTGCCGACCATCGCCAAGGCCAGCGCCCTGCCCTGTTGATGCGGCGCGACCATGCGGCGGGCGTAACCGGCCAGCAGGCTCCAGGCCAACCCTGCCGCCACGCCGGCGAAGAAGCGCGCTACCAGGGTCACGCCATAGTGCGACGACAGCGCAGTGATGGAATTGAACAGCAGAAACCCGACGATGGTCAGCAACAGCACATTGCGCCGGCGCCAGCCGCGGGTGGCAATGGTCATGGGGATCACCGCCAGCACCGAACCCAGCGCGTAGGCGGTGACCATCTGCCCGGCCAGCGACGGCGAAATTGCCAGGCCCTCGCTGATCAACGGCAGCAGGCCGGCGGGCAGGGTTTCGGTGACGATGCAAATGAAGCCGGTCATGGCCAGCGCGAGCAATGCGCCGATGGGCAGGCGTTCGGACGAGGCGGATACGCTGAGTGAGGGTGTCACAGGCAACTCCTTAAAGCTGAGGCGATTTAAATACTGATCGATACAGATGTTGCGTGCAGCGCGAGCGCGTTGTCAATGACTTATGTATCGACTAGTATTTATATCGATCTGCACAGGAGAAACGAAATGGCACAAATGGGCCGCCCGCGTAACTTCGACCGTGACCAGGCCGTGGAACAGGCCATGCACCTGTTCTGGCAGCATGGCTACGACGCCACTTCCCTCGCCCAGCTCAAGGCCGGCCTGGGTGGCGGCATCTCCGCGCCGAGTTTTTATGCGGCGTTCGGCTCCAAAGAGGCGCTGTTCGATGAGTGCGTGCAACGCTACCTGACGACCTACGCCCAGGTCACCGAATGCCTGTGGGACGAAACCCTGCCGCCGCGCCAGGCCCTCGAAACGGCGCTGCGCCAATCGGCGCGCATGCAGTGTGACAACGTCCACCCCAAGGGCTGCATGGTCACGCTGGGGGTGATGAGTGCGCCGAGCCCGGAAAATGCGCGGGTCACCGACGCATTGACCCACTCACGCGCACGGACCCGGGCAGGGATTGTGGCGTGCGTGGCGCGAGGTGTGAGTGCCGGGCAGTTGCCGGACACAATCAATGTGGCGGCAATGGCGACGGTGTATGACAGCTTTCTGCAGGGTGTTTCCATTCTGGCGCGTGACAATGCGTCGTTTGAAACCCTCAATGCAGCGATCAGCCAACTCCTGCTGACATGGGACATCGCCGCGTCTACGGCGCCGCCCACACGTCCCGATACGCCAGCAAAAAATCCACAAACGCCCGCACCCGATGCGGCACATAGCGCCCGTGGGGGTACAGCAACGTAAACGGTCGCGTGCGCCCGCCAAACGGCTTCAACACCTCCACGAGCGTGCCGTCAGCCAGTTCGTGTTCGACGATGAACTTGTAGGTCTGAAACAGCCCCGCGCCATGCTTGGCCAAGGTCACGCCGCCCAGCACGTCATGAGAAACGCTGTAACCCGCCTCCCCGGCAAACGCCTGTTCCTGGCCTTGCACCTGGAACAACCAGGGAATGCGTCGGCCATTGCTGGGCAATTCAAACTGAATGCACTCGTGCGACGGCAGATCCTCCAACGTCTGCGGCGTGCCGGCGCGCTGCAGGTAGGCCGGCGCTGCCACCACCACCAATTCAGCGTCTTCCAGCAGCCGTGCGATCAGCGATGAATCGGGCTGGGCGCGCACGCGAATGGCCAGGTCATAGCCTTCGGCAACGAAGTCGATATTGCGGTTGCTGATATGGATGTCCACGGTCACTTGCGGGTACAGCGCGCGAAACGCGGGCAGCAACGGCAACAGCCGATGATGGGCGTAAGTGGTCGGCACGCTGATGCGCAACTGGCCGGACGGCACCGACTGCGCGCCCATGACTTCCTGCTGCGCCTCCACCAATTGCGTCAGCGCCTGGCGGCATTGCTCGAAGAATGTACGGCCGCTGTCGGTCAGGCGAATGCTGCGCGTGGTGCGCACAAACAACTGCGTACCCAGGCGTTCTTCCAGACGCGAAATGCTGCGGCTCACAGCGGCCGGGGTGACCCCGGCAATCTGTGCGGCAGCGGTGAAGCTATTGGCTTCGGCGGCCAGGCAAAACAGCTCGATGCTGCCCAGCTGCACATCTTCGAAATGGCGTTTCATGATCAATGACACCCGGTACCAGCTAGAACGGTTACCGAGCTGTTTATCAGGCTGCGCCGCATAAATACAGCTACCACACCTGCTGCGTGTAGGTGATCAGCACCCGCACCTCGTCCGCATCGCGGCTGAAAGAAGACCGATAGGTCGCATCACGCACGCGCAGCGCGAGGTTTTTGAGCGCGCCACGCGGGTAAAGAAGGCTACGACGCTGTGATTCGTGTCTGCCCGACTTTGCCATCGCCACGCACGTGCCGCCAACACGCGGGTGCAAATCCTCAAAGACTGTTCACGCGCCTCTGTTCCCCGAGCAAGCATTAACGCCTGGCTCAACGGCTGAGGCGCACGCGCTCGCAGACCACCTCCCAGGCTTCAGGATTGAGCAAGTGCGGCGGCCGTTCGCCGCGCAGGATCGCGGCAATTTGCGCCGCCGAAGAGCGTGCCACATTGCGCCGCCCGCCGTGGGTGACGCCCGCCGTGTGAAAGGTCGCAACCACATTGGGCAAGCTCATCAGCGGTGCGTTCTGCGCAGGCGGCTCGCACGCCCACACGTCAGCCCGGCGCCGCTGAGGTGGCCTTTTTGCAAGGCTTCGTACAACGCCGTTTCATCATGAATGCCGCCGCGGGCGGTGGACAAGAACACCGCGCCGGGCTTCATCGCCGCGAACTCGTGCGCGCCCATCAGGTGCCGAGTGCTGGCGTCCAACGGGCAGTGCAACGACACGAAATCACTGCGCCTCAGCAGTTCCGGCAAGGTCACGGGTGTGGCGCCGTGAGCGAGTATCTGTTGGTTGCTCAGATGCGGGTCGTAGGCCAAAACATCCAGGCCAAAACCTTGGGCAATCCGCGCCACACGCCGACCGATTTCCCCCAGGCCGACCAGTCCCATCGTTCGCCCATGAATCTCTTCGCCCATCAGGTCTTCACGGCTGTCGAGCGATACCCAGACGCTTCCCACACGACGCTAAGCAACAAAAATAGCCAGGCCTACGTAGTCAATGCCGACGGCAGTTTTGTGCTCGACTTCGAGCTGGTCTCGCGCATCAATGAGGAACGCGCGATCAAGCCCAACGCGCAACGCTCGGTGAGCTTCAACCGCTCGCTGGAAACCGTGGACATCGTGGAGGCCTACACCCAGAAAGCCGACGGACGCAAAGTGCCGGTGGCTGCCGACCAGATCAAGGAACAGCAGGAGCAGGCCTCAGCCGAAGCGCCGATGTTCCAGGACTCACGCGTCAAAGTGGTGATCTTCCCTGACGTAGCCGTCGGTGACCGCATGGTCTTGCGCTACCAGCGCCATCGCACCACCGCGATGTTCCCCGGACAGTTTGAAGACCTCTACGCGCCGGACTTCTACGAGAACCAACAGATCCACTTCACCTACGACATGCCAGCCGACATGCCCTTGTTCGCTGACGTAAGGGGTTTCAATGCCGCCGAGCCCACCACCGCCAACGGGCGAAAAATCTATCGCTGGGACCTGCAACCCACGGAGAAAAACCGCGTTGAAGTCGGCTCCGTCGCCTACACCGATTACGGGCAACGCCTCGCCGTGTCGACCTTCACTGATTACAAACAGTTTGCCCAGGCGTATGCCGGGCGCAGGTTGAGGTGACGCCCGCCATTACCCAACTGGCCAGGGAACTCACCGCCAACCTGGACTCCCCGCGCAGCAAAGCACTGGTGCTGAGTGACTGGGTGCGCAAGAACATTCGCTACGTCGCGGTTTACGTCGGCAATGGCGGCGTGGTGCCGCACGCGGCGCAGGCGGTGCTGGATAACCGTTATGGCGACTGCAAGGACCATGTTGCCTTGCTCGAAGCGCTGCTCAAGGCGGTGGCCATCGAAAGCTCGCCCGCGCTGATCAACCTCGGCGACGCCTACCTACTGCCGAAGGTGCCGACCCTGGGTTTGCTTAACCATGCGATCACTTACGTCCCGACCCTCGACCTTTATCTGGACTCCACCGCCACCCCCATCGCCGCCGGCTACTTGATGATTCCGGAACTGGGTAAACCCGTGTTACTGACCCAGAGCGGCGAACTGGCGCGTACACCTTCACACCAATTGGGCAAGGTGGACGGCACGCTGCACTTCAAGATCGACCCGAGCGGCGCGGCGGACTTCACCAACGGCACCACGGTGGAAGGCTGTGCCACGGAACTCAATCGTTTCCTGTTCAAATCCATCATGCCTGCCGACCGTGATCAACTGACCCAGAAAGTCCTCAGCATGTATGGGCAAACCGGCAGCGGCAAGATCGAAACCGACCCCTTGGAAGGCAATGCCGCCACCTTCACGTCCACGGTCAAAGGGCGTACCGAGAACCTGGTCAACCTGCCCGGCCCCACGGGCGTACCGACGCTCAGCAGCCTCGCGGGCGGCATCGGCCAGAACGTGTTCAGCCTCATGGCGGAACAAGACCGCACGCAGGCCTTCATCTGTACCTCTGGCACGATTGAAGAAAAAGCGCGCTTCGACTTCCCCAAACAATTGAATATCCTCGCGGTGCCCAAGGCTGTAACGCTCAACACCGGTGGATTCAACTACCAGACCACTTACGTCAAGGAAGGCAACAGCGTACTCATCACCCGCAGCTATGCGTTCAGCCACCCCGACGCGCTGTGCAGCCCGCAAGACTTTGTCGCCATGAAGCCGGCGATTGAAGGCATGGTCAACGACCTGAAAAGCCAGATTATCGTGCAGACGTTGTAACCCCGCCTTGCCGAACCTCGCGTGACGGGCTGTTGCACCGCCGCGCGAGGATCACAACCGTTGCCTCTAGAACTTCGCCTGCACTCCCACCCGCAGCGTACGCCCCGGCGCCGGCATGAAACTCTGCGCCAGTGGATCCAGGTAGTAGCGATCGGTCAGGTTTTGCAGCGACACGTTGAGGCTGGCGTCTTCCTGCAACTTGTAGTTAAGGAACAGATCGACCAAGGCCACTTCGCGGTAATTCAATTGCGGCGTGGTGGCGCCGGTCTGCCAGGGTTTGTCGGCGGTGACGGTGGGGCCTGAGGTGTAGGTGATGCGCGTACCGAGCGTAAGGCTCTGGCCGAAGAAGCGCAGGCCTGTGGTGAGGTTGCCTGCGAACCGTGGCGGGTTCTGGGTATTGGTGTAGGAACCCATGAAGCTGCCCGGCGTGCAGTTCGGCGTATTACTGGTTTTCTGGTAGCTGTCACTGGTCGCGCGCAGTGTGGCTGCGAACGCTGCATCGCAGGTTTCAGTCTTCAGGTAGTAGGTGGACGACAGGTCGGCAAATACGCGCCCGGCATCGTAGCGGGTTTGCAGTTCCAGGCCGCTGGTCTGGTAGCTGTCGGTGTTGCTGAAGCGCATCAAGCCCCACAAGCCCGGGCTTGGGTCGTAGTAGCGGGTGATGTAGTGTTTGATGGTGTTGTTGAAATAGGCCAGCTTGATCGCCGCCGAGTCGTCATCGAACAACACCCCCTTTTGCAGCGTGCTCGCGCCGACCTCCCAGTTACTTGAACGCTCAGGCTTCAGGCCCTTGCCGGGCATGGTCTGCAACACGCCCTGGCTGGTTTCAAACAGCGAAGGCATACGAAAGCCCTGGGTGTAGGAGGCATAGACGAAGGTGTCTGGCAGCACTTCGATATTGATGCCCACGGCCGGAGCGAAAGCGCCTCCGCTGTTGCTCGCCTTGCCCGAATACTCATAGCCGGTAACCACGCGGCCGAACTGTGACGGATAGACCGTCGAATCGACCGCACCAAAATCGTTATAGCGAACACCTTCAAAGGGATAGTGGGTGTTCTGGAAAACGATGCCGTTGTTCAGGCGCGGATCGGTGGCGTCAGTGTACTGGCCGTTCTGATCCGGGAACCACATCATGTTGCCGGAGCCGCCACCGTTGTAGACCCGCAGGTAGCGCAAGTTACGCTCCTCCTCGCGCGCCGTGGCATTGGCGATGTGGTCTTTGCTGCGATAGTGGGTGTAACGCCCGCCGCCCCATAACGTGAGGCGGTCCACCGGTTTGTACTCCAGCTTGCCATTGAAGCTGAACTCTTGCCGCGAGCCTTCGCGCAGCATGCGGTTGGCGTTGATATCGTCCTGGTTGGTGACCACGCCTTTTTGCGGGCGCAGCTCTTCGAGCTGGAACGAGCCGCCCAGGTCCAGCTTCAAGTCGCCGTAGTCGGTCGCCCAGTTCGAGGTGTTGGCCAGGCCGCCGCCAATACGCTGGTTAGCCTGACGACTCCAGGCGCGGTCCGAGCGATACGCCTGGGACGCCGGCGCGCGTACCGAGGTGAGCTGGCTGGTTTGCGCATCGGTGAGCCACAGGTCGGCAGTCAGGTCCACCAACGGGTTACCCGCAGGCAAGTAGTTGTAACGCGCGGTGTAGGTGTCGATTTTGGTGTGGCCCAAGGGGTACTGATAGATGCCGCCGGTGCCGAAGCGGAAGATATCCGAAGGCATGATCTCGCCGATGCGCCCGTCATAGCGGCGGTAACCCAGGTCGAAAGTATGGCCGTCCGCCGGGCGCAGGGTGGTCTTGAGCAGGAAGGATTCGGTCCTCGACGACGAGTTCAGCACTTCTTCGCCAGCGTTGTAGGTGGTTGCCACGCTGGTTTCTTCATCGCCCCAACGGTCGTAGGTGCGGTAGCGGTCCTGGCCCTTTTTGCCGGCGAAATAATTGCCTTGGTTGCGCTTGGCATAGGCCGCCACGACGTCGAAAAAATCATGGGTATAGGCAAATGCCGCGCTGCCGGCCTGCGCCTCTGAGCCGAACAGCCCACCGCGACTCTGGTGCGGTTCCGAGTACAGGTCTTCGGTCTTGGAATGCGGGTCTCGGGAGGCTGGAGCGACGCCGTTGTTCCACAGGTCGCCCTTGAGGCGCAGGCCGATGGTCTGGCCGTCCTTGAGGATGTCGTCGACCGTGAGGGTGCGCATTTTCACCGTGCCGCCGATGGCGCTGGAGGTCAGGCTGGGGCCCTTGTCGATCGTGATGTCGCTGATCATGTCCGGGTCGATGTAACTGCGCTGCTGGGTACCGGCATAACCACGATAGACATCCAGTGCCTGCTGCGACCCGTCCACCGTGACCGCCACCCGGCTCTGGCCCTGGATGCCGCGGATATTCACATCCAGCCCGCCACCATTGCGGCTGTCGCCGACCTGCACGCTCGGCTGGCCCTTGAGCACGTCGCCCACAGAGACCACGCCAAAGCGCTGCATGTCTTCGCCGGAGATGTACACCGATGAGCGCGGCGCGCGGTAGACGTCTTCCTCGTCGAGATTTTCGCCCGTGACCTTTTGCGTCGGCAGCAGGACTGCACCTTGATGCGCACGCAAGACATAGCCGCCGTCGGCCTGGCGCTGATAGCCCAGGCCAGTGCCTGAGAGCAGTTGGGTCAGGCCCGACTCAATGTTGTACTCCCCCTGCAGCCCGTGGCTGGTCTTGTCGGCCGTAAGCAGCGCACTGCCCGCCATGCTGATGCCCGCCTCGGCACCAAAGCGCGACAGCACTTGATCCAGCGGGCCGGCGCTAATTCGGTAAGGGCGTTCGCCAGCGGCAAAAACCAGCTCGCCGTAGAGCGGCTGTAAACTCAAAAACAGCAAGCTGAATGTATGGGTACGCAAGACACGAGCGGGGGAAATCATGCAAGGCTCCTAGGGGTTGAAACCCACCTGTGCCGGTGGGTAATACCTAAAGGCCAAGCCAGATCGAAAAAACTATCGCGCCGCGAAAAAAAAACTTCACGCAGGCACCACCGTCACCCAGTAACGCGTTCTTCGCTCGATACGCACCGGCAACGTGTTGGCGACCAACGCGAGCGCTGCATCGGTATCGTCCAGCTGGAAACTGCCAGTGATGCGCAGGCTTGCCACCGCCTCGCTGCAACGCAATAAGCCTGGGCGATAGCGCGACAGCTCAGCCAACAGGTGGTCCAGGCGCATGCGCTCGGCAGGCAGGATGCCGCGCATCCAGGCCTGGGCCAGCACCCGATCAATGGGGCTCGGGCGCCCTGCCCCACGCTCGTCCACCTGCATCTGCCAGCCTGCCTGCAACGGCACCGGCGTCGGCTGATGCCGCGTGCTCACTTGCGCCAGCCCGCGCAACACCGTCACCTGGGTGCCTTGGCGATCATGACGCACCAGCAGGTGGGCGCCATGGCTGTAGAGCACCGCGTTGTGGGTCAGCAGTTCCAGCGACGCAGACCCGGCCGGGGTATCCAGGGCCAGTTCGCCCTCGACCAGCTCCACGCTGCGTTGCCCTGCGCCCAAGTCCAGGTTTACCGCACTGGCGGTGTTTAGCCACAGCGAATAGCCATCCGCCAGGGCCCAGTGCCGCCGCTCGCCCACACGCGTGCGATAGCTCGCCAATGCCGAACGCACCAACGTGGAATCCGCCGTTTGCCAGGAGATCCCACCCAGCAGCCCCAACGCCAGCAAACACTTGAGCACCTGGCGACGACGTTGCGGGTCAGCCCCGGCCGCCTGCAACGCCCGGCGCGCCGTGGCATCGGCTAATAGATCGGCGCCCGGCTGAAGCATCAACGGCAAGCTGCTTACCCGCTGCCACGCATGCTCATGCTCGGCACTCACCTGACGCCACTGCTGCAGCGCTTGATGATCACCGGCGCTCATCAACCCGGACTGCATCCGCACCAGCCAATCGATTGCACGGTCGCGCACGCGCGAGTCAACTGCAGCGCCCCTCATTCAAAGCGACTCGCGTAGCACACACTGAATGCCTTGCTCATGGCCCGCTGCACCTGGGCCACCGTCAGGCTCAACTGCGCAGCGATTTGCGGATAGGTCAGGCCATCGAGCTGGGACAAAAAGAAAATCTGCCGAACCCGCGCCGACAACCCGACCAGCAGCGAATCCAACTGCAACAAGGTCTCGATCATCAGGTGGCGCTCCTCCGGCGAAGGCTCCTCAGCCAGCGGCCGCGCCGCCAGCGCTTCCAAGTACGCCCGCTCGATCGCTTGGCGACGCCAGCGATTGATCAGCAAGCCATTGGCGATGGTGGCCAGAAACGCCATGGGTTGGCGCAACTCGCGCACATCCTCCTTGGAGCGCAACACGCGGATAAACGTGTCGTGTGCCAGGTCTTCGGCATCGGCACTGTGCCCCAGCCGCCGATGCAACCAACCCCGAAGCCAGCCATGGTGATTCGCATACAGCTTGGCGACCGGCGAGGCGATGCTGTCGTCGTGCATGTCAGATCCGCATTAAATGATAATGCTTCTCATCTTATGGCTTTGGGGTGGGCGTTGTACAGGGGTTGGGGTGGCTACCATTAGTCAAATCCAAGGCAAAAAAAAGCCTGCATCTCTGCAGGCTTTTCTCTATCTGGCTCCACGACCTGGACTCGAACCAGGGACCCAATGATTAACAGTCATTTGCTCTACCAACTGAGCTATCGCGGAATGCGCCGTATGTTACTGATTAAAAAGAAGAAGTCAAGCACTGAGGCATATTTTCCAGAATTACTTCGGTCAACCGCTGTGAACGTCTATACCGGGCTGGCCATTTCCTTGGCCAGGTCCAGCCAGGCGCGGGCGGCGGGCGGCAGGTGCGCACTGGCGCGCCACGCCAGGGCGATGTGCCAATCAGTGTGCGCCTCGTCCAGGGCAATCAAGGCGATGCCGGGTTGTTGATGCTTGTGCGCAAGCATGCGCGGCAGAAAAGCGACTCCTAGCCCCGCCGCCACCAAGTCGACGATAAAGTCGATCTGGCCGCTGCGGGCCGTCACCCTCGGCGTCACGCCTTTGCGTTCACAGGCGGCAAGAATCTTGGCATTCAGGGCAAAACCCGCTTCGAACAGGATAAACGGCGAATCCGCCAAGTCGTTGAAATCAATGCGTGTGCGTTGGGCGAGTGGATGGCTCATGGGCAGCACGGCCATCAAGGGTTCGTTGCGCACCGACTGATAGTCGAAATCTTCATCCATGGGCAACAGCAGCGCCGCCAGATCGACCTCCCCGGCTTCCAGGCATTCACGCAATTTCTTGCTGCCATACTCGGTAAGCTGGATATCGATATCCGGGTACAGCCTGCGGTAAGCGGCGAACATCGCGGCAAACAACACGCCGCAGCCCACGGGCGGCAAGCCAATGCGCAATACGCCGCGCTTGAGCCCGCGCAGGTCGTTGATCTCGGCCACCAAATCGTTGCGTTCAGCGAGCAACACCAGCGCGCGGCGGTAGGCAATTTCGCCAGCGGCGGTCAGTTCGTTCCTGTGGCCCAGGCGATTGAGCAACGGCGTACCCAATTCATCCTCCAGCGTCTTGACCGCCTTGCTCACGGTGGACTGTGTCAGGGACACCACTTGGGCCGCCTGGGAGAAACCGCCCTGGCGCACCACTTCGACAAAGGCGCGCAGCGTTCTGAGGTTCATCGGTATTCCTTTAGCGACTGCCTGCTAGCGATAAAAGTTGTTTTTATCATGCCAGATATTTCCTTATGCTGAACCCACCTTGCCTTGTGGAGACACTGTTGATGATCATCTCGTCCGCTTCCGATTACCGCGCCGCCGCCAAGCGCAAGCTGCCGCGCTTTCTGTTCGACTACATCGACGGCGGCGCTTACGCCGAGCACACGATGCGCGCCAACAGTTCGGACCTGGCCGAGATCAGCCTGCGCCAGCGTATCCTGCGCAACGTCGACAACCTGAGCCTCAAGACCCACCTGTTCGGCCAGGAACTGGCCATGCCCGTGATTCTGAGCCCGGTGGGGCTTACCGGCATGTACGCGCGGCGTGGTGAGGTGCAAGCGGCAAAGGCAGCGGCGAACCAGGGCATTCCGTTTTGCCTGTCGACGGTGTCGGTGTGCTCGATTGAAGAAGTGGCATCGCAGAGCCCGCAGTCGATCTGGTTCCAGCTCTATGTGCTCAAGGACCGTGGATTTATGCGCAATGCGCTGGAGCGCGCGCAGGCTGCCGGGGTCACCACACTGGTATTCACCGTGGACATGCCGACGCCTGGCGCGCGTTACCGCGATGCCCACTCCGGCATGTCCGGGCCGTTCGCGGCGTCGCGACGCATGCTGCAGGCGGTCACCAAACCGCAATGGGCCTTTGACGTAGGCCTGATGGGCCGCCCGCACGATCTGGGCAACATCTCAAAATACCTCGGCAAGCCGACTCATCTGGAAGATTACATCGGCTGGCTGGCCAACAACTTCGACCCGTCGATCAGCTGGAAGGACCTGGAGTGGATCCGTGAATTCTGGAAAGGCCCGATGATCATCAAAGGCATTCTCGACCCACAGGACGCCAAGGATGCGGTGAGTTTCGGCGCCGACGGTATCGTGGTCTCCAACCACGGCGGCCGTCAGCTTGATGGCGTGCTCTCTACCGCCAGAGCCTTGCCGCCGATTGCCGATGGGGTTGGCGATGACCTGACGGTACTGGTCGACTCGGGCATCCGTTCCGGGCTGGATGTGGTGCGCATGCTCGCACTGGGTGCCAAGGCCTGCCTGCTGGGACGCGCGACGGCCTATGCGCTGGCTGCCGATGGCCAGCACGGCGTTGAAAACCTGCTGGACATCTTCGCCAAGGAAATGCGCGTGGCCATGACACTGACCGGCGTGACGTCGATTGATCAGATTGACAGCACTACGCTGGTTCAATCAGCCAAATAACTGACGTCAGTACCCAACGACTGTTTGTACTCTGTAAAACGGTCGTTGATTTATAAGGAGTTTTATTAAGTTAAACGAAATGGCATGAATCTCGCTCTAATCCCTTTCAAGCAGGTTAAGCGATGACAAGACGTGCGGCAGTACCCAGGGGTTATAACCCCTGGTAAAGCGGTTTAAACTGTTACCAATGTTTTACGGAACTGAAGGAACAGTAAGACGCTTGGCACTCGCCACTCTCACGCAGCCTGTAAGACAGTTAAGTGCTTAGAGGCAGATAGCTTATGAAAACACCGACCCAGACTCACGCAATTGACTTCGACAGTGCCAAATTGCAACGCCTGGGCTTTGGTCAGCCGTCTCTCCTGCCACCCCGTCGACCAGCGTCGTTCGCCCAACTTCGTCAGCAATTGAGCCAACAATTGCAAGTCAGCCTGGAGCCCCAGCGGATCCTTGGGCTGTTCTTTCGCGAGATTCAGCGCCTGGTTCCTTTGGATGCGTTGCAGTATCGCCACGAAGCCAGCGACCTGCGCCTGGAATTTGGCCATCGCGGCCACCACTCGGTGAGCTATGCCTTGAGCCATGAAGGTGAGCACTTGGGCGAGCTGATATTTCGACGCAATCAACGCCTGCTGGAAGACGAACTGGTCCAGCTTGAAGCGCTGCTGGCGACGTTGCTTTATCCGATGCGCAACGCCCTGCTCTACCGCGCCGCCACTCGCAGCGCTCTGCGTGACCCGTTGACCGAAACCGGTAATCGCGTCGCCATGGACCAGACCCTGCAACGCGAGATCGACATGGCCCGGCGGCACATGAACCCGTTGTCTCTACTGATGCTGGATATCGATCACTTCAAGAAGATCAACGACACTCACGGCCACGCAACCGGCGACACCGTACTGCGCGCTGTGGCCGGGGCGATCAAAAGCCAGCTGCGCAATGTCGACATGGTGTTTCGATTTGGCGGGGAAGAGTTTTTGATCCTGCTCTCCAACACCGGCCGGGACGCGGCAGGTATGGTCGGCGAGCGCCTGCGCAAGGCGGCACAAGCTCAGGACTATTGGGCGGATACCACACGGGTGGAGCTGACCGTGAGCCTGGGGTGCTCGACGCTGTTGGCCGCAGAGTCTGCCGAAAGCCTGTTGCGCCGTGCCGACAACGCTTTGTACGTGGCCAAGCGCGAAGGCCGCAACCGCCTGGCAATGGCGGGGTAAACACCCCGCCATCACGCTTACATCACGCCTCGCTGGCGACGCGAACCTGACGCTCGCGAGCGGCCGCAGGGGCCTTTGCTTTTTCGTTCTCCAACCGCATGCAGCTTTCCAAGAACAGATACATGTAGTCGTAGCTCTTGCATACCGCTTGGCGCAGCTCTACCTGCAGGGCTTTGCTGGGGTTCATCCCGGCCAGGGTGCAGATGATTTCCAGCGCTTCCCATGGGTGGGCGTCGTCATACTGCGCGTGCATCTTCAACCACTTCATGGCGCGCTTGCGGTCTTCCTCAGGGAAGGCTGCCGCGTACACACCGGTCGAGCACACCACCGCTGACCACTCCCCGGTTGCACCTTCGATCGCATAGTTGGTTGCGGCAATCGCGACAATCAACGAATCGGCCGAGCTGGTATGCCAGCACCAATGGCTCAGTGCGTGCAGTTCAGGCGGTACGTTCTGCGCTTGCAGCTCTTCGAGGCTGACGCCGTGGGCGCGGGCCCAATGCACCCAATAGTCGGCGTGGTTGAGCTCCACGCGAATATTGCGCATCAACCACCGGCGCGCCATATCCTCCCCAGGATGACGGGCAAACTTGGTCTTGGTCAGGTTTTGTGCCATGTACAAGGCAAACTGTTCAACCACTGGCCAGCCACCGATAAGGTAATGGCGCATGGTCTTGGCGCTGAGCGTGTTGTCACGCATGCGCTGATACAGTTCGTGTTCGACAACTCGGCGCTTGCTCTCGCTACAGTCCTGGATCAATTGCTGCGCCCAGGCGGGGTAACTCGAGGCTTCCATAAGCGGGCCGGTTCTGTTGAATGTGTCGATCACTGTAAGGCTCCTTTTTAAGTGTGATTGTACAGACCAGCAAAGTTTCAGCGGAATGTGCCGGGCGCCTTGAACAACAGAGGCTGCGGCCGCACAGGTCGACACTGCAAGCTATCAAAGGTAAACAATTGCGGGCGTTCAATCAGGTAGCCCTGAGCGTAATCCACACCTATCTCCAGTAACGCCTGTTCGATTTGCGGTGTTTCAACAAACTCGGCAATTGTGCGCTTACCCATGACATGGCCGATGTGGTTGATCACTTCGACCATAGCGCGGTTAATCGGGTCGTCCAGCATATCCTTTACGAAACTTCCATCGATCTTCAGGAAGTCTACAGGTAAATGTTTCAGATAGGCGAATGAGGACATTCCGGCACAAAAATCGTCGAGCGAAAAATGGCAACCTAAGGCTTTGAGTTCATTAATAAAGCGAATTGCACTGCCCAAATTCGCTATAGCGCTGGTTTCGGTTATTTCAAAACAAATCATTTCAGGCGGAATGCTGTAAGCCTCGAATTTTTCACGTAAAAACCCAAGAAAATCGTCATCTCCAATAGTTATCCCTGACAGATTTATCGCACACATGGCCATAGGTCGGCCTGCACGCTCGTGCATGCAACGGGCGATGATCTTGAATACGTTTTCTACCACCCAGCGGTCCAGTGAAGTCATTAAACCGTAACGTTCGGCGGCCGGGATAAAGCTGTCGGGAAGGATGATCCGGCCGGCCTCGTCGTGCAGACGCAGCAGGATTTCAATATGGCCATTGCCGCCATCGGTTTGGCCAAGCGGGGAGATTTCCTGGGCGTAGAGGCAAAAGCGATTCTCCTCCAACGCCATGTGCAAGCGCTGCACCCAAGCCATCTCGCCAAAACGCAGGGACAACTCCGAGTCATCCGCGTGGTAGACCTGCACGCGGTTGCGGCCCTTTTCCTTGGCCATGTAGCACGCCATGTCGGCGGCTCGCAACGAGGCTTCCAGTGTGGTCGGGGTTTGCGAAATGTGCACCAGACCAATACTGACGGTGGTCATGAAGGGCCGCCCCTTCCACACAAAATGCAGGCTTTGCACGGTATGGCGCAGGCTTTCGGCGATCTTTTCCGCCACAGGTGCCGGGCAGTTCTCCAGCAGAATGCCGAACTCGTCTCCGCCCAGCCGCGCCAGCGTGTCGCCCTCACGCAGGTCCGATTGCAGCAGTGCGCAGATGTGGCGCAGCAATTCATCGCCCGCCGCATGACCGCAGGTGTCGTTGACCAGCTTGAACTGGTCAAGGTCGAGGAACATCAACGCATGCCGCCCGCTTTGCTGGCGCCCTGCCGGGTGCAGCACTTGCTCAAGGCGATACTCGAATTCGCGGCGGTTGGCCAGGCCGGTCAATGCATCGTGGGTCGCCTGCCAGGAGAGGTTGGCAATGTATTGACGCTCCTGAGTCATGTCGTGCAGCACCAGCACCGCACCGCTGACCTTGCCTGCACTGCGGATCGGCGCGCCCACCAGCGTCACCGACACGGTACTGCCGTCCAGGCGCTGGATCAGCTTCGAATGTTCGCTGCCGCCACTGAGCCGGCCCTTGGTGATGTGTTCCAGCAGCGTAAAGCCGTCCGGCTCGGCGTTTTCGTCCAGCAGCTTGAACAGCGCCGCCAGGGGCAGCCCTTGGGCCTGCGATGAGCGCCAGTGGGTCAGTGCCTCCGCCGCGGGGTTCATGTAGGCAATGGCGCCGTCGACGTCGGTGGTGATCACGCCGTCGCCGATCGACTCGAGGGTGATCTGCGCTCGCTCCTTCTCCACCTGCAAGGCGTCGGCGAAGGCATGACGCTGGGTCAGCAACTTGTGGGTGCGCAGCAGGGCCAACGCGATCAGGCCCAGTGCGGTGGCCAGGTTAGTGATCAACAGCAGGCGCAGGATAACCCGCGAGCCCTCGCCCAGGGCATCACTGAAGGCTTTGGCAGCCGGCGTGACGCCGTCGTTGATGGCGTTGATGCGCGTTTTCCAGGCCTTCACGTCGGTGCTGCTGGCCTGGTCAGCGCTGATCGCCCGATGCATCGTGCGCGCCAGGTCATCCAGTTGCACCAGGTAACCATCGCCCACGGTCCACAGCTCGATGGCTTTTTCCAGATAACTGAAATGGCGGAAGTTGAGGTACAACCAGATCAGGCTGGAAACGTCATCAGGGTGGTTGCCGCCCTTGAGGATACCCAGGCGCGCGGCCGTCAGGTCGGGCGTGGGTCGGTCAAGGGCAATGCGCAATTCATGCCCACCCTGGGGCACGGCGATGGCTTGCTGGTATTTGAGGTAAGTGGCCGGATCGCGGTTGTCGGCATATAGGGTCAGGTAGTAGATCGCATCTTTCTGACCCTTGGACCACAGGCTTTCACCGGCCACATAACCGCGTACTGCCGAGAGCATGTAGAGGCTGACGCAACCCAGCAATGCCTGGAACAGTACTACCGCGATAAACGGCCAGACGATGCCCAACAACCGAGGCGTACTTAGCGTCGTTCCGAGAGTGCGCTTTTGCTTCATGAGGTCCCTTGCACAAGCACCACCAAAAACAGGCGAGTGATTAACGCTCCTGACAGCACAATCTTGGCTAAATTCGCTCGATCCGCTCAAGGGCGTCGGGCCGATTCAGCGCCTGAACCTCGAACGGCGCAGGAAAGCCGCTATTTCCTGGGGAGACTCTCGTACCTGCCAGAGTCAATCATTGCAAACCCAACGTTACCGAACTTGCTGCAAATGCCCGTAGAGCTTGGCGTACAGGCCACCGTCGGCGATCAACTGCTGATGATCGCCATCCTCGGCGATATGCCCGCCATCAAACACCAGTACCCGGTCAGCCTGTTTCACCGCTGAAAGCCGGTGCGCGATGATCAGTGTAGTACGCCCACTGAGAAACCGCGCCAGCGCCTGGTGCAGGTTGTATTCGGTGGCGGCGTCCAGGGCGGACGTGGCCTCATCCAGAATCACCACTTTGGGCTCGGCCAACACCATTCGCGCGATGGCCAGGCGTTGACGCTGACCGCCGGAAAACCGTACGCCGGAGCGCCCCACTACGCTGTCCAGCCCCAGCGGCAGTGCCTTGACGGTAGCATCCAGCTGGGCGATTTCCAGTGCCTGCCAACAGGCCTGGTCGCTGCGGGTGCGACCCATGGTCAGGTTGGCGCGCACGGTGTCGTTGAATAACGCCGGGTGTTGCAGCACCACGGCGACGTTTTCGCGGATAGTCGCAAGCCCGATTTCCTGCTGGGTGGCGCCGCCGAAGCGAATGCTGCCGGCTTGCGGCGTATACAGCCCCAACAGCAGTTGCACCAGGGTACTTTTGCCGCCGCCGCTGGCGCCGACAATCGCGACCTTCTCACCCGGCGCAATGGCCAGGTTCAACTGATCGAGCACCAGCTCGTCGCCGTAGCCGAAATTCAGGCCGCGCACCTCGATGCCGACGGTCTCACGCCCGGTGAACGGGTCTGCGCCGCCGGCATACTGCGGCTCGTCGGCGCGCGCCAGCAGCTCGTTGATCCGCGTCAGCGCCCCACCCGCCGCGTAGTAAGCGTATTGCAGGTTCAACAGCTGCTCCACCGGCCCGATCATGAACCACAGGTAGCTGAACACCGCGAGCATCTGGCCGATGGACAAGTCGGAAAACAGCACCGTGAGCATCGCCGCAGCGCGGAAGATATCGATGCCAAACTGAAACAACAGGCCACTGGCACGGCTGGAGGCGTCGGTTTTCCATTGAGAATGAATCGCGTAGTCGCGCACTTCCTGGGCGCGCTGGCCGAGGCGTCCGAGGAAAAAGCCCTGGCGGTTGCCCGCACGCACTTCCTGGATCGCGTCGAGGGTTTCGGTCAATGCCTGGGTAAAGCGCGACGTGCTGTCGTTTTCAAGCTTCTTCAAGTGTTTGACGCGTTTGCCCAGCTGTACCGTGGCGTAGATCACCAACGGGTTGAACAGCAGGATCAGCAGCGCCAACTGCCAGTGCATCCACACCAGAATCGCCGAAGTGCCGACCAGCGTGAGCATGGCCACCAGGAAGCGGCTGAGGGTCTCGCCGACAAACTTGTCCAGCGTATCCAGGTCGGTGACCAGGTGCGTGGTAACCGTGCCGCTGCCCAGGCTTTCGTATTCGCCAAGGGAAATGCGCTTGAGCCGCTCGATCAGGCGCACGCGAATGCGGTAGACAATGTCCTTCGCCAGCCGCGCAAACAGCCGCGCCTGCACCACGTTGAATACCAGTGCGCCGCAACGCAGGCACAGCGTCAGCAACAGCATCAGGCCGATATAACCGGCAGCCTTCTGCCAGCCCAGGGGCAACACGTTGTTCATCACCTTGAGCGCGGCATCGCCACGGCCCAGCAACACTTCGTCTACCAGCAGAGGCAACAGCAATGGAATCGGCACGCTGCACAAGGTCGCCAGCACAGCGACGCCGTTGGCAATCCACAGCGATTTTTTGTGGCGCAGGGCCAGGCGGCGAATCTCCGCCCAGGTCAGTCGGTCGGTACGGTCGGGCTGGTCATGCACAGGTGGCTCGCTCCAACCAGCGGGCGAGCAATGGCGACAGCTCGGACAGCGGCTGGTAGCCGTTGGTCAACAAGGCCAACTGACCGTTACGCTCAGCCAGCAGGGTCGGGAAACCGGCAATGCCCAGATCCTGCACCCAGGTGAAATCAGCGGCCGTCGCGGCGTGCTGCTCGGCGCGGTCGAACGCGCCGGCAAACTCGATACGCGGGATGCCCGCCTCCTCGGCCAGTTCTACCAGCACGCTGGCCAGGGTCACATCGCGGCCCTCGACGTAAAACGCGCGCTGGATCAGCCCCAGCAGCTTCCACGCGCAATCCGGCGCCAGGCTGCGCGCCGTGACGATGGCGCGGCACGCGGGCTCGGTGTCATAGACAAAACCATCGGGCAGCGCGCCTTCACGCGTGAACGGCTGACCGGTGGCCTCGGTGACCGCCTGCCAGTGCTCAAGGATGTAGCGCCGGGTGGTCGGCTCCAACGCCGCGCCACTGCCGGTGCGCAAACCGCCCACCACAAGGTGCAGCTCCACGCCCGCAGCCTGGGCCTGCTCGACCAACGCCTCGGCCACCGGGGCAAAGCCCCAGCACCAGGAACACATCGGGTCCATCACATAGAGCAGGCGCGCGGGCATGGGTCAGGCCTCGGAAGGGGTTTGCTTATAGTTGAAGCCAATCGGGTGCGGCATATTGCGGGCCTTGGCCAGCTCAATCTGCTTTTGCCGATCAATCGCGCTGCGACGGGTCTTCTCCGGCAGCTTATCCCAGCAATGCGGGCAGCTGATGCCAGCCACATAGTGCTCGGACGCGCGGTCTTCGACGCTGACCGGTGTGCGGCAGGCATGACATTGATCGTAGTCGCCTTCGCTCAAGTCGTGGCGCACAGTCACGCGGTTGTCGAACACAAAGCAGTCGCCCTGCCATTTGGTCTCTTCCTGCGGCACCTCTTCGAGGTACTTCAGAATGCCGCCCTTGAGGTGGTAGACCTCGTCAAAGCCTTCGCTGAGCATGTAGCTCGACGCCTTTTCGCAGCGAATGCCGCCGGTGCAGAACATGGCGACTTTCTTGTGCTTGGCCGGGTCGAAGTTGGCTTTGATATAGTCGGGAAATTCGCGAAAACTGGTGGTTTTCGGATCAATCGCGCCTTCAAAGGTGCCAATGGACACTTCGTAATCGTTACGGGTGTCGATCAACAGCACTTGCGGGTCGCTGATCAGCGCGTTCCAGTCTTTGGGGTCGACGTAGGTGCCGACTTTTTTGTTCGGGTCGACGCCTTCGACGCCCAGGGTCACGATCTCTTTCTTGAGCTTGACCTTGGTGCGGTAGAACGGCTGTTCATCGCAGTACGACTCTTTGTGGTCGATGTCGTCCATGCGTGGGTCGTTCTTCAGCCAAGCCATCAGGCCATCAATGCCTTCGCGGCTGCCGGAAACGGTGCCATTGATGCCTTCTTCGGCGATCAGCAACGTGCCTTTGATGCCGTTGTCGACCATCGCCTGCAGCAGTGGCTCGCGCAGGGCGACGTAATCTTCGAGGGTGACGAACTTATACAGTGCCGCCACGACAATCGGTTGAGTCATGGGTGTTCTCTCCAGGTGGCTACCCTCGTAAGGGGTGAACCGGATAACGGCAGCTGCGAGTTTTTAGCCGCAAGCTGCAAGTAAAAGCAAAAAAAACGCGCCGACTGGGCGGCGCGTTGGGGATTGTAGCAAGAAGGCAGCTGCGAGGGCTCTAATCTTGTCGCTGGCAGCTGACAACGTGTGGCTGCTTCAATGCCCTCCGGCGCAGGTCGGCGAGGCCGGGGCTGCGTCGATTTTCGCCCATTCTTCAGGCGTGTAGGTATGCAGCGCCAACGCATGAAACTCGCTCATCAGGTCACCCAGCGTGGCGTAGACCGTCTGATGGCGCTTGACGCGGTTAAGCCCCTCGAACTGCTGGCTGACCAGCACGGCCTTGAAGTGGGTCTGCAACCCACGGCTGTGCATATGGCTTTCGTCCAGCACGCTTACGTGTTGCGGGCTCAGGGCGGCGAGCGCCGTTTCGATACGCTGTTGCATGTTCATTCCTGCTTACTTCTTCTTGGCCGGTGCGGCGGCTTTCGGCGCCAGCTCGTTGGTCATGTCTTCCAACAGCTTGTTGACTACCGGCACAGCGCTTTCCAGCTTGGCCTGGGTCATCTGGGCCGACTGCTGGGTCAGCTGCGGCATTTTTTCCAGGACTTTCTTGCCCAGTGGCGACTGGTAGAAGGCAACCAGGTCCTTGAGTTCGGATTCGCTGAAGTTGGTGGTGTAGAGCTTGACCATGTCCGGTTTCAGCTTCGGCCAGCCGATGGCCTGGTCCAGCGCGGCGTTGGCCTTGGCCTGGTAGCTGTCCAGTACGGACTGCTTGGCGGCAGGCGCCTTGGTCTGTTCGAAACGCTGGGCGAACATTTGCTGCACTTGCATGTACACCGGGGTACCCAGCTTGTCAGCGTGGGCCAGGGTAAGGAAGGCTTCGGCACTGGCGTTATGGCTGGCGGTATCGGCAAAGACTTGGCCGCTGGCGCAAACCAGAGCAACCGCGGTACAGATGGCACGAAGACGAGTCATCGAGTTTCCTTTTCTAGCAGGCGAGGTAAGACCCCAAGGGCGACCATTCTGCGCCTAAAAAACCTCGCGGCTCAACCCCAGGCCTTGTTCGGCCTGGATTTGCAGGGCTTGCCTGCGATGAAAAGTCTTTTATGGAACCCCCAAGGCCCATCACGGCCTAAACTGCGCAAACGAACCTGAAGGAGTGTGCCCGATGAGCCGTATCGAAACCGACAGCCTGGGAGAAGTGCATGTCCCGGATGACGCTTACTGGGGCGCGCAGACCCAACGCTCGCTGGTGAATTTCGCCATCGGCGAACAACGCATGCCATTGGCCGTGCTACATGCCCTGGCCCTGATCAAGAAGGCAGCGGCGCGGGTCAACGACCGCAATGGCGACTTGCCTGCCGATATCGCCCGTCTGATCGAACAGGCCGCCGATGAAGTGCTCGACGGTCAGCATGACGACCAGTTCCCACTGGTGGTCTGGCAGACCGGCAGCGGCACCCAGAGCAACATGAACGCCAACGAAGTGATCGCCGGCCGCGCCAACGAGCTGTCGGGCCAGCCCCGCGGTGGCAAAAGCCCGGTGCACCCGAACGATCATGTCAACCGCTCCCAAAGCTCCAACGACTGTTTCCCCACCGCCATGAGCATCGCGACGGTGCAGGCGATCAATAAGCAATTGCTGCCGGCGATCACCAACCTGTCGGGTGGGCTGGCGGAGCTGTCGGCGCGGCACATGAAGCTGGTCAAGACCGGCCGCACCCACATGATGGACGCTACGCCGATCACTTTTGGCCAGGAAGTCTCGGCGTTTATCGCCCAGCTCGACTACGCCGAACGCGCGATCCGCAGCGCCCTGCCCCCGGTGTGCGAACTGGCCCAGGGCGGCACCGCCGTCGGCACCGGGCTCAACTCGCCCCACGGCTTTGGCGAGGCGATTGCTGCCGAGTTGGCCGCCTTGTCGGGGCTGCCCTTTGTGACCGCCCCGAACAAATTCGCCGCCCTCTCCGGCCACGAGCCGCTGGTAACCTTGCACGGCGCGCTGAAAACCCTCGCGGTGGCGCTGATGAAAATCGCCAACGACCTGCGCTTGCTGGGTTCCGGCCCGCGCGCCGGGTTGGCCGAGGTCAAGTTGCCAGCCAACGAGCCGGGCAGCTCGATCATGCCGGGCAAGGTCAACCCAACCCAATGCGAAGCGCTGTCGATGCTGGCCTGCCAAGTGCTGGGCAATGACGTGACCATCGGCATTGCCGCCAGCCAGGGCCACTTGCAGTTGAACGTGTACAAGCCGGTGATCATCCACAACCTGCTGGAATCGATCCGCCTGCTGGCCGACGGTTGCAACAACTTCCAGGAACACTGCATTGCCGGTCTTGAGCCGGATGCCGAGCAAATGGCCGAACACCTGGAACGCGGCCTGATGCTGGTGACCGCGCTCAACCCGCACATTGGCTACGACAAGTCGGCGCAGATCGCCAAGAAGGCGTATGCCGAGGGCCTGACACTACGTGAAGCCGCACTGGCGCTGGGCTTCTTGACTGATGAAGAGTTCGACCAGTGGGTACGCCCGGAAAACATGCTCGAGGCCGGCCACTGACCTCGGGCTTTTGATCTGCTTTTGATCCAAGGCGCCCCATTAACCACGCTGGCCGCACGCAGGCTTGGATCCGTGGCTAACCCGGCAGGACGCCGGGTTAGCCACGCTGGGCCGAGGATGGCCCAGCGCGGCGGTCCACGGATTCAAGCCTGCGTGCGGGCACACCGAGCCTAGGCGAGGTGCCGAGTGGTGAGGCGAGGACCTTTTGCTTACTTTTGGGTCCTTCCAACAGTGAGCCGCTATAAGAGCGCAACCAATAGCAGCCGTTACCGCAGAAATGGATAGGTACGCCGACCAATATCCCAGTCAACTGACATACCGCCATCGCAGGCATGCCAGCGCCCACATTTAAACCGGTTTACCACCCTAAAGCCGCGGCAACGACTCGGCCGCCACGCCAGGCATCAAGACGCCAGCCGCAGCCGCCGAGCCCTGAGCCCCACCAGCAACGACGGCGCCAGCGCCACCGTCGCCGACCCCAGCACCACCACCAGCGCCCCGACGTAGCCCAAGGCGTTGATCTCTTCGGCCTGCACAAACGCCGGCCATAGCCACGCCGCCAACGCCACCGCCACAAACGTCACCAAGGGCGTCAGCGCCAACGTCGCACTGACCCGCGAGGCCTCCCAATGCGCCAACGCTTCGGCAAACGCACCGTAAGCCACCAGCGTATTCATGCAGCACGCCAGCAACAGCCAGCCTTGCAGCGGGCTCAACTGCAGCGCCTCCAGCGGATGCGCCCACGGCGTGAGCAACGCGGCGCACGACAGGTAGATCACCATCATCACCTGCAGCGAATTCCACACCGTCAGCAACTGCTTCTGGCCCAAGGCGTAAAACACCCAGATGGTGGTGGCGAGCAGAATCGTCAGCACCCCGGCGGTGTAGGTGCCCAGGGACGTGAGCATTTCCACCAGGCGTTGGTTGAAGAACAGCCCGAAGCCGATGATCAACACCACCAGGCCAACACCCTGGCCCAGGCTGAAACGCTCCTTGAACACAAACACGCTGGCGACCATCAGAAAGATCGGCCCCATCTGCACCACCAACTGGGCCGTGCCGGGGCTGAGCATTTTCAGGCCTACCAGGTACAACACGTAATTGCCCACCAGCCCGCACACCGCCATGGCTACCAGCCAACCGCCTTTTGGGCCGAGCACTTTGCGGCTGGGCAGGCGTTGGGTGAGGGCCAAGTAGATAAACAAGCAGCTACCGGCGACAACCAGGCGAAACCAGGTGACGGTGACCGGGTCCATCACCAGCAACACTTGTTTGAGTTTGATCGGCAGGATGCCCCACAGGAACGCGGTCAGCAGGGTCAAGCCAAAGCCATAAACCCAGCGGCCGGAAGAGATGTGCATGAGTGCCCCGAATGCCTGAGGAAGTGGAGGCAGCATTCTAGGGGCAAGCGCACGAATTGGGATACGACACAATTCAAATGTGGGAGCGGGCTTGCTCGCGAACGCGGTGGGTCAGCCTTGCATGTGTTGACTGATCCACCGCTTTCGCGAGCAAGCCCGCTCCCACATTTTTAAGCCGGGTTTCTTCAGTGGGACCTAGCGTACGGCTTCGAAGAGCCCAGTGGCGCCCATGCCGCCGCCCACGCACATGGTGACCACGCCGTAACGCAGGTTGCGCCGTTGCAGCTCGCGCACCAAATGCCCGACTTGTCGCGAACCGGTCATGCCGAACGGGTGCCCGATGGAAATCGAGCCGCCATTGACGTTGTATTTGGCGTTGTCGATCCCCAGGTGGTCGCGCGCATACAGGCACTGCGAGGCAAACGCCTCGTTGAGTTCCCACAGGTCGATATCCGCTACCTGCAAGCCCTTGGCCTTGAGCAACTTGGGCACCGAGAACACCGGGCCAATGCCCATCTCGTCCGGCTCGCAACCGGCCACGGTAAACCCGCGGAAAAACGCCTTGGGCTTGAGCCCCAGCGCCAGGGCTTTTTCCAGGCTCATCACCAGTGTCATCGACGCGCCATCGGACAGCTGCGAGGAATTGCCAGCCGTCACCGAACCGTCTTCGGCAAACACCGGTTTGAGCCCTTGCAGGCTGGCAAGCGTGGTGTCCGGGCGGTTGCAGTCATCGCGATCTACCACGCCTTCAAGGATCTGCACCGCGCCGGTGTGCTTGTCCTCGACCTTGTACGTGACCGTCATCGGCACGATTTCATCGTCGAACAACCCGTCGGCCTGGGCCTGCGCGGTGCGCTGCTGGCTCTGCAGGGCGTAACGGTCCTGCGCTTCGCGGCTGACGTTATAGCGCCGCGCGACGATTTCGGCGGTCTGGCCCATCGGGAAGTAGCTGCCCGGCACCTGCTCTTGCAGCAGCGGGTTGATCAGGTTGTCGGTGTTGACGCTTTTGAGGGTCAGGCTGATCGATTCAACGCCACCGGCGACGATGATGTCGCTGCAACCCGAGGCGATCTGGTTGGCCGCGATCGCGATCGCCTGCAAGCCCGAGGAGCAGAACCGGTTGAGGGTCATGCCTGCCGTGCCCGTGCCCAATTGCGAGAGCACTGCCACATTGCGCCCGATGTTGTAGCCCTGCGCGCCTTCGTTGGAACCGGCACCGACGATGCAATCCTCGACTGTCGCCGGGTCGATGCCATTGCGGCTCAGCAGTGCATTCACGCAATGGGCCGCCATGTCGTCGGGACGGGTCTGGTTGAACTTGCCACGAAAGGATTTGGCCAGGCCGGTTCGCACACTGTCGACGATCACTACTTCACGCATGGGCTACCTCGATCTTGTCGTTGTTGGAAGATCAACCGAGGATAAATCCACGCCCTCCCCACCGCGATGATCATTCACCCCGCCTATACAAAAGCATGGCGATGAGCAGGCTGGTTCTGCCAAGTGGGATGTTGGGGCGGACACGCTCACTGTGGCGAGCAGGCTTGCCCTGCGTTGGGGCGCGAAGCGGCTCTGATGCAGACGCCGCGTACTTTCATTTAGAACGCATTGACCGACTATGGGGCCGCTTCGCAGCCCAACGCAGGGCAAGCCTGCTCACCACAAAAAGCCTGCCTGCCACAGGTCAGCGCCCGCCAACGCTATTTTTTCTTTTTCTTCTTGTCGTGCTTGTCGGTTTTGTCGAACGCCTCTTCCAGCGCGCGGTTGATGGTGCGCAGCACCTTGACCCGCGCCCAGCGCTTGTCGTTGGCTTCGACCAGCGTCCAGGGCGAGATTTCAGTGCTGGTACGGTCGACCATATCGCCCACGGCGGCACGGTAGTCATCCCACTTGTCGCGATTGCGCCAGTCGTCTTCGGTAATTTTGAAGCGCTTGAACGGGATGTTCTCGCGGGCCTGGAAGCGCTCCAGCTGGGTGTCCTTGTCAATCGCCAGCCAGAACTTGACCACGATCACACCGGCATCGCGCAACTGCTCTTCAAAGTCATTGATCTCGCCGTAGGCGCGCATCCAGTCCGCCGGGGTGCAGAAACCTTCGATGCGCTCCACCAGCACGCGCCCGTACCACGAGCGGTCGAACACCGTGAACATGCCGCGCGCCGGAATCTTCTGCCAGAACCGCCACAGGTACGGTTGGGCACGCTCGTCTTCACTTGGCGCGGCAATCGGCACGATGTGGTACTGACGCGGGTCCAGCGCCGCCGCCACACGCCGGATCGCCCCGCCCTTGCCCGCCGCATCGTTGCCTTCGAACACGGTGACCAGCGCGTGTTTGCGCATGCGTTTGTCACGCATCAGGCCGGAGAAACGCGCCTGCTCGGTGATCAGCTGTTCTTCGTAATCGTCCTTGTCCAGGCTCAAGGTCATGTCGAGGCTGTCGAGCAGGCTCTTCTGATCCACCGAGGCCAACAACGGCGCCGGGTTCATGCCGCTGGCCTTGCCCTTGGGCAACTTCAGTGCATTTTGCAGGCCCTCGAGCAGGATCTTGCCCACGGTGAGGCTGCGGTAGTGCGCATCGACCCCTTCGATCACATGCCATGGCGCGTAGTCGCGGCTGGTGCGGCGCAGGATGCGCTCACCAAAATGCACAAATTTGTCGTAGGTCTCCGACTGCTGCCAGTCCAGCGGGCTGATGCGCCAGCTGTGCAGCGGGTCATCGGCCAACGCCTTGAGCCGCGCTTTCATCTGTTTCTTGGAGAGGTGAAACCAGAATTTGAAGATCAGCGCGCCTTCGTCGCAGAGCATTTTTTCCAGGCGCTCGGCACCGGCGATGGCCTGGTCCAGGCGTGCATCCTTGATCTCGCCGTGCACGCGGCTTTGCAGCATCTGGCTGTACCAATTGCCGAAAAAAATGCCCATGCGGCCTTTGGCCGGCAATTGCCGCCAGTAGCGCCAGGCCGGTGGGCGCGCCAGTTCTTCGTCGGTCTGCTGGTCAAAGGTGCGCACTTCGATCAGGCGCGGGTCCATCCATTCGTTAAGCAGCTTGACGGTCTCGCCCTTGCCGGCGCCCTCAATGCCGTTGATCAAGATAATCACCGGGAAGCGCTTCTGCTGCTGCAGCTCGTACTGCACTTCCAGCAACGCTTCGCGCAGGGCCGGCACTTCGGCTTCATAGGTGTCTTTGTCGATGGCGTGACCGATTTCAGCGGATTCGAACATGGGCAGCTCCGTTTCAAGTTGGATCAAGACTAGCGGATTGGGCAACAACGCGCGGGAGGAAATTCCACGCCAACGTGCCGTGGGTCAATTCAAAGCCCATTGATCGGCTAGAATGGCCGCCTTGCTTTTGCCTGCTGTTATTTTATGAGCCGCCCATGAACCCCATCACCCACGCCCAGCTCGACTGGGACGACCAAGGTCGCCCGCACTCGCGGGTGTTCGACGATGTGTATTTTTCCGACCAGTCGGGCCTTGAAGAAACCCGCTACGTGTTCCTCGAACAGAACCGTCTGCAGGCGCGCTTTGCCGCCCTGCCGGTGAACGGGCGGCTGGTGATCGGCGAAACGGGGTTTGGCACCGGCTTGAACTTTCTGTGCGCCTGGCAGCTGTTCGAACAGCATGCGGTGCCGGGCGCGCGCCTGCATTTTGTCAGCGTGGAAAAGTACCCGCTGAGCCACGCCGACCTGCAACGCGCCCTCGCCCTCTGGCCAGAGCTGGCGCCCTTCGCCGAGCAACTGCTGGCGCACTACATTGCCATCCACCCAGGCTTCCAGCGGCTGGTGCTGGATAACGGCCGCGTGACGCTGACCCTGTTGATCGGCGATGCCCTGGAGCAGTTGCCACAACTGGATGCCCAGGTCGATGCGTGGTTTCTCGACGGCTTCGCCCCGGCAAAAAATCCCGACATGTGGACCGCCGAACTGTTTGCCGAACTGGCCCGCCTGGCGGCACCCGGCTCGACCATCAGCACCTTCACCAGCACCGGCTGGGTACGCCGGTTGATCAACGCCGCCGGGTTCAAGATGAAACGCACGCCAGGCATCGGGCATAAGTGGGAGATCCTGCGCGGTGAATTCCTCGGTTGGCCGGCCGAAACGCCGCCACCTGCCCACAGCAAACCGTGGTTCGCCCGCCCGATGCCGGTGCCCGGTGAGCGCAGCGCCCTGGTGATCGGCGGCGGCCTGGCCGGGTGCGCCACGGCGGCCAGCCTGGCGGCACGTGGCTGGCGTGTGAGCCTGCTGGAGCGCCACGGCGCCCTGGCACAGGAAGCCTCGGGCAACCCGCAAGGCGTGCTTTACCTCAAGCTCTCGGCTCATGGCACGGCGCTTTCGCAGCTGATCCTCAGCGGCTTCGGCCACACGCGGCGCTTGCTTGAGCACCTGCACCGCGGCGTCGATTGGGACGGTTGCGGCGTGCTGCAACTGGCCTTCAATGCCAAGGAAGCCGAGCGCCAGGCCCAGTTGGCCGCCGCGTTTGCGCCGGGCCTGCTGCACCTGCTTGATCAGGCTCAAGCTCAGGCGCGCGCCGGCGTGGCGCTCGAACACGGCGGGCTGTTTTACCCCGAGGGCGGCTGGGTGCACCCGCCGGCATTATGCCAATGGCAAGCGCAGCACCCGTTGATCGACGTGCGGCCTCATCACGAAGCCCTTGAGTTGCAGCGCGTTGACGGTCAATGGCAAGCCCTGGCCGGCGACACCCTGCTGGCGAGCGCGAGCGTGGTGGTGCTGGCAGGTGCCGCCGAGATCAAGCGGTTTGCGTTCAGTGCCGACCTGCCGCTCAAACGCATTCGCGGGCAGATCACACGGCTGGCAGAAACGACGGCGAGCCAGGCGCTGGCCACCGTGGTGTGCGCCGAAGGCTATGTCGCCCCTGCGCGCCTGGGTGAACACACCCTGGGCGCCAGCTTCGACTTCAAGAGCGACGACCTGACGCCCACTGCCGCCGAGCACGCCGGCAATCTGGCGATGCTGCGGGAAATCTCCCTCGACCTGGCCGACCGTCTCGGCGCCGATGCCTGCTCTGCCAAGCAGCTTGAAGGCCGCGCCGCATTCCGCTGCACCAGCCCCGACTACCTGCCGATTGTCGGGCCGCTGGCCGAACGCGAGGCGTTCGACCAGGCCTACGCGGCCCTGCGCAAGGACGCCCGCCACGTGCCGCCCACACCTTGCCCGTGGCTGGACGGCGTGTACATCAACAGCGGCCACGGCTCACGTGGCCTGGTGACCGCGCCGCTGTGTGCCGAGCTGCTGGCGGCCTGGCTGGACGCCGAACCCTTGCCCTTGCCCAGCAGCGTGGCCGAGGCTTGCCACCCCAACCGTTTTGCCTTGCGCGCGCTGATTCGCAGCAACGCCGCCAAGCCTTAGACCGGGTTGAATCACGGCATCACACAGGGCGACAGGTCGCCGAATTTCAGCGCCTCCTTGGTCAGGCGCTCAGCTTCGCCCTTATGCGCCGCCTGCTGCTCGCGCAGGATCTGGTTCATCTGGTCAAGGTAGTCGGCGTCGTTGAGCGCGGTGCTTTTTTCAAAGACCGCCTGCAGGCGTTGGTCATAGGGCTCGCTCAACGCCTCGAACGATTGGCTGAAGGCGACTTTCAAGTGACTGTCCCATAACGGCAGCTCCACCAGGTAGTTCAAGAGCTTGGTTGAGCGCTCTGCCGCCCGGAGTTGTTCTTCGGCAGTGTTCAGCGCTTCGACCGTGACGCCGCCCAGGCGGGCAAAGCGCATGTGCAGGGGCTGACCGGGCAAATGAAACTTGCTGGCCAGCCCTGTTCGGTAGGCCAGGCTGACCTCCAGCGGGTCAGCCTCCGGGTGCTGCTGACTGTGCGTGCGTGCGTAGCTGTCCAACTGATCCAGACGAAACAGGCCCTTGGCCAACTTCAGCAGCGGCTTGGCGGTCAGCTTGCCCCCTTCGACGCCTTTGGCAGCTTCGTGGATCTCCACCAGCACCTCAAGGTTGCTGAAGTTCAGCGCCGCGCTGTCATCGCAATTGACCGGCGTGGCGGCCCGGTCAAAAATCTCATCGCGCAGCTGCGCGTCATTTCCGGCCGCCTCCAGCACCCGCCAAACGCGTCGTTCCAGGTCCTCCCGCACCAGTTGAGCATCGCCGGTGCCGCCCAGTTCGGCCAATAACCTGAACAGGCTCTCGGACTCGGGCTCATGCTTGAGTCCCGTCCAAACCGTCTCTTTTTGCGTGTAGCGCGCAACCGCGCTATCGGCCAGCCATAACTCCCGGGCTTTCTGCTCGTTGAGGCGAGCGATGTCATCTTCCAAAAAGCCCATGCCTATGCCGGTTTGGCTCCGATAGTCGGCCAGTGTCTTTCGGCTGGCTTCATCCAGCGGGTTGTGGCGCAGGTTGATGGCTTCAGCCACAGGGCGTGGCGCGGTGGGCAACCAGCCAGGCAAGGCGAGGATATCGTTGTCGCGCAGGTCGAGGTAATGCAGGTAAGGCAAGCGCGGTACCCCAGCAGGAAACGCGCGCAGGCGACAATGACGCAACATCAGCTCACGCAACTCGAACATGTGGCCGACGGCAGGCGGATCAATCAACGGGTTGTTGCTCAGGTTCAATACCTGCAAGCCTCGCAGGTCAGCCAGCTTGGCGTGGGTGTGTTCGGTGAGTTGCAGGTGGTTGTCGTTGAGGTACAGGCGTTTGAGCGCGGGCATCTGTGACAGTACTTCCGGCAGGCGTGTCACCTCGTTGCTGCGCAGCTCCAACGTCTCGAGCTGCTTGAAGTGTTTGAGAAAATACGCCACGTCATCGTCGAGCCCCATTCTGTTCAACGACAACTGTCGGATATGGGCAAAGGTGACCTGCGCCGGCAAGGTCGGCAGTCGGCCCACGGCCAGGCCATCGAGTACCAGGCTTGGGACGTTTACCCCACTGGCATCGGGCAACAGGAGCCGCTGTCGCCAGCCGTCCTCGATGGCCTGCATCGCCTGATGACGGGCCAGGCGGTAATCCGCCTGGGGATGAGGTAAACCGGCGAGGGATGTCTCGTCATTGCGCCACGCCTTGAGCGCCCGATGCAGGGCCTCGAACTGTCGCTCCAGCGCCTCCACGGCCTGGGCGCGCGCCAGGTGATCGGGGCCTTGCCCGTCCAGGAACGTCGCCACCTGCCGTTCGTCAAAACCGGGATACAGCCTGTTGACCTTGCGCACCAGCGCCACCGGGTGCCGCGTCGAACGCACCATGGCCTGCGCGCATAGTTCCGGCGCCGCCTCAGGGAGTGCACGCTCGGGCCACAGATGGCGTGACAGCACGTGGCGCTCTTGCTCGGCACACGCCTGGAGCGCGTCGCGCAATCGACTGGCACGCTCTGCCCCCGAGAGGTTCAGTGCTGCCAATTGCGCAGGCGACAAGGTGGCGAGCAGAGCCTGGTAAAACCCTTCAGGGCCTGACGCTTTTTCGCCCAGCGGCGCACCTTTATCGTCGAACGCCTGCACCCCATCGCCGGTCTCGACCAGTGTGCGCCGCCACCGTGCATGCTGGCTGCCGGAGGTGCCTATCAGCTCGCCGATCAAACTGTCCCGGCGTACCTGCACGTGCAAATCCTGCGGCCATCCCGCGACCTTCGCCAGCAGGTGCACGGCCAGCCGTCGCGAGGGGGCGCTGGCCAGCTCCGGAAGGTAAAGGCCGATCAGCGCCTGGTCTTCTTCCTGCACCGCCAACGCTTCGCGTGCCCGTTGTGCGAGCAACAGCGGCACGCGCCGGGTACTGCGCAGTTGCCAGCGATGCACGGTTGACGTCTTGGACAGCAACTCCCAGGCGATGCGATTGGGCACGCTTGGGAAATGCGCCTTGAGCAACCCGTGATCTGAATGGGTAATGCCATCCGCGTCCTGATACAGCTGCTGGAAGACCTCTCGGTGGGTGCGTTTGAGCGAGGCCAGTAACTGGCGCGCAAGCACCGCGCCCTGCTCATCTGGCGCTATCGTGCCCCCCAGCAAGGTGTGGATCTCGTCCGGCGGCAGGACGTCGAGCAGCGTCGCCATCACTGCGCCGTCTTTGAGCGCCTGTTCAGTGATGTGGATGCTCAAGTGTCCATGCTCGAATGTGGCGCTGCCGGGAAAGCGTTCGAGCCGCGCCCCTTGGCGGTCCAGCACCTCGAAAAACCGTCCCGGCGGCCAACCTGGCATCAGCGGCAACGCCAGCAACTGAACGCGCGCGGTGCTTGCATCCGGCCGTGGCTGATGTTCCAGCTGCCAGATCAGATCGCGGACTTGCTGGTTCAAGGCGAAACGCGCCACGCAGTCGTTGAAGCGCTCCGGCAGCGGCCTGTTTTGCAGGGCCAGGGCGTGCAGGCGGGAGGGCCGCATGTCGACAATGCTCGCCACGTATTTCAATTGCTCGGTGGGCAGCGCGGCCAGGCGCGGGTTAAGCCGAGTGAGAATGTAGGACGGGGAGCCCCACTCCTGGGGGTGTTCGAACGCAAACCGCCAACCGCCCTGGCGGTTGTGCAGCAGACGCGGACGATAGGCCGTGGTCCGCGTCGGGTGAAGGGCGTGCCAGTAACCCGACCGCGCATCGTAGGCCACCGCGTACACCACTCCCATAATCCTGACATAGGAATGGCCGCCGACCTGGTAGATCCCACGGCTATTGGCCACCGTCAGGGCGTCGACATCCAGCGTCCGGCCGTAAGGCTTGAGCCGCCGACGCCACAAGCGAGGACCGGCATCCGGCAGCTGCACCGCTTCGACTGCCTCGAAGAACTCTGCGGGGTTGGACTTGACCCCCCTGAACACCTTGCCTGCCACCTTCACACCGTCCGCGAACACGGCCATGGCCGCCAGGTTTTCAGCCACATTGACCAAATGTTCCAGGCCCTCGGCCTGGTCGCTGTGAGTCCATTCATCCACCCCTTCGAAGACCTCGGCGAGCATCTGGCCGACGGCGACGCCCAACATTAATTGCCCGAGCACCGGCACCATCAGGCCGGCGATGTTCAGCATATTCAGGCCCGCCTCCAGATAGCCTTGTAGGCGTTTCTGCCGCGCCTCCTCATCGACTTGCGCCGTCGGCACGGCCAATGCAACGGCGTCCAGCTGGATCTTGCGGGTCAAGGCGCCGAAAAAGAACGGTTCCAGGCCGGTGTCCACCGCCACGGGCTCCACGCGTTCGAGTGTCCTGCGTTGGTCAAAACGCTGGAAAAAACCGAACCGCTCGGCCTCATCCAGGTAGCGCGTGAAGAAGCTGCGATAGGCCGGCACCTGAAGCTTGAGCGTCAGGTAGGCGATCAGGTCCCCCAGCGTGGGGTATTCGTACCACGGGCGCCCGGGCTCGCCTGGCATGTACACCAGCAAGGGCCCCTCAGCAAAGCCGTGCGTGGAGGCATGGCCGAACACCAGCACGCTCCACAGGCAGGCGCCATGCACATTCATCCCTTGCCAGATCAGCGGCTTTTCATGGAACAACACATGCTGCAGGTTCCGCGCGGGCAAGCGAGCATTGAGCAGGGCTTGCAACGCGGTATAGCCGGACTCGCTGATATCGCCCTTGCCATGGGCAATCTGCAAGTCGATTTGCATGTCCTTGATCTTGCACTGGCCGACCTCGCCGACCACCGGGTTGTAGGCCCGTTCAGCGCCGCCATCGTCGTCGCTCCCCGCGAGGTTGAACACCTCACGCAGGTGCCGCTGATAGGCCGCGCCCAGGTCCAGTTCGCGGCAGTACCGCGCAAAGGCTCCAGCGCTGAGCGTTGACACCTTTTGGCCTGCCGCGCCCGTTCGAATCACCGCGCCTGCGGGCAGCCCCCCTGCCTCGGCCTGGTCCAGGGTAAAATTCTGCATGGCCGCCTGCAGCAGGTGGTGCTTGTCCATGGACATCGTCTGCAGCCGTACACCACGGCCGACGGTCAACGCGGCGAAGTGCCGATTGGGCAACTCCAGCCAGTCACGTTCGACATCCAGCCCGGCATGCCCCTTGGCCGCCAGGAGCGCCTTAAGTCGCTCGGCACAAAATGACCTGAGCGGCGTTATACGGCGCAACAGGCTCGCGGCCCGCTCGCGGGGTTGCTGACTGCTGGCATGCGCCGCTTCCAGCGCCTGGCGCGTTGAGGCGGCGGCACTTACCAGCCATGGGGGCAGCGTATGCTGCAGCACCCTGGCCTTGTCCAGGTCGCCGGTGATTTCCAGCAGTGCAGCGGTGATTTTCTCCTGAGAGACAGGCGCGGCGGCCTGGCTTACAGCCGGTTGTTGGGTCATCGGCAACAGTCCTTATTGCGTTGGATAATGACCCGGACAATAACCCTCACGCCGGCAATGAAAGGTTCAAATAGGCGCTCGATATCGCGGCGCATTCCCCCACTTTTTGCATCCGTGATTGACCTATCTACCGACCATTGACGGGCGCCCCCGTGGCGCGCGACGTGGCTTGCGGCCACTCAAGGCTCTTTGCCTTATAACGTATTGTTCTAAAACTCCGTGAATCTGCTCGGGTCAGTCTCTGGGTGCCCACCCTTTTGGTGCGGTGCCTTTTTTGTCTGTCCCCAACGGAAAAACCGGTAAGGAATATATGTGCGGATTAGCTGGCGAGTTACGTTTTGATCACCAACCTGCCGACTTGGCAGCGGTAGAGCGGATCACCCATCATTTGGCACCACGCGGTCCTGACGCGTGGGGCTTCCACGCCCAAGGGCCGATTGCCCTGGGCCATCGACGCCTGAAAATCATGGACCTGTCGGACGGCTCGGCCCAACCGATGGTCGACGCCCAACTGGGGCTGTCCCTGGCCTTCAATGGCGCGATCTACAACTTCCCGGAATTGCGTGAAGAGCTGGAAGCCCTCGGCTACGCCTTCTATTCCGGTGGCGACACCGAAGTGCTGCTCAAGGGCTACCACGCGTGGGGCGAAGCACTGCTGCCCAAGCTCAATGGCATGTTTGCGTTTGCCATCTGGGAGCGCGACGCCCAGCGCCTGTTCATCGCCCGTGACCGCCTGGGTGTTAAGCCTTTGTACCTGTCGCGCACCGGCCAGCGCCTGCGCTTTGCCTCGGCACTGCCGGCATTGCTCAAGGGCGGTGACATCAACCCGATGCTTGATCCGGTCGCGCTGAATCACTACCTGAACTTCCACGCTGTGGTACCGGCACCGCGCACGTTGCTGGCAGGCATTGAAAAACTGCCGCCGGCCAGCTGGATGCGCATTGACGCCAACGGCAAGATCGAACAGAAAACCTGGTGGACGCTGCCCTACGGTCCCCATGACGATGAAAAAAACCTGACCCTGGAAGACTGGACCGACCGCGTGCTCGACAGCACCCGCGAAGCCGTGGCCATTCGCCAACGCGCCGCCGTGGATGTCGGCGTGCTGCTCTCCGGCGGTGTCGATTCGAGCATGCTCGTGGGCCTGCTGCGTGAAGTCGGCGTGCAGGACCTGTCGACCTTCTCCATCGGCTTTGAAGACGCCGGCGGCGAGCGCGGCGACGAATTCCAGTATTCGGATCTGATCGCCAAGCACTACGGCACCCGTCACCATCAACTGCGCATCGCCGAAAGCGAGATCATCGAGCAACTGCCCGCCGCGTTTCGTGCCATGAGCGAGCCGATGGTCAGCCACGACTGCATCGCCTTCTACCTGCTGTCGCGGGAAGTGGCCAAGCATTGCAAAGTGGTGCAAAGCGGTCAGGGCGCCGATGAGCTCTTCGCCGGTTACCACTGGTACCCGCAAGTGGATGGCGCCAGCGATCCCTATGCCGCCTACCGCGATGCCTTTTTTGACCGCAGCTATGACGACTACGCGGCCACCGTCGCCCCCAAATGGCTGACCGCCAACGACGCTGCCGGTGACTTCGTGCGCGAGCATTTCGCCATGCCGGGCGCCGACGCCGCCGTGGACAAGGCCCTGCGCCTGGACAGTACGGTGATGCTGGTGGACGACCCGGTCAAACGCGTCGACAACATGACCATGGCCTGGGGCCTGGAAGCACGCACGCCGTTTCTGGACTACCGCCTTGTCGAATTGTCAGCCCGTGTGCCCGGCAAATTCAAATTGCCCGACGGTGGCAAGCAAGTCTTGAAAGAAGCCGCGCGCCGCGTGATCCCGAGTGAAGTCATCGACCGCAAAAAAGGCTACTTCCCGGTGCCGGGCCTCAAGCACTTGCAGGGTGACACCTTGAACTGGGTGCGTGAACTGCTGCTGGACCCAAGCCAGGATCGCGGCCTGTTCAACCCGGCCATGCTGGATCGCCTGCTGACTGACCCACAAGGTCAACTGACGCCGCTGCGCGGTTCAAAGCTGTGGCAACTGGCGGCGCTGAACCTGTGGCTCAGCGAACAAGGAATCTGATTGATGAAACCTCTTGCAGCGGCTTACAGCCAACGCTTGCTGAAGGGCCAGGCGCCGACCTACGAGCGCCTGCAGGCCCGCCTGGCTGAAGATGGCAGCCCGTTGGGCGCCGAACCGATTGCCGTGCATTGCGGATGGGGCCGGTTGTTGATCGGCCATACCTTCCCGGACCCGGCAAGCCTGGCCCAGGAACTGCTCAAGGAACAGCCTGGCGAGCGTGACATCGCCCTGTACGTGGCAGCGCCCCAGCAGATTCTGGGGATCGACCCGCAGCAGCTGTTCCTCGACCCCTCCGACACCCTGCGCCTGTGGTTCAGCGACTATCGCCCCGCTACCCGCGTGTTTCGCGGTTTTCGGATTCGCCGGGTGCAGACCGAAGCTGATTGGGCGGCGGTCAACGTGCTCTACCAGGGGCGCGGCATGTTGCCGGTCGACGCTGAACGTCTGACCCCGCGCCATCAAGGCGGCCCGGTGTATTGGCTGGCCGAAGACGAAGACAGCGGCGCGGTGATCGGCAGCGTGATGGGCCTGAACCATCAGAAGGCTTTTCACGACCCGGAAAACGGCTGCAGCCTCTGGTGCCTGGCGGTTGATCCGCAGTGCACGCGCCCTGGCGTGGGTGAAGTGCTGGTGCGCCACTTGGTGGAGCACTTCATGAGCCGCGGCTTGAGCTATCTCGACCTGTCGGTGCTGCACGATAACCGTCAGGCCAAGAGCCTCTACGCCAAGCTGGGTTTTCGCGCGCTGACCACCTTTGCGATCAAACGCAAAAACGGCATCAACCAGCCACTGTTTCTTGGCCCGGGCCCGCAGGCCGGCTTCAATCCCTATGCGCGCATCATTGTCGAGGAAGCCCACCGACGCGGTATCGATGTGCACGTGGATGACGCCGATGCCGGCCTGTTCACCCTCAGCCATGGCGGGCGCCGCGTGCGTTGCCGTGAATCGCTGAGCGACCTGACCAGCGCCATCAGCATGACCTTGTGCCAGGACAAGAGCCTGACCCACAAAGTGCTCAAAGCCGCTGGTTTGAACCTGCCGTCGCAGCAATTGGCGGGCAGTGCCGACGACAACCTGGAGTTTCTCGACGAACATCAGCGCATCGTGGTCAAGCCGCTGGATGGCGAGCAAGGCCAGGGCGTGGCGGTGGATCTGCAGACCATCGAGGACGTGCAGAAAGCCATTGAAACAGCGCGCCAGTTCGACAGCCGCGTGTTGCTCGAGAGCTTCCATGAAGGCCTCGACCTGCGCATTCTGGTGATCGGTTTTGAAGTGGTTGCCGCTGCGATTCGGCGCCCGGCCGAGGTGACCGGCGACGGCCAGCACTCCATCGGCGCCTTGATCGAAGCCCAAAGCCGTCGTCGCCAAGCGGCCACCGACGGTGAAAGCAAGATCCCACTGGACGCCGAAACCCAACGCACCCTGCACGCCGCCGGTTTTGACTACAGCAGCATCCTGCCGCGTGGCCAGACCCTGGCCGTGCGCCGCACCGCCAACCTGCACACCGGCGGCTGCCTGGAAGACGTCACGGCGATTTTGCATCCCACATTGGTGGACGCTGCCGTGCGTGCGGCGCGTGCGCTGGACATTCCCATGGTGGGCCTGGACCTGATGGTGCCTGCCGCCGATCAACCCGAGTATGTGTTTATCGAAGCCAACGAACGGGCCGGGCTGGCCAACCATGAGCCGCAACCGACGGCGGAGAAGTTTGTGGATTTGCTGTTTCCGCACAGTCAGCCGACCGCCCAATAACCTGTGGCGAGCAGATCTCGTAGGGCAAGCCCGCTTGTTGTGGCGAGCGGGCCTGCTGTGGCGATCAGGCTTGTCGTGGCGAGTGGGATTGATGTGGCGAGCGGGCTTGCCCCGCGTTGGGGCGCGAAGCGGCCCTGACCCTGGCACCCCAGTCTTTCAGCCATAACGCGTTGGCAGGTTTTGGGGGCCGCTTCGCAGCCCAACGCGGGGCAAGCCCGCTCGCCACATCAAGCCCGCCCGCCACACGACAGGCCCGCTGCCGCCACGAGCCGTCCGCCACAACAGGCCCGCTCGCCACACAAATCCGCTCGCCCCCATTCATCAGGAGTCTTTATGAGCCGAACCATCCCAGAACCGGATCTCACCTACCTGCAGAAGGTGCTGCTGGAAATGCTCGCCATTCCCAGCCCTACCGGCTTCACCGACACCATCGTGCGCTACGTCGCCGAGCGCCTGGAAGAACTGGGGATCCCCTTTGAGATGACCCGGCGCGGCACGATTCGCGCCACCCTCAAGGGCCAGAAAAACAGCCCCGACCGTGCCGTCTCGGCCCACTTGGACACCATCGGCGCCGCCGTGCGTGCGATCAAGGACAACGGCCGCCTGACCCTGGCGCCCGTCGGTTGCTGGTCCAGCCGTTTTGCCGAAGGCAGTCGCGTCAGCCTGTTCACCGACAACGGCGTGATCCGTGGCAGTGTGCTGCCGCTGATGGCCTCAGGGCATGCCTTCAACACCGCCGTGGATGAAATGCCGGTGAGTTGGGACCATGTCGAACTGCGCCTGGACGCCTACTGTGCCACCCGCGCCGACTGCGATTCGCTGGGCATCAGTATTGGTGACTACGTGGCGTTTGACCCGCTGCCCGAGTTCACCGACAGCGGCCACATCAGCGCGCGCCATCTGGACGATAAAGCCGGCGTGGCTGCACTGCTCGCCGCGCTCAAGGCGATCATCGACAGCGGCGAACCGTTGCTGATCGACTGTCACCCGCTGTTTACCATCACCGAAGAGACCGGCAGCGGCGCCGCCGCGGCATTGCCTTGGGACGTGAGTGAGTTTGTCGGCATCGACATCGCTCCGGTCGCGCCCGGTCAGCATTCGAGCGAACACGCAGTGAGTGTGGCGATGCAGGATTCCGGCGGGCCGTACGACTATCACCTGTCCCGGCATTTGTTGCGCCTGGCCTCGGACAACGACCTGCCCGTGCGTCGCGACCTGTTCCGCTATTACTTCAGCGATGCGCATTCGGCGGTCACCGCCGGGCACGACATTCGCACCGCCCTGCTGGCGTTCGGTTGCGATGCAACCCACGGCTACGAGCGCACGCACATCGACAGCCTGGCGGCATTGAGTCGCCTGCTGAGCGCGTACATCCTCAGCCCGCCGGTCTTTGCCAGCGATGCGCAACCGGCGCAGGGTTCGCTGGACCGCTTCAGTCATCAGATCGAGCACGAAACGCAGATGGAGAGCGATACGCGAGTGCCCTCGGTGGACAGTCTGGTAGGACAGAAGTCCTGAGGCTGGCAACCTGATACTGGCAAGACGGGTCCCGGCGCAGTAGCATCGCCGGGATTCCACCTCTGAGGCTTTTATGCTGATTCCCTACGACGCACTTGAAGTCGACACCCTGACCCGGCTCATCGAAGACTTCGTCACCCGCGACGGCACTGACAATGGCGATGAAACGCCCTTGGAGACCCGCGTGCTGCGCGTGCGCCAGGCGCTGACCAAAGGGCAGGCGCTGATTGTGTTCGACCCTGAAAGCGAGCAATGCCAGTTGATGCTCAAGCACGATGTGCCCAAGCATCTGTTCGATTGAGAAAGCTCTAGGGGTTGGTTTCAGGTTGCGTGACTTGGCGCTCGAGGATTTTCTGATACACCTCGGCGCGGTGCACATTGACCCCTACCGGTGCCTGGATGCCGAATTTCACCTGGGTTCCGTTCAGCTCGAGGATATGCAAGGCGATGTCATCGCCGATGGAAATGATTTCGCCTACGGCGCGGCTTAAGACCAGCATGGCGGTTGTCCTTTTGGAGTGACAGGACCTTGACCATGCGCGCTCGGAGGGGGGGCGACAATGGCTTGCCACTAAATCAGGCGAGGCCTACGCGGGCTGGTAATTTGCCTGACAGACATCAGCTGCATCGGGCTGGCCGGGTACCTATCCGTTACCGGGTTGACGCCGGGTGAAGCGCCATCCAGCGGCGCCGCTACCGGCATAACGCCTAGGTACACGCCCAACACTTCAAGCCTTAACCGCCTGAGCCTTGGCCCGCATCTTGTCTGCCATGCTGGTCATCTCGTCATACAGCACTTGCGGATTTTTCTGCTTCAACGCCCAGGCCATGCGCCCCTGCTCGTGGGGCAAAATCATGAATTCGCCCTGTGCCACACGCTGGTAGATATAGTCGGCAATGTCAGCCGCCGAAATGGGCGAACTCTCCAGCAACTTGCCCACCTGCGCCTTCATCGCCGGGGTCGGCCCGCGAAACGAATCCAGCAAGTTGGTCTGGAAAAACGACGGGCACACCACGTGCACGCCAATTTCCTGATGCTTGAGCTCGACCAGCAAGCTCTCCGACAACGCCACCACCCCAGCCTTTGCCACGTTGTAATTACTCATGGCCGGCCCCTGCATCAATGCCGCCATCGAGGCAATATTGATGATCCGGCCCCTGCTCTTCTCCAACAACGGCAGGAACGCCTTGCAGCCCTTGACCACGCCCATCAGGTTAATCGCGATCTGCCAGTCCCAATCTTCCAGCGACAACTCGGCAAAGAAGCCTCCCGACGCTACGCCGGCGTTGTTGACGATCACATCGATACCGCCCAATTTCACCTCGCACGCCTGTGCAAAGGCGGTGAGCTGGCTGTAATCACGCACATCGCAGCGCTGCACAAACCCATCGCCACCTGCCTCGCGCACCAGTTTGAGCGTTTCCTGCAGGCCCGGCTCGCTGACATCCGACAAGGCCAACTGCCAACCCTCACGGGCCCAGCGCAGCGCGATTTCGCGGCCCAGGCCGGACCCGGCGCCGGTGATCATCATGCGATTTTGCATAGGAAATAAGCCTTGTGGTTCACGTAGGAAGTGATCGGCAGTGTAGCGAAGGTTTTTCCGACACCCACGCACCATCCAATTGATGAATACCTCGGGAAAACCTGAGGCCCGGTGCGAGGGATGGCGTATAGCGTAAGTTCAATAATTTTCAACTAAGCGCACGTAATTGCGAACGCATTAAAAGAAATAAGCAACTTTGCAAAATGCTTTAAAAAAGCAGGGAATTTTCTTCGAAGTGACAGAGTCGGAGTTATTAAGGCGTCCGTACTTAAACTCACGGGCCTGTCGTTAATAACCGGTCTTTTCAGAAGGCCCTATAAGGAAAAAAACCATGAGCCTCATTCTGATCATTATCTTGATCCTGTTGTTGGTCGGCGGCCTGCCGGTGTTCCCGCACTCGCGTAACTGGGGCTATGGCCCGTCGGGTATCCTGGGCGTTGTCCTGGTAGTGCTGGTGGTATTGTTGCTGCTCGGTCGGATATAAATTCCGCACAAAAAAAGAGGCCTCATTGAGGCCTCTTTTTTTATGCCCGGTTAATTAATCCGGCTTGCCGTCAATCACGCCGGCAGTGTTATCCAACAGGCTCTTGGTGGCCGTCTGCAGGAACGACTCGAGTTTCTGCTTCAGCGCCGCCTCGTCCGGTGACTCGGGAATCACTTTACCGGTCGGGTTCGCGCCCAGTTCATATTCCCACAGCTTGGGTGGCATCTCCTTGGGCAGTACCAGAATGCGGTCTGCGGTAACCAGCGCCACCGTCTGATCGCTACCCGACGGCTTGATCACGCCAAAGCCCTTGTCGCCTTCCGGCAGGTTCAGCAGGTCACGGCCCCAGCACTGGTGCAGGGTGTCGCCACCGAGGCGGCCCATGATGGTCGGCACGATGTCGATCTGAGTGCCCACGGTGTGGTCACGCTCGCCGAACTTCTCCTGCATGCCCGGCGCAATCATCAGCATCGGCACGTTGAAGCGGCCCAGGTCCATTTCGGTGATCTGCTGCTCGTTGCCAAAACCATGGTCGCCCACAATCACGAACAGGGTTTCCTTGAAGTACGGCTCTTTACGGGCCTTTTCAAAGAACTGGCCCAAGGCCCAGTCGGAGTAACGCATGGCCGTCAAATGCTCGTTGAGGCTGCCACGGTCGGTGACTTTCTCGACCGGCAATGGCGTCGGCAACGCGTACGGCGTGTGGTTGGACAGGGTTTGCAGCAGTGCGTAGAACGGCTTGCCGCCTTCGCGGGCTTTCAACTCTTCCAGGCCACGGTTGAACATGTCCTGGTCGGACACGCCCCACGTCGGGTCGGAGAACACCGGGTTGACGAAGTCATTACGCCCGATGAAGTTGGTCATGCCCTGGTTGCTGAAGAAGCCCGACTGGTTGTCCCAGGCGAAATCGCCGTTGTAGACATACACGTCGTCAAACTTGCGCGCGCTGAGCAACTGCGGCAGGCCCGACAGCTTGTGGCTGCCTTCCGGGGTCTGCATCAGGTATTCGAAGCCTGGCAGGTTCGGGAAGCACGCCATGGTGGCGAACATGCCCTGGTGGGTGTGCGTGCCGTTGGAGAAGAAGCGGTCGAACAGCAAGCCTTCCTTGGACAACTTGTCGAAGTACGGCGTGATATTGCCCGGGCGGCCCAGGGCGCCCACCGAGTGACCGGCGAAGCTTTCCATCAGGATGACCACGACGTTCTTGATCGGCAGGGTCTTCTCGGCCGGTGGCGTATAGTCACGGCGCACGGCGGCGGTGTCGGTATCCACCAGTTTCTCTTGCGGCAGCACCAACATGTCACGCACGGTCTGGGTGGCCAGCGGCTGGTCCAGGGTGGCCTTCCAGATATTAGAGCGTTCCTCGGAGAAGCGCGCCTTGGCTGCAGCGATCAGCGACAGCGTGCCGTTGAGGCCCAACTGGTTGGCGAAGTTCGATTCGGTGGTGTAGACATCACCCCAACGCAGCGGCGGGCCTTGGCGCAAGGTGCCGCGGATGGCGACCACGGCGATCAACAGGCAGACCACAAACACGGCGATGCGGCTGTACCACGGCGCCACTTGGCGGGTACCGATGCTGCCGCCGCTGAACGGGCCGCGGGGGCGCGTTGCACGGTCGGCACCTTTGAAGGCCATGCTCAGGATCAGCGTGCCCACAGCCCAGGCCAGCAGGTAACGCACAACCGGGAAACCGTACCAGAGCATGCTCATCACGGTTTTCGGGTCTTCCTTTACATACTGGAAGACCAGGCCGTTGAGGCGCTGGTGGAATTCGCGGTAGAAGTCCATTTCCATCAGGCCCAGGAACAGGGCAATGCTGGACGCGACGGTCAACCACAAACGGAAGAACCCGCGTGCCGCCATCGCCCGTACGCTGAACAAGGCCAGCAGCAGCGGGACCAGCACGTACATCACCAGGCGTATGTCAAAACGCAGCCCGTTGGCGAACGCTTCCAGGAACGTCGAGGCCGGCGTGTCGAGGATCATCTCGCGGTTGTAGACCAGCAGCGCCAGGCGCAGCAGGGAGAACATCACCATCATGACCAATGCGCAGAGCAGCGTGTACGCCAGATGGGATTTGACGGTCGGTTGCAGCAGGCGATTTGAAGCTCGCTGCTGACTCAGGGCGTCCGGGTTTGCCATGTCGTTTCAGGACCCATTGGAAGTTTAAGTTGCGAAAAAATGCAGTGGCGTCCGTCCCTCGCCCAGGCTGGCTGGGGTAGGCGGTTAACGCGGTGGCGCAAATGGTGCCCGATCAATGGCATCAACGCCATTAATTACTGAACGTGCGCCGCGCTTGTACCTTTAACGGCACTCGAGATAGAGCCTTGGCAGCGTGATAAAGCCGGCGGATTGTCTTGGAAAAGATGTGAAAATTTCGTGCAGCGAATACTTTCGACACACAAAACGCTAAATACCCTGGAAACGAATGTGGGAGCGGGCTTGCCCACGACAGCGATGTATCAGCCCGCACAACTGTGGCTGATAAACCGTTATCGCGGGCAAGCCCGCTCCCACATTTACCGTGCCCACTCAGGATTAGAGCGGGCCCAGGCGTCGTCAGATCCGCACGTTACCGCGTGGCCCGGCGATTGCCCAGATGATCAGGCCCAAGACAGGCAGCAACAGGATCAGCAAAATCCACAGCACTTTGGCACCGGTGCTGGCGCCGCTTTTGAACACGTTGATGATCGCCCAGATATCCAGCGCCAGGATGATCAGGCCAATCAAGCCATTAAAGGTGGAACCCATGGTGTCGCTCCTAAGTGAGGGCATGCACTTGTAGGATAGTCAGCCCTGGCAGGGGTTCCGTTTTATTTCAGACGTGGACGGCAACGCGCAGGGCTTCCAGGGACGGCTCGGCCTTGATGCCGACTTCAGCGCACAGTTCCAGCACGCGCGGCAGGTCGTTGCCGTAGACCAGCACCGCCTGAATCTCGTCATCCAGCAACTGACTGAAGTTGAGCAGCACATAGCCACCGTCTTGCGGGCTCAGCGCGCTCATCTGGATCTGGATGCGGTTCAGCGCCGTCAGGTCTTCAGTCTTGGCCAACTGCTTGGGCTTGAGCGTGAACGCCACGCCCGGGCCGAACGACGCGACGATCTGTGCAAACAGGTCGCCGTAGGTGTCGGCTTGAAACAGCACCGTGTCCGGCAGGCTACCGACCACGACCCACTCACCCAGAGGAATCGGGAAAGTGTCGTCGTAGTTGATATCCGGGTTGGCCGCCAGAAAAGCAGCCGGGTCCGCGTAGGCCTGGGCCGCTTCCTCGGCGATGCGTGCCACTTCGTCCTCGCCCATGACGCCGGCGCTGATTTTGCTGATGAGTTCAACGAGGGCGGTTTGCATGGGAAAGTCCTGTGGCGAGCTGGTTTTTGAGGGCGCGTAGCCTACACCAGTTTTTGCAACTGCGCCGCCGTATCCGCCGCGCCCATGGTGTGCGCCGCCGCCAGTGCGGTCGCACCCTGGGCATCGGTGGCTTTGGGGTTGGCACCCTGGCCGAGCAGGTAGTCGAGCATTTCGACACGGTTGAACATCGCGGCCATCATCAACGCCGTGCGGCCGTCCGAGGAGGCGCCGTCCACCGGCGCGCCGCCCTCGATCAGCGCCTTGACCACGGGCAGGTTGCCCTTGAACGCCGCACCGGCCATCGGCAGCTGGTTCTTGTCGTTGGCGATCAGCGGGTCAGCCTTGAATTCCAGCAGCACTTTTACTGCGTCGGCGTGACCGTGATAGGCCGCGAGCATGAGCAAAGTGTCGCCATTGTGATTGCGCAGGTTAGGCGGCAAGCCTTTGGCCAGCAGTGCGGCGAGCATGGCGGCATCGCCTTTGCGGGCCACGTCGAAGACCTGCTCGGCAAATTCAGCGGCTTCGTCTTCGGTCATTTGTTTAGGCTGGTCTGACATGTGGGGCTCCTTGTCTGGTTGCTTTATAGGCGCCCAGTGTCGCGATGGAGTTCCCCACTGTCATGGCTTTTTTGCCGAAAGCGGTCATAGGCAGAATCAATAGCGCTGCTTTTAATAGCGGAAATGTCCGCCCTGAATCTGCGCCAACAAGTGGCCGGTGACCGGCACGTAGCAATCCGACCCCGGCAGCCAGGCATACACCGGGTCATTGCCGGCCTTGCCCGGGTCGAAGGCCTCCTCTTTGAGGCGCACTTTCTGATACTTGAAGGTGCCGGTGGTTTCCATCTTCACCTTGATCCGCAGGAACAACGGCACCGCGTAATGCGGCAACTGGCCATGGGCGAATTGCAGCAATTCACGCATGTCCAGCGAGGCCAGGGATTCACTTGGGGTGATGGCGACCATGCCAGCCCGGCCGTTGGTGTTTTCGATCTCGACACCGTAGGCCACCACTTCGGCAATCTGCGGATGTTGCAGCAGCACGTTCTCCACTTCGGTGGTCGACACGTTTTCGCCCTTCCAGCGATAGGTATCGCCCAGGCGATCGACAAATTGCGCATGGCCGAAGCCGATGCTGCGCAACAAGTCGCCGGTATTGAAATAGCGGTCGCCCTTTTCGAACACGTCGGTCAGCACCACTTTGCGGTTCTTTTCCGGGTCGGTGTAGCCGTCGAACGGTGACTTTTCATCGATCCTGGCCAGTAACAACCCCTGCCCGCCTGTTTGCACCTTGCGCATGAAACCGTCGCTGCCGCGCACCGGTTCACCGCTGTCGTTGTTGTAGTCCACCAATGCCCAATGCTGCAGGCAAAAGCCGATGGTGTTGTCGAAATTCAGTACGTTGGTGAACCCGATGTTGCCGTCACTGGCGGCATACAGTTCGCAGATATGCTCAACGCCATAACGTTGCTTGAACTGCGCCCACACGCCGGGACGCAGGCCATTACCGACCATCTTGGTCACGCGGTTATCGAGATCCTGAGCGCTGGCGGGCTGATCGAGCAGGTAGCGGCACAACTCGCCGACATAGCCCAGGGTGGTTGCGTTGAATTTGCGCGCATCGTCCCAGAACTGGCTGGCGCTGAATTTACGCCGGATGGCAAAGCCCGAAGCCCCGACAATCGCCGAGCCCCAGCACACGCACAGGCCGGTGGCGTGGTACAGCGGCAACGTGCAATAGAGGACGTCATCCGGACCCATGTCCAGCGCAATGCTGCCGAAGCTGACGGCGGTTTTGGTCCAGCGCCCGTGCTTCATGATGCCGGCCTTGGGCAAGCCGGTGGTGCCGGAGGTGTAGATATAGAAGCAGGGGTCGTTGAAGAACACTTGTCCGGTACTGGCGGGGTTGTCCACCGAGCCGTCGGCACTGGCGGCCATCAGGTCGGTATAGCCTTCAGGCAGCGTGCTTGACTGCTGATCGGCGACAAACCAGGTCCTGTGCGCCGCGATTGTCACGTGCTCACGCACGCTCGTGTAGGCCGCTACCAACTCTGCGCCCACCACGATTGCCACCGGACTCACCAGATTCAGGCTGTGCACCAGCGCCGCCTGGGTTTGCGACGTATTGAGCATTGCACAGATACCACCCAGCTTGGCCACGGCCAGCACGCTCAACAGCAGTTCGGGGCGGTTTTCGATGAACAACGCGACCACATCCCCCTTGCCGATGCCCTGCTGGTGCAGGTGATGGGCGATGCGGTTGGCACGCTGGTTGGCTTGGGCGTAGCTGAGCACACTATCGCCATACAACAGCGCCGCGCCATCTGGGTTACGAGAGGTGGCCTGTTCGAATTGCCACCCCAGGCCGCAGGGCTGGCTGGGATCGGTGACGTTCGCGGCGCGCATGCCGCGCACCACGCGTGGCAGGGCCCGAACTATCGCCGGCACCTTACGCAGTAGCTTGCCCCAAGTAATCATGTCGTCGTGCGGATGGCTCATGGCGGAACGTCCTTTTTCTTATTCTTCATATGATCCAGACACCGCATCGGCCCTGTAGGAAGAGGACGGATGCTTTGCAGGAAAATACGCCTGCCATTCTTCAGCTGTACATGTGGGATTTGAAAAGTTTTGTATCCCATGCCGCCCAGCATCAAAAAGGGAATTGCGCGGCGCCGACGCGGTCATTAACTGTAACGAGGGAGCGAAATGCCCGGCCTCGATAGCGCAAAATGCAGGATGCACGATGGCCTTTCATGCAAATTGCACGAAAGTGAAAAAACTGAAAAATTTTAAGTGCCTGATTTATAACGATTTTTTAGACAATCCAATACTGGCACAATCACTGCACCTATCACTCCATGCTTGCCAACTTGAGCCAACGGAGCTGATAGACATGAGCCTGATCCAAGATAAATTCGCTTCTGTATTCTCCCAATACGACGTCACCACTCAGCCACGCCCAGACGGCGGGATCCTGTTGACCCTGCGCAACAGCGAAGGCAAACAGGTCAAGCGTTCGATTTCGTACCAACAACTGCACACCGCTGACCAGCTGACCTGGGTCATCAGCGCCATTCGCCGCGACCTGGCCGAACAAGCCAGCGAACTGCCACAGATCTCGATGCTGCAAAGCCAGAATCGCTTTGCCCTGCCGACCTACCATTCGGCCTGAGTAATCTGAGCAAAAAAGGCCGCGACGCCGTTGAGCGTCGCGGCCTTTTTTTGTGCCTTCAACAAAGCCCCTGTCGGGCTGCTGCATTCATCGCCTGCACGCGGTTGGTGACTTGCAGCTTGAGGTAGATGTTGCGCAGATGGAATTTAACCGTGGCTTGGGAAGTGGAGCGAATCTGGCTGATTTCCCAGACGGTCTTGCCTTCCGAGGCCCAGCGCAGGATTTCCAGCTCTGTCGGCGTCAGGGGTTTGCCGCACAGGCTCAGGCGTTTTCCAACGGCGCTCGGCACGGCAAGCGCGCGACACGGCTGCTCTGGGCCACTCATCAATCTCTCTCCTGTATCAGTGGATGCCATACCACCTTTCGGATTCCTGCGATTGACAGGTGATATAAACATTGAGTCGGCAGAGAGTTACATAACGAATGGATTGAAAGCATAAGGCGCCGCATAAACAGCTACGTCTTACATTTAATTGAGTTCCTTCCCACAACAACTTCCAACCTGCCGGGATTGAACCTTTAACTATTCGCGCTTAATCGTCCAAGCCTGGAAAGCCAGCGGCACTGTCCTGGTCAGTGAACTGAGGCACACAGCCTTCGGCTGTATGGAATAAACGTAGCGCCACACAGTGCGGATTCTCGCCCACGTCGAGCCAATGCGGCATTCCGGCCGGAACCACCAGCACGTCATTCTTCTCACAACGCACGGCGTAGACATATTCGCCCACGAGCAGGCAGAACAAGCCTTGGCCCGCGATGAAGAAATGCACGTTGTCGGCGCTGTAGCGACGCGCCTTGAGGCCTTCAGCGCGCAACTCGGCGCGCTGCGGATGGTCGCCCGTTACGCTCAATACATGAGCAGAGCCGTAGCCGAGGGCATCGATCTGCGACTGGTACGCGGCGATCATCTCTGCGTCACTGGCGCCTTTTTCAATCGGGCTGGGCTGCCAGCGGTCAAAACCCACGCCGTGCTCAACCAGGGTCGAGACGATGTCGTCGAAATGGGTCAACACCTTGTTCGGGGTATCGGGTGTGGCGAGCGGATAAACAGCGACATAACTCATTGCACGGTTCCTTTATTCGGCTCTTGCAATCGAAAGCCAATGATGAGGGCGGCGGCCAGGGCCGCGACACTGGCGATGCTGAAGGTCAGGGTCGGCCCCAACAGATTCCAGCTATAACCGGCATACAGCGCGCCCAATGCGCCGCCAGTGCCGGCCAGTGCGGCATACAGCGCCTGGCCCTGGCCTTGCTGGCGGGCGCCGAAGCTGCGTTGCACAAAGGCAATCGCCGCCGCATGAAAACTGCCAAAGGTGGCCGCGTGCATCACCTGCGCCAGCAGCAGCACCCAGAAAAATTCGGCGAATGAGCCCAGCAGCAACCAGCGCACGGCGGCCAACAGGAAACTTGCCAGCAGCACCCGTCGCACCGAAAAGCGCGTGAGGATGCGGCTCATGGCCAGAAACATCAGCACTTCTGCGACCACGCCCAAGGCCCAGAGCATGCCGATCACGCCACGGCTGTAGCCCAGATGTTCGAGGTGCAGGGTGAGGAAGGTGTAATACGGGCCGTGGCTCATTTGCATCAGCGCCACGCAGGCATAAAACGCCAGTACCCCAGGGCTGCGCAATTGCCTGAGAAAACCGTCACCGGCCAGGCGATTGTCGTGGGTCGCGGGTTGCGCATTCGGTACCCACAGGCTGGCACCGATGATGCCGGCCATGATCACCACGACCACCACCGGGTAAATGTCCAGGCTCAGCCAGTCGAACAGGCGGCCCATGATCACCACGGTGAGGATGAAACCAATCGAGCCCCACAGGCGGATCTGGCTGTAGCGCGAGGTTTGCTTTTGCAGGTGGGCCAGGGTGATCACTTCAAACTGCGGCAACACGGCGTGCCAGAAGAACGCATGCAGGGCCATCACCAGCGCGAGCCAGGCGTAGGTCTTGCTGAAGAAAATCAGTGAAAAGCTGGCCAGCGTACACACTGCGCCAAACCGGACGATGGCCAGGCGCCGCCCGGTGTAATCGCCGAGCCAGCCCCACAGGTTGGGCGCCACGCAGCGCATCAGCATGGGGATAGCCACCAACTCACCAATGCGTGCGCTGGAGAACCCGAGATGATCGAAGTACAGCGCCAGGAACGGCGCCGTCGCCCCGAGCAGGGCGAAGTAGAACAGGTAGAAGCTGGACAGGCGCCAGTACGGGAGGGTCGGGCTCACCATGGACGGGGCCGCTTCGCGGCCCTGCCTGAGCACGCCCGCCCGCCACAGGCTGTCACAGCTGGCCCAGCACCGGCGTATTCACGCGTACCTCGGCATTTTGCCCGCGGTTGCGCAGCAGGTGGTCCATCAACACGATGGCCATCATGGCTTCGGCAATCGGCGTGGCACGGATGCCGACACACGGGTCATGACGGCCCTTGGTGATCACATCCACCGGATTGCCGTGCACATCAATCGAGCGGCCTGGCGTGGTGATGCTCGACGTGGCCTTGAGGGCCAGGTGCGCAACGATCGGTTGGCCCGAGGAAATACCGCCCAGGATGCCGCCCGCGTTGTTGCTGAGGAAACCCTGCGGGGTCAGTTCATCGCGGTGCTCGGTGCCGCGCTGGGACACACAGGCGAAACCGGCGCCGATTTCCACGCCCTTCACCGCGTTGATGCTCATCAGCGCATGGGCCAGCTCGGCATCGAGGCGGTCGAAGATCGGCTCGCCCAAGCCAGGTTTGACGCCTTCTGCAACCACGGTAATCTTCGCGCCGACGGAGTCCTGGTCGCGGCGCAACTGGTCCATGTAGGCTTCCAGTTCCGGCACTTTGTCCGGGTCGGGGCTGAAGAAAGCGTTGTCGTCGACGCTGTCCCAGGTCTTGAACGGGATCTCGATCGGACCCAGCTGGCTCATGTAGCCGCGGATCACGATGCCCTGGGTGGCCAGGTATTTCTTGGCGATGGCACCGGCGGCCACACGCATCGCGGTTTCGCGCGCCGAGCTGCGGCCACCGCCACGGTAGTCGCGTTCGCCGTATTTGTGATGGTAGGTGTAGTCGGCGTGTGCCGGGCGGAACAGGTCCTTGATCGCCGAGTAGTCCTTGGACTTCTGGTCGGTATTGCGAATCAGCAGGCCGATGGCGCAACCGGTGGTGCGGCCTTCGAACACGCCGGAGAGGATTTCGACTTCATCGGGCTCCTGGCGCTGGGTGGTGTGGCGGCTGGTGCCGGGCTTGCGGCGGTCGAGGTCGCGCTGCAGGTCTTCCACAGACAGCTCGAGGCCTGGCGGGCAGCCGTCGACAATGGCGACCAACGCCGGGCCATGGCTTTCGCCCGCGGTGGTGACAGTGAACAGCTTGCCGAAGGTATTGCCGGACATGCAGGGCGCTCCGTGAAATCAGTTGAATCAAGTCAACCGTAATAACTTAAGGCGGCCAGTATACGCAGGCTAACCGACTAGTTCATCCTCGAAACCTTACCGGTAGACGTTGGTCCAACCGGCACCTTCCTGATGATGGCGCGATGATGCTGCGAGTTCTGCTTTTAACCCTCACCCTGTTTTCCAGCCTGGGCTTCGCCGCCTCCCCTGTCGTGCTGCAACGGCCGATCAGCCTGGACACCGGCAACGGCGAGCTGTTTGGCTCGCTTTTACTGCCCCAATCCGACAAGCCGGTGCCGGTGGTGTTGATCATTGCCGGCTCCGGGCCTACCGACCGTAACGGCAACAGCGCCGACGGTGCACGCAACGACAGCCTCAAGCGGCTGGCCTGGGTGCTTGCCCGACACAACATTGCCAGCGTGCGCTACGACAAGCGCGGCGTGGCCGCCAGCCTGGCGGCCACGCCGGATGAACGCAACCTGACCCTGGACGCCTACGTATCCGATGCCGTGGCCTGGGGCAAGCTGCTCAAGGCCGACAGCCGCATGGGTCCGCTGATCGTCCTGGGCCACAGCGAAGGCGCGCTGGTTGCCGCGCTCGCCGCACCGCAACTGAATCCGGCCGGCGTCATTTCTTTGTCTGGCAGTGCGCGACCGGTGGATCAGGTGATCCGCCAGCAGTTGGCCGACCACCTGCCCCCTGCCCTGTTGCTGCGCAGCAACGAGATCCTCGACCACCTCAAGGCCGGCCAAGTGGATGCCGATGTGCCGGGCCCGCTGGAAGGTATTTTCCGACCCAGCGTGCAGCCTTATCTGATCAGCCTGTTTCGCGCCGACCCGTCAGCCGCGTTCGCCAAGCTGAACATGCCGGCCCTGATCATCCAGGGCACCAACGATATTCAGGTCGGCGTCGCAGATGCACGGCAACTGAAAAACGCCAAGCCCGACGCGCACTTGACCGTGATCGAAGGCATGAACCACGTCATGCGCATCGTGCCCAAGGACGTGAAAGAGCAACTGGCCTCCTACAACGACCCGAAACTGCCGCTTGCCGCCGAGCTGGGTGAGCGCATCGTGCGCTTTATCGACGGACTTCAACCCCGTTAAGCGACTATCTACCTCCAGTCCTGAGAAAAACGGCCGATAAGCCCAGGGTCGACAGTAAAAAGACTGTCGACCCGCAGGGCTTGGACAGGATCGCGCCGCATGACAACCACAGAAGCTACACCAGAACCTATTGCCGACACCCCGGCTGAAAAAACCGAGGCCGTCGAAGCAGCGGCCCTGCCGTGGGCGGACGTGCAGGCCGAACATTTCAAGATGCTACGCCTCGCGCCCCTGGCCACCGACCGTGCCACCGGTGCGCGGCCGTTGCGGTTCGTGCAGTTCGGCTATGCCGAACGCAATGACAAACACCACAGCCTGTTGCGCATGGTCATCCAGTTGCCGGGCCAGCGGGTGCGCCGCGAGCAGAACCACTTGGATATCTGGGTCGATCACGATAAGCACCGCGTGCACTTCGGCCCGGGCAACAGCCTGGAAATCGAACCGGCCAACCGGGGAATCGGTCGCTTCCTCGTCGCTCAAGGCGCGGCGTGGGCGAAAAAGAAGTGGTCACACTACCGCGTCGACGGCGTGGACCTGGCCAATAAAGACGCGCTGAACGAAGCCACGCGCTTGCGTCGCGATCACTTCCTGCGCATCCAGGGTTTTGATGTGGCCTATGCCGATGTGCAACACCTCAAAGGCAACGTGCAGCCGTGCAAAGTCAGCGCAGTGCTGGACAGCTGGAACACCGAGAAGGTGCAGTTCGTGGAAATCCTCGAAGCCGCGCAGATGCTGCAACAGGCCGAGCAGAACCTGGCCGAGCAGGAAGTGAAACTGCGCAAGGAAGAGGAAAAGGTCACCAAGTTCAAGCGTGAGGACAGCGGGCTGCGCTTTACCATCACCTGTTTGGTGGCGTTTACGGTGTTTCAGGCAGGGTTGTTGATCTGGATTGCCACGCACCGCTAGCCCGTTGGAACGCAATCAAAATGTGGAAGCGGGCTTGCTCGCGAAAGCGGTGTATCAGTCACTGATAAGTTGACTGTCATACCGCATTCGCGGGCAAGCCCGCTCCCACATTCAGGGTCAGTTTCAGTTGGGTCGGTTTACACCCGAGCAGCAAATACCGCTTGATGCGCGCGGCACTGCTCGGCCGTCAACATGAACACACCGTGCCCACCGCGCTGGAACTCCAGCCAGGCAAAGTCGACTTCCGGGTACAACGCCTCAACGTGCACCTGGCTGTTGCCAACCTCGACAATCAACAAGCCTTTCTCGGTGAGGTGGTCCGCAGCCTCAGCCAACATCCGTCGCACCAGGTTCAAGCCATCATCGCCGCAGGCCAGGCCCAACTCCGGCTCGTGCTGGTATTCGTCGGGCATATCGGCGAAGTCTTCGGCATCCACGTACGGCGGGTTGGACACGATCAGATCAAACCGCTGACCCGGCAAACCGTCGAAGCCGTCGCCCTGCACGGTGTAGACGCGCTCGTCGACGCCATGGCGCTCGATGTTCTGGTTGGCCACCTCCAGCGCCTCGAAGGACAGGTCGCCCAGCACCACTTCGGCGTCCTGAAACTCGTAGGCGCACGCGATGCCAATGCAACCGGAGCCGGTGCACAGGTCGAGGATGCGCGCCGGTGGCTGAGCCAGCCAGGGTTCGAAGCGGTTTTCGATCAGTTCGCCAATCGGTGAACGCGGGATCAGCACACGCTCGTCGACAATGAACGACATCCCGCAGAACCAGGCTTCCTTCAACAGGTAAGCGGTGGGTACGCGCTCATGGATACGGCGGTGCAGCAAGCGCTGCACGTGGGAAATTTCCTCTTCTTCCAGATTGCAGTCCAGGTAGCTGTCGGCAATTTCCCAAGGCAGGTGCAAGGCGCCGAGCACCAATTGCCGGGCTTCGTCCCAGGCATTGTCGGTACCATGGCCGAAAAACAGGTCTTCCCCATGGAAACGGCTGACAGCCCAACGGATATGGTCGCGCAGTGTGCGCAGGCGGGATGTGATCACGGGGGCAAGCTCCTGGAAAAAACGACTGGCGATTCTAACAGCCTTCGCCTGTACCGACGATGTACGAAACCCCTTCGCCATCCGTCGGTTTTCATCCAATTTGCCATCGCAGGCTTAAACAAGCCGCCCACTTGACATGGCTGCACGCCAACAACGGCGTACCTTACGATGGTAGCGATTCACAGAACCGCTCAGCCAGTGGACAATGTCGCAAAAGCCCCCCTCACAGGAGCCCCAGAATGTCCGTTCCAAAGACGATGTTTCAACTCAGCGGTCGCGGTTACGCAGCAGCCAACCTGAACCATGCGACCCTCGTGATCATCGACGCCCAAAAGGAATACCTCAGCGGTCCACTCGCCCTCTCGGGCATGGACGCGGCGGTCGAAAACATCAAGCAGTTGGTTGCCGCCGCGCGCAATGCCGGGCGTCCGATCGTGCATGTACGCCACCTTGGCACCGTCGGTGGCCTGTTCGACCCGCAGGGCGAGCGCGGCGAATTCATTCCCGGCCTGGAACCGCTCGGTGACGAAACCATCATCGGCAAACTGCTGCCGAGCGCATTTCACGGCACAGGACTGGAAAAACACCTGCAGGACCTCGGTTCCCTGGACCTCATCGTCTGCGGTTTCATGAGCCACTCCAGCGTCAGCACGACCGTGCGCGCCGCCAAGAACCTGGGCTTTCGCTGCACCCTGGTCGAAGACGCCTGCGCCACGCGCGACCTGCCTTACAAAGGCGGCATCCTGAGCGCTGAACATGTGCAACAGACCGAAATGGCCATCATGGCCGATAACTTCGCGACCCTCGCGCTGACCAAAGATCTGATCTGATCGACCTTCTGATGAGCGGCGCGGCGTGTTTATTGCCCCGCTCATCCGCAAAACCTTTTCATTTTCTGCAATTGCCTCTGGTACAGGAACAACCTGTGTATCTTCCGGTCGAAGGGCCGATACCCTGGAGGAAAGGTCGGAATGAAGATATCCGATGGTTTTGACGCTCGTCGCTTGCGCCCCAAGGGCCCGAGCAACTGGCGTCTGCGCCTGGTGGCGGGCTTTGCCGCGCTGCTGGCCATTGTAGGTTTGCTGCTGGCAGGTGCCGGCGGCGCCGGTTTTTTTGGTCATTCGCCAGCACTCGGCGAACTGAATGCCAGCCCGGGCGGCTCGGCAATTTTGTTGGTGATCGGCCTGTTGGTACTCTGGTTGGGCGTCTGGTTATGGCGTCGCAGCCGTCGGCGGATGCGTCAGCCGCTGTCGCTGAACATCGCCTCACACCTGATGAAAAAGCACGACTGATGGCGCTTGGATAGCGTTTCCTGCGCCCCGGCCGCCGCGATTTAGGTAAACTGCCCGCCCTTCGCGGAGGCTGACATGCAAGACGATGATTTTTCCCTGTTCAAAAACGAGCTGCGCGGCGTCAAGCCGATCAAGCACGACCGTGCCGACACTGGCAAACCCAAGACCGACCGGGCGCAAATCGCCAAGCTGCGCCAGGCTGCGACAGTGCGCACCGATGCCACCACCGTGGATGGCCTGTCGGACCAGTTCGTAATCGACGTAGGCCCCGAAGACGAGTTGATGTGGGCCCGCGACGGCGTGCAGGAAAGCCAGATGCGCAAGCTCAAGGCCGGCCAGATCCCGTTCGAGGGCAGCCTTGACCTGCACGGCATGAACGTCGAAAAAGCCCGTGAAACCCTCTGGGCCTTCCTGGCCGAAGCGACCAAATTCGAAATCCGCTGCGTGCGCGTCACCCATGGCAAGGCCGTGCGGTTGGATGGCAAGCGGCCGATGATCAAGAGCCACGTGAACACCTGGCTGCGCCAGCATTCCCAAGTGCTCGGTTTTACCTCCTGCCAGGCCCGCCACGGCGGCGCGGGCGCGGTGTATGTGATGCTCAAGCGCACCATGATGGAGGGGCGCGACGAGTAACAAGTGCCATCGTCAGGCTTGCAGCGATGTGTCCGCCACCGTAACCTTGCGCTTTGCGAAAATCCCACAGGTAGTTTCATGTCCCTGGAACAGAATTACACCGCGATCCTCGGCCAACTCGGCGAGGACGTTTCCCGCGAGGGCCTGCTCGACACGCCAAAGCGTGCCGCCAAGGCGATGCAGTACCTTTGCCGCGGCTATGAACAGACACTCGAAGAAGTCACCAACGGTGCCTTGTTCAGCTCCGACAACAGCGAAATGGTGCTGGTCAAGGACATCGAGCTGTACTCGCTGTGCGAACACCACCTGCTGCCGTTTATCGGTAAAGCGCATGTTGCGTATATCCCGAGCGGCAAAGTGCTGGGCCTGTCGAAAGTAGCGCGGATTGTCGACATGTATGCGCGCCGCCTGCAAATCCAGGAGAACCTCAGCCGTCAGATCGCCGATGCCGTGATGCAAGTCACCGGCGCGCTGGGCGTGGCCGTAGTGATCGAAGCCAAGCACATGTGCATGATGATGCGCGGTGTAGAGAAACAGAATTCCTCGATGATCACCTCGGTGATGCTGGGTGAGTTCCGCGAAAACGCGGCCACGCGCAGCGAGTTTCTCAGCCTGATCAAGTAACAGGCTGCGTAGGAAAAAGCCGGCGTTCATCGCCGGTTTTTTTTCGCCTGCAAATTTCAGGTAAGCTGCGGCCCCTTCTTCATGGGCAAGAGGTTTTCAGCCATGTTCGTCAAAGCACTTCGAGTGGGCCTCGGCCACGTCATCATCGCGGGCGACTTCATTACCCGCCCACGCAAAAAGCAGCGCCCCGCCGAACAACAGGCGCAGGTGAACGCTGCGGCCAAGAACCTGACCCTGTATCAGTTCCACGCCTGCCCGTTCTGCGTGAAGACCCGTCGTACGTTGCACCGCCTGAATGTGCCGGTGGCGTTGAAGGATGCGAAGAACAATGCGCAAGATCGCCAGACCCTGCTGGAGCAAGGCGGCAAGATCAAAGTGCCGTGCCTGCGCATTGAAGAAAATGGCCAGACCACTTGGATGTATGACTCCAAAGTGATCATTGACTACCTCGACAAGCGGTTCGCCGCGGTCTGATAAACACCGCGGTCAATGTGGGAGCTGGCTTGCCTGCGATGCAGACACCTCGATTTATCAGTGATACCGAGGTGACGCTATCGCAGGCAAGCCAGCGCCCACATTAGTTCGGCATCGCCAATTCGATAGCCAACAAGGCCGAGCCCAGGCACTTGCCGTGGGCATCCAGCGCCAGCGAGCGGGTAACGCCGCCGCGCAAGATGCCCGGCAACACAAAGTTCAGCGCCTGCACATTCGGCAGTTCATAACGCCGCACCGGCGCCGCGCCGGGTTCGCGCAAACCGGCAAAAAACTCGGCGACGCGCTCCGCCGTGAGCTGCTCGCACAGCAGCGGATAATCCTCAGCGCGATAGGCAATGATCGAGATGTTCGAGGTGTCGCCCTTATCGCCGGTGCGGGAATGGGCCAGGGTGTGCAGTTTCATGCTTCGATCCTCGGGTTGACCGCGCTTCGCGCCAGCAATAACGACGCCACCGCTACCACTTGCCGCACGCTTTTGCTCGCGCCGCCGCCGCCCGACGGGCCGTTGGTGTAAAGGGTTTCCACTTCATTGCCGACCCGCACCGCGTCGCTGCGTGCTTCACAGCGCGCGGCCACGCGCAGGCGCACTTCCCAGGGTTCGACGTTGCTGCGTGGGCCGTGCAGTGAATCCATGCCGATCAACTCGGCGCGCACCTCCTGCATGTTGACGCCCATCAACTCCAGCCGCTTGAGCACGATATCCCGCGCCAACTGCGCCCGTGCGACAGCTCCCGGACCGCCGTAGGACATCTGTCCCTCGCCGATCCAACCGTCCAAATAGCCGACGCTGACCTTCAATTGCTCAGGCCGCGCACGGCCATCGGCGCCCAGGGCGCGCACGCGGTCGAGGCCTTCCTCGACAAAACTCACGTGAGAAAAGTCGGCAGTGACGTCCGGCGTCAGGTAGGCCGCCGGGTCATGCACTTCATAGATCAGTTGCTCAGTACAGGTAGCGCGGCTGACCCGCCCACCAGAACCCGCCACTTTGGTGATCACCGCTTCGCCGTCGGCGTTGATCTCGGCCAACGGGAAGCCCAGGCGCGCCAGGTCATCCACGTCCTTGAAACCTGGGTCGGCAAAATAACCGCCGCTGACCTGACCCGCGCATTCGAGCAAATGCCCCACCAGCGTACCGCGGCCCAGGCGTTGCCAATCGTGCGCGGCCCAGCCGAACTCGAACATCTGCGGCGCCAGGAACAGCGAGGGGTCGGCCACGCGTCCGGTGATCACCACATCGGCATCGGCGTGCAGCGCCTCCAGTATGGCGTCGACGCCCAAGTAGGCATTCGCCGAAATCAGCCGCTCGCCCAACGAGCCGAGGGTCTGGCCGTTGTCCAGCATTAGCTCGGGCTGCAAAACCTGCAGCACGTCATCGCCCACCACCGCCACGACGTTGAGGTGCAGGCCCAATTCATCGGCAATCCGCCGCACTTCGATGGCCGCTGACACCGGGTTGGCGGCGCCCATGTTGGTGATCACCCGCAGCCGACGCTGGCCATCACGCCGGCCCACAAACGGCAGCACGCGGCGCATGCGTTCACTCAGCAACGGGTCATAACCGCCCTGTGGATCGCTGATACGTACCTGCTGCGCGAGCGCGATGGTGCGCTCGGCCAGGCATTCGAAGACCAGATAATCCAGGTCGCCCCGGCTGGCCAACTCCACGGCAGGTTCGATACGGTCGCCGGAATAGCCGGCGCCGGAACCGATGCGCAAGGTTTTCATCTCAAATCACTCCCAGGAGCAACGCGGTCAGGGTCATCAACACCGACGCGGCAAACAGAAAAGGAATGGTGAAGCGCTGGTGGTCGGCCAGTTCGACCTTGCACAGGCCCACCAACAAAAACGTCGCGGGGGTCAGCGGGCTGACCGGAAAGCCGGTGGTGTGCACGCCCAGCAATGAGGCCTGGGCCACTTGCAACGGGTCGACGCCCAGGGCCTTGCCGACTTCGGCGATCACCGGCATCACGCCGAAATAGTAGGAATCGGGGTCGAACAGCAGGCTCAGCGGCATGGAAATGAAGCCCACCACCGCCGGGATCAACTTGCCGTGGCCGGCTGGAATCTGCGCCACCGCCACTTCGGCCATGGCCTTGAGCATGCCTGTGCCTTGCATGATGCCGGTGAACACCCCGGCGGCAAGCAGGATGCTGGCCATGGTCAGGGCGGTCTTGGCATGCGCATCGATGCGTGCGCGCTGGGCGTCCACGTTCGGGTAGTTGATGCACAGTGCCACCACGGTGCCGAGCATGAACATCACCACCGGGTCGACCCAGCCGGCAATCATCACCACCATCACCAGCACGGTGAGCATCAGGTTGACCCAGAACAGGCGTGGGCGACGCAACAGGCTGTCAGCGTCGCTGAGCACGCGTTGCGGCACCGCATCGACCGTGGAACCGGCACCCAGGCCCAGGCGTTTTTCTTCGCGGCGGCCCAGCCACCAGGCACAGGCGAATACAAACATCAGCCCGACGATCTGCACCGGGATCAGCGGCTGGAACAGGTCGGCCACCGGCACGTGCAAGGCGGCCGATGAGCGCAGCACGGGGCCGGTCCAGGGCAGGAAGTTGACCCCGGCGGCCATCGCGCACACACAGGCGAGGATACGTTTGTCGATGCCCAGCCGTGTATACAGCGGCAGCATCGCCGGCACGGTCACCAGAAACGTCACCGCCCCCGAGCCGTCCAGGTGCACCAGCAGCGCCAGCGTCGCGGTGCCGACGACAATGCGCGTAGGGCGCGTCCCGACTGTGCGCAGGATACGGTCGATGATGGGATCGAGCATGCCGGCGTCGGTCATGATCCCGAAAAACAGGATCGCGAACACAAACATGCCCACCACGGGGGCGACGTTCTTGATACCGGTAATGATGAAGACGCTGGTTTGCAGGCCGAACCCGCCGAGCAAGGCGGCAATGATCGGCAAGGCGATCAGCGCCACCAGTGGCGAGAGGCGTTTGCTCATGACGGCGGCGAGCAGGCACAGGATGGTAATGACACCCAGGGTAGCGAGCATGGGTTACTCCAGAGCGGCCTTGATGGCCGGTTATTGTTTTCCCCGGAGTATTGGAAGCGGGTTAGTCTTTGTAAATTGGAATATTCAGCCGCTCACGTTCGGAAAAACAAAATGAAGCTACTCCCATGAAAAACAGCATCCAGCATATTCAGGCTTTCCTGGCCGTGGCGCGCACCGGCAGCTTCACCAAGGCCGCCAATGAACTGCATCTGTCTGCGTCAGCACTGACCGTACAAGTTCAGCAGTTGGAGGACTGGCTCGGCGTCGCCCTGCTCGACCGCAGCCCGCGCCACGTGAGCATCACCGCCGCCGGCCAGGAAGCGCGCGGGCCCATGGAAAAACTGCTGCTGGACCTGGACAACATCGTCACCGGCTCGCGCGACCTCGCCGCGTTGCGCCGTGGTGTAGTGACTATCGCCGCCCTGCCCTCGGTGTGCGCCGGTGCCCTGCCCCCGGCCTTGCGCCAGTTTCGCGAGCACTTCGCCGGCATCGAGGTGCGCCTGCATGACCTGGTGGCTCACCGTATTCATGCCGAAGTTCGCGCCGGCGAGGTGGATTTCGGTATCGGTGTGCGCGCACGGTTAAGCCATGGCCTGGCGTTCGAGCCGGTGTTGAATGATCGGCTGTGTGCGTTTGTACCGCTGGATCATCCCCTCGCCCGCCATCCTCAGTTGACCCTGGAGCAATTGGCGGATCAACCGATCATTCTTACTGGACGCGACAGCAGTGTGCGTGAGCAGGTGGATGCGTTGTTCGACGAGACGCGCCTGAGCATGAACGCCGGCATGGAGGCCAACTATATGTCCACAGTGCTGGCGCTGGTGCGCCAAGGGCTGGGCATCAGTGTGTTGCCGGAGTCGGCGGCGGACAGCCTGGAGGGGTTAAAGCGCATCACCATCGATCATCCCGGGGTGAACCGGGAGATCGGCTTGATCAGGCGCAGCGGCATGGGCTTGAGCCCGGCGGCGCAGCGCTGTTTTGACTTGCTGAAGGATCAACTGTCTGCCACAACGGACAGCTAAAGGTGGGAGCGGGCTTGTTCGCGAAAACGGTGGATCAGTCCAATCATCAGTGACTGCCCTCCCTTCGCGAGCAGGCCCGCTCCCACCTGTGGACCTGTGTTCAGTCCAGCATCGCCACATGTTTTGGATGGCTGGCCACACGCTTGAGCCACGCCTGCACCGCCGGGTATGGCGTCAGGTCAAAACCCCCTTCATGGGCCACGTGGGTGTAGGCATACAGCGCGATATCGGCAATCGAATATCGCTCGCCCACCAGGTAGGGCGTGGCTTGCAACTGACGCTCCATCACCCTCAAGGCCTTGTAGCCGCCCTTATGGGTGGTTTTGTATTCCTCCAATCGGTCTTCCGGCATGTTCAGGTAGAACTGGATAAACCGCGCCACCGCGATATACGGCTCATGGCTGTATTGCTCGAAAAACTGCCATTGCAGCACTTGGGTACGCAGGCGTGGCTCAGCCGGCAGAAACTCGCTGCCGTCCGCCAGGAAGTTGAGGATCGCGTTGGATTCCCACAGGCAGGTGCCATCTTCCAGTTCCAGCACCGGGATCTTGCCATTGGGGTTCTTGGCCAGGAATTCAGCGGTCTGGGTGTCGCCCTTGAGAATATCGACATCAATCCATTGGTACTCGATGCCCAACAGATTGAGCATCAACTTGACCTTGTAGCAGTTGCCCGACTTGTAATCGCCATAAACCTTGTACATGGGGCTCCCCTTATGCCGCTTGCGCGTGCTGTGCTTGACGGACCACCGCGGCCAGGCGCTTGAGACCTTCGTCCAGACGGGCCGGGTCGATATGGCTGAAATTGAGGCGCAACGAGCCGAAGTGTTGATCGGGCTCGGAAAAGAACGGTTCACCAGGCATGAACGCGACGTCCTGATCCAATGCTTGCGCCAACAAGGTGCGGGTGTCGAGCGGTTGTTTCAAGGTCAGCCAGAAGAATAATCCGCCCTGAGGCGTCTGCCAGTCAGCCAGATCGCCAAAATGACGCTCCAGCGCGGCCTGGAATGCATCGCGGCGCTCGCGGTAAAAGCGGCGCAGTTCCGCCAGGTGCTGCTGGTACTTCGGGGTGCCGATCCACTGCATGGCCTGCCACTGACCGACGCGGTTGGTGTGCAGGTCGGCCGATTGCTTGAGCTTGAGCAGATGCGGGAACAGATCCGGGCTGGCAATCAGGTAGCCGACGCGCAGGCCCGGCAGCAGAGTCTTGGAGACGGTGCCGGTGTAGATCCAACTGGCTTTTTTCAGGCGCCCGGCGATGGGCTGCGCACTGGCGCCGTCAAAGGTCAGTTCGCGGTAGGGTTCGTCTTCGATCAGGGTGACGCCGAACTCATCGAGCAACGCGGCGACGGCAGCGCGCTTGGCCTCGCTATAGCGTACGGCCGAAGGGTTCTGGAACGTCGGAATCAGATAGATGAACGCCGGGCGATGGCGTTCAAGGAGGGTGCGCAAGGTGCCCAGGTGGGGACCGTCGGCCTCCAGTTGCACGGTCAGGCAATCGGCGCCGAACAGTTGGAAGATCTGCAACGCCGCCAGGTAAGTCGGGCCTTCCAGCAGAACCTTGGTGCCTTTGTCGATATACAGTTTGGCGGCCAGGTCCAGGGTTTGCTGGGAACCGCTGACCACCAGCACCTGGCTCGCCTGGCACGGTACGCCCAACGCGCGGGCCTGGGCGGCGAGCAGTTCGCGCAACTGCGGTTCGCCTTCGCTCATGCCATATTGGCCGATGGTGAGCGGCATGCTGTCCCAGTTCAGTGCGAGCAGCATGGCTTCGGCCGGCAGGCCACCGGCGAACGACATCACCTCCGGGCGCTGGGCCGCGGCAAGGATTTCACGGATCAAGGAGCTTTTGAGGCGCGTAACACGTTCAGAGAAGGCCATAAGGTCACCGGTGGCAAAGCGCATGAAAAATACGTCAAACTGCTTGACCGAAATTACGACGACTTGAGTAGATACGTCAATATGCTTGACCTTAAAACCCAGAACAGCCAGCAACAGGCCATGGAAGCGTTCTTTTTCGGCTACCAGGCTTTTACCGCCAAGGCCGACGAGATGCTCGAGCGCCGAGGCTTGAGCCGTGTGCACCAGCGCATCGTGTTTTTTATCGCGCGCTACCCTGCCTTGAGCGTGAAGCAACTGCTGGAGTTGCTCGGCGTGAGCAAGCAGGCGTTGAACATGCCGTTGCGACAGCTGCAGGAAATGCACTTGGTAAACAGCGTGGCCTCCGAGGCTGACAAGCGTAAACGCCTGTTGGAATTGAGCGAGGAAGGCCAGCGCTTCGAGCAGTCCTTGCGCCGTGAACAGGTGAAATTGTTGCAGCGCGCCTTCAGCGAAGCCGGCGAAGACGCGGTCGCGGGATGGCTGGCGGTGAATCAGGCGCTGAGTGCCGCGAATTAGCCTTTCATCTTGTTTCGCACACACAACCGAAAACATTATTTGCTTTATCTGTATACAAAAGCATAATTCGCTTCGTGCGAGTTCCTGACCTATTGGTCAACAAAAACCCGCCAGTACCTCAAAGCGCTGTTGCCCACACCTGTGACCGGCGCTGGAAATAACAATAAAACTCTTGAGGAGTACTCGCTGTGGAAAGCCGCAAATCCGAAGCCCCAACGCTGGACCTCTCCCCGCCGCACGGCGGCTGGCTCGAACGCCTGTTCAAACTGCGTTTGCATGGCACCACAGTGAAGACCGAACTGATCGCCGGCCTCACCACGTTCATCACCATGGCCTACATTATCTTCGTCAACCCGAACATCATGGCCGATGCCGGCATCGACCACGGTGCGGCGTTTGTCGCCACGTGCATCGCCGCTGCGCTCGGTTGCCTGTTGATGGGCCTTTACGCCAACTGGCCCGTGGGCCTGGCGCCGGGCATGGGTTTGAACGCGTTTTTCACCTACACCGTGGTCGGCACCATGGGCTATCACTGGGAAACGGCGCTGGGCGCGGTGTTTGTTTCCGGGGTGTTGTTCATGGGCCTGACCCTGTCCCGTGTGCGTGAGTGGCTGCTCAACAGTATTCCCGTCAGCCTGCGCCACGCCATGGGCGCCGGCGTCGGTCTGTTTCTGGGGGTGATCGGCCTGAAAACCGCCGGCATCATCGTCGACAGCCCGGCCACGCTGATCAAGCTGGGGTCGCTGCACCAGCCCGCGCCACTGCTGGCGGCGGTGTGCTTTTTGCTGATCGCGATCCTCAGCTACCACCGGGTGTTCGGCGCAATCCTCATCAGCATCATCGCGGTCACCCTGGCCGGTTGGGGCCTGGACCTGGTGCACTACAACGGCATCCTCTCCACCCCGCCCAGCCTGGCGCCGACCTGGATGGCCATGGACGTCAAAGGTGTATTCAATGTCAGCATGATCAGCGTCGTGTTTGCATTTCTTTTTGTACACATGTTCGACACTGCCGGTACACTGATGGGCGTTGCGCAACGCGCCGGGCTGGTGGGCGCCGATGGCAAGATTCATAACCTGTCCCGCGCGCTGAAGGCCGACAGTGCCTCCAGCGTGTTTGGCGCCATGGTCGGCGTGCCGCCGGTGACCAGCTATGTGGAAAGTGCTGCCGGTGTGGCCGCGGGCGGTCGCACCGGGTTGACCGCCGTGACCGTGGGCGTGCTGTTTGTGGCGGCAATGTTTTTCGCGCCCTTGGCCGGCATGATCCCCGCCTATGCCACCGCCGGTGCGCTGATTTACGTCGCCATGCTGATGATGGCGAGCATGGCCCATATCAATTGGGACGAAGCCACCGACAGCATCCCCGCCATCGTGACCGCGATCATGATGCCGCTGACGTTCTCGGTTGCCGACGGTATCGCACTGGGCTTCATCACGTATGTGGCGCTCAAGGCCGGCACCGGCAAGTACCGCGAGATTTCCATCAGCCTGTGGGTGCTGTGCGCGATTTTCGTCGCGAAGTTTATCTTCCTGTAGTTCGCAGGAAACGGCCGAAAACCGCCTCACCTTCGGGTGGGGCTTTTGTACGAATGGAGGACTGTAAATGACCCTGGAAACCTGGCTGCTGTTCAGTGGCGCTGCATTGATCGTGATCCTGATCCCCGGCCCGCTGTCGCTGTTGATGATCAGCAACAGCCTGAACTACGGCCTGCGCCGTTCCTACCCGGCGTTTCTGGGCGGCGTGTTCGCCTCGATCTGCCTGTTGAGTGCCTCGGCATTGGGGCTGGGTGCGTTGCTGTTGGCCTCGGAGCAGTTGTTCAGCGCCCTGAAGGTTGTCGGTGCGCTGTACCTGTTTTACCTCGCCTGGCAGAGCTGGCAGCAATCGCGCCAACCGGCCCAGGGCGCCGTGGTGCCCCAGGCCGTGGCCACACCGCGTTTTCGCGCCTTGTTCGGTCGCGCATTTGTGCTGGGCGCCAGCAACCCCAAGGACATCCTGTTCTTTGCCGCCTTCTTGCCGCAGTTTCTCAGCAGCGAGCACGCGTTCCTGCCGCAGTTGCTGATCATGATTGCCACCTGGACCGTACTCGACTTGCTGTGCAAGCTGGCCTATGGCCTGGGCGCCCATGGGGCAGCGCGCTACCTGCGCAGCGGCAGTGGCCAGAGCTGGTTCAACCGCGTCAGCGCCGCACTGTTCGGCGCCGCTGGCATGGTGTCGCTGATCAAGGCGAGGACGGGCTCACTTTGACAAAGTAGACGCTCGGGCGGGCCGCGGGCGTGGTGGGCCATTGAATGCCGGCAACGATCCGAGCCAGGCGATTTTCGTTCATGGCGCTCTTGACGCCCATCAAGGCAACCGACCGGGGATGTGCGTTGATTGCGGCGTCAAACCAACGGTCCGTCAGCCTGGTTTCCAGCCTCACTGAGCCTTTCTCGATCCAGTGGATGGACACGTAGTACAGCGTGTTCGAAGGCGAGGAAGGATGGGTCGCGATCAACTCATGCGTCGGCTTTCGCCCATGCCTGAGTTGCAGCTCCTGCACGCTGAACCCCTGCTGCTCCAGCGCGCGCTTGACCGCGGCGCGCTGCGCCAAGATTCGCTGAGGCTTGACCTCACGACCGCCGGATTGCAACGCAGCGTCCAACCCCGCGGCCCGGAAGTCGACCCGCGTGAAGCCCGGGGCCTTGCCTTCGTAACCGATGTGCAGCGACCTGCCCGTCCTTTCGGTGGGCCGTAGCATTCTCAGTAAATCATCGGTCTGACCCGGCCCGTTGGGGGTCGAAACCAGCCAATTGTCCAGCGTCGAGCGGATATTGAGCAGGTGCGTGGCCGTCGCCGAGCGCGAAGAGTCGGTCAGTTCAATCAGCCTTGCGGCGGCCAATGTCTGGCTGCGACGGGTCATGCTGGGAAACGCCTGCCCCACTGATTGCTCCAGCGGCCGGTCAAACAAAGGGGCATGCACCTGCCACTCACCCGATACGCTGCGTGATACCGGAATGGGCTGTTCGCCCATCGCAGTGCTGGTCCAACGTTCAATATCAACACGGGCCAGCGAAACCAGCGGCTCATTGCGGGTGATGAACGCGATGCCATTCCAGGGCGCATTGTCGCCCTGATGAAGCACCCTGTAATAACCCGCCCCCGATGCGGCGAGGCTGTCATATTGGGGCCCGATGTAGACCGCGTCGTAGGGAAAGCCCGGCGGCTCCCTGTGCACATGAAACGTGCCGAACGCCGAGAGGCCGGACACGTGCCCCGTCGCATCCTGAACACGCCACTCGAACCAATAGGGGTTGGGCGCCGGTGACCGATAAATGCGGTTTTGCGTGGCGGCGCGCACCGTGGGTGGCTGCCAGTCCGGTGGCGCCTGCACGGGCGCACGCCACGGGCTGAGCACCGTCGAGCTCGACCCCGCCACCGGCTGAGGCGCATCCGCACCCAGCAACCATTCCCTGGGCTGGTGCACGTGCACAATCAGTTCGTCTTGCCCCGGCGCCTGCCGGTTTTTCAGGCGCAACGCGTGTTCGTCGCCACGCCGGTAAAGCGGGTAATGGTGTGTGTCATCCGCCACGAACAGCTCGCCATCCAGTACATACACGCCTTTTTCACCAACACCTTTCAATGCCACGGCCCCTTGAGGCACCCCGTTGATCTTGAAACGCTCCAGCCCCTTGAGTTGAGCCACCGGTGGCGGCGCCAGGCGCTCAAGTCCGCGGGCCGTCATGCGCAGCCGATGGATACGCCCCAGCACTGCCCGCGTGGCCGGCCGCACCATTCGGGCCGCCGCCACCGGCATCCTCTTGGGGCCGGGAATAAAGTTAAGCAACACATCGATCGCCAGAAACGTGCTCATAAAGCCCACATCGACCGCAGCGTGGGCGTCGCCAAAGCGGTGATAGCGCCGCGCCATAAGCAGCAGCTCATGGAATTGATTAAAAATCCCGTACAGCGGGCAGAAAAAACCCACCAGCGCCCGCGTACGTGTCTCGCTTTGCTCACCTAGGCGACGGGCCCGATAAGCCTGCAGCGCCTTGCCAGAATGGCTGGCGGCTTGCGTGCGGCGCTGCAGGTCAAGCACGCTGGCGTGGTAGAGCAATGCGCGAGCGTCGCTGTGAGAGGTGGCGACAATCGCCAGCCAGCCCTGCGGGTCACTGGCAACCTGCTCACGGGCCTGGGCTTCAATCTCATCCAGCAACGCCGTCGGCTCCAGATGCTTGATGCCGAAGGAGCGAATAAAGCCGAGCCCCCGCCAAATCCCCTTCACCATAAAAAATGCAGACGGCAGATCAAGTGTGTTGAACAGGTGGCCTGGGCTATCGGCGCGGTCCGGATGATGAGTGATTGCCTCAAATGCCCAGCCTGGTGCGACTTGTCGCGCGAGCACTCTGGCGTTATCCGCCGATGCGCCGACACGGTTCAATGCGGCTTGGGCCTGTTGCAGGTCGCTGTACTCGGTGAGGACCCAGGCTTGCGGGGCATCGGGCCAATAGACCACGCAACATTCGGAACGCTGGTCCTGCACCACCACAATGCCTGCGACATAGCGGTCGTGCTGCATCGTATGGCCCACCAGATGCACCACGTGCAGTTGCAACTCATGCTGGTTTTTCAGCAAGTCTGGCGGCATGCGGGCCGCCATGGCGGTGCTAAACACACTTTGCGCGTTCGCCGACAGCCCGCCTTGCCGCGCCAGGAACAGGTGATGGTCAACGCCTGCGTGCAACGCGCGATTCAATAAGGGCGGGATGCGTCCTTCGCTGAGCGCGCGGTCGGTGCCGGCAGGCGGATAAAAAGCGCGGTTGATCAATGTGTCGTACTGCCCGCCGATATCCAGCGAAGCGACCATCTGGATCAAATAGCCGGCATTGAGCCGGTGTCGCCATTCAGGTTGCAGAAAGCGGGCGCGGTTCAATCGCCATTGCGTCCAGGGTGCCAGTGGGTCGAGGTTGTGCAGCGCCAATTGCAGCAGACTGAAGGAGGTACGCGTCGAGGTGGCAGTGAGGACAATGCCGCGATTGCCGACCGTGCAGCCGCTTGCCCATCCACAAAAGCGGCCATGAACATCGTCGGGCATTTCAATAAAAGGCTGGTCGATCAGCCACGACGCAGGGACACCGTCCTGCTGCAAACGGGCGGTCAAGGCACGGCGGGCAAACGTGTCCAAATCGGGCAGGTGCTGCTCAAGCCGCGTCTGGAAGGCCAACGCACTGCTGAGGTAAAGACGCTGCGAACGTTTGAAGTCTTTGCGCTGGGCACGCGTGGCGCCCACCCACCCCGCCGGCAATTTCTGCGCGTCAGATGCGGCCTTGCGCAGTAATTCGATGTTCGCCTGGGCCTGGCTCAGGGCATTATTGGCCGGCACCTTGAGCTGTTGCGCCAGCGCCGCCAGCAGCAGCGCGCGACTGAACCCGACCTCCGTCACTTCGCTGAAAATACGCGTGATGTCTTCAGTGCTTTTGTGCAGGCGATCGTAGCAACCCAGCAATTTTTTCAACGCCGCCAGTGCAGGCTTGCCGTCGATGGGAGCGTAGCGCACAGCCAAGGTTCCACGCAGCGCATGTGCGCGCAAATCGCTGCGCTTGTCATGCTCGACACAGCGCCACAGCACCGAGCCGTCCCGGCTGCCGAGGCTCGCCTTGACGCTTCGGGTCAAGGCCTCCAGCCCGGCAAAACCGAGTACCCCGCCCTCTTCCCCAAAGGCGTAGAGCACCACCGGAAGCTGGCGGGTCGGCACCCGCAGCGCGGCCGCTGTGGTCACCAGCCACACATTATGCAGTGGATAAAAAGCATCGGGCTCACTGCCCACGGCGATTGAAAGCACCTGGGTTTGACTGCCCGGGCGCGCCGTGGGCGAAGGCGGGTCCAGCACGTCGATCATCAGGTCGCGGTGGGCGGTGCCCAGCAGCTTGAGACGGTGTTGCACCTGAACCTCGCAGCGCAGCGCCTCGGTTTGAGCATGCATGAACAACCAGGCACGCCTGGGCGTCTGCGCGCCGCCGGGGCGCGCGGCCCAGAATTTCAGGTCGAGCAGTCGGTGCTCTGCACCCTGCAGCAACGAATTCAGCGCCTGGGCATGCACCGCGAGCTGCCCCTTCAGCGTGATGAATTGCTGATAAGCGAGGGTCTCGGTGCCGGGTTCATACGGATCCAGCAAGGCCAGCAGACCTTTTTCGTAACGCTTGACCTGCTGCTGCGCGGTGCGCAAGGCCAAGCCGGATGAGGTACTGGCAAAAATTATTTCCGCGCTGCGTCGTTGCTGGTCCCATTTGAGTAACGGGTCGGCAAGAGCGCCAAGCCGGGTGCTGCCGACCCATCGTTTTCGCTCCCCTTCCACCTGCGCGAGTAACGCTGCGACAGCCACCGGCCGAGGCGGTTGTGCCGATAAAACAAAGGGGGGATCGATGCTCACGGCACACGCCAATTCGTTGTCCCACTGCCCGCGCAACAACGCTTGCGCGCCCAGCGCCAACGCATCGTCGAGCACTTCCAGGCCGCGCACAAAACCGCTCGCCGCAGACAACTGCGCGGGCTGGCATAACCCCGTGCGACGACCTGACGCCAAGCATTGCCAGAGGACATGCAACTGCGCACGGTCCAACCGCAACAGGCCCTCCTGCAGGGCGGCGAAAGACGGGTACTCGTAGAACGTGCGGGCCACACCCGGCAGGTACACCACCTGCGGCGACTGTGCGGGATCACCCTCACGATAAAGGTGCAATACGCCAGGGATTACCACCGCAGGCGTGCCGGGCCACATCAGTTGCCCTACCCGTACGCTGGCCCAATCCCCGCCTGCACGGTGGCGTGCAGGCGCGGTCGGGGCATCGATCACCGCCTGCACCAGGCGCATGCCCGCCGGTGATAGCTCATCCAATTGCCGCGCCATGAAGGCCCGGTCAGCGAACAGTTCTGCGTGCAGCTCAACCCAGCGCTCGCGGCGTGTGAGCCAGGAGCCTTGCGCCAATGTGTCCCAATAGCGGTCTGCCACCTGCGCCAGCCGCTCAAAAAGGCGCATCGCAATGACTCGCTGCAACGCTTGCAAAGGGGTATAGGACAACCGACGGCTTGGCTGCCCTTTTATGCTGAGCGTGGTGAATTGATTGACATTGATAGGCACCGAGGGCCGCGCCAGCAGTGATAAGGCCCGCTCGGTCAAGCTGTTGATGATCTGCGGTGCGCCCGGGCGCTTGGGCTCGGTAAACAGCAGAGTGTCCGGTTCAATCTCAAATGCTTTGCGCAGTTGAGCACGGATCACGCGCAGGATTTTGGGCGAGCGCCCTATCAGCTGTGCCAGTGCGCGCACCGATTCGCTTAAGCGCCAATCGGCAAGAGCGAGCTGATTGATCAGACGGCTGGGATGGGTAAACCGGTTGATCCGCCGGGTCAGTTGATCTCGAATGGCCTGCAATTGGGCTTCGGCGGCGACAACAGCGTCAACGTCTTCGGGCACGGAAGTGAAAGAGGGCAAAACGCCTGGGTGATCTGGGGACGAGGCCATTTGTGTTTTCTTCTGAGGAAAACGCCAGCCTAGGCATCACCGACATTCAGAGGGGCTAGATAGTTGAACGCGCAACAGGCAAAAAAAAGCCCGCAGTGTGGGCGGGCGAAAAACCAACGAAGAGCTTTGGGGGTGTGAAGCGAGGTGACGCTCAGCTACCGCGATAGGTGGAATAGCTGTAAGGCGAAATCAGCAGGGGCACATGGTAATGGTCCTGTTCAGCGCTGATGCCAAAACGCAGCACCACCACATCCAGAAAAGCCGGCTCGGGAAGCTGCACACCGCGGGCCCGGTAATAATCGCCGGCGCTGAATTGCACCTGGTACACACCGCTGCGGTAATCGTCACCTTGCAGCAAAGGCGCGTCGCAACGGCCGTCGCTGTTGGTCACGGCGGTGGCGACCAGTTCCAGCTGCGCGCCCTCGACGCGGTACAGTTCGACCTTGATTGCGCTGCCGGGGCAGCCATGTGCGGCGTCCAAAACGTGTGTGGTCAAGCGTCCCATGGCGTCTTTGCGCCTCCCGTAGGCAGTAGAAAAGTGATCCGCACTTTTTCAGGGCAGTGAAAAAGCCGGTGACGGCTGATTAAGACACTTTCTAAAAAAATTGTACACAATAAATTCAATAAATATCCCGCGCCTCGCTGCCGCCGGCTCGCCGACCACAGCGTTGCAGCCGATAAAACCAATTCAGACGATCGCCGGCCAGCCAGCGCCCACCGCTGCGCATCCGAGAAAATCTTTTTAGCGTTTAGCTGACCAGTCAGGCAGGTTTCTTGCAGTAACTTGAACGCAAGCCGTTCAGAAAAAATGCAGAAATGCGGGCTTACAAAGTCGGCGATAAGTTGTATACAATCACTCATCGCTACTACGACGAACAAGAAGGAAGACTGCAGTGAGCGCTGACTACCCACGCGACCTGATCGGTTACGGCAGTAACCCTCCTCACCCCCACTGGCCGGGCAAGGCACGCATCGCGCTGTCTTTCGTACTCAACTACGAAGAAGGCGGTGAGCGCAACATTTTGCACGGCGACAAAGAGTCCGAGGCATTCCTTTCGGAGATGGTCTCGGCCCAGCCGCTGCAAGGCGAGCGCAACATGAGCATGGAGTCGCTGTATGAATACGGCAGCCGTGCCGGCGTGTGGCGCATCCTCAAATTGTTCAAAGAATTCGACATCCCGCTGACCATCTTCGCCGTGGCCATGGCCGCCCAGCGCCACCCGGATGTGATCCGCGCGATGGTCGCCGCCGGCCATGAGATCTGCAGCCACGGTTATCGCTGGATCGACTACCAGTACATGGACGAGGCCCAGGAGCGCGAGCACATGCTCGAAGCCATCCGCATCCTCACCGAGCTGACCGGCGAGCGCCCATTGGGCTGGTACACCGGACGCACCGGCCCCAACACCCGGCGGCTGGTGATGGAGGAAGGCGGCTTTCTGTACGACTGCGACACCTACGACGACGACCTGCCCTACTGGGAACCCAACAACCCCACCGGCAAGCCGCACCTGGTGATCCCCTACACCCTGGACACCAACGACATGCGCTTCACCCAGGTGCAGGGTTTCAACAAGGGCGATGACTTTTTCGAGTACCTCAAGGATGCCTTCGACGTGCTGTATGCCGAAGGCGCCGACGCACCGAAAATGCTTTCCATCGGCCTGCATTGCCGCCTGATCGGCCGCCCGGCGCGCCTCGCCGCCCTCAAGCGGTTTCTCGAATACGCCAAGGGCCATGAGCACGTCTGGTTCACCCGCCGCGTCGACATTGCCCGCCACTGGCACGACACCCACCCGTACACGGGAGCGGCGAAATGACTGCGTTCCAAACCTTGAAACCGTCGAGCCTGAGCCGCGAGGCATTCGTGACAGCCTTCGCCGACATCTACGAACATTCGCCATGGGTGGCCGAAAAGGCCTTCGACCTGGGCCAGGACGCGTCGATCGACCAGATCGAAACCCTGCACCAGCGCATGAGCGACATCCTGTTGAGCGCCGATCATGCCAGCCAGTTGGCCCTGATCAACGCTCACCCGGACCTGGCCGGCAAAGCTGCCGTCCAGGGCCAACTGACCGAAGCCAGCACCCATGAACAGGCTGGCGCCGGTATTCACCAATGCTCGAGCGAGGAGTTTTCTCGCTTCACCGAGCTGAACGATGCCTACAAGGCCAAGTTCAAGTTTCCCTTCATCATGGCGGTAAAAGGCAGCAACCGGCACCAGATCCTCGCCGCGTTCGAAACGCGCATTCACAACTCGGTAGACGCCGAATTCAAATGCGCCCTGGCCGAGATCAACAAAATCGCGTTGTTCCGATTACTGACCCTTTAGCAGACCTGGCCCGAGCGCTCATGACGCCCAGGGCCTGGCGAGCATCCCAAGCCACTCTATTTAAGGCAGACAAGAAGAATGAAAGCTTACGCCGTACCTTTCGAGAAGTTCGTCAACTTGGCCGACGCCCGTCTGGGCACCAAGATCCTTTCGGTGACCGATGACTGGTTCGCTGACGCCAACCGCCTGTTCCAGCCGACCCCGGCTGTGTGGAAGGAGGGCGTTTTCGATGATAACGGCAAGTGGATGGACGGCTGGGAGTCGCGCCGCAAGCGCTTCGAAGGCTACGACAGCGCGGTGATCCGACTGGGCGTGCCCGGCTCGATCAAAGGCGTGGACATCGACACTTCATTCTTCACCGGCAACTTCCCACCGTCGGCGTCCCTGGAGGCGTGCTTCCTGGCCTCGGGCGATCCTGATGAAAACACTCAGTGGGTGGAAGTGCTGTCGGCCGTCGAGCTGCAAGGCAACAGCCACCACTACCACGAGATCAACAACGACAAAGCGTTCAGCCACCTGCGCTTCAACATCTACCCGGATGGCGGCGTAGCCCGTCTGCGCGTCTACGGCGTGCCGTTCCGCGACTGGTCGTCGGTGGGCGACAACGAACAAGTCGACCTGGCCGCTGCCTTGAACGGTGGTCGTGCGCTGGCCTGCTCCGATGAACACTTCGGCCGCATGAGCAACATCCTCAACCCTGGGCGTGGCATCAACATGGGCGACGGCTGGGAAACCGCACGTCGTCGCACGCCAGGCAATGACTGGGTGATCGTCGCGCTGGGTCACCCGGGCGAGATCGAAAAAATCATCGTCGACACCCTGCACTTCAAGGGCAACTACCCGGACACGTGCTCTATCCAGGGCGCGTTCGTGAAGGGCGGCACCGACAGCCAGATCGAAACCCAATCGCTGTTCTGGCGCGAACTGCTGCCGGCGCAGAAACTGGAAATGCACGCTGAACACACCTTCGCCGAGCAAATCAAGGCGCTGGGCCCGATCACTCACATTCGCCTGAATGTGTTCCCGGATGGTGGTGTGAGCCGCCTGCGGGTTTTGGGCAAAGTAGCTAAATAAGCGGTGAGCCCATCGCAGGCAAGCCAGCTCCCACATTTGAATGTATTCGCACATCAACAGGTGGGAGCGGGCTTGCTCGCGAAGGCGCCAGAACACACAACACAGAATCCGGATAAGAAGACAGCCATGCGCACACTAGTGATCGAACCCCTGACCAAAGAAGCCTTCGCCCCTTTCGGAGACGTTATCGAAACCGATGGCAGCGATCACTTCATGATCAACAACGGGTCGACCATGCGCTTTCACAAGCTGGCAACGGTAGAAACCGCGCAGCCTGAAGACAACGCGATCATCAGCATCTTCCGCGCCGACGCGCAGGACATGCCGCTGACCGTGTGCATGCTGGAGAGACACCCGCTGGGCAGCCAGGCTTTCATTCCGCTGCTCGGCAACCCCTTTCTGATCGTGGTCGCGCCACTTGGCGATGCACCTGTATCGGGCTTGGTCCGCGCCTTCGTCACCAACGGCAGGCAGGGCATTAATTACCATCGCGGCGTCTGGCACCACCCGGTGCTGACGATCGAAAAGCGGGATGACTTCCTGGTGGTTGATCGCAGTGGCACCGGCAATAACTGCGATGAGCATTTTTTCAAAGAGGATGAGCGGTTGATCCTCGCCCCCCACCAATAAGAGAAGGTCTGATCACTCGACAACAGAGTGACAGGCGAGAGGTAAAGACTGTGGAAGCACATTTGATGGAATGGCTGAACCTGAGCGTGCGCTGGGTTCACATGATCACCGGCGTCGCCTGGATCGGCGCTTCGTTCTACTTCGTCTGGCTGGAAAACAACCTCAATCGCGTCAACCCCAAGGACGGCCTCGCCGGTGACTTGTGGGCGATCCACGGTGGCGGTATCTACCACCTGGAAAAATATAAACTGGCCCCGCCGACCATGCCGGACAACCTGCATTGGTTCAAATGGGAAGCCTATTTCACCTGGATGTCCGGCATCGCGCTGCTGTGCGTGGTGTTCTACGCCAACCCGACCTTGTACCTGCTGGCCCCGGGCAGCAGCCTCAGCGGTCCGGAAGGTGTGTTGCTGGGCCTCGGCTCGCTGCTGGTCGGCTGGTTCATCTACTCCTTTCTGTGCGACTCGGCCCTGGGCAAGCGCCCTGCCCTGCTCGGCCTGATCCTGTTCGTGCTGTTGATTGGCGCTGCATACGGCTTCAGCAAAGTGTTCAGCGGCCGTGGTGCGTACCTGCACGTGGGCGCCGTGATCGGCACCATCATGGTCGGCAACGTGTTCCGCATCATCATGCCGGCCCAGCGTGCGCTGGTAGCGGCGATTGCCGAGAACCGCACGCCGGACCCGGCACTGCCCGCCAAAGGCTTGCTGCGCTCACGGCACAACAACTACTTCACCCTGCCGGTGCTGTTCATCATGATCAGCAACCACTTCCCGAGCACCTACGGCAGCCAATACAACTGGCTGATCCTCGCAGGTATCGCGGTGGCAGCCGTGTTGGTGCGGCACTACTTCAACACCCGTCACAACAGCCAGAAGTACGCGTGGACCTTGCCGGTTGGCGCATTGGCGATGATTTGCCTGGCGTACGTGACCGGCCCAAAACCGGTGTCGACTGCTCCGGAGGTGGCCAAGGCTCCGGCGGCCATCGAGTACCAGCCTCTGCCGGAAACGGCACTGGGTGGTGGGCTCAAACCGGCTGCGCCAGCGGCACCCGCACCGGCCCCCGCCGAAGCAGCACCGGCCCAGGCATCGATTGATTTTGACAAGGTGCATGGGGTGATTCAGGAACGCTGCGCCGTGTGCCATTCGGCCAAGCCGACCAGCCCCTTGTTCAGTACCGCGCCGGCGGGCGTGATGTTCGATACGCCCCAGCAGATCCAGCAATTGGCCCCGCGCATTCAGGCGCAAGCCGTCGCCAGCCAGATCATGCCGCTGGGCAACATCACCCAGATGACTCAGCAGGAGCGCGACCTGATCGGCACCTGGATCAATCAGGGGGCGCGCACAAACTGACAGCCTGATGCAGATCCAAATGGGGGAGCGGGCTTGCTCGCGAATGTGATCGTTCAGTCACTGATGAGTTGAATGACACACCGCTTTTGCGAGCAAGCCCGCTCCCACAGGGGATTTGCGTCGATTTACCGATCGCGTTCCAAATGGCAATTGAATGCCAAACAACACAAAAATAAAAAGATTCGAGGTGTTGCATGTCCCAGTTAGAACCGCAGACTCCTGCCGCGCCCGCCATGGTGCGGCTGCCCCTCTTGCAACTGATTCTGGTAGGCCTGCAACACGTCTTGCTGATGTACGGCGGCGCCGTCGCCGTGCCCCTGATCATTGGCCAAGCCGCCGGTTTGAGCCGTGAAGAAATCGCCTTTCTGATCAACGCCGACCTGCTGGTTGCCGGTATCGCCACCCTGGTGCAGTCGTTCGGCATCGGCCCGGTGGGCATCCGCATGCCGGTGATGATGGGCGCCAGTTTTGCCGCCGTCGGCAGCATGGTGGCGATGGCGGGCATGCCCGGTATCGGCTTGCAGGGGATCTTCGGCGCAACCATTGCCGCAGGGTTCTTCGGCCTGTTGATCGCGCCGTTCATGTCCAAGGTGGTGCGTTTTTTCCCGCCGTTGGTCACCGGCACCGTGATCACCGCCATCGGCCTGTCGCTGTTTCCAGTGGCCGTGAACTGGGCCGGCGGAGGCAGCGCCGCCGCCACGTTCGGCTCGCCGGTCTACCTGGCGATTGCCGCACTGGTATTGGGCACCATCCTGCTGATCAACCGTTTCATGCGCGGCTTCTGGGTGAACATCTCGGTGCTGATCGGCATGGCGCTCGGCTATGGCCTGTGCGGCATGATCGGCATGGTTGACCTCAGCGGCCTGGCCCAGGCGCCGTGGGTGCAGGTGGTGACGCCGTTGCATTTCGGCATGCCCCGGTTCGAGCTGGCGCCGATCCTGTCGATGTGCCTGGTGGTGGTCATCATCTTTGTCGAGTCCACCGGCATGTTCCTCGCCCTGGGCAAAATCACCGGTCAGGACGTCACCCCAAAAATGCTGCGCCGTGGCCTGCTGTGTGATGCCGGCGCCTCGTTTTTTGCCGGCTTCTTCAATACGTTTACCCATTCCTCGTTCGCGCAGAACATTGGCCTGGTGCAGATGACGGGCGTGCGTTGCCGCTCGGTGACGATCATGGCCGGCGCGTTTTTGATTGTGCTCAGCCTGTTGCCCAAAGCCGCCTTTCTGGTGGCCTCGATTCCACCGGCGGTCCTCGGCGGCGCGGCAATTGCCATGTTCGGCATGGTCGCGGCGACCGGGATCAAAATCCTGCAGGAAGCCGATATCACCGACCGGCGTAACCAATTGCTGGTGGCGGTAAGCATCGGCATGGGCCTGATTCCGGTGGTGCGTCCGGAGTTCTTCGCGCAATTGCCCTTATGGATGAGCCCGATTACCCACAGCGGAATTGCCATGGCCACCCTCAGCGCGCTGTCGCTGAATGTACTGTTCAACATTCTGGGAGGTGCTGAACGCCCCGTTGTCGCCCACACGCATTGATTCCACCTGTTTTTAAAAACAACAAAAATAATAAACAACAGGAAACACGCACATGCACGCCATCCACCCGGGGCCGGCCACACGCCGCGCCCTATTCTTGCCCCACGCGCTCTCTAACAGCGCACTTGAGCCAAGGCCTGGGAGCCAGTATTCTCCGCGCCCGCTCGAATCGACTCAAAAAAAAACAGCGAATGTAAAAGCTGACTGCAGGGCCAACTTATCCCGGCCCCGCAGTGGCTGCCAAAGTGCGCAAAAGTCCCCGGAATTCGACTGCAGTTTCTGCAGCCGACGGGGATTTTTTGGCTTTTTAAACACCTTGGCGCAGCTCTTGCTAAAAGCATTAAAGCTGACCAGACAGACGATTTTTGCAGCGAACCAAAAGGCGCCACACCAGAGCGCCTGCGTAGAAAAACAACCATAAAACTTTGACTCGGGAGCAACCGAATGAAACCTATGTTGAAAGGCCTGATGCTGGCAGGATCCCTGCTGGCCGGTGGCCAAGCCGTTGCGGGCGATCTGTTGCAGTGGCAAAACAACAGCCTGACGTATCTATGGGGCAAGAACTTCACCGTCAACCCGCAGATTCAGCAGACCGTCACGTTTGAACATGCCGATGCCTGGAAGTACGGCGACAACTTCTTGTTCGTCGACCGCATCTTTTACAACGGCAAGGAAGACGGCAACGTCGGCCCAAGTACCTACTACGGCGAGTTCAGCCCGCGTTTGTCGTTCGGCAAGATTTTCGACAAGGATTTGTCATTCGGCCCGATCAAAGATGTATTGCTGGCCTTCACTTACGAGTTCGGCGAAGGCGATAACGAGTCGTACCTGTTGGGCCCGGGTTTTGACTTGAACATCCCGGGTTTCGACTACTTCCAGTTGAACTTCTATCAACGTCAAACCGAAGGCAATCGCCCGGGTGATGGCGTCTGGCAGATCACCCCGGTCTGGTCGTACACCCTTCCAGTGGGCAACTCCAACGTGTTGATCGACGGCTTCATGGACTGGGTGGTGGACAACGACAAGAACGCCCGTGGCACTTACCACGCCAACCTGCACTTCAACCCACAGGTTAAATACGACCTGGGCAAGGCGCTGCACTGGGGCGAGAAACAGTTGTATGTGGGTTTTGAATACGACTACTGGAAGAACAAGTACGGGATTGAAGATTCCGGCGCGTTCAAGACCAACCAGGACACCGCAAGCTTCCTGGTCAAGTACCACTTCTAAATAACACGGCAAAACAAAGGTGGGAGCGGGCCTGCTCGCGAAAGCGGTGTGTCAGTCACCCAATCTGCGGGCTGATCCACTGCCTTCGCGAGCAAGCCCGCTCCCACCTTTATAGCGGCGACAGGCCCAAGAACCTCGACAGTTCCGCGCGCTTGGCCAACGCATCCTTCCTGCCCAACTCGATCAACTCGCTGCAATACCCCGCCTCGAACAACAGGTAACTCAGCACCCCTGCCCCGCTGGTTTTGGTCGCACCCGGCCCGCGCAGGAACAGGCGCAACGCCGCCGGCAATTCCTGGCGATGCCGCGCGGCGATCTCGTCGATCGGCTGGCTCGGCGCAATCACCAATACCTCCACCGGGGCCAGGCCCTGGATCGCCGCATCCACCGGCAACACGTGGCTGAACTGGTTCAGACGCTCGAGCAATTCGATATCGCTCTCCAGGCTGTCAATGAACGTGCTGTTGAGCATGTGCCCACCGATCTGCGCCAGGGTGGGTTCCTGGCCGGTGTAGGTGCGTTGCGTGGAAGGCTCATTGCCGCGCGGATTGCCACTCACGCCCACCACCAGCACCCGACTGGCGCCCAGGTGCAAGGCCGGGCTGATCGGCGCGGATTGGCGCACCGCGCCATCGCCGAAATACTCCTGATCGAGTTTGACCGGAGCAAACAGCAAAGGGATCGCCGAACTGGCCAGCAAGTGTTCAACCGTGAGTTGGGTGGGCATGCCGATACGCCGATGGCGCAGCCACGCATCGATAGTGCCGCCGCCCTGATAGAACGTCACTGCCTGCCCGGACTCATAGCCGAAAGCCGTGACCGCGACCGCGCGCAGGTGGTTGTTACGGATGGCCGCATCGATGCCGTCCAGGTGCAGCTTGTCTTTGAGCAATGCGCGCAACGGCGTGCTGTCGAGCAACGCGACCGGCACCTGAGCCCCCAGGCCGAGCAAGCTGTGGATCAAGAAACGACTGGCCTGGCGGATAACCCCGGGCCAGTCGCTGCGCAGCACCCGATGGCTGCGAAAGCCCTGCCAGAAGGCCGTGAGGCGCTCGATGGCAGCGGTGAAATCAGTCGCGCCGCTGGCAAGACTCACCGCATTGATCGCCCCTGCTGACGTGCCGACAATCACCGGAAAGGGATTGGGCGCCCCTGGCGGCAGCAATTCGGCAATCGCTGCCAGGACCCCCACCTGATACGCCGCTCGCGCCCCGCCGCCGGAAAGAATCAAGCCTGTGACCGGTTCAGTTGGGCGCATTGCATCACTCCATGTGGGGCAGAAAGCGTTATCGACGGCGTTTTTCGTACAGCTTGGGTTCACCCGGTGGCCGGCTCTTGAAACGCCGATGGGTCCACAGGTATTGCTCCGGGCATTCGCGAACCGACGCCTCGACCCACTGGTTGATGCGCAGGCAGTCGATCTCATCGGTTTCGCCCGGGAAGTCGGTCAACGGCGGGTGGATCACCAGGCGGTAACCACTGCCATCGGCCAGGCGTTCCTGGGTGAACGGCACCACCAGCGCCTTGCCCAGGCGGGCAAATTTGCTGGTGGCGGTGACGGTGGCGGCCTGAATGCCGAACAGCGGCACAAAAATACTTTGCTTGGCGCCGTAGTCCTGGTCCGGTGCGTACCAGATGGCGCGGCCGGCGCGCAGCAACTTGAGCATGCCGCGCACGTCTTCGCGTTCTACCGCCAGGGAATCGAGGTTATGCCGCTCGCGGCCACGGCGCTGAACTAAGTCGAACAGCGGGTTACCGTGCTCGCGGTACATGCCATCAATGGTGTGTTTCTGGCCGAGCAGCGCTGCGCCGATTTCCAACGTGGTGAAGTGCAGGGCCATAAGAATCACACCCTTGCCATCCAGCTGCGCCTGCTTGAGGTGCTCCAGCCCTTCGACATGGGCCAGGCGTGCCAGGCGCTGACGTGACCACCACCAGCTCATGGCCATCTCGAAAAACGCGATGCCGGTGGAGGCGAAATTTTCCTTGAGCAGCTTCTTGCGCTCTTTGGCGGATTTTTCCGGAAAGCACAGTTCCAGGTTGCGCGCGGCGATGCGGCGGCGTTCGCCAGCCACGCGGTACATGCCCGCGCCTAATAAACGACCAATGGTCAACAACGCGCGGTATGGCAACTGGGTGATCAGCCACAGCAGGCCGAGCCCCAGCCATAGCAGCCAAAAACGCGGGTGAAAAAATACAGCTCGAAAACGCGGGCGATCCATTACAGATTCCGGTAAAGACAGGGCCGCGCATTCTACAACGTTCGACTCGGCTTGCGGCCCGTGGATGTTCTCGTTATAAGTCTCGACACTTTTCGTGACAAGCCGCTTTTGCCGACCATGAGCCAAACCGAACCGCTAGACCAAGATCCCGTGTTCCAGCTGAAAGGCAGCATGCTCGCCATCACCGTGCTGGAACTGGCCCGCAATGACCTCGATGCCCTGGACCGCCAACTGGCCGCCAAGGTCGCCCTGGCGCCGAACTTCTTCAACAATGCCCCGCTGGTATTGGCCCTGGACAAACTCCCGGCCGGCCAGGGCGCGATTGATTTGCCCGGGCTGATGCGCGTTTGCCGCTCGCATGGTTTGCGCACCCTGGCGATTCGCGCCAGCCGTATTGAAGACATCGCTGCGGCAATCGCTATTGAACTGCCAGTACTGCCGCCGTCGGGTGCCCGCGAGCGACCGCTGGACCCGAGCGAAGGTGAAGTGAAGAAAAAACCGGAGAAACCGCCGGAGCCCACCGTCAAGCCTACAAAGATCATCACCTCTCCCGTACGCGGCGGGCAGCAGATTTACGCCCAGGGCGGCGACCTGGTGGTGATCGCGCCTGTCAGTCCGGGCGCGGAACTTCTCGCCGATGGCAACATCCATGTATACGGCCCGATGCGCGGACGTGCCCTCGCCGGCATCAAGGGTGATACCAAGGCGCGTATTTTTTGCCAGCAGTTGACCGCTGAGCTAGTGTCCATCGCAGGCCAGTACAAGGTTTCAGAAGATTTGCGCCGTGATCCGCTGTGGGGGGCCGGGGTACAAGTCAGCCTGTCGGGCGATGTGTTGAACATCATCCGTCTTTAACGGATACTGCCGCATTTTCCAAGCATCTCTAGACTCTGATAGCACAGCGAAACCGGCAAGATTTGCGTAGGAATATTCGAAGTTGGCGTTTCCCCTTGGGAAACCACATCTTTTCCTACAAAGGCTGTCCGCCTGCAGCGAGTTCCAAGAGATGTTTTTCAGGGGCTGAAAAGTCCTTTTTCCTTAGGGGTGAAACACCTTGGCCAAGATTCTCGTGGTTACATCCGGCAAGGGTGGTGTGGGTAAGACCACCACCAGCGCCGCTATCGGTACCGGCCTCGCTCTGCGCGGCCACAAGACAGTCATCGTCGACTTCGACGTCGGTTTGCGTAACCTCGACCTGATCATGGGCTGCGAACGCCGCGTGGTGTACGACTTCGTCAACGTGGTGAACGGCGAAGCCAACCTGCAACAGGCTTTGATCAAGGACAAGCGCCTTGAGAACCTGTACGTACTGGCCGCCAGCCAGACCCGCGACAAAGACGCGCTGACCAAAGAAGGCGTAGGCAAAGTACTCGCCGAACTCAAAGAAACTTTCGAATACGTGGTATGTGACTCGCCGGCCGGTATCGAAACCGGTGCTCACCTGGCGATGTACTTTGCCGATGAAGCCATCGTGGTGACCAACCCGGAAGTCTCCTCGGTACGTGACTCGGACCGCATGCTGGGCCTGTTGGCCAGCAAGTCCAAGCGCGCCGAAGAAGGCCAGGACCCGATCAAGGAGCACTTGCTGCTCACCCGCTACAACCCTGAGCGCGTCAGTAACGGCGAAATGCTTGGCGTTGAAGACGTGAAGGAAATCCTCGCAGTGACCCTGCTGGGCGTGATCCCGGAATCCCAGGCCGTCCTGAAGGCTTCCAACCAGGGCGTTCCGGTGATTCTTGACGACCAGAGCGACGCCGGCCAGGCGTACAGCGATGCCGTTGATCGCTTGCTGGGCAAGACCGTGGAACATCGCTTCCTCGATGTTAAGAAGAAGGGATTCTTCGAGCGTATCTTTGGAGGCAACTAAACAATGAAATTTCTCGACTTCTTTCGCGCCAACAAAAAGCCAAGTACCGCGTCGGTAGCGAAAGAGCGTCTACAGATCATCGTGGCGCACGAACGCGGCCAACGCAGCACCCCGGATTACCTGCCAGCCTTGCAGAAGGAACTGGTCGAGGTGATCCGCAAGTACGTCAATATCGGCAACGATGACGTGCATGTCGCCCTGGAAAACGACGGCAGCTGCTCGATTCTGGAACTCAATATCACCCTGCCTGATCGTTAATCGAACAGGCGGCCGCCACGGCGGCTCGGTCACCTTGATCCCTGTTGGGGAGCCGGGTGGGCGAGCCGCCGTTGGCGTTTGTTACGAGGCTGTTTAATGCCGCTGTCCACTATCCATATCCTGCACCAGGACGACGCTGTCCTGGTGGTGAACAAGCCGACCCTGCTGCTCTCGGTGCCCGGCCGTGCCGATGACAACAAGGACTGCCTGATCACCCGGCTGCAGGAAAACGGCTACCCCGAAGCCCGTATTGTCCATCGCCTGGACTGGGAAACCTCAGGGATCATCCTGCTCGCGCGGGACGCCGATAGCCACCGCGAACTGTCGCGCCAGTTTCACGACCGCGAAACCGAAAAGGCCTACACCGCCCTGGCGTGGGGCCAGCCGGCACTGGACAGCGGCAGCATCGACCTGCCCCTGCGCTACGACCCGCCGACCAAGCCCCGCCATGTGGTCGACCACGAGTTCGGTAAACACGCGCTGACCTTCTGGAAGGTATTGGAGCGTTGCGGCGACTGGTGCCGCGTCGAGCTGACGCCGATCACCGGGCGTTCGCATCAGTTGCGCGTGCACATGCTGTCGATCGGGCATCCACTGCTCGGTGATGGCCTGTACGCCCACGAACAAGCGCTGGCCGCCTGGCCACGCCTGTGCCTGCACGCGAGCATGCTGAGCTTTACCCATCCGCAAAGTGGCGAGCGTTTGCGCTTCGAGTGCCCTGCACCGTTCTAAAGTTGGCAATGCATTAAATGTGGGAGCGGGCTTGCTCGCGAATGCGGTGTATCAGATACACATTCAGTGACTGACACACCGCATTCGCGAGCACGCCCGCTGCCACATTTGTTATGTGCAGTTCTCGCCATCGAACGGTAAACTCCGCGCATTGCTGTCTGGAGCTATTTATGCGCGAAGCGTTGAATCAAGGCCTGATCGACTTCCTCAAGGCCTCCCCTACTCCTTTTCATGCCACTGCCGCCCTCGCCCAGCGCCTGGAAGCGGCCGGTTATCAGCGTCTCGACGAGCGCGAAACCTGGACCACCGAGGCCAACGGCCGTTACTACGTGACCCGTAACGATTCGTCGATCATCGCCTTCAAGCTCGGTCGTCATTCGCCGCTGCAAGGCGGGATTCGCCTGGTCGGCGCCCACACCGACAGCCCGTGCTTGCGCGTCAAGCCCCAGCCGGAGCTGCAACGCCAAGGCTTCTGGCAATTGGGCGTGGAAGTCTACGGCGGCGCGCTGCTGGCGCCGTGGTTCGACCGCGACCTGTCGCTGGCCGGCCGCGTGACCTTCCGCCGTGACGGCAAAGTCGAAAGCCAACTGATCGACTTCAAGCTGCCCATTGCCATCATCCCCAACCTGGCCATTCACCTGAACCGTGAAGCCAACCAGGGCTGGGCGATCAATGCGCAGACCGAGCTGCCACCGATCCTCGCGCAATTTGCCGGTGACGAACGCGTGGACTTTCGCGCCGTGCTCACCGAGCAACTGGCGCGTGAACATGGTTTGAACGCCGACGTGGTGCTCGACTACGAGCTGAGCTTCTACGACACCCAAAGCGCCGCGGTGATTGGCCTCAATGGTGACTTCATCGCCGGTGCGCGCCTGGACAACCTGCTGTCGTGCTATGCCGGCCTGCAAGCCTTGCTCACCAGCGAAACCGACGAAACCTGCGTGCTGGTGTGCAACGACCACGAAGAAGTCGGCTCCTGCTCGGCGTGCGGTGCCGATGGCCCGATGCTGGAACAGACATTGCGCCGCCTGTTGCCTGAGGGTGATGAATTCGTACGCACCATTCAGAAATCACTATTGGTGTCAGCGGACAATGCTCACGGTGTGCACCCCAACTATGCCGAGAAACACGACGCCAACCACGGCCCGAAACTCAACGCGGGTCCGGTGATCAAGGTCAACAGCAACCAGCGTTACGCCACCAACAGCGAAACCGCCGGCTTCTTCCGCCACCTGTGCATGGCTCAGGAAGTCCCGGTGCAGAGCTTCGTGGTGCGCAGCGACATGGGCTGCGGCTCGACCATCGGCCCGATCACCGCCAGCCACCTGGGCGTGCGCACTGTAGACATCGGCCTGCCGACGTTTGCCATGCACTCGATCCGTGAACTGTGCGGCAGCCACGACCTGGCGCACCTGGTGAAGGTGCTGGGCGCGTTCTATGCGAGCCGCGATCTGCCCTGATCTGAAAGGCTGAACGCAGTCAAAAATGTGGGAGCGGGCGTGCTCGCGAATGCGGTACATCAGTCAACAGATTCAGTGACTGACGCTGCGCATTCGCGCGCAAGCCCGCTCCCACATTTGGTTAGGCACAAACCTGACCCATATCACGCCCACTTCTAGCAATCCGACCTAGACTTGTCAGTATTCCCACTCTGACAAGGCCGTCGCCCCATGATCTCCATGTCCTCCTTCCACGCCATGCTCATCCCGATCATCATCGGCATGATCCTGCTGACCGTCGGCTTCAACTTTCGCGACAAGCCGGTCGGCGTGTTTGGCATGTGGATTGGCATGCTGCTGATCCTCGGCACCGTGGTGTACAAGATCCTCGCCAAACTGGCGGAATGACAAATGCACTCGCATTGGGCATAACGGCCTCGTACACTCCGTCAATTCGTCGTTTTCAAGGTTGACCGCCTCGTGCTCTCGCGTCTTTTTGCTCTGCCCTCTTACTGCCTGATCGCCCTGCTGATGTTGCTGCCAATAGCGCCTGCCCAAGCCGTGGGCTTGCCCGGCCTGCTTGGCAGCGCCAACAAGACTCCACCCCAGGCCGATGTGCCGCTGGGGCAGTCGCTGGACGAAGTGATCAAGACCCTCGAAAACGACCAGCAGCGCACCCAGCTGTTGAGCGACCTGAAGAAACTGCGCGAAGCCACGCAAAAAGCCCAACCCGCCGCCGAACAAGGCGTGCTCGGGTTGATCGGCAGCACGCTGTCCGGCCTCGAGCAGCAGTTCTCCGGCGCCGACAGCCCGGTGCAACGCTGGTCCAACGAGGTCGACCTGGCCAAGGATGAACTCGGCGCCCTGATGCTGCCCGCCAGTGAATGGCTGCCAATCATTTTCGGTTTTGCCGTGATCCTGGCGGTGTGGAGCCTGCTGGCCGCGGCGCTGATCTGGCTCAGCCACCGTGTGCGCGAGCGCTTCGGGCTGCCCGAGGAACTGCCGCAACACCCGCGCACCTGGGACATGCTGCGCTTCGCCCTGCGCAAACTGGGGCCGTGGTTGATCGCGCTGGTGATCACGGTGTACCTGAGTTACGCCCTGCCTTCTTCGCTGGGTAAATCCTTGGCGATGGTGCTGGCTTACGCGTTGGTGGTCGGTACCTGCTTCTCGGCCATCTGCGTGATTGCCTTTTCGGTACTCGACGGCCCGCACCGCCACCGCGCGCTGTACATCCTGCGTCATCAGGCCTTCCGCCCGCTGTGGCTGATCGGCAGCTTTGCCGCTTTTGGCGAGGCGCTGAGCGACCCGCGGATGATGCAGGCCCTCGGTCAGCATCTCGCCCACACGGCGGCGACCATCGCCAATGTGATGGCCGCGCTGTCCACCGGCGTGTTTATCCTGCGGTTCCGCCGGCCCATCGCGCACCTGATCCGCAACCAGCCATTGTCGCGCCGCCTGACGCGTCGTGCCCTCACCGACACACTCTCGATCATCGGCAGCTTCTGGTATTTGCCGGCGCTGCTGCTGGTGGGCATCTCGCTGTTTGCCACCTTCCTGTCCGCCGGCGATACCAGCACGGCCCTGCGTCAGTCATTGTTGTGCACGGTGTTGCTGGTGTTGTGCATGGTGATCAACGGCCTGGTGCGTCGTCACGCGCTCAAGCCGCAGCGTGGGCACAAGCGCCATGCGCTGTACTCCGAGCGCCTGAAAAGCTTCGTTTATACCCTGGCCCACCTGGTGGTGTGGCTGGTGTTTATCGAACTGGGCCTGCGCGTATGGGGCTTGTCGCTGATCCGGTTTACCGAAGGTGACGGCCATGAAATCAGCGTCAAGCTGTTCGGCCTCGGCGGCACGCTGCTGTTTGCCTGGCTGATCTGGATCCTCAGCGACACCGCCATCCACCACGCCCTGACCCGTTCGCGAAAAGGCCTGGCCAACGCTCGCGCGCAGACCATGATGCCGCTGATCCGCAACGTGCTGTTCGTGACCATCTTTATCATTGCCGCCATCGTCGCGCTGGCGAACATGGGCATGAACGTCACGCCCTTGCTGGCCGGTGCCGGTGTGATCGGCCTGGCCATCGGTTTCGGTGCGCAGTCGCTGGTGGCGGACTTGATCACCGGCCTGTTCATCATCATCGAGGACTCCCTGGCGATTGATGACTACGTGGACGTCGGCGGCCACCTCGGCACGGTCGAAGGCCTGACCATCCGCACCGTGCGCCTGCGCGACATCGACGGCATCGTGCACACCATCCCGTTCAGCGAAATCAAGAGCATCAAGAACTACTCGCGTGAATTCGGCTACGCGATCTTCCGCGTGGCGATCCCCTACAACATGGAAATCGACGACGCGATCAAGTTGATGCGCGATGTCGGCCAAAAAATGCGCAACGACCCACTGCAACGCCGCAACATCTGGTCGCCGCTGGAGATTCAAGGCGTGGAAAGCTTTGAATCCGGCAGCGCGATCCTGCGGGCGCGCTTCAAGACTGCGCCGATCAAGCAGTGGGAAGTCTCGCGGGCCTTCAACCTGTCGCTCAAGCGCCATCTGGACGAGGCCGGGCTGGATCTGGCCACGCCGCGCTTGAGCGTGCAGGTGGTGACCGCAGGCTCCGTGCAGGAGAAAGATCCACAACAATAAAAAGGAAGAGCTGCTTATGCGTTTGAATGGTCTGACACACCCCTGGGTTTTCGGTGCACTGTGCGCGGTCGCCAGCAGCGCCGTGATTGCCGCCAGCAGCGGCCAGGACAGTGCCCGGGAGGAAATCGCCGCCCAGGCCAAAATCCTCGAACCGGCCCTGCTGGAAACGCGCCGCGATATCCACGCCCACCCCGAATTGGGCAACACCGAAACGCGCACGGCCCAATTGGTTGCCAAGCAACTGCGCGACCTGGGCCTTGAGGTAAAAACCGGCGTGGCCCGCACCGGCGTCGTCGCCGTCCTCAAAGGTGCACTGCCCGGCCCCACCGTCGCCCTGCGCGCCGACATGGACGCGCTGCCGGTCAAGGAAGTCGCCGACCTGCCCTTCGCCTCCACAGCCAAGGGCACCTACCTGGGCAAGGAAGTCGACGTGATGCACGCCTGCGGCCACGACGCCCACACCGCAATCCTGCTGAGCACGGCGAAGATTCTCACTGGCATGCGCGACCGTCTGCCGGGCACGGTGGTGTTTTACTTCCAGCCGGCCGAAGAAGGCCCAAGCGACTTTATCCCCGACGGCAAAAACACCTGGGGCGCGAAGATGATGGTGCAGGAAGGCGTGATGCAAGCGCCCAAGCCCGACGCCGTGTTCGGCCTGCATGTATGGGCCGGCGTGCCTGCCGGGCAAATCGCCTACCGCCCGGGCCCGACCCTGGCCAGCTCCGATGACCTGCGCATCAAGATCCTCGGCAAACAGACCCACGCCGGCCGCCCGTGGGACGGCATCGACCCGATCACCGTCGGCGCGCAGACCATTGTCGGCCTGCAAACCGTGGTCAGCCGTCGCACCGACATCTCGTCATTTCCATCGGTGGTGAGCATTGGCACCATCAACGGTGGCACGCGCTACAACATCATTCCCGAGTCGGTGGACATGAGCGGCACCATCCGCTCCTACGACTACGGCATTCGTCAGAAGCTGCACGCCGACGTGCGCCAGACGGTAGAGAAAATCGCCGAGAGTGGCGGCGCCAAGGCCGAAGTCACGATCATCGAGAAGTACGACCCGACCATCAATAACCCGGCGCTGACCGAGCGCATGCTGCCAAGCCTGCGCTGGGCGGCCAGGGATGATGTGGTGCAGGCCCCATTGGTGGGCGGCGCAGAGGACTTTTCGTTTTATGCCAAGCAAGCGCCGGGGCTGTTTGTGTTTCTGGGGGTGACGCCGAGGGATCAGGACATGAGCAAAGCCGCGCCGAATCATAATCCGGGCTTCTTTGTGGATGAATCGGCGCTGGTGGTGGGGGTACGGACGTTGGCGTCGTTGGCGACGGATTACCTGTACACCAACCCACCGCAATAACGCTTTATGTGGGAGCGGGCTTGCTCGCGAATGCGGCAGGCCAGTCACCGAATGGGCCAGCTGATACACCGCATTCGCGAGCAAGCCCGCTCCCACATTGGATTTGCAGCGGGTCAGCCCGCCAGCGCAGCGCCATCCATCTTCTGGCGCAGGCTCAGCGGGCGCATGTCGGTCCAGACTTCCTCGATGTAAGCCAGGCACTCTTTCTTCATGCCGCTCTTACCCACGGTGCGCCAGCCTTCCGGCACGGCCTTGTAGTCGGGCCAGATGGAATACTGCTCTTCGTGGTTGACCACTACCTGAAACAGGATGTCGTCGCGGTCAAATACTGAGGTCATTGCTGTTCTCCATCGCTCATAGAACTGGCTGCGCACCACGCGCAGCGCTGATATCTGTAGAAACGTACCAAGCGTGCGAAAAATTAGAGGGTGGCGACCGCTGCCGCCAGGGCGCGACCGAAGATCTCGGCAACGCGGTCGATTTCGGCGGCGGTAATCACCAGCGGCGGCAGGAAGCGCACCACACTGCCGTGCCGGCCGCCCAGCTCCAGAATCAGGCCACGCTTGAGGCATTCGCGCTGCACCAGCGGCGCCAGTTGGCGATGCACAGGCGGATGGCCCTGGATATCGACTGCGCCGCTCGGGTCTACCAGTTCCACGCCGAGCATCAGCCCACGCCCACGAATATCCCCCAACTGCGGGAAGTCCCGCTGCAGAATGCGCAAGTGCTCGCCCAGGCGTTCGCCCATGGCGGCGGCGTGGCCGGCCAGGTCGTGTTGCTTGAGGTAGCGCATCACCGCCGAGCCCGCCGCCATCGCCATCTGGTTGCCACGGAATGTTCCGGCGTGTGCGCCCGGCAACCAAGTGTCGAGCCAGTCGCGATACACCACCACCGCCAGTGGCAAGCTGCCGCCGATGGCTTTGGACATCACCACCACATCCGGGATGATGCCGGCGTGCTCGAAGGCAAACATCTTGCCGGTGCGACCGAAGCCGCTCTGGATTTCATCGACGATCAGCGCCACACCGGCTTGCTCGGTGATGCGTCGCAGGCCGCGCAGCCAGTCGAGATCGGCCGGAATCACGCCGCCTTCACCCTGCACCACTTCGACAATCACTGCCGCCGGCAACAACACGCCGGCTTCCGGGTCATTGAGCAGGTTTTGCAGGTAATGCAGGTTGACCCGCACGCCTTCGGCGCCGCCCAGGCCGAAGGGGCAACGGTAGTCGTAAGGGTAAGGTAGAAATTGCACGCCATTGCCGAGCAAAGCGCCCAAGGGCTTTTTCGGCCCCAGGCTGCCCATCAGGCTCAGCGCGCCCTGGCTCATGCCGTGATAACCGCCCTGGAAAGACAATACGGTGCTGCGCCCGGTGGCAGTGCGCACCAACTTCAGTGCGGCTTCGACGGCATCGGTACCGGTGGGGCCGCAGAACTGAATTTTCGCTTCACGTGCCAGTTCGGTGGGCAGCAGGCCGAACAGGTCTTGCACGAACTGGTCTTTCACCGGAGTGGTCAGGTCGAGGGTGTGCAGCGGCAGTTCGTCGCTCAGTACCTGCTGAATGGCGTCGATCACCACCGGGTGGTTGTGGCCCAACGCCAGGGTGCCAGCGCCGGCCAGGCAGTCGATAAAACTGCGGCCTTCGACATCTTCCACATAGATGCCCTTGGCGCGCTTGAGCGCCAGCGGGATACGCCGAGGGTAGCTGCGGGCGTTGGATTCCTGCTGGCGTTGGCGGGCCAGTATCGGGGTTTCTTCGAATTGGTAGAGTGTTTCTGCGGACGCCGGGCTGGCGTGCACCGGGGCGTCTTCGATACGGCTGGTAGCGACTGACATCTCTCGATCCCTCAATACGCGGGTGGGGTGACCAAACTGGCGATCCGCGCGCGCGCGGATTTCATGTTCTGGAGACGCACCAGGCGGTGGGGGATTTAGGCTTGTTGTGGTTTTTTGAGGTCGGGGGATATCCGGCTTTTTGGTAATGGCGGATAGGGATTCCGCTCTTACGGCGGCCTTGTGGTTAGATCAAAAGCGAAAGCGAGGCGGCCTGATTTTGGAAGCTGGGACTCAAACAAATGTGGGAGCTGGCTTGCCTGCGATGGCATCAACCCGGTGTGCCTGACACACCGAGGTGCCTGCATCGCAGGCAAGCCAGCTCCCACAGAAAAGCCAAGCAGAGCAGTGTTGGCGGTTGAACTCGGTCAACTTGTGGGAGCGGGCTTGCTCGCGAAGGCGGTGGGTCAGTCAACTCATGTGTAGCTGACACACCGCCTTCGCGAGCAAG